>NZ_JBEYXB010000012.1:0-313399 GCF_040644935.1 Streptomyces sp. NPDC046915 | reverse complement strand
CGTCCAGGGCGTAGCGGCGGAAGCGGGTGTAGACCGTCTGCCATGAGCCATAACGTTCCGGCAGGTCGCGCCAGGAGATCCCGGTTCGGATCTTGTAGACCATCCCGTTGACGACCTGCCGATCCTCCACGCGCGGACGGCCTGTCGCGGCGCGCGGTATGAGGGGAGCGAGTAACTCCCACTCCTGATCGGTGAGTTCATGGCGACGTATCACCCCACCATGATCCACCACCCGATGATCTTTGAAGACGGACCCTAGTGGTTGATCAGTGCGATCGGGAGATGGGTCCCGACGACGGTCAGTTGGGAGGGAGCGCCGACGTTGCCGGCGGCGATGTCGCCGATGCGGGCGTGGACGCGTTCGGCGACGGTGTCCCGGAACGCGGTGAGCCGTTCGACGGTGGGCAGTGCGCCGCGGAACTTCTCCGGATTCGCCGAGTTCATGAGCCCGTCCAGTTCCGGATCCGGGCTGGGCTCGGCCGCGGTGAGGTTGCGGATCATGAAGTGGGCGACGTGGGCCTGGTGGCCGAGATGCCGGCCGATGGCGCTGGAGTCCTCGTGCGGGCGCCAGGTCACCTCGTCCGTTCTCTTTGGTTCGTGATGGCGTCGTGCACTGTCGCATCACCCGGAGGTGGGGTGCCGTGTACGACGCTTCCCGTCGCCGTGCCGTGCACGTCGCAGTTGTCGTTGAAGGCGCGTGGTTCATGAGTTCTCCGGAAGTCTCCGGCCCTTTCGTGTAGTCATGCCGTCGGGCCAGCGGTACTGGACCGTGCTCGACGAGGACCGCCTGGAGCCGGTACAGGCGGCGGATGAGTTCTTGCGGCACGTACGGTTCGGTCGCGATCAGGCGGAGTCGACGACGCGGACGTACGCCGGGGCGGTCGCGCTCTACCTGACCTGGTGCCGGTGCACCGGGCGGGATTGGACGACGGCGGCGGGACCGCTGGGCAGCTTCATATTCTGGCTGCGGCACTCGCGCGGGGACGACAGCGAGGTGTGGCCGGGCCGGGCAGTGAACCGGTCCGCGGGCCGCGTGGGATCAACACTGTGCTCGCCGGGGAACGCGAATTCCTAGCGCACGGCACGGCGTTGGGCACGGTGCCGATGTTCGTGCTGTCCCAGTTCTACGAGATCGCCGCTGACCGAGACCTGCCGCCCGAGGCCCGCGGCGAGGGCAGTGGCCTGCGCTGCTTCGCCAAGGCCAGGCACCGGGCCGCCGAGCCGGACGAGCCGGTTGGTCGCGCCACGGATGAGGAGGTCCTGGCCCTGCTGCGGGCCTGCCGCAATGCCAGGGACCGGTTCATCGTGCTGTTGCCGGCCAGGGCCGGACTGCGCCGCAGCGAGGCTGTGGGCCTGCGCCGCGAAAACGTCCACTTCGTCCTGGACGCCAACGGGCTGGGCTGCGGGTTCCCGGCTCCCACCTGCACGTGGTACGCCGCGACAACGACAATGGAGCCTGGGCGAAGTCGAGGCGCTCGCGCGCGGTCCCCGTCGACTTCCTGCTGGTGCAGGCTTACGACCAGTACGCCGTCGAACGGGACGCCTGCCGCGAGGCACGCGACAGCGACTTCGTCCTGGTGAAACTGTTCCGGCAGCCGCTCGGGGCACCCATGCCGCCTGCGGCCTTGAACGGCCTGTTCGGTCGGCTGTCGCGCCGGGCGGGGCTGTCCGAGGCCGGCCATCCCCACGCTCTGCGGCACGGATTCGCCGGCAACGCCGCCGACGCCGGCGCTGCCCTGGACGACCGGTGGACGCCTGCCACCGGCACCGGGCGAACGGCTCGAACCCGTGCTGTCCACCGCACTGGGTGAGGTGGAAGGAGGCGCAGGCCGGCGGCGCCTATTTCGAGCAGTGGTGCCGTACCGAGTCCGGTACTTCCGAAACCACCGCTGTGAGCCTTCGCGGGCGGCCGGCCCTGGTGACCGCCGAAGTCCTCTACGCGCTCCAGGCCCGCACGGACGCCGAGATCAAGAGCCCGCCCATCCTGCTGCGGGGCATCGTCCAGCATCTGCGCGAGCGGCGCGTCGAGCAGTTCGACGACGTCCAGGTCCGCCGCGACACGCACCTGAGCGGCATGGCCAACGCCACGCGCCGCATGATCGCCGCGGCTGTCTCCACTCCGGAACTGGAGCAGATCAAGGACGTCTGGAACATGGCCGCTTTCGGGCTGGGCCAGTGGCGGAGGCTGGACTTCACGCCGCTGCACCAGGAGTGGCCGAGCTTCGCCGCGCGTAACAGCCGTCTCTCCGCACACATCGCCCGGCTCGAACGACGCCTGTCCAAAGCACTCGGACAGACCGTCTGGGAAGCCTCCGGGCTCGGTGCTCCCGCCGGCATCGAAACACTCACCCGCCGGATCAGCGAGCTGGAGCAGCTGTTCCTCGACCTTTGCTCCGAACTCGCCGAGCGTGACGAGGACCTTCGCCGCCGCACGCGTCACGAACCGGGACTTGATGGCTCAACTGAACCGCTGACGGGGTGGTTCCGGAATACGCCGGGGACCTGCCTTCTGCCAGCGGCAGAACACCGGCCCGACCAGGCTCGACGATCACTACAGTCCAGGCTCATGACGACGGTTACAACGCGCACGATCGAATACGCGGCCGACGGCCTGACGATGATCGGGCACCTCGCGCTCCCGGCCGGTGTCGACCGCCGGCCCGCGGTCCTGGTCGGGCCCGAGGGGATGGGGCTCAGCGACGTCGAGCGCCGCCGGGCCGATGCGCTCGCCGAACTGGGATACGTGGCGCTGGCCTTCGACCTCCACGGCGGACGCTATTTGGGCGACCCTGAGGAGATGCTGGCCCGTTGCATGCCGCTGCTCGCCGACCCCGACCGGATGCGAGGCGTCGGCCACGCGGCGCTCGTCGTGCTCCGCGCAGAGCCGCGGACCGACCCCGACCGGGTCGCCGCCATCGGCTACGGCACCGGAGGCGCGATCGCGCTGGAACTCGGGCGCGACGGCGTCAACCTGCGCGCGATCGGGACAGTCAACGCACTGACCACGGGCCGACCAGGCGAGGCAGCGCGCATTCACTGCCCAGTGTGGGCCGGGGTCGGGTCGGAAGACCCGATCATGCCGCCCGCTCAACGGAACGCATTCACCGCCGAGATGCAGGCCGCGGGCGTCGACTGGCGCCTCACGGTCTATGGCGGCGCCTTGCACGCCTTCCATCACCCACCGGTCGACCACCCCGCAGTTCCCGGCGTCGGCTACCACCCACAGCACGCGCAGCGAGCTTGGCGTGACGTCGTCGACCTGCTCGCCGAGTGCCTGCCCATCACGGAGTGACGCAGACCTTGCTGAACGCCCGGGCGACCAGGTGGGAGCCGATCAGGGGCGAGACGCCCGTGCGGATCTTCTGTTCGCCGGCTTCGGTCAGCCGTCTGGCCTCGGCCGCTACGGCGTCGAGCGCGACCAGGGCGTACTCGATCAAGGGAAGGATCCGGGTGCCGAAGGCTGTCCGGGTCGCCCCGCGCGGCGAGCGGTCGAAGAGTTTCTCGCCGAGGGGCTTGCGGTTCTCCCCCGACCGCCACACCGACGCGGTTCAGTGCCGAGGCCACCTCGCGGACCGCGCCGTCGATGGCGGGGAGGCGGCTGAACGCCCGTATCCCACCGGTCAGGTCGTCTTCGCTCGGATCCGGCTGTGCGAAGGCTCCGACGCCCGTCACGAGCGCTCCTACCATTCCCGGGTGCCCTCTCTCCGTCGACGGCCGCACCGCTCGAGCAGCTGCGATCGTCGCCGCCACAGCGACGATTGGGCATTCCCCTCAGGGCACGTGAGCAATCCTATTGGGCGTTTGGTTACCTGATGTCTGGTTCGTTCGGCTTGGCGGTCACGTCAGTCGGGGGGCTCGTGGGTGAGGCGGTGTTGACGATGATCACAGCGGTGCCGGGGAGGACGCGCCCGCGATCAGCAGGCGGGGCCTCCCGGTGCCGTCGGCGGGCACGCTCCACAGGTCGGTGCTCTTGACGCTGCCGTTGCTGGGCAGGGCGTAGGCGACGGTGCGGTTGTCGAGCCAGGTGGCCTGGTCGTCGACGCTGTGGCGTTCGGCGAGCGGGGTCTCGCGCAGGGTGCGCAGGTCGAGGACGTACTCGTGCCAGAGGTCGGTACGGGACAGCACCCGCTTCTTGAAGGCGACCCGGGTGCCGTCGGGGGAGAGCGAGGGGCACTCCACGTTCTCGACCAGGGTGGTGACCGTACGCCGGGACAGCGAACCCCGTACCAGGTATGTCTTGTCGGCGGTGTTGAGGGTGGCGTAGAACGTGTCGTCGTCGGTGGCGAAGGTGACGCCCCAGAAGTTGATGTCCGAGGCGTGGTACGACTTGCCGTCCTTGAGGATGGAGAAGGTCTCCAGACTGGGCGTCAGCCGCATGGTGCGGGTGTCCAGGACCGAGGTGCGGGTGGAGAAGAAGGCGGACGCGTAGGACTCGCCGGAGACGAAGACGGTCCAGGCGACGAAGCGGCCGCTGGGCGAGACCCGGGCCCGGCTGGGGGTGCCCGCGAGCGGGAAGGTGCGCCTGGTGCGCAGGCCGGCGTCGAGGAGCAGGGCGCGGTTGCTCTGCTTGAGGACGCCGGGGTTGGACTGGAGGCAGATGCCGGTGCCGGCCGCCGCGTAGAAGCGGACGCACTTCAGGTCGGCAGCGGTCCGGCCGCCCCCGGGGTCGGTGGACGGGACCGAGGCGACCGCGGTGCGGTGCGGGCCGGCGGCCGCGTTGACGAACATCAGGCGGCTCTTCTGGCCGAGCGTCAGCTTGCCCGCGCTGACCGTGGGGTCGCCCGCCTGCGGCCGGTTCGCCCGGTCCGCGCGGGCGGCGGCGTGCAGGACCACGCCGGTTCCCACGCCCGCGAGGACCAGGGCCGCCGCGACGAGTACGAGCAGGCGGCGACGCAGCGAAGTCATCCGCATCCCTGTGGCTCTCCTTGTGGCTGTGGTGGTCATCGGGTCCCGCCTGCCGGGCGCAGCACCATGCCCGCGACGGCCGCGCAGCACAGCAGGCCGACCGCCGAGCCGGCCAGTGCCGGGCCGTCGCCCCACGTCGTCCAGGCGGCGCCGAAGGCCAGCGAACAGCAGAACCGGGCCAGCGCCTGGCTGGTCCCGACGATGGCGAGGCCGCTGGCGCGCAGCTGCTCGGGCACGATGCCGGCGAGGGCCGCCGGGAGCACCCCGTCGGTCGCCGCGTAGAACGTGCCGTGCAGGGCGAGGACGAGCGGGACGAGCACCGGGGTGCCCGGGGTCCAGAGCAGGAGGGCGTAGGCGATGAGCAGGACCGCGTGGCCGGCGAGGAACACCGTGCGCCGTCCGATACGGTCGGCGAGCGCGCCGACGGGCACGGCCAGCAGCAGGAACACGACGGCGGTGCCCAGCGGCAGCAGCGTGAACCACTCCTCGCCGACCCCGGCCCGCCGCTGGAGGAGCAGGTAGACGAAGGCGTCGCTGACGGTGGTCAGCCCGAGCAGCGCGGCACAGCCGGCGAGCGCGCGGAGCCGGGGGAGGCGCAGGAGTGCGAGCGTTTCGCGGACGCGGACGGGGGGCTTGCTGTCCGGCCCGTTCTCTTCCTCGGCCCGGGTGCCCTTCTCCCTGCCCGGTACGAACAGCACCAGTACGAGAACGCCCAGCGCGGCGACGCACGCGCTCACCCCGAACACCGCGTCGTAACCGTCCACCGCCGCGCGCAGGATGAGGAAGGCCGCCAGTGGGCCGAGCATCGCGCCGGTGGTGTCCATCGCGCGGTGCACACCGAAGGCGCGGCCCTGGTTCTCGGCCGGTGTGGACAGGGAGATCATCGCGTCGCGCGGGGCGGTGCGCAGGCCCTTGCCGGTCCGTTCCAGGGCGAGGACCGTGCCGAGTGTGCCGATGCTGCCGGCGAACAGGAGCAGCGGCTTGCACAGCGCGGACAGGCCGTAGCCGAGCCCGGCCAGCAGCTTGTGGTTGCGGATGCGGTCGGCTAGGTGGCCGCCGGTGAGCTGGACCAGTGCGCTGACACCGTTGTAGACGCCGTCGAGGGTGCCGAAACCCAGCGGGCTGAAGCCGAGCGTGGTGACGAGGTAGAGCGGCAGGACGGCGGTGACCATCTCCGAGGAGATGTCGGTGATCAGGCTGACCGTGCCCAGCACCAGCACGACCGGGGCGACCCGGCGCCCCGGCCCGCGTCTTCGGTCCTGGCCGGTGTCCGCCTCGACAGGCTGGGAACGGTCGGTGAGATACAAGACAGGAACTCCAGACGCGGTGCGGTCAGTTCTGCCGGCTGCTCTCGTCCCGCAGCCAGGTGCCGAAGTCCTGTGCCCGGATGGCCTTTCTCGCCGCCCGCCGGGCGGCGACCGCCGCCGCGACGAAGACCACGACAGCCACGCAGAGCTTCGGCTCCCCGCGGAGCATCGCTTTCAGGTCGGCTTTGCTGGTGCGCGCCGAGGCCCCTTCCGGGCCCTGATGCTGCTCGACCTGGGCGGTGGACACCGCGGCCCGGACGCGCCGCTTGATCAAGTCCTGCCAGGTGCGCGGCGGTTGGATCACCACGCCGGCCGCGTCGACCACGAGCCGTTCCTCCGGCGTGAACGCGAGGGACGCGGCCAGGTCGTCCGCCATCAGCGGCGGCAGCGCGGCGATCCGGGCGTGCCCGGCCTTGGAGACCGCGATGACGCCCCGGCCGAACAGCCCTTCGCGTACAGCCGGCAGTCGCTGCCACACCTGGTAGTAGGCACGCACCCGCCAGGCGCAGGAGGCCAGCGGGATCCGTCGTTCGGGGGCGGTGGCGAGGATGCCCGAGGTCTCGTCGTCCAGGGGCTCGGTCAGTGCCCGTACGTCGGCGCCGGCGATCACGACGTCGGCGTCCACGTAGAGGCGCGGGAAGCCGCGCGCGTGATCATCGCCGGCCCGCAGCGCGGCGTGCTTGGAGGGAACGGGTATCTCCACCACCCGGACGCGCGGGCCACGGGCGGCCGCGATCCGGGCGGTGTCGTCCGTGCAGCCGTTGCACACGACCACGATGTCGGTGTCGTCCGCGGAGTTCTCGGAGTTCTCAGGGTTCTCAGGGTTCTGGGAGTTCGCGGGGTCCTCGGGGCCCTTGAGTGAGGAATCAGCCAACAGCGAATCGAGGAGCCGGCCGATGACTCGGGCCTCGTTGTGGGCCGGGATCACGATGCTCGTCACGGGGGCAGTATGCCGTCGGTGTCACTATTGCGACATGTGTTTCGTCCAACTGTTCCCGAGAGTGCGCCGCGTGGTCTAGATTGATGACCGCCGGACCGGTTTGGGTGGGGAACTCGTTCTTGACTGCAGGTCACGGTCCGGCGGTTGAACGGATCTGAATACGCAGACGGATCTGAACACGCAGTACGTACCAGCATGCTGGGGGCATGAGGCGGTTGGGGAACCGCTGAAGCTCCCTCGCTTTCCAGTGCCGCTGTGTCGAGGGCACTTCGGTCAGGGTAGCCGCGCATGTGGTGGGGGGCGCATGACCATTCAGGTCACGCATGAGCAACTGGTCGTGGAACGCAGAAGTCCACTTGGCCGCCGAAGACGTTGGGAACAGAAGTACCGCATCGTCCTGCTGGTTGCGGACGGCCTCGCGGCCGCTGCCGCGGCCTTCTTGATCCATGCGGCCTACGGCCGCTGGGCGGTGGCCCTGGTGCTGCCCCCGACCTGGATCGTGGCCATGCTGGCCCACCGTTCCTACGACCGCAGTGCGCTGGGTCTGGGGACCGAGGAGTACCGACGGGTGCTGCGTGGGGCCGTCGCGCTGCCGGCGCTCGCCGCCGTCGCGTACTGGCTGTTCACCCACGATTCGGGACTTCTTCATGACATGATCATGGCAGCGGGGCCGGCCGCTGTGATAGCCCTCGCGGTCCGGTACACGCTGCGCCGCCGCCTGCACCGACGTTGGGCGCGGAGCCCGGACGGGAGCACGACGCTCCTGGTCGGACCGTCGCGCGGCATCGTGGAGCTGGTCGCGGTGCTGAGGCGCGGTGGAACACCGAAACTCCAGGCCGCCGGAGTGTGCCTGACCGATCCCGAGAACGCTCCGGAGATACGCAAGCTGGGTCTCCCCGCCCTCGGCGGCGTCAGCGGCATGAACGACGTCGTCCGGGCCCTGGGCATCAACACCGTGGTGGTGCTGCCCGCACCCGAGCTCGACGCCTCCGTCCTGCGCCGGATGTCCTGGACCGCGGCCGTGCAGGGCTTCGACTTCCTGCTGGCCCCCGTGCTGACCGACGTGTCCGCCTCCCGGCTGGCGGTACGGCCCACCAACGGGGTGCCGCTGGTGCGGATCAAGCCGCCGAACCTCTCCCGCGTCTCCCGGCTGCCCAAGGAACTGCTGGATCGTTCCCTCGCGGCGGCGCTCCTGCTGCTCCTCGCACTTCCGATGCTGCTGATCGCCCTGATCGTCCGGCTGGACAGCTCCGGCCCCGCTCTGTTCCGACAGCAGCGGGTGGGCCGGTACGGCGACCACTTCACCATGCTGAAGTTCCGCACGATGCGGGCCGACTCCGAGGCCCTCCGCGCGGAACTGGAGCACCTCAACCAGAACAGCGACGGCCTGCTGTTCAAGGTGAAGGAGGACCCGCGGATCACCCGGGTCGGCTCGTTCCTGCGCCGCAGCTCGCTCGACGAACTCCCGCAGCTCGTCAATGTCGTCAAGGGCCACATGTCGCTCGTCGGCCCACGGCCGCCGCTGCCCGAGGAGGTCGAGGAGTACACGCCGGACATCAAGCGCCGGCTGCTCGTCAAGCCCGGCCTCACCGGACTGTGGCAGGTCAGCGGACGCTCCGACCTGCCCTGGGACGAGGCGGTCCGGCTCGATCTCGGATACGTGGACAACTGGTCGATGGGCCTGGACCTGTCGATCCTGGCGCGCACCGGGTCCGTGGTGGTGCGCGGAACGGGGGCCTACTGATGGACCAGAAGAAGAGGAAGACAGTGACGGCAGTGACGGCAGTGACGCAGGAGCCGTTGGGGGTCGCGGTCGTCGGGGCCGGCTACTGGGGTCCCAACCTCGTACGCAACTTCCAGGCCAGCGAGCGGTTCCGGCTGCGTCGGCTGTGCGACCTCGACGTGGACCGGGCCCGGCGGGTCCTCGGCGGCTACTCGACGGTCGAGGCCACCTCGGACTACGCGGCCGTCCTCGCCGACCCCGCCGTGGCCGCCGTCGCCGTGGCCACGCCCGCCGGCACCCACCACGACATCGCCCTGGCCGCCCTGCGCGCCGGCAAGCACGTCCTCGTGGAGAAGCCGCTCGCGGCGACCTACGCCGACGGGATGCGCCTGGTGACCGAGGCCGAGGAGCGCGGCCTCACCCTGATGTGCGACCACACCTACTGTTACACGCCCGCCGTGGGCCGGATCCGTGAACTGGTCCGCTCCGGCGAACTCGGCGAGATCCACTTCGTCGACTCGGTCCGCATCAACCTGGGGCTCGTCCAGAAGGACATCGACGTGCTGTGGGACCTGGCCCCGCACGACCTGTCGATCCTGGACTTCATCCTCCCCGACAACGTCGAACCGGTCGCCGTCGCCGCCCACGGGGCCGACCCGATCGGCGCCGGGCAGGCCTGCGTGGCCTATCTGACGCTCCAGCTCAACACCGGGGCCATCGCCCACGTGCACGTCAACTGGCTGTCGCCGACCAAGGTGCGGACCACCATGGTGGGCGGCTCCAAGCGCACCCTCATCTGGGACGACCTCAACCCCGCCCAACGCGTGGCGATCTTCGACCGGGGCGTGGACCTGGCCTCGCCCCAGGAGATCGGCGCGGACGAACGCCGGGACATGCTCATCTCCTACCGCTCCGGGGACATGGTCGCGCCCGCCATCGGCGAGAAGGAAGCGCTGCGCAGCATGGTCGACGAGTTCGGCGACGCGATCAGGGAGCGCCGGGCGCCGCTGACCGACGGCCGGGCGGGCCTCAGGGTGCTGGACATTCTCGAGGCGGCGTCGCGAAGCCTCGAATTCAAGGGCGCGGTCGTCGGCCTGCGCGCCGGACGTTGACCGATTCATCTGGCTGAGAGGGCACAGCAGTTGAGCAGCGTACGAGGCAAGAAGATCCTGGTCACCGGGGGAGCGGGCACCATCGGCTCCAACCTCGTCGACCTCCTGGCCGAGGGCGGCGCCCGCGAGGTCGTCGTACTCGACAACTTCGTGCGCGGACGGCGGGCCAACCTCGCCCAGGCCCTGCCCAGCGGTGTCGTGGAGATCGTCGAGGGCGACGTCCGGGACGCCGACACCGTGCGGAAGGCCACCGAGGGCGCCGACCTGGTGTTCCACCTCGCCGCGATCCGCATCACCCAGTGCGCGGAGGAGCCCCGGCTCGCCAACGAGGTCCTGGTCGACGGCACCTTCAACGTGCTGGAAGCGGCGGCCGAGGCCGGGGTCGCCAAGGTGGTCGCCTCGTCCTCGGCGTCCGTCTACGGCATGGCCGAGACCTTCCCGACGACCGAGCGCCACCACCCGTACAACAACGACACCTTCTACGGCGCCGCGAAGGCCTTCAACGAGGGCATGCTGCGCAGCTTCCACGCCATGTACGGACTGGACTACGTGGCCCTGCGCTACTTCAACGTCTACGGCCCCCGGATGGACATCCACGGCCTCTACACCGAGGTGCTCATCCGCTGGATGGAGCGCATCGAGGCGGGCGAGCCGCCGTTGATCCTCGGCGACGGCACCCAGACCATGGACTTCGTCGACGTCCGCGACATCGCGAGGGCCAACGTCCTGGCCGCCGAGTCGGACCTCACCGACGAGGTGTTCAACGTCGCCAGCGGTACGGAGACCTCGCTGAAGGAGCTCGCCGAGGGCCTGCTGGAGGTGATGGGGGCCGAAGGGCTGGAGCCGGAGCACGGGCCCGCCCGTTCGGTGAACTCGGTGGTCCGCCGGCTCGCCGACACCTCGCAGGCCGCCGAACGGCTCGGGTTCACGGCCGAGATCGACCTGCGCACCGGCCTGCGCGACCTGGTCGAGTGGTGGCGCGCGGAGCGGGAGGCGGCCAAGTGAGCACCGACCGCATCCCGGTGATGATCCCCTGGCTCGGCGAGGAGGAGGCCAGGGCCGCCTCCGACGCCGTGCTGTCCGGGTGGGTCGCCCAGGGCCCCCGGGTCGCCGCCTTCGAGAAGGCCTTCGCCGAGCGGGTGGGCGCCGAGCACGGCATCGCCGTCAGTTCGTGTACGACCGCCCTGCACCTGTCGCTCGTCGCACTCGGAATCGGGCCCGGCGACGAGGTCGTGGTGCCCTCGCTGTCGTTCATCGCCACCGCCAACGTCGTACGGTACGTCGGCGCCGAGCCGGTGTTCGCCGACGTCGACCCGGCCACCGGCAACCTGACCACGGCCACGGTGGACGCGGTCCGCACCGCCCGCACCGAGGCCGTCCTCGCCGTCCACCAGGGCGGCGTCCCGGCCGACGTGCACGCCCTGCGTGCCGCCTGCGCCGACTGGGACCTGCCCCTGGTCGAGGACGCGGCCTGCGCCATCGGCTCGACCGTCGGTGGCAAGCCCGTGGGGCACGGCGCGCTGCTCGCCGCCTGGTCCTTCCACCCGCGCAAGCTCGTCACCACGGGCGAGGGCGGGATGATCACCACCGACGACGCCGAGTGGGCGGCCCGGCTGCGACGGCTGCGCGAGCACGGCATGAACGCCTCGGCGGCGGACCGTCACGCGAGCAACAAGCCGGTCCTCGAAAGCTACTTGGAAGTCGGCTTCAACTACCGGATGACGGACGTCCAGGCCGCCATCGGCCTGGTCCAGCTCGGCAAGCTCGACGCGATGATCGCCCGCCGCCGCGAACTGGCGGCCCGGTACGACGCGTTGCTGCACGACGTCCCCGGCCTCACCGCCGTGCGCGATCCCGCGCACGGGCAGAGCAACTTCCAGTCGTACTGGGTGCTGCTGGACGAGGACTTCCCCGTCGGCCGGGACGACCTGCTCGCCGCGCTCTCCGAGGCGGGCGTCTCCGCCCGGCGCGGGATCATGGCCGCCCATCTCGAACCCGCCTACGCGGACCACCCCCGCGCACCGCTGCCGGTCACCGAACGCCTCACCCGCGACTCGCTGATCCTGCCCCTGTTCCACACCATGACCGAGGCGCAGCAGGACCGCGTCGTGACGGCACTGCGCGACCAGGCCGGAAAATGAACGAACTCGTCATCATCGGCGCCGGCGGCTTCGCCCGGGAGGCCGCGCAGGCCGTGGCGGACGCGGGCGAGTTCAAGCTGCTCGGGCACCTGGACGACAACTCCGCTCTGCACGGCACCGAGGTGGACGGCGTGCCGGTCCTCGGCGGCTGCGACCTGGTCCACGACCTGACCGGCGCCGGCGTGGTGATCTGCGTGGGCAACCCCCGGGACTACGCGGCCCGCGCCCGGCTGGTCCGCAGGCTCGGCCTGTCCGGCGACCGCTACGCCACCGTCGTCCATCCGACGGCGGCGGTGTCCTCGACCTCCCGGGTCGGCCCCGGCTCGGTCCTGCTCGCGCACTGCGTGCTGACCGCAGCCGTGCGGGTCGGCGCGCATGTCGCCGTGATGCCGCACGTGGTCCTCACCCATGACGACGTGGTCGAGGACTACGCCACGCTCGCCTCCGGCGTCCGCCTGGGCGGGGGAGCGCGGCTGGCACAGGGCGCCTACGTCGGCTCCGGAGCGCTGGTCAGGGAAGGTACGACGGTCGGCGCCTGGTCGCTGGTCGGGATGGGGAGCGCCGTGCTCGGCGATGTGCCGCCGGGCGAGGTCTGGGTGGGGAGCCCGGCCCGGCGGCTGCGCGCGGCGGACGCGCCCGCGCTGGAACAACTGGCGACACGAACAGTGGGGGGACCGCTGACATGAACCAGATTCCACTCGTGGACCTCAAAGCGGCCCACGCGGAGGTCGCCGACGAGGTACGGGCCGGATTCGAAAGGGTCCTGGCCGACACCGCGTTCGTCGGAGGCGACGAGGTGCGCCGGTTCGAGCGCGAGTACGCGGACTTCGGCGGTGTCAGGCACTGCGTGGGCGTCGCCAACGGCACCGATGCCGTCGAACTCGCCCTGCGCGCAAGCGGGGTCGGGGTCAGCGACGAGGTCGTGGTGCCCGCCAACACGTTCATCGCCACCGTCGGCGCGGTGGCCAGGATCGGGGCCCGCCCGGTCCTCGCGGACTGCCTGCCCGACAGCCACCTGCTCGACCCGCAGGCCGCGCTGGACGCGGTCGGCCCCGCCACCCGCGTGATCGTCCCGGTCCATCTCTACGGGCAGATGGCCGACGTGACGGCGCTGACCGGCCAACTGCCCAAGCGCGTACGGGTCGTCGAGGACGCCGCGCAGTGCCAGGGCGCGACCCGCGACGGCCGCACCCCGGGCAGCGGCGGCATCGCGGCCACCAGTTTCTACCCGGGCAAGAACCTCGGCGCCTACGGCGACGCGGGCGCGGTGCTCACCGACGACGAGGAACGCGCCGACCTGGTGCGGGCGATCGCCAACCACGGCGGGGTCACCAAGTACCGCCACGACGTGCCCGGCTTCAACAGCCGCCTGGACGGGCTGCAGGCCGTCGTGCTGCGGGCGAAACTGGCCCGGCTGGCGGACGGCAACGCGGCCCGCCGGGCGGCCGCGGCCCGCTACGACGAGTTGCTCGCCGACCTGGCAGCCGCGGGCCGGATCGTCCTCCCGGTCACCGCACCCGGCAACGTCCACGTCCGGCACCTGTACGTCGTCCAGGTCGCCGACGCCGACCGGGACGACATCGTCGGCAAGCTCAACGCCGAGGGCATCGGCGCCGGAGTGCACTATCCCGCCCCGGTCCATCTGACCCCGGCGTACCGCCATCTCGGGTACGCCCGGGGCGACTTCCCGAACGCCGAGAAGGCGGCGGACCGGATCCTGTCGCTGCCGCTGTACCCCCAGATCACCCCCGACCAGCAGCAGCGCGTCGTGGACGCGTTCGCCGACGCCCTCGGCAGCTGACCGGTCCCCAGAGTTTCACGCTCCACCTCCGACCCCACGGGGCGGCCCGCACAGCACCGCTGAGAGGTACACATGCGAAATTGGAGCAGACGGATCCGGGGCGGACGCCTCGCCGTCGTAGCGGCATTGATATTGGCGGTGCTCCCGCTGGCCGGGTCCGCCCAGGCGGCGTCCGATCCGTGCGGGTCGGGCTCGAACGCCATCATCTGCGAGAACTCCAAGCCGGGCGCTCCGAAATCCGACTGGTTCTCGCCCAACGCCTACGGTGACATCCAGGGCTTCACCACCAAGGAGAGCGTCCAGGCCGGGGACACCGTCCAGTTCAAGGTCCAGTCGAAGAGCGCGTACAACATCCAGATCTACCGTCTGGGCTGGTACGGCGGCGACGGCGCGCGCCAGATGTCGACCGCGGCCCAGGCGGCCGTGACGTATCCGGCCAACTACTCCTCCAGGCCCGCCAGTTGTACCACCAAGAGCGGCACCGGCCTGGTGGACTGCGGGAACTGGCCCGTGACCGCGACCTGGACGGTGCCCAGCGACGCCGTGTCCGGCCTGTACATCGCGAACCTCACGCAGACCGACGGCGACGGCCTGATGCCGTATCCGTTCGTCGTCCGCAACGACTCCAGCACCTCCGACATCGTCGTACAGACCAGCGACCAGACCTGGCAGGCGTACAACGACTACGGCGGCCAGGACCTGTACGGCGGCACCGGGCCCGCGCCCGACGGCCGCGCCTACGAGGTCAGCTACAACCGGCCGCTGGACATCGGCGGCGACAACGGCATCTACGGCTCCGAGTTCATGATGCTGTCCTGGCTGGAGCGCAACGGCTACGACGTCAGCTATCTGTCCGGCGTGGACGTGTCGTCGGCCAACGGCACGACCCTGCTGAAGAAGCACAAGATGTACATGTCGTCCGGCCATGACGAGTACTGGACGCAGAGCCAGTACTCCAACGTCCTGGCGGCGCGGAAGGCCGGTGTGCGGGAGGGCTTCTTCAGCGGCAACGAGGTCTTCTGGAAGACGCGGCTCGCCCCCAGCATCGACGGCACTAACACGGCCGACCGCACTCTGGCCTGCTACAAGATGACCAAGATGGCGATGAACAACGGCATCGCCGATCCCAGCGGCACCTGGACCGGCACCTGGATGGATCCGGCCAGCACCAACTACGGCCAGACCTACCAGCCTCCTAACATCCTCACCGGCTCCATGTTCCAGGCGAACGGCTACCGCAACGACGCGATCACCATCCCCGGCTCTTACGGCAAGAACCGGATCTGGCGCAATACCTCCATCGCGAGCCTCACCGCCGGCCAGACCGCGACCTTCCCGACCGGCACGCTCGGTTACGAATGGGACAGCGACCTCGACAACAGCACCAGACCCGCCGGGGCGATCGACGTGTCGTCCACGACGGTGGACATCACCGACGGCACGTACCGGCTGGACTGGGGCAACCTGTACGGCAACGGCACGGCGACGCACAATCTCGTCGAGTTCCGCGACCAGGACTCCGGGGCCCTGGTGTTCGGAACCGGGACCGTGCAGTGGTCGTGGGGCCTGACCAACGTGCCCACCTACAATCCCGAGGACACGGTCGTCACCGAGGACTCCCGTATGCAGCAGGCGACGGTGAACATCCTCGCCGACATGGGGGTCCAGCCGAAGTCCCTCCAGAGCAACCTGGTCGCCGCCACCGCCTCCACCGACACCACCGGCCCGACGCTCACCGTGACCAGCCCGGCCTCCGGGGCGACCGTCCCGGCGCTGAAGCCGGTCACCATCACCGGCACCGCCACCGACGGTGGGGGAGTGGTGGCCCGCGTGGAGGTGTCCACCGACGGCGGATCGACCTGGAAGGCCGCCAAGGGTCTGTCGTCCTGGAGCTACAGCTGGACGCCCACCACCCCGGGCTCCGCGTCCATCAAGGTCCGCGCGGTCGACGACAGCGTCAACATCAGCGCCGCCACCACCGTGCCGGTGACCGTCGGCCCCCAGGCCTGCCCGTGCACCATCTGGCCGGCCTCGGCCGTGCCGGGCACCGTCAACGCCGGCGACGGCGGCTCGGTGGAGCTCGGCGTCAAGTTCCGTACCAACGTGGCTGGTTCGGTCACCGGCGTTCGGTTCTACAAGTCGCCCGTCAACACCGGAACCCACATCGGCAGCCTGTGGACCGCCTCCGGTACCCGCCTGGCCACCGGCACCTTCACCGGCGAGACGGCCTCCGGCTGGCAGCAGCTGAACTTCGCCACGCCCGTGTCCGTCAAGGCCAACACCACCTACGTCGCCTCGTACTTCGCGCCCAACGGCGGATACTCCTACGACGCGAACCTCGCCGACAGCGATGCCGGCCTGGCCCCGGTGACGGCACTGAAGACCGGCACCGACGGCGGCAACGGCGTCTACCACTACGGCTCGACCAGCGCCTTCCCGTCCTCGCAGTCCTCGGGCAGCAACTACTGGGTCGACGTGGTGCTGGACACCTCGACGGCCAGCACCACCCCGCCCACCGTCAGTTCGACCTCCCCGACGTCCGGGGCGACCGACACCTCGATCACGGCACCGGTGTCGGCCACCCTCAGCTCGGCCGTCGACACCGACAGCGTGACGTTCACCGTGAAGGACCCGGACGGCAACACCGTGCCGGGGGCCGTCACCTTCCCCGCGTCGAACAAGGCGACCTTCACGCCGTCGACGGAGCTGGAACTGCACACCGCGTACACCGCCTCCGTGCAGGCCTCGGACGTGTGGGGCAACGCCATGGCGAACCCGGTGACCTGGACGTTCACCACCAGTTCCACCCCGCCCGCGGTCACCTGCCCCTGCGGGCTGTGGAGTTCCTCCGCCGTGCCGGCGAACACCGACATGAACGCCGACCCCAACTCCGTCGAGCTGGGTACCCGGTTCACGTCCTCGGCGGCCGGCTGGGTCACCGGTGTCACGTTCTACAAGGGCACCGGCAACACGGGCACCCACACCGGCAGCCTGTGGACCGACGGCGGCACGCTGCTCGCCAGCGGCACCTTCAGCGACGAGACGGCCTCCGGCTGGCAGACGCTGACCTTCGCCACTCCGGTGGCGGTCACCGCCGACACCCCGTACGTCGTCTCCTACCACGCGCCGAACGGCAACTACGCGGTGGACGGCGGCTACTTCGCGGCGGCCCACAAGTCCTATCCGCTGACCGCCACGGCCGACACCACCACGCACCACAACGGGCTCTACAAGTACGGCACCGACTCGGCCTTCCCGGGCGGTTCCTACGGATCCGCGAACTACTGGGTCGGCCCCGTCTTCACCGCCGACAACCCCGGCGCGTCCCTGGCGGCCGCCACCGCCTCGGAGGTGACCGCGTCCTCGGTGGCGCACACCGCCGACGCGGCGAGCGCCCTCGTCCTGGCCGTGCCGGCCAAGGCGGCGGTGTCATCCGTCAAGGCGACCGTGACCATCCTGTCGGGCCGCAACGCGGCCGCCGCCAGGAAGCTCCACGTCACGGCCGTCGTCTCCTACGACCGGGCGACCCACAAGGCGACCGTCCACCTGTCCGCTCCGTTGCCGGACGGCACCCGGTTCAAGATCACGGTCACGGCCAAGGACAAGCACCACCACGCGGTGAAGTCCCACAGCTGGACCCTGACCAGCAAGACCGTCTTCAAGAAGAAAAAGAACTGACAACAAGAGCAGAACCGACCCGTCCCCACCAACCGTCGGTGGTCCGCGCCCAGCCGGGCACGGACCACCGACGGGGATTGGCTTCCCCAACCGATGAGCAGCGTCAGTGTTGTGATCCCCTGCTACAAGTACGGCCATTTCCTCGCCGACTGCGTGAGCAGCGTCCTGGACGAGCAGGACGGCGTTGACGTCCGCGTACTCATCATCGACGACGCCTCGCCCGACGACTCGGCGGAGGCCGCGCTCAAGCTGGCCGCCTCCGACCCGCGGATCGAGGTCCACGTCCACGAGACCAACAAGGGCCACATCGCCACGTACAACGAAGGCCTCCTGGAATGGGCCGACGGCGACTACGTGGCCCTCCTCTCCGCCGACGACCGACTGGTCCCGGGCGCGCTGGTCCGCGCGGCCGCGCTCCTGGACGCCCACCCCGAGGCGGGGTTCGCCTACGGACGGCCCCTGCGCTTCCAGCACGGCGGCCCGCTGCCCAAGGCCCGTACCCAGAGCACCGGTTCGGTCGTCTACCCCGGCCAGTGGTGGCTGGAGCGGCGCTTCCGCGAGGGCACCGGCTGCATCACCTCGCCGGAGGTCGTCGTCCGCACCGGCCTCCAGCGAAAGGTCGGTGGCTACGACCCCGCCCTGCCCCACGCCGGCGACATCGAGATGTGGATGCGGCTCGCCGCACACGCCGACGTCGGCTACATCCGCGGCGCCGACCAGGCCTTCTATCGCGTCCACGGCAAGAACATGTCCACCGTCGACTTCGGCGGCCAGCTCGACGACCTGCGCCAGCGCCTCGTGGCCTTCGACTCGGTGCTCGCCAAGTGCGGCGACAAACTGCCCCACGCCGACCGCCTGGCCGAGCAGGTGCACACCCGCCTCGCCCGCTATGCCCTGCGCCGGGCGTACCGGGCCTACGACCGGGGCCGTACCTCAGTCGTACCGGTCGAAGAATGCGTGGCTTTCGCCGAGGAGTGCCTGCCGGGATACGCGGCGCTGCCCGAGTACCGCGCGCTGCGGCTGCGCAGACGGATCGGACCGAAGACCATGCCGTATCTACAGCCCCTGGTGTGGTCGGCCGTGGCCGAGCGCGGGCGGGAGTGGCTGTGGTGGGAGTCGTGGAAGCGCCGCGGTATCTGATGCGTGATCAGTTCAGCTCAGTTGGCCACCGGAATCCCGGCGGTGTGGCGGACCGGCTCCGCGGAGTCGTCCTTCCGCTTCCTGCGCCGCAGCGCGTACTGGTCGAACCAGAGCGCGCCCAGGATTCCGGCGATTCCACCCAGCAGCGCCGTACCGGCCAGGGCACGGGTCCTGTTGCCCTGCACCGGGGCGGCGCTCGGCGCGACCAGGACGGAAGCGCTGATCCGCGACGCGGGCGCGATGCCCTGCGCACCCTGCAAGTCCGCCACATGCTTGGTGTAGACCTCGATGACCCGGCTGACCGCCGAGTCGGCCTCGACGGCGCCGGCCCGCTGCGCCTGCACCTGCACCGAGGGGATCAGATAGCGCGGCGTCGCGCTGGTGCCGCTGTTGCGCGGGATCAGCTGGTACGTCCCGTGCACGCCGGCGGCGTCCAGCTCCTTGCGCCCGGCGGGCGACTCGATCTGCTGGATGACCCCGTACGAGAGGGTGGCGAGCGGGGGTTGGAGATTCGTCAGCTGGTTCGGCTGGTTTCCTGTAACGGGCGGTTTGAGGACGACCACCGCCGAACTCAGGTACTGCGGGGCGGGGTGCAGCACCTTGTAGGCTCCGGCGGCCGTCAGCGCGAGCGCGAGCAGCAGCACGTACCAGCGGCGGAGCAGCGCTTCGGCGACGTCACGAGGCGACACAGGGATTCCTTCCGTCGCCACCGATCCTCGCAGGCGCCGGGGCGAACCGCCACCAAAAGGGAGTTCTCGTGAGCCTTGCCGACATCTTGGCGATCATGCGCAGGCGTTGGTACTTCATGGTGCCCCTCACCCTGCTCAGTCTGCTCGCGGGCGGCTATCTGTACCGCACCATCCCGGTGTCCTACGAGTCGCAGAGCTCCGTCACGCTGCTCGACTCCACGGCGATCGCCGAACTGGCACCCACCTTCGGCAACCCCCTGTCGAACGCGGGCGGTTCGCTGGTCGTCACGGCCGACGTGCTGATCAGGACGCTCCAGTCGAGCGACTCGGCCAAGGAACTGCACTCCCGCGGCGTCACGGACCAGTACACGGTCGGTTTCGCGCCCCAGGCCGACAGCCCGCTGCTCACCCTGAGCGTCACCGGAACCGACCGGGCGAAAGTGCTCCGGGAGACCACCGCCCTCACCAACTTCACCGGGGAGCAGCTGAAGGCCCTGCAAACGGCCTCCAAGGTGCCGAAGGTGTACACGGTGCAGACCGCGCCGGTCGTCCTGCCACAGACACCGGTCTCTCAGTCGAAGGGCCGGTACCAGGGCATCGCGTCGGTCGTGATCGTCGGGATGGTCAGCGCGTTCCTGCTGTCCATCCTGGCCGAAGGCATCGCGGTGGTCCGCCGGCGGGGACGCGCCGTGGCCGGATACGTTCCCCGGCGCCATCGTGCCCACCCCCCTGAGCGGCCCAAGGGCCTGCTGGTGCGCAGGCTGGACGCCACGACGATCCTCACCGGCTATCTGGTGCTGGCCTTCTTCGTCCCGTCGAACCTCACCCTGCCCGCGCTGGGCGGTGTCGGCACCCCGGCCAACGTCTTCGCCCTGCTGGGACTTCTCTGGTACCTCGCGACCTGGCTCGGCGGACGCATCCTGCCGGCGAAGGGCACCAGGCTGCCCCGCGCGGCGATGTGCGTGCTCGCCGGCGCGGTGCTCCTGTCGTACCTCGCGGACGCCACCCGCGAGAGCGCGCACGAGGAGGTCCTCGGGGCCGACCGAGGGCTCATCGGGCTCGGGGTGTGGGTGGCGCTGGTGGTGCTGGCCTCGGCCGGCATCCAGGAGCGCGGCCGGCTGGAGACCCTGATGCGCCGGCTCGTCGTCCTGGGCACGGTGGTCGCCCTGATCGGCTACTACGACTTCTTCGCCGCGACCAACATCGCCGACTCCATCCACATCCCCGGCCTGCATTCGAGCACCGCCGGGATCAACGCCATGGACCGCGGCTCGTTCACCCGGCCGCGCTCCACCACCGCCCATCCACTGGAGTTCGGCGGGATGCTCGCCATCCTGGTCCCCTTCGCCGTCCACCAGGCGTTCGACCCGGTCCGCCGGCACGCCGGCGCGCTGCGCCGCTGGGCGCCGGTGGCGATCATGGCGGGCGCGCTTCCGCTGACCGTGTCCCGGACGTCCATCATCGGCGCCTTCATCGCGATCCTGGTGATGGTGCCCCGCTGGAAGCCGCAGCGGCGCTGGGCCGCGATCGGAATCGTCCTGGGTTCGGTGGCCGGCTTCAAGGTGATCATCCCGGGGCTGATCGGAACCATCACCAACCTGTTCGCCAGCTTCCTGTCCAACTCCGACAGCAGCACCCAGGCGCGCACCGTGAAGTACAGCGCGATCGTCCCCTACCTCAGCGAACGCCCATGGTTCGGACGGGGATTCGGCACGTTCACCCCCGACCTGTACTTCTTCACGGACAACCAGTACATGCTGACCCTGGCCGAGACGGGCGCCGTGGGGCTGGTCGCACTGCTCGTCCTGTTCGTCACCGGCATACACCAGGGTGGTGCCATCCGCCGGCTCGCCCGCACCGAGTCGGACCGGGAGCTCGGACAGGCCTTCCTCGCCTCGGCCCTGGTCGCCCTGGTCATCAGCGCCACCTTCGACGCGCTCAGCTTCCCCATGTACGCCGGGATGTTCTTCCTGACCCTGGGCGCGGGCGGCAGCTACCTCGGCTTCATCCGCCGCGAGGCGGCGGGCGCAGCGCTCCCCGAGCCCCGTAAGGCATCCGAAGTGTCCGAGGCATCCGAAGTACCAGAAGCCAAGCTCCCCCAACTCGCGGAGTCCCGATGAGCCCCGTCGCCGTCATCGCCGTCACCTGGAACAGCGCCTCGGTGCTCCCCGGGTTCCTCGCCGCGCTTCCCGACGGCATGGCAGGCCTCGACCACCGGCTCGTCGTCGCCGACAACGACTCCTCCGACGACACCGCCGAGGTGCTGCGGACGCTCGCCCCGGACGCCACTCTCGTCCAGACCGGCCGCAACGCAGGGTACGCGGCCGGGATCAACGCGGCGCTGTCCGCCGCCGGGGAACACGAAGCCGTGCTGATCTGCAACCCCGACGTCCGGATGCGGCAGGGCTGCGCCAAACGTCTCGTCGACAGCCTCGGGGACGGGGTCGGGATCGCCGTACCCCTTCTGTACGAAGAAGGCAGGGACACGCCCCATCGTTCGCTGCGGCGCGAGTCGAGCGTGCTCCGGGCGCTCGGTGAGGCCGTGATCGGCAACACCCGGGCCGGGCGCTTCCCGGCGCTGAGCGAGCTCGTCACCGACCCCGCCGCGTACCAGCGGCCCACGCGCGCGGACTGGGCGACCGGCGCGCTGATGGCGATATCGGGGGACTGTCTGGCCGCTTGCGGCCCGTGGGACGAGTCCTTCTTCCTCTACTCGGAGGAGACCGAGTACTGCCTGCGCGCACGGGACCGGGGATACGCCACCCGACTGGAGCCGACGGCCGACGCCGTCCACCTGGGGGGCGACTCCCAGGTGTCGCCCCGCCTCTGGACTCTCCTCACCCTCAATCGCGTCCGCCTGTACCGGCGTCGGCACGGTCCCCTCGCCACGGCCGCCTTCCGCACCGCCGTCCTGCTCCGGGAGACCTCACGCGCCGCGCTCGGCCGCCCGGCCAGCCGAGCGGCCGCGGCCGCCCTGGCCCGCCCGGGGGCCTTGCGCAGGACGCCGGGGCCGTAGCGCCCCGACGGTGCGTCGCCGCACTTCCGTGCGCGCTCTCCCGCCGTCAGAGCGGGTTGAGGCGGGCCTTGAGCAGGCAGAACTCATTGCCCTCGGGGTCGGCGAGAACGTGCCAGGGCTCCTCGCCGGTCTGGCCGATGTCGGCCGGGCGCGCCCCGAGCTTCAGGAGGCGTTCGAGCTCGGCGTCCTGGTCGCGGTCGGTGGCGTTGACGTCGATGTGCAGCCGGGACTTCCCCGGCTCCGGCTCGTCCCTGCGGCTGAGGATGATCGTCGGCTGCGGGCCGCCGAACCCTTCGCGCGGCCCGATCTCGAGGCTGCCGTCCTCTTCGCGATCGAGCACCACGAAGTCCAGGACCTCGCACCAGAACCGCGCCAGCCCCTCGGGGTCACGGCAACCGAGCACGAGCTCACTGATACGACATGCCATCGACGAAACCTACTCTCAGCGTGGGAACTGCCGGGTCGGCCGCGCGCGGAGCTCTTGGGCTCCCCGCAGTGGGGACACGCTCGAGACCGTACCCGGCGAGGCAAGCCGGTGCGATGGGTTTTCGGGGTCCTCGCTAGCCCGCGCTCCGCGGCCGGCACACCATGGCGATGAAGTCGTGCCCCACCGTCGGCAGGGCCGCGTCCTCCGCGGCGAAGCAGCGGTCCAGCAGCGCCAGCGTCTCCGGCTCCTGGTCGCGGAAGTTGTGCGCGATGCCGGAGAACGCGATGTGCAGCACCGTGCCCCCGTACGGTCGTTCCTCGACGACCTCGAAATGACGCCGCAGGCCCGGCAGCAGCGCCGCCGCGTCGACCGCCTCCGAGGGGTCGTCCAGCACCATCGACAGCCTGCTGGGCCGTACGACCCGGCGCTTGATCCGGCCGTCGGCCAGCCGCCGCCGCTCCTCGGGGAGCTGGGCCAGCAGCGCGTTCGCCGCGTCCAGTTGGCCGTCGGTCCACTGGAACCGGGTGGGGCCGACGAACTCGTCGATCACGAACGTCCCGCCGGGCTCGATCAGTTGGGCGAGACGCGGCAGGGTCTCGTCGAGGTTGTCGAAGTGGTGCAGCGACTGCAGGCCCAGCAGTACGTCGAAGCGTTCCCCGTCGTCGGTCATCCGGTTGACGTCGGTGACCCGGAAGCGCAGGATGTCGGCGAGACCGTTCTCGGCTGCGGCGCGGGTGGCGAAGTCGATCCGCTGCTGCGCCACGTCCACGCCCTCCAGGAGGGAGAACGCGCCGGTCATCGCCCAGAGCAGCTCGTTCCCGCCCGTGCCGCACCCCAGCGACAGTCCGCGCAGATCGGTGCGCGGCGCGAAGTGCTTGGCGGCCACGTACTCAGGGAACGACTGGTCCGAGTCCCCGGTCATCAGCAGGTTCCACCGCTTGATCACCGCCGGTATCGCCCACCACTCGGTCAGCGAGGGGTCGACCTGGGACCAGTGCTGGACCACCCGGGCGCCGCCGCGCACCCGCAGCTTGGCGAGCACCGGGTCGAGGTCCAGCCTGCGCACCTTGCGCAGCAGCCGGTCCGCGTCATGTCTGTTGACCAGGTTGTTCAGCATGCCCGCTCCGTTCTTACGGCTATGAGCGACTTCGGCGCACCGAGCACGCGCTCGCTGAGGAGCACCGACCGGGGGAACAGGTAGCGCATCTCGGCGCGGGTCAGCAGCTCGATGTTGATCACGGCGTTCATCGCCGACTCCGGGCTGTCGGGACGGCTGTGGACGAGCGGCCAGTGCCTGACCAGACGCGCCCTGGCGGTCAACGGCAGGAACTGGAAGCCGGGCGCCACGAAGTGCGGCTCGACGGGGAAGTAGCGGTACGGCGTCTGGATCCAGTGCAGGGGCGCCAGTTGCTCGACGGCCGAGACGAACTTCTGGCGCTGGCTGTGGCCGCCCACGTGCTCGATGGTGGAGTTGGAGAACACCAGGTCGTAGCCGCCGTGGCCGCTCAGTTCGGCGGCGACCGCCGGGTCGGTGACGTCGGCGTTCTCCGCGGTGATCCAGTCGGGCAGCTCGGCGGGGTGCGCCTCCAGGTTGATCAGGTGGACGTGCTTGGCGCGCACCGGTGCGCGCAGCCACATCTCGGCCGTTCCGCCCAGGTCCACGACGCTCATGTTCTCGATGCCGGGGAAGCAGCGCCGGAACCGTTCCCAGCGGGCGATGCGGAGTCGTTCGCCCAGCGAGCCGGGCGCGTCGACGAATCTGTTTCTGAGGGCGCGGGATCGTGGCATCGGATCAACCACCTGTTGGTCGGAGCGGAAGGGGAGCAGGCCTCAACTGGGCTGTCGCCATTGCGTGTAGAAGCTGGCCGGGTTCATCAGGTACCGGACGGTGGGGTGCGGCACATGGCGCACCCGGTGCCTGCGGCCGTACCGGCGGATCAGCTCCCAGTCCTCCCGGGGCAGCACCTCCGGTGTCCGGCGCAGGCGGCTGAAGTGCAGGGAGCGGTTGCGGCGGGCGACGAAGGCGTTGGTGTCCAGGAAGGCCTCGCGGGCTGCCCGGCGCCGGTCGTAGGGCACCGACAGGATGTCCCTCTCGCCGCCGTCGGGCAGGACGCGGCGCAGCGCCGTGTAGACGCCGTCGGGTCCGCCGGGGGACTCCAGGACCGCCAGCGTCCGTTCCAGATGGTCGGGTTCCCACAGGTTGTCGTCGTCCAGGAACGCCACGTACCGCGAGCGGGTGAGGCGGATGCCCACATTGCGCACGACGCCGGCCACGCCTGTGTTGCGTGCCAGTGACACGGCGAACAGCCTTGGGTCGTCGGGGAGTCCGGGCAGTCCGGCGCCGTCGTCGACCACGATGACGACCTGGTCGCGCACGGTCTGGTCCAGGGCCGAGCGCACCGCGGCACGCAGCGCCTCGGGGCGTCGGTGGGTGGCGATCACCGTGGCCACCAGCGCCGAGGGCGGCGGCGACGGCAGGCGGGCGGCCAGCCGTCGGGTCTCGGCGTCCTCGATCCGGCGCAGCCGCACCGCCGAGGGAGCCAGCAGGACCTTGTTCCTGGCCTCGAAGAGCACCAGCCAGCCGAACAACGCCTTGAGCAGTGTCCAGGGCGCCCGCGCGACACGGCGCGTCATGCCGCCGCTCACGGGGACGGCTCCGGCTGCATCGGGTGGCCGTCGGACATCCGGTTGTTCCGCCATACGTTTCCGGCGCCGCCCGCGTTCCAGTGGGCGACCGTTCCGTAGCCGCCGGAGGCGGGGTGGTACTGCGTCGAGAAGACGTTGTCGGTGACCTTGATCCCGGTGGCGCCCGTGTCACCGCCGTAGAGGGCGTACGCGCCGCCGGCTATCCAGTTGTGGTCGACGGTCACGTTGCGGACCACTCCGGTGTCGGCGAACAGGCCGATGCTTCCCGAGGCCCCCTGCTTGAGGCTCGTCGGGTTGAGCAGGGTGTTGTGGCGGATGATCAGCTGCCCGGTGTTGCCGCCGCCGCTGATCACCGCGTTGGTGTGCTGCCACTCGCCGCCCTGGTTGATGAACGGGACGATGTCGTGCACGTAGTTGTCGTGCAGATTGCCCTGGCCCATGGACAGCGCGTCGCCGAACACCGAGACGTCGCACCAGCCGACCTCGATGGAGCTGCCCCCCATGTTCGACACCGCGTAGTCCACTCCGCCGTTGTCGGGCCCCTTGCCGGGCACGGCGGTGATGGTGGAGTGCAGGACCCGCAGGCCGTGGTAGCCGGGGCGGAGGTTGATGCCCCACCAGCTGTCCGAGGTGATCCTGGTGTCGATGACGGTGACGTCGTTCGCGTAGATGTCCAGCGAACCGGTGATGTCCCAGCCCCGGATGACCATTCCGTTGGTACGGACGGCCAGGTAGCCGGTCTTGTGGGGTGCGAGGGGGGTGCGGGGGCCGGTGGTGCGGTCGTCGGGGAATCCGCAGGCGCTGGGAGAGGTGCACGCGGTTTTGGCCGCCGGCTTCTCGGACGTCTTGCCCGGGCCGGCCGTCGCGGTGGGTTTCGTCGGCGGGGACGGTGCGGCGGTTTGGCTCCCCGTCGTCGCTGTCGTCTCACCGGCCGCGGTCGACGGATCGGTGCCCGGTGTCGCCGAGGACCCGCTCGCAGGGCAGGTCAGTGCGTCGTCCGGGCAGTCCGGCGCCGCGGACTTCTCCGTTCCCGAGCAGGCCGTACCCATGACCGCCAGTAAGGCGCTGAGCAGCCATGCGAGCGAACTACGGCTGATACGCCGTGACATCCGGCTCACCTCATGTCCTGTTGGGTGGACCGGAGCGGTGCGGACGCTCGGTGCCGGCCGCGGTGGGGCCGGTCGGCCGGGCCGAGGCCGCGCAGGAAGTCGCGGCTGGGCAGTACGCACACCGTGTAGCCGGCCAGGGCGATGGTGCCGATGGCGAGAAGCGCGAGCCGGCCGTCGCCGAACGGGCGCTGTAGTCCGAGGACGATCGCGGCCATCACGGCCCCGCCGAGGAAGGGCCACGCGCAGGCCCTGGCGATCCGGCCGGGGCCGATGCCGCCACGGCGGAGGGCGATCAGGAAGACGGGCACCACCAGGCCGCCGGCGACCAGGACATGGCCCTGGGAGACTCCGACGATGCCGTTCAGGTGGGCGGTGGCGAGGAGCACGGGGATCAGGGCCGCGAGCCACAGGCCCTGCACCAGGAAGAGCGAACGGCGCTGTCCGATCGCGACCAGGCAGTCGTAGGCGAGTTCGCCGCCGATACGGATCAGGCCGAGGGCCATCAGCCAGGGCAGTGCCGCGGCGGCGGGGGTCCACTGGCCTCCGTAGACCTGCCGGATGACCGGCTCCGCGAGGCCGGCCAGCAGCACGCACAGGGGGACGGTGCCGGTGATCAGCACACCCAGGGCACGGCTGAATCCTTGGGCGAGTGCCTGCGGTGAGTCGGCCAGGCGGGAGAACCCGGCGAAGGAGACCCGGCGGGCGGCCTCGGAGATGATCCGCACGGGCCAGCCGGAGATGTTGAAGGCGAGCACGTAGAACCCCAGCGACACATTGCCCAGCGTCGCGCCCACCACCATCGTGTCGACGTTGACCACCGCGAGGGCCAGCATGCTCGCCCCCGCCAGCGGCAGTCCGAACCTCAGCAGCGCCCGGGCCTGCTCGGGGTCCCAGCCGAATCTCAGGGTGCCCGGTGCCGCCAGCGCGCAGCCGATCAGCGTGACGACGTTCCCGACCACGGCGCCCCAGGCGAAGCTCATCGCGCCCCAGCCCTCGAAGGCCAGCAGCAGCGTCACCGCGGTGCCGAGCACGAAGTTGAGCCCGTCGATGACCATCCGCTTGCCCTGGGCGAACTCACGGGTGAGGAAGCCGCCGGGCACCTGTGCCACCCCGTCGATCACGACGCACAGGCACATCACCCGCAGGACGCCCGCGGCGTCCGGCGAGCCGAGCAGACCGGCCACCGTCGGTGCCGCCGCGAACAGCGCCACGTAGAGCAGGCCGCTGGAGAGGGTACTGAGGGTCAGCACGGTCGGCGCGAACCGTCGTGCGTCGCCCTCCCAGCGGACGATGGCCAGGCCCACCCCCAGCTCGTTCGCGGACAGCAGGACCAGCAGCACGGTCTGGGCGATGCCGTACACGCCCCATTCCGCGGGGCCCAGGGCGAAGCGCGCCAGCACGATGCCGGTCGCGAAGTTGCCCAGGCGCAGGACGACGGTGTTGATCAGACTCCACCGGGCCGCCGAACGGACCTTCCGGCCGAGGGAGGGAGCAGCGGCGACTACGGGGTCCGGGGGCGCGGGGTCGGGAGGAGCGGGCGCGTCGCTCGTCTCACCGGTCTCGCTGTCCGGTGCGCGGGCGATGTCCATGAGTCGACTCCTCGTCGAGCGGCTCTGCGGCGGACGCCACGGCCATGGCGGGCCGTGGCGCGTCGGGCTCTGCGGCGGCCGGACCGTCCACGACGGACCGCGACCAGCTCGGCGGCTGCCGGATGGCGAGCGTCTCTTCCGTGACCGGTTCCCCGGTCGAGCGGGCGGGGGAGACCGTCTCCTCCTCCGGCTCCGTGGGCCCGGCCTCCGGCGCGGGAGTGTGCGACGACCTCCTGCGCGCCTCGATGTAGAAGGCGGCGACCAGGGTGAGCACCAGGCCCAGGGCCCCGGCCATGATCATGTACTCGAGCCGCGTCTTGGTCTGCGCCACCGGGTTCTGCGGCGGCACGATCGTCGACATCCGGATCATGGCCTGCCGGGCCACCGACTGCTGCTTCTGGAACTGGTCCAGCCGCTCCCTGGCGTACTCGGTCAGGATCTTGTCCGAGGCCAGGACGGAGGCTTTGTCGGTGCCGGTGACGGTGAGCCACAGCAGTGGCCCCTGCGCGTTGTCGGCGAGCTTGGCCTGGAACGTGCCCTTGGCGCCACGGGACTTCAGATCCCGGAGCGAGTCGTCGGAGTTGAGGTTGCGGGCGAGGCTGTCGGCCATGCCGGTGAGCGAGGTCTGGGTGCTGAGGAAGGGGTTGCCGTCGTAAGCCCGCGTCGCCTTCTGGGAGTTCAGCAGGACCACCGTGCTCTGCGACTGGTAGTTCACCGGAACCAGCACGGTCACACCGACGATCAGGCCTGCGGTCAGCAGCAGTCCCGGCAGCAGGACGTACCAGCGCCTGCGCATGACCCGGAAGATCTCAGCGAGATCCATGACGGTTCCCCCTCGCGACCAGATGTTCGACGAGCATATGTTGCAAGCGGATCATATGGGGAAGGTTCGGTCCGTAGGTCTCGGCTGGTCGACGGGGCTCAAAAGGTCGCTCGGTCCAGGCTGGTCGGTCGGTCGCGGCCGGGTGCTCGCGGTGCCTCCCGCCAGCAGCACCTCGGCGATACGGTCGCTCGCGCGGCCGTCCCAGAGGTCGGGCCGGCGCGCCGCGGGCGGAGCTTCCAGCACCCGGTTGACGGTGGCCACGATCCGCGCCGGATCCCGGCCGGCCAGCACATTGGTGCCCTGCTCCACGGTGACGGGCCGCTCGGTGTTGTCCCGCAGGGTCACGCACGGCACGCCCAGCGCGGTGGTCTCCTCCTGCACACCGCCGGAGTCGGTGAGTACCACGCGGGCGGAGTCCTCCAGGGCGATGAAGTCCAGGTACCCGGCGGGCGGTACGAGCCGGATGCCCCCGGGGACGCCGATCTCTGCCAGCCGCCCGGCCGCGCGCGGGTGCACGGGCAGGACGAGCGGACAGCGGCCGGCGATCTCGCCCAGGGCCTTGAGCAGCCCGGTGAGAACCTCCGGGTCGTCCACGTTGGCGGGCCGGTGCAGGGTGACCAGGCCGAACTCGCCTCCGGACAGGCCGTATCGGTCGAGAACGTCCGAGGCCCTGGCCCGCTCCAGGTTGGCCAGCAGCGTATCGATCATGACGTTGCCGACCAGGTGGATCTGGTCCTCCCGGTACCCCTCCGCGCGCAGGTTCCGGGCGGCGTCGGGGGAGGGGGCCAGAAGATAGTCGCTGACCCGGTCGGTGGCGACCCGGTTGACCTCCTCCGGCATGCTCCAGTCGCGGCTGCGCAGGCCGGCCTCGACATGGGCCAGCAGCGGCCCGGCCTTGGCGGTGACCAGGGCGCAGGCCAGCGTGGAGTTGATGTCGCCGACCACCACGACGATGTCCGGCGAGACCTCGTCCAGGAGTGGCTCGAACGCGGTCATCACGCGGCCGGTCTGCTCGGCGTGGGTGCCGGAGCCGACCCCGAGGAAGCGGTCGGGCGGACGGATGCCGAGGTCGGCGAAGAACACGTCGTTCATCGCCGGGTCGTAGTGCTGGCCGGTGTGGACGAGGACCACCTCGGCGCCCCGGCGTTCCAGGGCGTCCATCACCGGTTTGATCTTCATGTAGTTGGGGCGCGCCCCGGCTACGCAGACGACTCGCATGGTTCAGAGCACCTCGATCGTGGGTCCGGACGGCAGCCGCCGGCGGCAGTCCAGGACGAAGGGGGCGTGTTCGGCGATGAGTTCGTAGTCGAAGCCGTCGTGGTCGGTGAGCAGGACCACCACGTCGGCGTTCGCCAGCTCCTGCGGCGTCGGTTCGACCCGCACCAGCCGGGTGTCCACCGGCAGGCTCTCGACGACGTGCGGGTCCGCCGCCCTGACCTGGGCGCCCATGTCGAGCAGCAGCTGGGAGATGCGCAGGGCGGGCGACTCGCGGGCGTCACCGGTGTTCTTCTTGTACGCCAGACCGAGCAGCAGGATCCGCGAGCCGTTCACGGAACGGCGTCGCTCGTTGAACAGCTCGCTGACCCGGCGCGTCACGTACTCGGGCATGTGGCTGTTGATGTCGTTGGCCAGCTCCACGAACCGGAAGCTCTGCCCGAGTTCGCGCTGCACCCGCCAGGACAGGTACGAGGGGTCGATCGGCAGGCAGTGGCCGCCGACGCCCGGTCCGGGCGTGAACTTCATGAAGCCGAAGGGCTTGGAGGAGGCGGCGTCGATGGCCTGCCAGACGTCGATGTCCAGGTGGTGGGCGAACATCGCGATCTCGTTGACCAGCGCGATGTTCACATGCCGGAAGGTGTTCTCCAGCAGCTTGGCGAGCTCGGCCTCCTTGGGCGAGCCCACCGGCACGGTGGTCTCGACGAGTTGGGCGTAGAAGTCCTGAACGGCCTTGAGCGACGCGTCGTCGACACCGGAGACGACCTTCGGGGTCTCCTTGAAACCCCAGACGGGGTTTCCGGGGTCGATCCGCTCCGGGCTGTAGCCGAGGTGGAAGTCGGTGCCGGCGGTCAGCCCCGAGCCCTCCTCCAGGATCGGGGCGAACAGCTCCTGGGTGGTGCCGGGATAGGTCGTCGACTCCAGGACGACCGTGGCTCCGGGGCGCAGGTAGCGGGCGAGGGCGACCGCCGACTCCTTGATGTAACGGAGGTCGGGAGTGCCCTCGTGCAACGGCGTCGGGACGGTCACCACGGCGACGTCGAAACCGCCGCAGTCGCGGGCCGACTCGCTGGGGCGGTAGGTGCCGTTGTCCAGCGCCGCGCGGATCCGCTCGGAGGAGACGTCCTCGACGAAGGACTCACCGGCGGCGAGCCTCTTGATCCGCCGGGCGTCGACGTCGTAGCCGATCACCTCGTGCCCGACCTCGGCGGCGCGAATGGCCAGCGGCAGGCCGACGTATCCCTGTCCAACCACGACGACGCGCATCAGTGACTCCTGTTCGCGGGAGCGGCCGACGGGGTGAGCCGGACGAGCTCGCGCGCCGTCATGAGGAGGAAGGAGGCGTTGGTGGTGAGGTAGCGGCGGCCCAGGCGGCGCGGCTCCTGCAGTGCGCGGTAGAGCCACTCCAGGCCCCGGCGCTGCCAGGCCTCGGGGGCCCGCTTGGTGACACCGGCCAGGATGTCGAAGGAGCCGCCGACTCCGTGCACGACCCGGGCGCCGGTGTGGGCGCCGTAGGCGGCGGTGAAGATCTCCTTCTTCGGCGAGGTCATGCCAAGGAAGAGCATCTGGGCGCCGCTGCGTGCGATGCCGTCAGCGATCGCCTCCTGTTCGGAGTCGTCGAAATAGCCGTTCCGGCTGCCGGCCACCTTCAGGCCGGGGAAGCGGTCGGCCACCCGGAGCAGCATCCGCTCCAGCACCTCCGGCTTGGCGCCGAGGAAGTACACCGACATGCCCGCCGCCTCCGCCTCGGCCAGCAGCCGCAGGAACAGGTCGATCCCGGCCACCCGTTCGGGCAGCGGGGCGCGCAGCACCCGGCCGGCCCAGACCACGGCCTGTCCGTCGGCGAGGACCAGATCGCAGCCGGCCACGGCCTTGGCGAGCCGGTCGTCCCGCCGCATGTTCACCAGCTTCGCGGCGTTGACCACGCCGATCTCCAGCTGTCTGCCGTCCCGCACCGCGTCCAGGCAGCGTGCCACGGTCTCGTCCATGGTCAGCGGGTCCAGCTCGACCCCGAACAGCGTCTGTCTCTCGCTCATATCCGGCCCCCCTGCCAGGCGTAGAGCATCCAGCCGAACTCGTACGGCCGGCATTCGCGGTCGACGGCGAGCGGGCGGTACACCCGGTCCAGGGACTTCAGCCGCAGGCCCGGAGCGACCCGGGTGGACAGACCCCGGGCGGCGCGTACGGCCTTCTTCGGGTCGCCCCGGTAGACCTTGCGCCAGGTGGCACCGAGCTCGTCGAGGATCATCGGCTCCCGGTGCTCCGCGCCGGCCAGTTCGGGTACGTCAGTCATCCAGCGCAGGCCCTTGCGGATCGCCGCGCCGAAGTCGGGGCCGCCGGCGTCGGTGAGGTCGAACAGGGCGGTCGGCGCCATCGCGTGCTGGTGGACGCTGTAGACCGGGTAGCCCTCCACGACACCGCCGGTTCGGGCGTCGTAGTGCCACCACCACTGCCCGCCGTCGCCCTGGAGTTCGCAGATGCGTGCCGCGCAGGCCTCGGCCGCGGCCAGCGCCTCCGGATCGCCGTCCCCGTCGCCGCTCGCGTGGGCACGGGCCAGGGCCTGGAGCGGGTACGTCTGGTCGGCGAAGCAGCTGACGTGCGCCCGGTACCAGGGCAGCAGGCCCGGTGCGGTGGCGTGCGGGAACAGCGGGCTGTCACCGATCCGGGCCCCCAGCAGACGGTCGCGAGCTGTGGTGAAACGTCTCTCCACATCGACCGTGTCGCGAGCCGCCGCGAGGGCGGACAGCACCCAGGCGGCCTCGACGGTGTACTGCGGACGGCCCGGCGCGTCCAGCGCCTCGACCCGCGCCAGGGCGTCGGACAGCTTGGGGTGCTCGGTCTCGGCGGCGGCCCAGGAGATGAGCGCCGCGTCGCCGAGGTTGGTCACCGCGGGCAGCGACTCGACCAGCAGCCCCGCGAACTCCTCGGCCGTACGCCCGCCGAGCACCGCGCGCTGGCGGTCCTCGGGGAGATACCGGGCGCCCAGCACGGTGATGGCCGCGTACCGGGTGCTGATCCCGCGCCGCTCCAGGGTCCAGGAGCCGCCGGGGTCCTTCCGCCCGGCCATGGTGAAGGCGAAGGCCTCGCCCCCTGGCAGCAGCATCGACGGCAGCCCCGACTCGGCGACCGCGAGGAGTCGTTGGGCGAGTGCGAGCAGCGGCGGATCCTCATGTTCGAGCGCCGCCAGACGTGTGGTGATCATCGTTTGGGCACACCAACCCCCCTGTGGGTCTTCGTTGTGCGCAGACTCGAAAGCGCCTCGGCGCTGATGGCCGGGCGGTGTAAGACAAGGCAAACGTCAGCTGTCAGCCGGCGGAGCGGTTGTCGCTCCTGGCTGCTGGCACAGGTGGCCCCACCAACCCCGTAACCCCCCCTGGGCACTTCTGGCTTGTGTGCTCATTGTGCTTGGTCCGCACAGTTCGCGCACATGTTATGCCTGTAGATGTTCGAAGATTTGCCTTTTGAGGGAAACAGCTGGAAACAGCTGTCATGCGTGTTCGACGAGTTCCCCGTCCTTCTCGTCGTACAGCGCCCCCGTCTCGGGACACTCCCAGGTGCCCGGCTCGCCGTCCCGTTCGACCAGTCGTACGCCGGCCCGGCCCACCCAGCCGATCCGGCGCGCCGGGACACCGGCCACGAGCGCGAAGTCCGGCACGTCCCGGGTCACCACGGCACCCGCCGCGACCAGCGCCCAGCGCCCGACGCGCACTGGTGCCACGCACACCGAACGGGCCCCCAGCGACGCCCCCTCGGCCACCACCACGGCCACGGCCTCCCAGTCGCTGCCGCGCTTCAGTCGGCCCTGCGGGTCCACCGAACGAGGAAAGTAGTCGTTGGTGAGCACCGCCGCGGGGCCGACGAACACCCCGTCACCGAGCACTGCGGGTTCATAGACCAACGCGTAGTTCTGGAGCTTCACATGGTCGCCGATCCGCACCCCCGGGCCGACATACGCTCCCCGGCCCACGATGCAGCCGCTGCCCAGCCGGGCGTCCTCCCGTATCTGGGCCAGGTCCCAGACCGTCGTCCCGTCACCGATCGTGGCCGTCTCGTCGACCTGGGCGGTCGGCTGGATCTTGAAATTCATCGGGCTGAACCTTTCTTCTCGTCGAGGGAGGCGGACCTTGCGGACAGAACCCGATGACGCGGCACTAGAGCGCCGCGCGCTCCTTCAGCGCCTCCCACCAGGCGCGGTTCTCGCGGTACCAGGCGACCGTGTCCGCGAGGCCGGTGGCGAAGTCCTTGCGGGGTTCGTAGCCCAGCTCCGCACGTGCCTTGCCGCAGTTCACCGAGTAACGGCGGTCGTGGCCCTTGCGGTCGGCGACGTACTCGACGCTGGTGTCCCAGTCCGCGCCGCAGGCCTCCAGCAGCAGAGTGGTCAGTTCCTTGTTGGACAGCTCGGTACCGCCGCCGATGTTGTAGACCTCACCGGCGCGCCCCTTGGTGCGAACGAGTTCGATGCCCTGGACGTGGTCGTCGATGTGCAGCCAGTCGCGGACGTTGCCGCCGTCGCCGTACAGCGGAACCTTCCTGCCGTCCAGCAGATTCGTGATGAACAGCGGGATGACCTTCTCGGGGAAGTGGTGGTGCCCGTAGTTGTTGGAGCAGCGGGTCACCCGCACGTCGAGGCCGTGGGTGCGGTGACAGGAGAGGGCGAGCAGGTCGCTCGACGCCTTGGAGGCGGCGTACGGGGAGTTGGGGCGCAGCGGGTCGGTCTCCGGCCATGAGCCGGACTCGATGGAGCCGTACACCTCGTCGGTGGAGATGTGCACGAAGGTCTTCGGCCTTCGGTGGCGCAGCGCCGCGTCCAGCAGTGTCTGGGTGCCCAGGACGTTGGTCCGGATGAACTCGGTGGCGCCCAGGATCGAGCGGTCCACATGCGATTCGGCGGCGAAGTGGACGACCTGGTCGTGTTCGGCGAGGAGCTCGTCGACCAGCGCGGCGTCACAGATGTCACCCTTGACGAAGGCGAATCCCGGGTGATCGCGCACCTCGTCGAGGTTGGCCGGATTCCCCGCGTAGGTGAGCTTGTCCAGCACCGTGACCGCCACATCACCCGGGCCGGCCGGACCGAGCAGCGTGCGGACGTAGTGCGAGCCGATGAAACCGGCACCGCCGGTCACCACGATGCTGGTCGTCATGATGAGATCTGCACCTTGCTGTGGTCGCCGAGGACGAATCGGTGGGCGGCGGGCTTGCGGGGCGCGGGAGTGACCTCGACGTTGCGGCCGATGAGGGAGGCCTCCACCCGCCGGACGCCGCTCATCGAGGAGTCGCGCAGCATGATCGAGTACTCGATCTCGCTGTCCTCGATCCGGCAGTCGCCGGCTATCGAGGTGAAGGGTCCGACGTAGGAGTCGGTGATCACGGTGTTGGCGCCGACGACCACCGGACCGACGATCCGGCTGCCGGTCACCTTCGCTCCGGGCTCGATCCGCACCCGGCCGATGATCTCGCTGCCGTCGTCGACCGTGCCGTCGATCCGGCGCTCCAGGGTCTCCAGCACCGACCGGTTGACCTCGAGCATGTCGGTGACGTTCCCGGTGTCCTTCCAGTACCCGGAGATCGTCGTGGAACGTACGTCACGTCCGGCGTCGATCAGCCACTGGACGGCATCCGTGATCTCCAACTCGCCGCGCCGGGACGGTTCGATCGCGCGCACGGCTTCATGGATCGCCGGAGTGAACAGATACACGCCCACCAGCGCCAGTTCGCTCTTGGGATGCCTGGGTTTCTCCTCCAGGCCGATCACCTGGCCCGCCGCGTCCAGCTCGGCCACGCCGAACGCGGTGGGGTTCGGCACCTTCGTCAACAGGATCTGGGCGTCCGGCCGTTCGGTGCGGAAGGCGTCCACCAGAGCGGTGATGCCACCGACGATGAAGTTGTCGCCGAGGTACATCACGAAGTCGTCGTCGCCCAGGAACTCACGGGCGATCAGCACCGCATGGGCCAGCCCCAGCGGCGCCGCCTGCGGAAGGTAGGTGACGTCGAGACCGAAGGCGGAGCCGTCGGCGACCGCCTCCCGGATCTCCTCGGCGGTGTCCCCGACGATGATCCCGACCTCGGTGACGCCGGCCTCGGCGATCGCTTCCAGGCCGTAGAACAGCACGGGTTTGTTCGCGACCGGTACGAGTTGCTTCGCCGAGGTATGGGTTATGGGGCGCAAACGGGTACCTGAGCCACCAGACAACAAAAGTGCCTTCATGCGCATCACCCTACTCAAGCCGGACTCGCTGACGGAGGGATTCCGCGCACGTCGGGGCCCGTTCCGGGACAGCCGGCCCCTCGGGGACGGGCGCGGCTTCCGGCCGGCCAGGCACTCGAGGCGTACGTCCGCCGACCCATCCCAGGCGGGCATTGGTACTTAGGACGGGTCTCCGGTGTCGTCCGCGTAGGTGACGATCAAGATCATTCCGGTACCTAGCGTTGCAGGTGGTCAGAAGCGGCCTGCGGGCCGCCCGTGATTCCGATCGCCCCCTTCGCGCCATCCCGGAGTGTTGTCATGCCTAGAACAATCGCTACGGTGGGACCACCGGCCGTCACGCTCTTACTCGGCCTGTGGGGGATCACGCGTGAGAACAGCATGTGGCGTGACGAGGCGGCGACGTGGGAAGCGGCCCACAGGAGCACCCCCGAGATCTGGCACCTGCTGGGTCGGATCGATGTGGTCCATGGCCTGTACTACGTGTTCATGCACGGCGTCTTCACGGTCTTCGGAGACAGCCTCTACTCCCTGCGGCTGCCCTCCGTCCTGGCCATGGCGTGCGGCACTGCCGTGATCACCCTTCTGGGCTCCCGACTGGCCGGCCGGTGTACGGGACTCGCCGCGGGCCTGGCGTTCGCCCTTCTCCCCGCGGCCCAGGAGTATGCGCAGGAGGGACGCCCGTACGCTCTGGTGACCGCCTGCGTGGCACTGGCCTGCCGACTGCTCGTCGCGGCGGCCGACAGCCCGCGCACGAGCCGCTGGGCAGCGTACGGCGCGACCGTGCTGATGGCCGCGCTGCTCAACTGGTTCTCCCTCCTGGTGCTGTTCGCGCATGCCGGGACGATCGCCCTGGCCCGCCCGCCCGGCGCGACCGTCCTGCGATGGACATGCGCCGCGTGTGCCGCCGTGACGGGCACGTTGCCCCTCGTCGTGGCGAGCCAGGCGCAACAGGGGCAGATCGCCTGGATCCCCCCGACCGGACCGAGCACACTGCTCGGTCTCGCACCGACCCTGCTCGCGGGAGTGCTGTGCGCATGGCTCGCACGATCGAGGACGGCCGGCCGCGTGCCCGGCGGCGACCGGCTCACGCTCACCGCGCTCGCCCTGCCACTCCTCGTCCTTCCACCGCTCCTGCTGGTCGCCGTCTCCGCGGCCCACCCCGTCTACCAGACCCGCTACATCCTGTTCAGCAACATTGGACTCGCGCTGCTCATCGGCGCGGCGTGCCACGCACTCGCATCTCGCGTCCGGAGTTCACCTTGCCGGACCATCGGCGTGGTCATGGTTCTCGCTTTCCTCGGGCTGCTCCCCGTCCAGGTGTCCCTGCGCAGCGCGAGCGACCGGATCGACGACGTGCTGTCCACGGCCGAGAACGTCGCCGCGGTCCGCGAGCCGGGTGACGCGGTGCTGTACATCCCCGCCGCGCGTCGTGACACCGCCCTCGTCTCGCCTGCCGCGTTCACCGGGGCCGACGACGTGGCACTCGTCGAGAGCCCGCTGGGATCCGGCACCCTGAACGGCGTGGAGGGCACCCCGCAGCAGATAGCGGATGCCATGCTGACCGCCCGCCGCATAGTCCTCGTCACCGACGACAGCGCGTCGTCCCCCACCACAGCCCGCGACCGGATCAAGCAGCAAGTCCTCAAGACGCACTTCATCCGCTGCTCCGAACGGAGCGAACGAGGCCGCAAGGTCATGGTCTACCAACGCCGCGCCGGCTGATCTCGTCGCCGCCCGGGTTGCCTCCGTACGAGCGACTCAGCGAGCGGCGTCCGGCGAGGCGACGGAGCATGTGCTGTAGATAGTTGTGATCTTCGCACTGTTCGCAGCCCTCCAGCCCGGGTCCACCGGGCTGCTGCGCCCTGCGCGGATCCGGAAGGAGACCGGCTGTGTCCGAACAACAGGACGAGAAGGCCGAGCAGAGCGTCGGAGCATTCACGCTCCCCACCCCCCTGAGTTCCACGCCCCCGGTCCAGCTGCCGTACCCGGTGCCGGAGCCGGACGAGCAGTGGCAGCTGCCGAACGGTTTCGCCCACGTCTTCTACGGCGAACGCAACCAGGGCATCACCCGGCCGGTGATCATGGCCGACGGCTTCAACCTCGGCAGGAGCGACCTGAAGTGGCTCTACGCCGGCCTCGACAGCGGCTACCCCTTCCTGAGCGAGCTGCGCCGACGGGGCCGTGACGTCATCCTGCTCGGATTCGAGGAGCGCAGCGCCTCCGTCCTGGAGAACGCCGAGGCGGCGACCGCGTGCATCATGCGGACCGTGGCCGAGCAACTCGGCGGCGCCGGACTTACGGTGGGCGGCTTCAGCATGGGCGGCCTGATCACCCGCTACGCCCTCGCCCGCATGGAGATGCAGCGGATGGACCACCGCGTCCGCGTGTACTTCTCCTACGACACCCCGCACCGCGGCGCCGTCATCCCCGTCGGCGTCCAGGCGTTCGCCCACTTCATCCCGGTGGCCAACGACTTCGCCCGGCAGATGAACAGCCCCGCCGCCCGGCAGATGCTCTGGCGGCACTACGACCCGGCGAGCGGCGAGATCGGGATCGCCCCGGAGCGCACCGAGTTCCTGGAGCGGCTGGCGCAGGCCGGCAACTGGCCTCGCATTCCCCGCATCCTCGCGCTGGCCAACGGCCGCGGCGACGGCACCGGCCTGCCCGTCCCGCCCGGCGAGACCGCGCTGAAGGTCGAGCGGATCTACCCCGGCACCACCTTCTACACCCAGGCCCAGGGCAGAGACGTCATCGTCGCCGAGCTGAAGCGCAGGTTCCCCAAGGCCGAGAAGACGATCAAGACGTCCGGCTTCCCGGAACTCGACGGCGCGCCCGGCGGCAGCCTGCGCTCCTACGGGATCCTCGCCGACTCGCTGAAGAAGTTCGGCGCCCAGGTCGACCTGCGGCACGAGAGCGTCTGCTTCGTGCCCTCGGTCAGTGCCGTCTCGATCCGCGACATCGACGTACAGAAGGACCTGTACGTGAACATCGACGGACTCGACCCGTCCGAGAGCGACGTCGACGACTTCATCTGCTCCTCCGCCACGACGGACCACACCGCCGTCACGGAGGAACTGTGCGGCTGGCTGATGGACCGCCTGCCCGACTGACCCGCCGCCGAGCGCACGCGCATCACAGGGCAGGCCGCCGCAGGCGAGCCTGCCCCACGCTCGCTCATCGTGGGACCGAGCGGCCCCCTGTTCACGGCACCGGCTCTGTCCGCGACCGCACAAGGCGCCGGCTGCCCGCAGATCGCTGAGTGTTCGCAGCGCGACGTCACCGAAGTCGTCGCCGTCAGTCGTCTCGCTCCAGCGCTGACAGGCGACCTTCAACGCGAGCGCGGCCAGTTCCGCGGCCGAGCACGAGGTCAGTTTCGGGATCGCCGCGCCCGCCCTCGTGGTGCCGCGGCCGGTGTACTTTCCCCGGCTCTACGAGCCTGTGTGATTCTGACTGACGGCGTCGAGCAGCAGTTTCGCGGCCACCGTTGCTCCGTCGGTGCTGATCATGTCGGCCACGGCGCGTGCTCGTGCGCGGGTTTCGGGGGTCAGGGCCGTCCTCAGCACGGCCGACAGGGACTCGAAGGTCGGAGTCGGGCCGCCATGGGCCGCGCCGATGCCCAGTTCGGCCACGCGGCCGGCCCAGTACGGCTGGTCCGCGATCTGGGGCACCACCACCTGGGGCGCGCCGGCCAGGGCGGCCGTCGTCGTGGTGCCCGCGCCGCCGTGGTGCACGACGGCGGCCACCCGGCGGAACAGCGCGTGGTGGTTGACCTCGCCGACGGCGAAGCAGTCGTCCTGGTCGTCGATCAGGGCCAGGTCCGCCCAGCCGCCGGAGACGAGTGCGCGGCGGCCCTGTGCGCGGACCGCCTCGATGGCCGCCTGGGCCACATTCTGCGCGTCGCGCATGGGAATGCTTCCGAAGCCCACGTGCACCGGTGGTGTGCCGGCGTCCAGGAACGCCTCCAACTCGGCGAGGAGCGGGCGTTCGTCCGGGCGGAGCCAGGCGCCGGTCTGCACCACGTCGAGTTCGGCAGGCTGTAGCCACGGGCTCAAGGTCGGGTCCGCCGCCAGCCACGGCTGGTCGGTGAGGACGTAGTCGCGGAAGTTGTCCACCGGCGGCAGGCCGATCGTCGCCCGGTGGGCGTTGAGGCCCGTGCCGAACAACGCGTTCATGTTCTCGAGGTCCAGGTCCCACAGCACCCGGTTGTCGGTCGCCTCCGCTGGGGACGGGCTGCCCGGCCGGGGGAGCGGCGGGTGGTGCGGCGAAGGCAGGTAGCTCGGGAAGTAGGCCACGAAGACGTACGGGATGCCCAGATTCTCGGCCGCCGACCGCGCGGCGGCCGCGGCCGGGAGCAGGCCGGTCGCCACCACCGCGTCACATCCTTCGGCCGCCGCCGCGACCGCGTCGTAGGTCGTGGCGACCAACGCGGCCGCGCGCTGGGACAGGCCTTCCGCCGGCATCGGCGCCGTCCCGGTCACCGCCCCCTTCACCATCGGGCGCACCGGCCGGCCGATCGGTGCCAGAGGGATGTCCGCATCGTCCAGAAGCTCCGCGAAGTCCGGCGGCGCGCAGACCCGCGCCTCCGCGCCGAGCGCCCGCAGTTGCACCGCGAGTGCCGTCATCGGCTCGATGTCCCCGCGCGACCCGTAACTCATCAACAGCACGCGCATTCCGCGACTCCCCGTTTCCCGTGGATTCCGGCCTCGGTCGGAGATTCTGCGGCATGATCACGGCCTTGCCGCAAGCCCCCCGGTGCGCTATACGTTGAGAGCGGCAAGGGTGAGTACGTGCCTTTCCCGGCAAGGTGAGTTCGGCTGTGCCGATGAGGCGCCGGCCCATCCACTGCTCCTTCTCGGCCCAGCGTCCCATCACAGCACCGCCACCGGGTTGACGGGCGAGCCGGTGCCGCCGGGGATGTTCAGCGGGGCCACCGTCATCATGAACTCGTAGCGGCCGGCCTCCGTGCAGGCCGCGGAGAGCGCCTCGAGGTCGAGGTTGTCGAGCAGCGGCACTCCCATCGCCGTGATGGCGAGCGCGTGCACGGGGGAGGACACTCCCTCGACCGGGGAGGGCCGTACATCGCTGTCGCCGTCGCCGCCGAGCAGGGCGACACCCCGATCGGCCAGCAGCGGCACGACGTCCACGTGGAAGCCGGCGCTGGCCTTGTCCGGGTTCCAGGCGCCGAGCTCCCGGCGGCGGCGGAAGTGGCCGGAGCGCAGCAGCACCGCGTCACCGTCGCCGATCTTCACCCCGAGAGCCTCCTCGGCGGCGAGGACTTCCTCGGCGTGCACGGCCCGGCCGGGCTCGAGCCAGTCGGTGCCGAGGACGACGGGCATGTCGATCAGGACACCCTTGGTCACGAGGGGGCCGAGCGAGGACACGGCGCCGAAGTGCGCGCCCTTGGCGTCGACGACCTCGCCGGCGGTGCGGCCGTCGTACAGCTGCCCCTGGTAGGCGATGTGGGACAGCGCGTCGAGGTGGCTGACGCCCTCGCCGTGGTAGTCGACGGCGATGAAGTCCTTGTGGCAGGTGGGCTCCGGGGGCTCGATGTCGCCCAGCTCGGACATGTAGTGCAGGGCGGGCTTGCCGTTGTCCGGGCCGGGCACCGTGTTCCACGGCAGGGCCATCGGGACGACGGTCCCGGTGCGCACCAGAGCGGTGGCTCGCTGGACGTGCTCGGCCGTCACCCGGTTCCAGGCGCCGCGGTCCGCGGGGGTCCAGCGCCCCCACGTCTTCAGGGTGTCGAAGAGGGAGTCGAACTCCTCGCGCGACACGCGGGGTCCGTTGTCGGGCACGGAGGGCAGTGGCGGGGAATCAGTCATGCCGTGCTCAACGCTCCAAGACTCGGAGGGTGTCGTCGGCCGGCCCGGAAGCGCGCTACGGCCAGGAATCTCGGGAAGCTCGATGACGTGCCTTGGGGCTGCCGAAGTCCTCGACGCACAGCATCGTGTGGCCGGCAACTCGGGTGTCTTCGGCTGGGCATGGACAGTAGCCTCGGGCCATGACCGAGGGTTCGGTGGCACGTTTCTACGACGAACTGGCCGACGACTACCACCTGATCTACGCAGACTGGGACACCAGCATCCGCCGGCAGGGGGACGCGTTGGACGCCCTGATGGGCCAAGACCGCGCGGCGGTGCTCGACTGCTCCTGTGGCATCGGAACGCAGGCCATCGGTCTGGCGTTGCGCGGCCACTGCGTCACCGGGACGGATCTCAGCTCCCGTGCCGTTGCCCGTGCCGCTCGGGAGGCCGGCCACCGGAGTGTGACGCTGCGCGCGGCCGTTGCGGACATGCGGCGCCTGCCGTTTCCCGACGCCCGGTTCGACGTCGTCGTCTGCGCCGACAACGCCCTGCCCCACCTTCTGACGGAGCAGGATGTCCACGCAGCCCTGGCGGAGATGCGCCGGGTGCTGCGTCCCGGCGGTCTCCTGCTGCTCAGCACGCGCCCATACGACGACCTGCTGCGCGATCGCCCCGCTTCGGCGCTTCCACAGGTCCACCGGTCCGAAGACGGGGGAGAGCGGACCGTCACCTTCCAGCTCTGGCACTGGCACGAGGACGGCGAGCACTACGACTTGGAGCATTTCCAACTCCTGCCGACGGGCGGAGAGTGGCGTGTCAGGGTCCGCCGAACCGTCTACTGGGCGCTCGCCCGGGACCGGCTGACCCGCCTCGTGGCCGACACGGGGTTTGTGGACCCCGAGTGGCGTATGCCGCAGGAGACAGGCTTCTTCCAGCCGCTGCTCATGGCACACGTCGGCACGTAGGTCGTCCCACGGCTGGGAGTGACTTCAACTTCCCGCGCGATCGAATCGGCGGAGGATCAGCCCCCGCGGAGCGTGTCGAGGATGTGGGGCCAGGCAGCCGCGCCCAAGAGCGCGTCAGCTTCGGGCGTGCCTCCGTAGAGGAATTTCGGCGATGCCGGTGCGGGGCTCTCGCCGGGAAGACGCGGGCGGTGGCCGGCGTCGTGGCCGGCGATCAGACGCACGGTTGCCCCAGCCGAGCGACGCCGTTCTGCCAGTTGTTCGGCGAAGGGAAGAGACGGCCACATCGCGTCGTCGCCGCCCGCGACCAGCAGCAGATCCGCTCGGGTCCTGTCCACGGGGATCTCCGCCGCCGAAAGCCGGTGGGCGAAGGCCAGTTCGCTGAGTTCGTACCACCGTCGGATGGCGACCGGCCCGCTGCCCGACCCTTCGGGAGTCCAGGAGTCATCCATCGGGACGAAAGGCAGCGGCTGCTCCTGCCAGGTCCAGGACGATCGACAAGGACGAAGCGCTCCGTCGCGGCCAGGTCCGACGTTGCACCAGATACGAGAGGTGGGGGACAGCGCGAGGACAGCGTCCACGCGCGGATCGTGCACTGCGATGAGCAGAGCTGCCTCGGCCCCCTTGGAGACGCCCAGGATGCCGATGCGTCGCGCTCCGTTCGCCTGGAGGAAGCCGACCGCCGCGCCGAAGGTCTCCAGAGGGATCTCACAGATGCCCGGAGACTGACCCGGCCCGCCGAACCAGCGGATCGACAAAGCCGTCATGCCCTGCTGGGCGAGGATCGTTGCCCTTTCCCTCTCGATCCGCCCGCTGGAGCCCGCCAGGACCAGAACACCTACGTCACTGCCGCGGGCAGGAGCGACCAGAACGCCTTCCCAAGGGTCGGTCAACTCGCGCTCAATGAGGTCCACATGGCCTCCCGGCCAGTCCGTCTCAGATTGTCAGCACAGCCTAATCGGCACTGCCGTCAATCGCCTTTCGCGCCCTGCCGAGAGGGAGTTAGTGTTCGCGCAGCGAGTGACTCACGAGGAGCGAAGACATGGTCGGTCGTCCGAGCACGCGTTGACGTTTGAGGCCGTGAGCGGCCTGTCATCGTGTGCTGCCCTTGATGCACCTGTTGTGCGCCGGGTGACGGGTCTCGTCTTCGGTCATCCGAGGGGTCTCTGTGTCTTCCTCTTCCGCTTCTTCATCCTCCGCTGTATCCGATTCCGGTCGGCCCGTTCCGTCAAGTCTGTGGCGGGACGGCGACTTCCGCAGGCTCTGGGTGGGCCAGACGGCCTCCCAACTGGGCGAACATGCAAGTCTGGTGGTTCTGCCGCTCTTCGCCGTCCTGACGCTCCACGCCGATGCCGGTCAGTTGGGCACCTTGCGCGCGGTGGGGCAGGTGCCGATCCTGCTGCTGTCGCTCTTCGCCGGTGCATGGGTGGACAGGTGGCGGACCCGCACGCTCATGGTGCTGGCGGACGCCGGTCGGGCCCTGGCACTGGGCGCCGCCGCCGTGGCCGGCCTCCTCGGTGGGCTCGGCCTGCCGGCGCTGCTCGTGGTCGCCTTCGTCGTCGGGGCCCTGTCGGTGTTCTTCGACGTGGCATACCAGACATCTCTGGTACGGCTGGTGAAACACGATCAGTTGGTGCGGGGCAACAGCGCGCTCGAGGGCAGCCGGTCCGCTGCCCAGATGGGTGGTCCCGCCCTCGGCGGTGCATCGGTGTCGGAGTTGTCGGCGCCCATCGCTGCGGCCTTCAGCGCGGTGTTCTTCGCGCTGTCGTTCCTGTCGATCCGACGGATCGGCCGCCGCGAATCCGTTCCGGAACGCTCGGAACGCCCTCCTCGGGTCTGGCGGCGGATCCATGAGGGCCTCCTTTTTGTCGCCGGCGACACCTCGCTGCGGACTGTGTGCCTCGCATCAGCCGCCTTCCAGTTCTTCTTCGCGGCTGTGATGACGGCGTATCTGCTGTTCCTGCCACGGGACCTGCGTCTGTCGGGCACCGCCGTCGGGCTGGCACTCGCGGTCACGGGGCCGGGCGCGCTCCTGGGCTCGCTGCTGGCCGCCCGCCTACCGAGCCGCTTCGGATATGGCGCTGTCCTCGTGTCCGCGGCAGCACTCGGCGACGGCGTGTTCCTGTTCGTGCCCGCACTGCACGGCTCCACTGTGGTGACGGTTCCCGCGCTCCTTACGGTCAACTTCGTTTTCGGGACCTTCAGCCAGCTGGTGAACGTCACGGTCATGGCCGTCCGGCAGACCGTCACTCCGGACGGGATGCAAGGCCGCGTGGCCGCGACGATCAACTTTGTCGGCATGGGGCTGAGCCCGTTCGGCTCGCTGCTCGGCGGCTTTCTCGCGGCAGTGTGGGGAACGCGCACCAGTCTCCTGGTAACAGCCGCATGCATGTTGCTGTCGCCGGCACTGATGGCCCTGTCCCCACTCGCCCGCCTGGGACGGACGCTTGCCGACCTCCGGTTGGCCGACCCATGCGGCTGACTCAGGAGATGGCGCCGGCCATCCACCCGCCTCCGGCGTCGACGCCGCCCCTCGGCTTGGGTGCGGGGAAGGGAGGCGTGTCCGGTCGGCACGTCGTTCCGACCGGCGGGAGGGTGCCGTCGATGAGGTAGCGGCTTTCGTGGGCCTTGATGCAACTGCTGGGGTTGACCAGTGCCGTGTGCCCGTATCCGTCGTTGGTGAGCAGGCGCGCGTCGGCCAGTTCCCTGACCATGGCCTGCGAGCCCGAGTAGGGGGTGGCGGGGTCGTAGACGGTGCCGACCACCAGGACGGGGTGCGCCGTGGGCTTGTTCCACGGCCCGCGGTAACGGTTGGCGGCGACCGTCGGCCAGGGGGCACATCCCTCGGCCGCCCACGTCCAGAAGCGCCCGGCGTCCCCCGCACGCTTGGCGCTGGCTTCCTCCAGAGCGTGGTACGCACGGGGGTCACGTGGGTTGGGGCTGTCGCCGCAGAACACCGCAGCGCTCTGCTCCTCGCCCAGGTACGGATTCGGATTCGGCACCGGTGGCGCAGGGGGGAGTGGGGACGGTTTCGGGACGCGGCCCTGCCACAGGTCCTGAAGCCTGCCGGCGAGGTCCGTCCACCCCGGGTGAACGACGTAGAGGCTGCTCACTACGTCAGCGACCGTGCCCGCATAGGTCGACGTGCCCACGGGATGCTTCCGAAGCCGCTGCATCAGCTGGTCGAACTTGTCCCGGGTCGCTTTCGGGCCACCGGCGGAGAAGGCGCAGCGGGCGGTGGTGGTGGCCCCGCACAGGGCGAGGAACCTGTCCACGACCGCTGCCGCACTGCGGTCCGAGCCCAAGCGCAGGAATGCCGTGAGCCGGGCGTCGTCGGAGGCGTGGTTCGTCCAGGCCTGCGGGTCCCAGTTGCTGTCGAGAACCATGGCGCGCACCTTGCCGGGGAAGAGGTTGGCGTAGGTGGCGCCCAGGAACGTGCCGTAGGAGATCCCCGTGTAGGTGAGTTGTGACTCTCCCGTCGCCTGGCGGAGCTGGTCGAGGTCGCGGGCGGTGTCGGCGGTCGACACATGACGCAGGAGCTCGGGATCCCGCTGTTCACAGCGCCGGGCCAGGTCCTCGTACGCGGCGATCCAGGCCGTTCGCTCCCTTTCGCCGACCGGGAATCCCGCTGCTTTGCTCGCGGCCCAGTCGTCGGCTGCTTTGCGGTTTGCGAAGCAGTTCACCGCGGTGCTGCTGCCGACTCCGCGGGGGTCCCAGCTGACGATGTCGAACCGCTCCCGTACCTCGCGCGGGAAGAACTCGTAGTTCTGTGGCATTTGGACCGTTCCTGGTCCGCCGGGGCCGCCGGGGTTGAAGAACAGGGTGCCTATGCGTCGACCGGGGGCGGTCGCCTTCCGTTTGATGACTGCCAGTTCGATGGTGCGACCACGCGCGTTGTCGTAGTCCAGCGGCACCTTCGCGGTCGCACAGTCGAAGGGGCTGCCTTGAACGCAGGGTCTCCAGACCAGCGTCGGGGCGGGCACCGATGGCGTGGTCACACCTTCGGCTCCTCCTCCGGTGGCGGCGAAGTCCTGCCCGGTCAGAAGGGTCGAGCAGAGCACCAACGCGGCGATGGCCGCGGCACCACCCCGGCGGCCCGCTGTCGGTCCGGATATGTGCATGGCTTGTCCTTCCACGGCTGAGTGCCGGACGCCCTTCTGCACCGGATGTCGGCACGCATCCGCCTCAACGGCACCGCGGCTCGCCGACGCGCGCGAGCCGACCGCGGCCAAATGGCCGAACCACCGACGCCGTGTCGTCGGCGACGAGGCCCGTAGCCCGCGGCCGACTGAAGCGCTGAACCCCGGCAGGGGCCTGGACCCAGGCGCGCTCAGGCGTCGGCCTCGCGCGCCTTGTCGACGAGGGCCAGCTCCTCATCGGTCAGGCGAAGGGCGCCGGCGGCGATGTTTTCGGCGAGATGGGCCGGGTTGGTGGTGCCGGGGATGGCCAGCACGTGGGGTCCGCGATGCAGGGTCCAGGCCAGGCGGATCTGGGCGGGCGTCGCATCATGGGCGCGGGCGATCCTGCGGACGCGCGCGTCCTGCTCCTGGGCGGCGGCCGCCTCGCGCCGCAGGCTGGAGACGGCGAAGAACGGGACGAAGGCGATGCCCTGCTCCCGGCACAGGTCCACGAGTCCGCTCTCGTCGGCGCGACGCCAGTCCAGGCCGTAGGAGTTCTGCACACAGACCACGGGCGCGATCTCCCGCGCCTCGGCGACGTGCTGCGGCCGGACGTTGGAGAGCCCGAGGTGCCGGAGGAGGCCCGCCGTGCGCAGCTCGGCGAGGGCCCCGAAGTGCTCGGCGATCGAATCCATGCCGTTGTTTCGCAGGTTCACCACGTCCAGGTGGTCCCGGCCGAGCTGGCGCAGGTTCTCCTCGACGTGGCCGCGCAGCTGGTCGGGGCGGGCCATGGAGAACCACTCGCCGGAGGGGTCGCGACCCGGGCCGACCTTGGTCGCCACGACCACGTCGTCGCGCCAGGACGCGAGGGCCCGGTTGATCAGCTCGTTCGCGGAGCGCAGCGGCGAGAAGTAGAAGGCCGCCGTGTCGATGTGGTTGACGCCCTGCTCGAAGGCGCTGTGCAGCAACCGGACCGCGGCATCGCGGTCGATCGGCGTCCCGTCGGAGTTCCCCAACATGCCGTTGCCCGTCAGCCGCATCGCGCCGTAGCCGACACGGTTCACCTCCACGTCCCCGAGCTTCCAGGCCCCTGCTGCCGCCCCTGCCTTCACTGTGCTCCTTCACCTGTCGGTTCGTCAGGTTCTGGAGTATGGGGTGGCAGCGGGTGCTGCGACAGGTCAACAGACTGGGCGAAACGTCACACCCGTATCGGGAACGAATCGTCACCGCACGGCCGTTGGACCTGACGAGGAACGTTCGACCGGGACGTCGTTCTGGTGGCCGTGCCGCACGCGTGTATCTGTGAGTGCGCGCAGGCCATCGTGGTCGCGGCGGCTGCGGACGCCCTCGCCAACTGGCGTACGACGGCGTCCGCGCCGGTCGTGTCTATGCCGGGACGGCCTCCGGAGCGGATTCCTTCGCACGGGCGTCGCGGCGGTCCAGCCATTCGAGCACCGGCGACGTCATCACGGTCGTCACCAAGGCCACGAGCACGAGCGTGGAGAACAGTGCCTGGCTGACGATCCCTGCCGCGAGCCCGATGTTGAGCGCTATGAGTTGCATCAGGCCGCGGGCGTTCATCAGCGCACCGACCCGCACAGCCACTGACCGCGGCTCTCCGCGCAGCCGGGCCGCCACCCAGCAGCCTCCGAACTTGCCGGCCACGGCCAGCACGACGGCCGCCGCGGCGAACAACGTGACGGAGGAGTCGGCGAACACGTCGAAGCGGGTGTTCAGGCCGGAGTAGGTGAAGAAGACCGGGACGAAGACGACCTGTGTCACGGGCTGGATGGTCTTCACCAGGTTCTCGGCCGCCCGCGAATTTGGCATGGTCATGCCAACACAGAATGCGCCGAACACCGCATACAGGTCGATGGCGTCGGTGAACCAGGCGGCGCAGAACAGCACGGCGACCGTGCCGAGAAGCCTCGTCTCGTCGCTCAGCTGCGCCTGGTCCACGATCCAGGCCAGCAGACGGCGGCCGACCACCAGCAGCACCGCCACGAACAGGACGGTGCCACCGACGGTGGTCAGCACATGCCCCGTGTCCCCGGCCGCCGCGCTCAGCACGCCGGCCAGCAGGATCCAGGCGAGGGCGTCGTCGGTGGCCCCCGAGGCGAGAGCCAGCGAGCCGAAGCGGGTGCCCGACAGCCCGCGTTCGGTGATGATGCGCGCCAGCATGGGGAAGGCGGTGATCGCGAGGGCCACGCCGACGAAGGAGGCCGTCACCCACATCGAAACACCGTCGACGAAGAGAGGCACGTGCCCGTGAGCGACGATGGCCAGTCCCACGCCGAGCAGCAGCGGAATCGTCGCCCCGGCCGCCGAGACGGCCGCGGCGGTGCCCACCAGTCCCCGGCTCGCGTGGGCCCGGAACTCGTATCCGGCGTGGAACATCAACGCCACCAGGCCGATCTGCCCGGCCACGTACAGCACCGGCTTCAGTTCGGCCGGGAAGACCGCGTCGGACACGCCGGGCGCGAGCAGCCCGAACAGGGAGGGGCCAAGCAGTACGCCGGCGATCATCTCGCCGACCACGGGCGGCTGCCCGAGGCGGGTCGTCACGGCCACGACCAGCCGGCAGGTCAGCAGGATCACGACGACGGCGAGAAAGAAGACGGGGGAGAGTTCTATGGGAGACATGTGTGCGGTCCTCCTCAACGGCCGCCGACGACGGAGGGGGTGGAGCCCCCGGGCCGCGTCGCGAAGTGGTTCCGGCACAAACCCTGGCGGTTGGCGTCCCAGACCATGTAGCTGCCCAGCACCAGTTGGCTGACGCTGCGCGGGATCGCGGCCCACCGGTCGGCGAGCCGCAGCATCGCAAGGCGCAACCGCAGACCGGGCCCGCTGGGCGTTACCGCGGACTCCGGCACCAGCAGGCAGGGCCCGCGGCTGGGCAGCGATCGGGTGTGCTCGGCGGAGGACGTCGGCCTGAACCGCCGCAGCACCTCCTCGGCCGCGACCCGCATGGTCAGCACGGCGAAGCCGCGGGCCGGGCACGGCCGGTTGGCGGTCACTCCGAACGGGATGTACGCCGTGGGCCGGGTGTCCCTCGACAGCCACCGGTCGGGGTCGAAATCATCGTTGTCGCCGTCCGTGCCCGACCGCTGGTACTCGGGATAGTTGAACAGCAGCACGGAGCCCGCCGGGATGGACGGCCTGCCGTCCCTGGGGATGTCACCGGTGGTGATGCGGTGGGCCACGCCGAACAGCGGGAAGTGACGGAGCGTCTCGTCGATGACGTGGTCGAGGTAGTCAGGGCCGGTGTCCCCCGCACGCAACCGGTCCTGGGTGTCCTGGTGGGTGGCGAGGGCGAGCAGCAGATGGGCCATCGCCTCGGACATCTGCACCACGGCCGTGTTGAAGAAGGTGCCTTGAAGGTAGTACGCCTGCTCCTGGGCAGTGAGCGTCGCGGGCAGCGGTACGGGCGGCGGGTCGTGGGCCAGCCGGTCGTCGAGGTAGGAGGTCAGGCGCAGGCGTCGGTCCATGTGCCGCAGTCGGGTGCACTTCAGGGCGCTGACGACATCGTCGGCGTTGCCCGTGATCAGATCCCGGACGTGACGTGGGCACGGTTCACGGAAGACGACCTCGTAGTAGACCTCGGCCCACACGGGCATCATCAGGTCGCGCAGCCTGACACGTCGCACGCGCGCGTGGCCGTCGTCCTCCCCCAACTCGTCCAGGACATGCCGGGTGCAGCGGGCGACGAGCTCCGTCCACTGCGCGCGGGACAGTCCGGCGAGGATCTGCCGGGTCGTGCGGGCGACGTCGTCGTAGCGGGGGCCCGGTTCGAGGTGCTCCTGGTGGACGTCCGGCCCCGGGGACAGCCAGTACCAGAACAGGTCGGACAGGGCGGCTCCACGGCTGCGGCCGTTCGCGGAAGGGTGCCCGTAGACGGTCTTGAACTCCTCCGCGGGGATCTCGTTGCCGGGCGCGGTGATGCCCTCCTCGCCGTTGACCCACGCGAAGATACGTACCCGCAGGGAGACGACCGCGCCGGGCAGCCACCTCGGCATGCTCGCGGCACCGGCGAGGGCGGCCACCAACCCCGCCCAGCCGGCGGGGCTCATGAGCCTCCTCCGCCGAACAGCGGCCCCGACCACGCGGGGCGAACCAAGTCGGGCGTGAGCTCGTCCAGGGCCGCTGCCCCGCACAGCGCCATGGCGTCCTCGAGCTCCTCGCGCAGCAGTTCCAGCAGGCGCCGTACGCCCTTCTCGCCGCCCTGCGCCAGGGCCCACATCACCGGACGGCCGACGCCCACCGCGCGGGCGCCGAGGGCGAGTGCCTTGACGGCGTCGGTGCCGCGCCGGATGCCGCCGTCCAGGAGGACAGGGATGCGGCCGGCGACGGCGGCGACGATCTCCGGCAGCACTTCCAACGTGGCCGGGACGGAGTCGAGTTGGCGTCCGCCGTGGTTGGACACGAGCAGCCCGTCGACACCGTGCCGTACGGCGAGGCGGGCGTCCTCGGGGTGCAGCACGCCCTTGAGCAGCACCGGGAGCCTCGTGATCGACTTCAGCCAGGTGATGTGCTCCCAGGAGAACTCGGCCGACATGGCGATCTGGCGCACACGGCCGGTCTCGCCGTCGCGCAGGTCGACCAGATTCTCGCAGCGCAGCCCGGGTGGCAGGTCGTGGAAGGCGTTGCGACGGTTGCGCTCGTTGGCGCCCAGCACCGGTGAGTCGACCGTGACCACCAGGGCCGAGCATCCCGCGTCGGTGGCCCGACGTACCAGGGCCTCGGTGATGTCCCGGTCGGGCTGGAGGTAGAGCTGGAACCACAGCGGCACAGGTACGCCGCCCTCTGCGGCCACGCGGGCCGCTTCCGCCACCTCCCCCACGGCGACCGTCGACGCCATGCTCACGATCATGATGGCCCCGGCGGCAGCGGCGGCACGTGCGGTGGCCACCTCTCCGCCCGGGTCGACGAGCTTGTGGAAGGCGGTCGGGGACAGGAGCAGCGGCATCCGGGCCCGGCCGCCGAACAGCGTGACATCCAGGTCTTCCACGGGCCGGCCGCGCAGCACGCGGGGGGTCAGGCGCAGTCGGCGGAAGGCCTCCTCGTTGGCCCGTACGGTGATCTCGTCCCGGGCGCCACCGGCGATGAAGTCGGCGTAAACGGGATCGAGGCGGTCGCGGGCGGCGGCTTCGAAGTCGTTCGCGCAGAACAGCACAGCCGTCTCACCGCCCCGTGGCGACGGGCCGCGTGTTCAGCTCGCGGGCGAAGAAGGCGGCGAGCGGGGCCCGGTGGACCTCGGGGTGGTCCCACTCGTTCTCGAGGTTCTCGGCCATGTGGTGGATGCCGAGGAGTTCGCCGTCGCGGAAGTGACGGATCACGGGGTGGAGGTAGGAGGCGTCGAAGGCGTCACCGACCGAGTTCTGCGCGACCCGCCGCACGGTGATGTCGAACGGGTCGACCTTGTCGTGGTCGGGACCGTATTCGAGAGTGATGGTGAAGTAGTCGCCTTGCTGGGCGAGCACCGATTCGTGGGCATAGGCGACCGGTACCTCTTCGTGGTATCGGGCCGGTTCACCGGGCGGGGTGACCAGCAGGTCCCCGATGACCGCGAACTGCTGCCACAGCGCGGAACTGCGGTTGACCCGCTCCACCACCGACTCCGCGAGGGCGGATGCCTCCGGGGCGACGGCCCGGTGGGGCCATGGCTGGTCGTGGTGTCGTTCGTCGAGGATGTGGCTCAGCGCGCGCACGGCGTAGCGGAAGCCATGGATGAAGCCGCCTGTGGACTTCTTGAAGTCGCGCTGCTGCATCAGTGTGCCGGCGAAGTAGAGGCCCGGCACGTTGACGGACTCGTACGCCGGGGTGAGCGCGGCGAACCGGTCGTCGATGACCAGCTCGGGTTCGACCTCGGGGTCGAACATCGAGGCGTCGAAGCGGAATCCGGTGCACACGATGACGCGGTCGTAGCGCAGCTCCTTCACCACCTCGTCGGCGCGGGAGAAGCTGAAGCGGACCAGGTATCCCTCGTCGTCCTGCTCGATGGCCAGCGCATCTCCGTCCAACAGGGCGTTCTGCGACTTGAGTTGGTAGGTGTCCAGGAAGTTGTTGTTGACGGCGCGCAGATGGCCGACGTAGTGCGTGTTCCAGGCCAGGCGGATGGAGTGCGGCCCGGCCACGTGGATCACGGCGGCCGTCTCGATGAGGTTGTCGGCCGTCTCCAGTGCGGAGTTGCCCTTGCCGAGGATCAGTACGCGCTGGTTCGTGAACTCGTCGGGGTCGACGGAGACGACGGAGTAGTCCTCGGCCGTCTCGATGCCTGGAATGTGCGGGGTGTTGGGCCGGGTCAGTCCCGTCGCCACGACCAGGCGCCGGGCGTGGTGCTCACGGCCGTGCTGGTCGGTGACGGTGAAGGTGTCATCGGCGCCGCGGCTGACCCGCACCGCCCGGGTGTCGTAGGCGATGTCGAGCTTGAGCGTGCCGGCGAAGTCGGCGAGATAACGCACGAAGTCGTCGGCGGGCGGGAAGTAGCGCTTGCTGTAGCGGCTGAACAGCAGTTCGGGGTCCGGGGACAGCAGGGAGTTCCAGTCCATCCGCAGGTTGAGCTCCGGATCGGACGTGCCGTTGTACACCTTGTTGCTCGAGATGAGCGTGCGGTGACGTGGGAAGGTGCGGAAGAAGGTGCCCGGGGCGTCGCCGCCTTCCAGGATGCGGTAGGTGTGACCGGCCGTCTGGAGCAGATGCCCGAGCTGGAGTCCGGCCGGGCCGGCGCCTATGACGAGATAGTCGAACGGTTCGCTGTGCACAGTGCCTCTCTTCCATGGGTGGGGGGTGAGGGCAGTGAGCAGGAGGCGAGTGGGGAGGTGAACACCCACCCCCTCTACTTGAAACCAAAACAAGCACACTAGTCACACGCACAGATCCCACACAATGGCGATATCTGGACAGGAGCAGTGGTGGTCCACTCGCCTCTTCGGCCGGGAGGCCAAGGTCGATGAGTCGATGACACGGTCTCGGTCGAAGGTCGGAGCGCAAGACAGGACCAGAGTCGGATGGCTCCGCTCCGGGCGGTTGTTAGCGTGAAAAGTGGTTCTGGCAGCCAAGGGGAAGGAGGCCGACCGATGGCGGTTGAACTCAACCACACGATCGTCGCCGCGCACGACAAGACCGGGTCCGCACGGTTCCTCGCCGATCTGCTGGGCTTGGAGGTGGCACCGCAGTATGGTCCGTTCGTCCCGGTGCAGATATCCAACAACGTCACGCTCGACTACGTGGACACTGCCGGTTCGATCACCCCGCAGCACTATGCGTTCCTCGTCTCCGAGGACGACTTCGACGCGATCTTCGCCCGTGTCCGTGAGACGGGCGTGACCTACTGGGCAGACCCCTATCACCACCGCCCCGGCGAGATCAACCACAACGACGGCGGCCGCGGGGTGTACTTCGACGACCCCAACGGACACAACCTCGAGATTCTGACCAGGCCGTACGGCAGCGGCGGGGACTGACGGCTCCGGCGGCGGATGAAGTCGGGGACTGGCGGAACCCCTGCCGGGTGCCGTGGCTCGGGACGCACCGGCCGGGGCCGCGGCCCGCCCTTCTATCTCCAACCTGTGTTGTTCCTAGAATGGCCGGGTGGAGGACATCGACGCGATCGCGACGTTGCAGGATCCGGTGCGGCGTCGCCTGTACGAGTACGTGGCGGCCCAAGGCCGGGAGGTCGGCCGCAACGAGGCCGCCGAGGCGACCGGGGTGGCGCGCACGCTCGCGGCGCACCATCTGGACAGGCTGGCCGAGGCCGGGCTGCTGGAGAGCGGCAGCCGCCGCCTGACGGGCCGCTCGGGGCCGGGGGCGGGTCGTCCCGCCAAGGTGTACACGCGGGCGCGGGCCGAGCGGGCGGTGTCGCTGCCCGCCCGCGACTACCGCACTGCCGCCGAGCTGCTCGCCGAGGCCGCCGAGCAGGCCGGGCTGGACGCCGGACTCTGCGCGGCCGCGCGCCGCCGGGGTGAGGCCCTGCGCGGCTCGGCGGCGCCCTGCGGCGGCCTCGAAGAGGCCATGAAGAAGCTGGCCGCCCGCGGCTATGAACCGCACCTGGAAGGCGCCGAAGCCGCCGAAGATGCCGAGGACGCGGCGCCTGTCGTCCGTATGCGTAACTGCCCCTTCCACGCCGTCGCCGAACGCTTCCCGCCGCTCGTCTGCGGCATGAACCTCGCGCTGCTGGAGGGGTTGCTCGGCACGGACGGTCCCGTCCGCGCCCGCATGGACGCCCGACCGGGGGAGTGCTGCGTGGTGATCGAGGCTTCTAAAAACAATATTGATTGACATAGAAAAACGGTCGTGCTGGGATGGGGCCATGACCTCATTCGCGCATGGCGCCCACCTTGCCCAGCTCAACGTCGCCAGGCTCCTCGAGCCCCTCGACGACCCGCGCACGGCATCGTTCGTCGAGCTGCTCGACCCGGTCAACGCCGCCGCCGACGGCGCGCCCGGCTTCGTGTGGCGGCTCGTGGAGGAGGGAGCGGCCGACGCCACCGGCCTGCGCCCGGCGGGCGAGGACGTCATCATCAACCTGTCGGTGTGGGAGAGCCAGGAGGCCCTGTGGGACTTCACCTACCGCAGCGGGCACCTGGAGGTGATACGGCGGCGCCGCGAATGGTTCGAGCGGCACGTCGAAGCACACCTGGTGCTCTGGTGGGTGCCCGCCGGTCATCTCCCGACTGCCGATGAGGCCCTGGAGCGGCTGGCGGACCTACAGGCGCAGGGTCCGTCCCCGCGCGCGTTCACCTTCGCCTCCACCTACACCGCCGCGGAGGCCGCCCAGCACCTTCAGGCTGCGGCGCCGGCGCCAGCCGGGGACGCGGCGGCGGTGTAGGGGATGGGGCGCTCTGCCCGGCAGGGCGGCGGCGAGGCGCGTGGCTGTGACCAGCGCCGCCCGGGTGCCGCGGGAAGCGTCAGCGGTGGCTCAGAACGTTGACCACGCGGCCGTTGGGGTCGCGGACGAAGAACCGCCGTACGCCCCACTCCTCGTCCTGCAGTGGGTGAACGATCTCCGCGCCGCTGTTCCGCAGGGCCGCGTAAACCGCATCCACGTCGTCGACTTCGACGCTCATATCGGGGGTGACCGGGGCGGTTTTGTCGCCGGTCATGACGCTGACCTGCGCCGCCGGACTGGACGGCGAGGCAAGCGTCATGATCCAGCCGAGATTCATGACTTCCTCGAAGCCCAACAGGCCATAGAACTCCCGGCTCTCCTTCGCGGCTTCTGACTGGATGATGGGCATGACACGGCGAACGGCCATCGACGACTCCGGATGAGAAACAGATACGGATCCAGGACTGTCCAGGGGTACTACAACCCGCCCGTCGTCGCACGCGACCTGCATGGGAACTGGCCCGAGGCAGGGCTCCCGGCCGCTGACGTCGAGCGGCCACGGCACTAGAGGAACTTCCGCCGCGATAGGTGGGTGAACGCGGCCCAGCCCACAAGCACCGGAAGCCGGAAGGTGAGCAGGCGGTACAGCAGCACTGCGGAGAACCGTGCGAGACGTCCCGTTCGACACCGGAAGTGGTGGAGCGCGCGAACCGGACGATGCCGAGGACGACTTCGAGTCCGAGCACGCCCATGAGGAAGCGCACCAAATCCAGCGGGCGATGCACCTGCGTGGCCATCGGCGGCTCGTCTCCGCAGAGTTGGTCGGCGAGCGCTGCTGCGGACAGCTCGGCCTCCGGCTCAGGTGGGGGCAGCGCAACGCTCCCGCTGATCGGACTCAACGGCTCGGCGACCCCATCTCCCTGTGGCTTCAACTGCCGCCTGAACTTTACTCGGAGACTTCCGGTGTCCTTCGAAGGGCCGAGTGCGGCGGACAAGAGCCGATACGTCAGCACGCCGACTGCATCGCGATACCGGCGAGCAACGGCAGAAGCTCAGCATGCGAAGATCACTCTCATGTCCTCGCTGCCCGCTGCGAAGCCTTGGCCGTGCGTCCTGGGGACTCCCAGGCTGATCCTGCGTCCGGCCGCATCCGCTGACGTGTCTGAGTTCACCCGGCTGTGGACCGATGCCGATGTCCGGCGGTTCCTCGGCGGCCCGGTCGCCGAGGAACAACTGGCCACCTATCAGCTGCACTTCGCGGGCCGGCCCAACCTGTTCACCGTGGTCACGCGGAAGGAGACAATCGCGGTCGGTTCCGTGTCGATCGATCCGAGGTCCCGGTTCGACGGCCGTCGGGAGGTGTCCTACTCGTTCCTGCCAGAACACTGGGGACAGGGGTACGCCCGCGAGGCCGTGACGGCCGCAGTCAGCTGGGCCTTCGACCAGGTCCCCTCGGACGATTCCTCCGTCATCGCGGTGACCCAGGAGGCCAACACCCGCTCACGGCGGCTCCTCGAATCCATCGGCATGCGCCGGATCAACTCTTTCGTGGAGTGGGACGCCCCTCAGACGATGTACTCCGTGCAACCTCAGGACCTCCGCACTGACGTGTGACCTATGGCAGACGGCGTCAGGGCAGCGACGGCCGGCAGCACTGCTCGACGAGTTGCCATACCTCCTCGGGGGTTTCGCGGGTGAGGGCGACGGCGGTCAGGGAGGCGCAGGTGTCGTGGCGGAGTCGGCGGATGTGGGCGCGGACTTCGTCGAGGGCGGCGGGGCCGACCGAGAGGCTGTCGCAGCCGAGGCCGATGAGGAGCGGCGTCACGAGGGGGTGCGCGGCGGCGTCGCCGCAGACGGAGACCTGGCGATCGTGACGGTGGGCGGCGGTGACGACGCGGGCGATGGCGTCGAGTACGGCAGGGTGTGCCGCCATGGCCGGGGTGGCGGTGGGGTCGCGCCGGTCCAGGCCCAGGATCTGGCAGGTGAGGTCGTTGCTGCCGATGGAGAAGAAAGAAGCTTCGCGCGCGAGGTCGTCCGCCGCCGCGACCGCTTCCGGGAGTTCCACCATGATGCCCAGGGGTGGCATCGGGACGCCGGCTTCGGTTGCTGCGGCCTGGAGGAGGCGTCGGCAGGCGCGGAGTTCGTCGACGCTCGCCACCATGGGGATCATGATGCGCAGCTCGGTGTCGGCTCCCGCGCTGAGCAGGCTGCGGAACTGGTCGGCGAAGGCGTCCGGCTGGGCGAGCATGAGGGGGAGTCCGCGACCGATCCGCGCGCCCTGGAGGCGGGCTAGGAACGGCGGCAGTTTGTCGTCGGCGAAGTCGAGGGTACGAGCCGTGACGACCTGTCCGGTGAGAGCGTGCAGGACGGGGACGAGGGTGGCCGCGTGCTGTTCGCGGGTCGGCCAGGCGGGATGGTTGAGGAAGGGCAGTTCGGTGCGGAGCAGGCCGACACCTTCGGCGCCGGTGGTCAGGGCCGCGCGGGCCTCGGCCGGGGTGGCCACGTTGGCCCGCAGCACGATGCGGTGCCCGTCGAGCGTCTCGGCGGGCAGGTGACGCTCCGCGGCGAGGGCGAGCCTGCGGGCTCGGGCGGTCTCCATTGCTCGCAGGGCCCTGGTGCGCTCCTCGTCGTCGGGGTGGGCGACCGCGCTGCCGAGATCCGCGTCGAGCAGGATCTCCTGCCCGTCCGGCAGTCCGAGCAGCTGGGGGTCGACGGCGAGGAGGAAGGGTATGCCCAGCGAGCGGGCGACGATCGCGGCGTGGGAATTCGGGCCACCGGTCACGGAGACGGCAGCCGTCACGGTCTGGCCGGGCTCCAGCAGGTCGGCCGCGCCGATCTCGTGGGCCACCAGAACAAGGGGCTGGTCGGGGGCGGGTCCCGGCTCGCCGTGGAGGTGGGCCAGGACGCGGCGGCCGACCTGCCGGACGTCCGCGGCGCGTTCGGCAAGGGTGGGATCGTCCAGGGCGGCGATGGTTCCGGCGTAGGCGTCGATGGCCTGCCGGACGGCGACGGGTACCGGCCGGCCGTCGTTCGCCCTCTTGATGGCCTGCTCGCGCAGATCCTGGTCCTGGGCGATGTAGCTGTTGACCTCCATGATGTCGGCCTGCTCGTCCTCGCCCTGTTCACGCAGCGAGGCGGACAGGTCGAGCAGACGGGTGGCGACGGCGTCGAAGGCCTCGGCGATCTGCCGCGTGGGGTCGCCGTCGGCACGGTGAGGCAGCGCCGTTCTCGTGGGTGGCCGGTCGGTGCGGTGCACGACGCCGAGGGCTGTACCCGGCGCGGCGACCTGCCCGGTATAGGCGCGACGGTCGGTCATCGGGCCCCCAGCGTCTCGGCGAGGGCACGGAAGACGAGGGCGGTGGAGGTGGCGCCCGGGTCCTGATGGCCGATGCTGCGGGTGCCGAGGTAGGAGGCGCGGCCCTTGCGGGCCTGCATCGGCGTGGTGGCCCGCATGCCCTCTTCGGCGGCGTCGGCGGCTGCCACGGCCGCGACGGCCAAGTCCGCTCCGGCATCGGCCTGTTGCCGGAACGCGGCCAGGGCGGGGGCGTACGCGTCGATCATGGTCTTGTCGCCGGGTGCGGCTGCACCCAGCTTCTGGACGCTCTCGAGGCCGGCGGCCAGTGCGGCGGCGAACTGCTGTGGGTCGGCGGAGGGGATGTCCAGGGCCTTGCCGATGGCCCGGAAGGCGCCGCCGTAGAGCGGTCCCGAGGCGCCGCCGACGGTGGAGATGAGGGTGGTGCCGGTCTTGACCAGCACGGCCCCGACGGTGTCCGGCTCGTAGTCGGCCAAGGCCGTGGTGGCGGCGGAGAAGCCGCGGTGCATGTTGGTGCCGTGGTCGGCGTCGCCGATGGCCGAGTCGAGCTGGGTGAGGTGGTCCTTGTGCTTGTCCACGGCGGCTGCGATGGCCTGCACCCACGCGCGGGCGAGGTCGGTGTCCACGGGATCTCCGTTCATGTCGGTACGGGGCTGGTCGGGCGTCGGGCGTCGGGCGTCGGGCGTCGGGCGTCGGGTGAGCCGGGGGCGGGGGAGAGGCGAGGGGTGCGGTCCGGGCGGGTCGGCCGCGGGAAGGCTCCGGCCCGGCCCTCGCGTGTTGCGCTCCCTCGCCCCCGGCTCGGTTCAGATGCCCCAGCGCAGGGCCGGGGTGTTCACGGGTGCGTCCCACAGGGACAGCATGTCGGCATCGGCCTTGCACACGGTGACGGAAACACCGGCCATGTCCAGGCTGGTCACGTAGTTGCCGACGAGGTTGCGGGCGATGACCACGCCCCTGTCCGCGAGCGCGGTGGCGACCTCGTTGAAAACCACGTACAACTCGATGAGCGGGGTGCCGCCCAGACCGTTGACCATGACGAGGGTCTCGTCACCGGCGTCGAGGGGCTGGTCGGCGAGGATGGCGTCCAGGGCGGTGGCCACGATCTCCCTGGCCGGGCGGAGCTTCTCGCGGCGGCGTCCGGGCTCACCGTGGATGCCGACGCCGACCTCCATCTGGTCCTCGGGCAGATCGAAACCGGGCTTGCCGGAGGCGGGGGTGGTGCAGGCGGTCAGCGCCACCGCGAAGGACCGGGAAGCGGCGTTCACCCGCTTGCCCATGTCGGCGACCTCCGTGAGGCTGCCGCCCTGCTCGGCGAGAGCTCCGGCGATCTTCTCGACGAAGACGGTGGCTCCGGTGCCCCGGCGCCCCGCGGTCCAGGTGGAGTCCTGGACGGCGACGTCGTCGTCGACCAGGACGGTCGCCACCGTGAGGCCCTCCTCGGCGGCCAGCTCAGCCGCCATCTGGAAGTTGAGGACGTCGCCGGTGTAGTTCTTCACCACGAACAGCACGCCCGCGCCGCCGTCCACGGCCTGGGCCGCGGCCAGCATCTGTCCGGGCACGGGCGAGGTGAACACCTCGCCGGGGCAGGCGGCGTCGAGCATCCCTCGTCCCACGAAGCCGCCGTGCAAGGGCTCGTGCCCGGAGCCGCCGCCGGAGACGAGGGCGACCTTGCCTGGCTCGGTGCCCGAGGCGCGGGCGATCACCTTGTTCTCCGTGTCGACCCTCAGGCCGGGGTGGGCGGCGGCGATCCCGGACAGCGCCTCGGCCAGCACCGTTTCAGGGGCGTTGATGAACTTCTTCATGACAGGGCTCCTTCAGCGGCCGCGACCGGCTCGGCGGTCTCGGTGACGGTGGTGATGCCACGGCGGGCGTTCAAAGCGACGTACAGGAAACCGGCGGCGACCGCACCCACGACGTCGCCGGTCAGGTAGACCGGCAGCTGGTTCCAGTGGACCGTGCCGTTGAACAACTGGCCGACCAGCATGGGGCCGACGACGCGGGCCGGGTTGATCGCGGAACTGGTGGCGGGTCCGACCACCATGATGACGGCGAACACGGCCAGGCCGATGGCGAGTCCGGCGAAGCCGCCGGCCGAGCGGCGGTCGATGGCGCCGAAGACGACGAAGGCGAGGATGGCGGTGCCGACGGCTTCGGCGAAGAAGGCTTGGCCGGCACTGACCTGAGGGCCGTAGGAGGCGATGCCCAGACCGACGGTGACGGCCTGGTGGCCGAGCACCCCGATGATCGCCAGGGCTCCCAGGACCGCGCCGGCGACCTGGGCGGCCAGGTAGCCGGGGACGTCCCGCCAGGGCATCTTCCTCGTCGCGGCGAGCGCGAGGGTGATGGCCGGGTTGATCTGGCAGCCGGAGATATGGCCGATCGCGTAGATCATCGCGATGACCACGGTGGCGAACGCGAACGAGATCATGCCCAGATCGGCGAAGGTGAACGGGGCCTTGCCATTGACGATCAGCGTTGCAGGGACCGAACCGACGCCGATGAACACCAGCATCGCCGTGCCCAGCATCTCGGCCAGAAGCTTCTGTGGGTAGGTGTTTTCTTCCATGGAAGGCGCCCAGCGCCAAGCGGCGGCTCGGGCGTCTCACCTCCTCCGCGTGGAGCGGGCTGTGAAGGAAGGTGGCCGCCAGGTCGTCAGGGTCGGGGCGACCTGGCGGCCGCTCAGGGGGAAGCCGGGCAGACTCAAGAATCCGGCTACAGCTTGTTCGTTATGGATGAACGTTGTTCCGGAAATTAAGCCCACGTTTCAGGCCTGTCAAGAGGTTCGGCAGTCCTTGCGGTGCAGGGGTACGAAGAAGGCCCCACGGCGGCGTGCCGTGGGGCCTGGACCAGGGGTGCGGAGAGAAGGGGGAAGGCGGCGGTCGCCGCCGGACCGCGGGGACAGGTCAGATCATCGTGGTGCGCGCGGACGCTCCGCGGGGGGCGCCCAGGTCGCGGGAGAGGTTGCGGGCGGTCTCCCGGACGGCAACCGCAAGCTCCTGACGTGCCGATTCGACCAGCAGGCGCTCGACGGGACCGACGATCCCGATGGCCCCGACCACCTCACCGGAGCGGTCGAAGACGGGTGAGGCGATACCCGCGTCCCCGATGGCGGACTCCTGGTCCTCGAACGCATACCCCGTTCTGAGGACCTCCTTCAACTGACGCGCCAGCTCCTCCGGGTCGGTGATGCTGGCACCAGTGAGCACCGCCGGCTCACCCGCGAGCAGCCGCTCACGCTCACCGGCCGGAACGAAGGCCACGATGGCCTTGCCCAGAGCGCACGTGCTCCACGGGATGCTGGCCCCCACCTCGAGGATCTGCACGGCGCCCTCGGGCCGGAAGGCATGGTGCACCACCAGGACGTGGTCATCGGTGAGCACGGCAACCCAGACCGCCTCGTTCGTCCGGTTCGCGAGCTGATCCGCCCAGGTCAGCGAGCGGGTCCGCAGCTCCTGGGTGTCCAGGTAGGCGTTGCCCAGCTGTAGCAGGTCGGGGCCGAGCTGGTACTTCGAACTATCCCGGTCCTGCACCACCAGGCCCTCGGCCTCCAGTGTGCGCAGCAGCGCATGCACGGTCGGCTTGGCCACGCCCAGGCGGTCGGCCAGCTCGGTCACGCCGAGCCGGGGCCCGGTGGACGCGAGCTCTCGCAGGATCTGCACCGCCCGCTGTACCGCCTGCACCATTGAAGATTTCCCCCTGGTTCACTATTGCTGAACAGCGTTCCGACATTTACGGTACCTGTTCATGAGCGCATCTGTCGGCATCGTACTCGTGTCCCACAGCGCCGAGCTCGCCGCGGGCCTTCGCCTGCTGGTGGAGCAGATCGGCTCCGACACCGTCCCCCTCGCCACCGCCGGAGGCACCGACGACGGCCGGATCGGCACCAGCTACGACCTCGTCCTCGCCGCCATCCGCGGAGTCGACCGTGGTGAGGGTGTCGTCGTCCTGCCCGACCTCGGGAGCTCCGTGCTGACCGCACGCACCGTCCTGGAAGACCATCCGCGCCCCGACGTGCTGATCGTCGACGCGCCTTTCGTCGAAGGAGCCGTCGCAGCCGTCGTCACCGCCGCATCCGGCGCCGACCTGAAGACCGTCGCCGACGCCGCCAAGGAGGCCCGCCATGTCCACAAGCTCTGACCCCACCACCACGAGCGCCACGACCGCGCCCAAGCACGAGACGGCCGTCGTCCTGCCCGCCAACCTCCACGCCAGGCCCGCAGGCCAACTCGCCCGGGCCGCAGCTGGGTTCACCAGTGCCATACAACTGGAGTACGCCGACCGGACGGTCAATCCGACCGGCGTCCTCGCCGTGATGGGCCTGGGCGCCACTGTCGGCAGCACCGTGACCGTCCGCGCCGAAGGCCACGACGCCGAACAGGCCGTCACGGAGCTGGCCCGGATCCTCGCCACCGCCGAGTGACCCGACCACCATTAGGGTCTGTCCGGCGAATCATGCCGCAGGAAACGGACGGTGCCTTATCGGTGCTGGTGAGCGGGGTTTGGCGCGTCCAGCTGCAAGGCGGAGGAGGGCGTCGACGCGATGGGGCCCCCCGCGCATGGGGGTCCCCCCGCTCGAGCGAAGCCGAGAGTGGGGGAGAAGCCGAGCGTGGGGGAGTCGGCAACCGACGACAACGCGGCAGACGGACGTGCCAAACCCCGCGTCTGCGGCATGATCCGCCGGGCGGGTCCTAGCGGCACGGAGCCGGCCGCCGCTTCCGCCTCGACGAGGCGACCTTGCCGGGCGAGCACGTGAAGCGGGCTAGAAGAGGCCCGAGCGTACGTGCTGCGTGAGGTTCTCGAAGATCTCGCGCAGCCACGGGTCGCGGACGGCCGGCAGTCGGGCCAGGGTGTACCGGAATGCCTCCGCGTCGGCCCGGAACAGGCGGTGGGGGCGTGGCGCGGGCGGGTCGTCGCGGACGACGCCGTCTGGCATGGCGCCCGACGCGGGGACGGGCAGGTGCGACTCGGGGAAGGCCAGCCACAGCCACACTCCGAACGGCAGCGGCACGGGGTATGCCCGGCCGGCCGGGGTCCAGGCGTGCCCGGCCTGTGGGTGGGTCGGCACGAGGAGTATGTCGGCGTCCGTGTCGGGGGCGGGCAGTCCCGGTCCGGCCAGGACGGCGCGTCGCGCCGGCGGATCTGCGGGCAGCAAGGCGTTGAGGGAGCGTTGGAACACTTCCTCGACCAGGCCGTTCGGGACGGTCACGGGTCGGCCCTCCGAGGCCGCCAGCAGGTGGGCGAGGGCCCGGCCGGCCGCCGGTTCCCACTGCGGGCTCCACGACCAGAAGTGGTCCGACCCAAACCGCGACCCCCACGTGGCGATCGGTGCGAACGGGGGCGTGCCCTTCCCCTTCACCGTCAACTCCTCCCAGGACAGCGGCGGCGTACTCTCGCCGCCGTCCACGGGGAGGCGGCGCACGGCGTCCGGTGCGAGCCACACCGCCTGCCAGAGCGAGCAGTCGTCGATGCGGCTTGCCACGGGCAGGCCGCACGCCTCGCATGCCATGTTGGGGCCGTCGGCCCCGTCGAGACCGCAGCAGGCGCCGCTACGTCTTTCCGGGATCAGCAGGGTGCCGCGGGTGTCTCCGGGTGCGATGACGATCGCCCCGGCCGCCCCGTCGGACAGGGCGTGGACCGGCGCGTGGACACCGCGGTCGGCTGCCTCGTCCGGATGGATCTCCTCCCATCTTCGCCACGGCGGCCCCCAGGGCTCGGGGTTCACGGCGAACGTGCCCGGTTCCATCAGCACGGGCAGCTGAATCCCGTTTCCGTACTTCTGATGGGTGTGGGCCGGTAGGGCGACCTGGGACAGCGAGGTGGTGAGCTCGGCACCGCACCCCGCGCACACGAAAACGAACAAATGTCCTCCGCCTGGGAAACAGAGGCATCATCGCAGTTCGGCGGCGGTCGGCCAATCAATTTCGAGCAGGGCGCCTCGTCTGCCGACTTGCTCGTGGCGGCGTTCGCCGGGAAGGCCGTCATGGCGGTGCGGCGCCAAGTGAAATACACCAGGGCCGTTTCTGTCGGCTCGGCGACTCTGACGGGTAGGTTTCCTGCGGCTCGCGTCCATGGGAACGATTTCTGTGGACGCCCTGTGAACGCGGATACCCGTCACCCTCCTCCCAGGAGAGAACACGAGACATGTCTGCACAAGAATCTGCGCAACACCCACCCCAGCGCCTCGGCGTCGTGGTCGAGTCCGTATCCGGAGAGACCCGTGTCGCGGCGACGCCGACGACGGTGCGTCAACTGCTGCACCTCGGTTACGAGGTGGTGGTGGAGTCCGGGGCCGGCGCGGCCTCCGGCTTCAGTGACCAGGCCTACCTCGATTCCGGCGCCGAGATCGGCCAGGCCTGGAACGCGGATGTCGTCCTGAAGGTGAACTCTCCCTCCGACACGGAGATCACCGGGCTGCGGGAAGGCACGACCGTGGTCGCCCTGCTGGCCCCGGCACAAGAGCCCGAGCTGCTTCGGACACTGGCTGCCGCCGGGGTGACCGCGCTGGCACTGGACGCGATGCCGCGTATCTCGCGGGCTCAGTCGATGGACGTGCTGTCGTCGATGGCGAACATCGCCGGGTACCGGGCGGTCGTCGAGGCCGCGCACGTCTTCGGCCGGTTCTTCACCGGCCAGGTCACCGCGGCGGGCAAGGTGCCACCGGCGAAAGTGCTGGTCGCCGGCGTGGGTGTGGCCGGGCTGGCGGCGATCGGCGCCGCCTCCAGCCTCGGCGCGATCGTGCGGGCCACCGACCCGCGGCCCGAGGTCGCGGACCAGGTGAAGTCGCTGGGCGGCGAGTACCTCCCGGTGGACGTCGTCCAGGAGACGGGTACCGACGGCTACGCCAAGGCGACCTCCGCCGACTACGACCGTGCCGCCGCCGAGCTCTACCGCCGGCAGGCCGAGGACGTGGACATCGTGATCACCACCGCGCTGATCCCGGGCCGGCCGGCGCCGCGTCTGCTGTCCGCCGAGGACGTGGCCGTCATGAAGCCGGGCAGCGTCATCGTCGACATGGCCGCGGCCCAGGGCGGAAACGTCGAGGGAACCGTGCCGGGGCGCGCGGTGGTCACGGACAACGGGGTCACCATCATCGGCTACACCGACCTCGCCGCCCGGCTGCCCGCCCAGGCCTCGCAGCTCTTCGGCACCAACCTGGCGAACCTTCTGAAGCTGCTCACGCCCGGCAAGGACGGGCATCTGACGATCGACTTCGACGATCCCGTGCAACGGGCCGTGACCGTCGTGCGGAGCGGCGACGTCACCTGGCCGCCACCGCCCGTGGCGGTCTCGGCCGAGCCCGCCGCGCCGCCGGAGACCGTGCCCGCCGCGCCCGAACCCGACCCGAGGCAACCGCGGCCGACGCCCGTGCGGCGCTACGGACTGATCGGGCTCGGCATGCTCGCGATGTTTCTTCTGGTGGCCTTCGCACCCGCCCAACTCGCCGGCAACTTCACCGTGTTCGCACTGGCGGTCGTGATCGGCTACTACGTCATCGGCAAGGTGCACCACGCACTGCACACGCCTTTGATGTCGGTGACCAACGCGATCTCCGGGATCGTCGTGATCGGTGCCCTGCTGCAGATCGGGCACGAGAGCCGGATCGTCACCGCGCTGTCCTTCGTGGCGGTCCTGCTGACGAGCGTGAACATCTTCGGAGGTTTCGCCGTCACCCGCCGCATGCTGTCCATGTTCTCGAAAGGCTGAGCCGAGATGACCTCACTGACGGCCTCACACGCTGCCGACCTGGTTGCCGCCCTGTTGTTCATCCTCAGCCTGGCCGGCCTGTCCCAGCACCGCACCTCCCGCGTCGGCGTCGTCTACGGCATCGCCGGCATGGTCCTCGCACTGGTCGCCACGATCGTGGTGGCTGCGCAGAGCATCACCGCGGATGCCGTGGCCCTGACCCTGCTGGCGATGGCGCTCGGCGCGGTGATCGGACTGTGGCGGGCCCGCCGTGTCGAGATGACGCAGATGCCCGAACTGATCGCGGTGCTGCACAGCTTCGTCGGCCTCGCCGCGGTGCTGGTGGGCTGGAACAGCTACCTGGAGGTGGAAGCGCACGGCACGGCGCAGACCCGGATCGGCTCCGACCTGCTGGGCATCCACCACGCCGAGGTGTTCATCGGAGTCTTCATCGGCGCGGTCACCTGCACCGGCTCGATCGTCGCGTTCCTGAAGCTCTCGGCCCGCATCAAGTCCCGTCCGCTCATGCTGCCGGGCAAGAACGCGCTGAACCTCGGCGCGCTCGGTGCCTTCGTGGTACTGACCGCTTGGTTCACGATCAGCCCGAACCTGGCACTGATGATCACGGTGACCGTGCTGGCGCTGGCGCTCGGCTGGCACCTGGTCGCCGCGATCGGCGGCGGCGACATGCCCGTCGTCGTCTCCATGCTGAACAGCTACTCGGGCTGGGCGGCCGCGGCGGCAGGCTTCCTGCTCGACAACAACCTGCTCATCGTCACAGGCGCGTTGGTGGGCTCTTCCGGCGCCTACCTGTCCTACATCATGTGCAAGGCGATGAATCGATCCTTCCTCTCCGTCATCGCCGGCGGGTTCGGCATCGAGGCGCCGTCCGGCCGCGACGAGGAACAGGGCCGGCATCGAGAAGTGCGGGCCGCGGAGGCGGCCGAGATGCTCGCTCGGGCCCGCTCGGTGATCATCACTCCCGGTTACGGCATGGCCGTCGCCCAGGCCCAGCACCCCGTGGCGGAGCTGACGCGGCGGTTGCGCGAGCGGGGCGTCGAGGTCCGCTTCGGCGTCCACCCCGTCGCCGGGCGCCTGCCCGGACACATGAACGTCCTCCTGGCCGAGGCGAAGGTCCCATACGACATCGTCCTGGAGATGGACGAGATCAACGACGCCTTCGCCGACACCTCGGTCGTGCTGGTCATCGGCGCGAACGACACCGTCAACCCGGCCGCGACCGATGACCCGGCCAGTCCGATCGCCGGCATGCCGGTGCTGCGGGTCTGGGAGGCGGACCAGGTCATCGTCTTCAAGCGCTCCATGGCCTCCGGTTACGCGGGTGTCCAGAACCCGCTCTTCTTCCGTGAGAACAGCGGCATGCTGTTCGGCGATGCCAAGCAGAGCGTCGAGGAGATCCTGCGCGCGCTCGGCATCCACGGCGGTCACGAGGCGACCCGGGCCACACCCCAGGCGACGGCGGCCGGCCGGTGACCTGGGCCCGAGTTCGTTCGCGGCCCCACCACCGGCTTCCCGGGCCGACTCGGTAGTTCGGCTGCGGGGCTCGGCCGGTTGCGCTGTCCCCTGAAGCGGGACGCAACCGGCTGAGCCGCCCATGCCGCGTCACACCGCCGACTCGCATGCGGTCGGCGGGGCTTCTTCATCGCCCTGACCGTCATCGGGCCTGGGCACCTGGGTCACGGGGCCCCGCCGGGCCGTACCAGGGCGGTGGTGTGCGGCCCTGTGGGGGTGGTCGCCAGGGACTCCGTAGTGGCACGGGTCGGCATGGTGAGGACGGCGAGGCAGCCGACTACCAGGGCGATGCCGCCCCATCCGAGCGCCGGGAGGCGTTCACCGACGACCAGTACGGCCAGTACGGCGGCGACGGCGGGCTCCAGCAGGGAGAGCGTGGTCGCGGTGCTCGCCGGGACGTGTGCCAGACCCCAGCCGAACAGGACGTAGCCGACGAACATGGGCACCAGGGCCATGTAGGCGCCGACGGCCGCGTTGGTCGAGGAGGCGAGGAGCGGGGCGCCGGTGAGCAGCAGCACGGGCAGGAGCAGCAGTCCGCCCAGCCCGAAGACGGTCCCCATCGCCGCGCCGGATGTGACGCCGCGGCTGATCAGCCGGTGGGCCGCCCAGGAGTACAGGGCGTAGGTGCAACCGGCCACCAGGCCCAGTCCCACACCGAGCACGGTCGCCGCTGCGGACCTGGCCCCGGTGCCGGAGTGGGTCCCTGCGGCTTCGGCCGTGCACAGCAGTACCGTGCCGGACAGTCCCAGGGCGGCGCCGATCATCCAGCGGCGCGTGAGCCGGCGTTCGTCCACGACGCGCTCGATCACGGCCGAGGCGAGCGGGGCCGAGCCGATCGACACCACCGTCCCGGCGGCGACCCCGGCCAGGTGCATGGAGGTGTAGAACGCCAGGGGGTAGGCCCCCACCGACAGTGCGCCGAGCAGCACCACACCGCGCTGCGCGCGCAGCCCAGGCGCCTCCCGGGCGATACGGGGGGCGGCTATGAGGGCCTGGAGCAGTCCGCCCAGGCCCATGGCGACGGCCCCGATCGCGAGGGGCCCCACGGCGGGGGCGAAGGTCGCGGCGGTGCCCGTGGTGCCCCACAGCACCGACGCCACGAGCACGCACACCGCTCCAACGCCCGCCGAGCCGGCCGCGTGTCCGGCGGGCCGCGTCACAGCCGGCCCAGGAGGTCCGCCGCCATGGCCCGGGCGTGCTCCAGACGCGTACCCGCACCCTCCAGGCCGGCGCGTGCCATCGCGCCCTCCAGCAGGAACGCCAGATGCTCCGCCACCGCCCGCGCCTGTTCGGGCCGACCGGGCAGCAGTTCCTCGACGTGTCCGGCGAGCAGGGACTCGACCTCCTCCTTGTGCCGGCGCACCACGGCCCGTCCCGCGTCCCCGGTGGGCAGCTCGGCAGCCGCGTTCAGCAGACCGCAGCCCCGGAAACCGTGCTCGTAGGCGAAGGCCGCGTGATCGGCGTACGCGTCGAAGACGGCCAGCACGCCACCGCGCCCGTCCTTGACCCCCTCCAGCCGCCGCCGGTACAGGCCCAGCCACTCCTCGTGCCGTGCGTCGAGGTAGGCCATCACCAGATCGGCCTTGGAGGAGAAGTTGTTGTACAGGCTCATCTTCGCCACGCCCGCCTCTGCGGTGATCGTGTCGATCCCCGTCGACGCCACGCCGTCAGCGTAGAAGCGGCGCGCCGCGGCGGCGAGCAACCGCTCACGCGCGGCCCCCCGCCGCTTGCCGGGTTGCGTTGCCGCGGTGCCGGTGTCGCTCATCACGTTCCCTCTCGTACTAGGTAGGTCAGTCTACCTAACAACGGAGAGAGGGTCCGGCGCGGGTACGTCGCGGAGGCGGCCGGAGTGAACATTCGGACGCCTCACCACCACGGCGAGGACGCCGTGACCGCGCTGCGCGTGATCAAGCAGCCGAGGTTCTACTCGTCGTGGAGTCCGGCTTGCACGCGGCGGGACGGGTGGAAGGCGTAGAGATCGAGGATGCCGGGCGGGTCGGCGAGGCCCGGTCCGCCGGCCTTGACCCAGGCGGTGATGTCGGCCGTGGCCTCGAGGTCGTTGACCATGCCGAGCCAGACGGGGCGTCCGCCGTTCCTCCGGCCTTCGGCAGAGGGCTGGACGACGATGACGTTGGCGCGCTCGCACGCGTCGAGGCAGTCGGTGGCCCGTACGGTCGCTGCGCCGTCCAGTTCCTGGCGAAGGCCGCGGAGCTGGGCGGCGTGGTCGAGGCCGGGCACCTTGGGGGTGCCGCAGCAGCAGCCGCGGCAGACAGTGACGGTGGGGCGTGCCGCTCCCGGAGCGGGGGCGGCGCGGCGGGCGCGTTTGCTCACACGGTGTCCTTGGCGGGTTGGGGCCAGCCGGCCTCGCGCAGCAGGCGCAGGCCGTTGAGGCCGACAATGACGGTGGAGCCCTCGTGCCCGGCGACGCCCAGAGGCAGGGGGAGCGTGCCGAGCAGGTCCCAGGCGACCAGGAGGGCGATGAACGCCCCGGCGATGGCCAGGTTCTGGATGACGAGTCGGCGTGCGGTGCGCGAGAGCTGCACGATGGACGGGATGGTGGCCAGTTCGTCGCGCACGACGACGGCGTCGGCGGTCTCCAGGGCGAGGTCGGAGCCTGCCTTTCCCATCGCGATGCCGGAGTGGGCGGCGGCCAGCGCGGGGGCGTCGTTGACGCCGTCGCCGACGACCAGCACCCGCTTCCCCGCGGCCTCCCACTGCTTCACCGCGGCCACCTTGTCCTGTGGCAGCAGTCCGGCGCGGACCTCGGTGATGCCGACCTCGGCGGCCAGGTGCCGTGCGGTGCGTTCGTTGTCTCCGGTCAGCAGTGCCGGGGTGCGGCCGGTCAGGCGGGTGAGCGCGGCGACGGTGGCCGCCGCATCCGGACGCGGCCGGTCCGCGATCCCCAGCACCCCCACCGGCACCCCGTCACGCAGGACCACCACGGCGGTGCGGCCGGTGTCCTCCAGCTCGGCCACCACCTTCCGGTGCGGCTCGTGGGCGGTGCTGTCCAGCAGACGTGCGGGGGAGCCGACCTGGACGGTGTGGCCGTCGATGGTGGCGGTGACGCCCTGCCCCGGGGTGGAGGTGAAGTCGCCGGCCTCGGCCAGGAGCAGGCTCCTCTCACGGGCGGCGGCGACCACGGCGCGAGCGAGCGGGTGCTCGCTGGGGTGCTCGGCGGACGCCGCCAGCCCAAGGAGTGCACCCTCGTCCACATCGCTGCCGGGCAGCGGCCGCAGGTCGGTCACGCGGGGAGTGCCTTCGGTGAGGGTGCCGGTCTTGTCCAGGGCGACGGTGTCGATCTGGCCGAGGCGTTCCATGACGACAGCGGACTTGGCGAGCACGCCGCGGCGGCCGGCGCCGGCGATCGCGGACAGCAGCGGCGGCATGGTGGAGAGCACCACCGCGCACGGCGAGGCGACGATCATGAACGTCATCGCCCGCAGCAACGCCGCCTTCAGCGTGTCGCCGAAGGCGAGCGGGACGGCGAACACGGCGAGGGTCGCGAGGACCATGCCGATCGAGTAGCGCTGCTCGATCTGCTCGATGAACAGCTGGGTGGGGGCCTTGGTCTCGGAGGCTTCCTCGACCATCTTCACGATGCGGGCGACCACCGAGTCCGACGGATCCCGTTCGACCCTTACGCGCAGGGCGCCGGTGCCGTTGACGGTGCCGGCGAACACCTCGTCGCCCGCCTGCTTGGCCACTGGCAGCGGTTCGCCGGTGATGGTGGCCTGGTCGACGTCGCCGGCCCCGTCGAGGACCCGGCCGTCGGCGCCGATCCGCTCACCGGGGCGGACCAGGATGGTGTCCCCCACCGCCAGTCGCTCGGTGTCGACGCTCTCCTCGGTGCCGTCCGGCAGCAGCCGGGTGGCGGTCGTGGGGGCGAGGTCGAGCAGGCCGCGCACGGAGTCCGCGGTGCGGGCGGTGGCGATCGCTTCAAGGGCGCCGGAGGTGGCGAAGATGACGATCAGCAGGGCGCCGTCGAGGACCTGTCCGATCGCGGCGGCCCCGAGGGCCGCGACGACCATCAGCAGGTCCACGTCCAGCGTCTTGTCCCGCAGGGCCTTCAGGCCCTCCAGGCCCGGCTCCCAACCGCCTGCGATGTAGGTCGCGGCGAACAGCGTCCCCCACAGCCACGCCGGCCCGTCGAGCAGCTGGACGGGCAGGGCGAGCAGGAACAGCAGCAGGGCCGCGAGCGCCCACCGTGCCTCCGGCAGCGTCAGCACACGCCTACGGCGCCGGGGCACGGCCGACCGCGGGTCGACGGCGGGCGGCGCGGACCGCTGATCCAGGACGGAAGACATGACAAAGCAACCCTTCTCGGGCGGAACGGAGCAGCACCTCCACCGTACAGGAATATCTGAACAGGTCTTCAAGTGTCACCGGTATGATGGGGTCATGGGCCATGGACGTGTCACCACAACCAGCAGCGCCACCACCCGCGAGCGCCTCGACGCGGTCGGCACCGCGGACGTCGCAGCCACCCTCCAGGCACTCGCCACGCCCTCCCGGCTGCACATCCTGGCCCGCCTCCAGGAGGGCCCCTGCTCGGTCGGCGACCTCGCCGAAGCCGTCGGCATGGAAGCCTCCGCTTGCTCCCACCAGCTGCGACTGCTGCGCAACCTCGGCCTGGTCACCGGCGAACGCCACGGACGCTCGATCATCTACGCCCTCTACGACGACCACGTCGCCGAGCTCCTCGACCAGGCCCTCTACCACGTCGAGCACCTGCGCCTGGGAGTCCACGACGCTCCGGCCGCCCGGCCCGAGCCCGTCGCCGCAGACTGAGCTGGCCCAGCCGCTCCTCCGTACGGGGTGCCGGGTCAACCAGTGTCGCTGGGTGTGAGGCTGACGGGTCATCAGCGCAGGGGGCTCGAATCCGTCCTGTGGAAGGCGGCGGTCGTTGTCACAATGAGGAGCCCATCGACGTGTCCACGGAGCTGACCATGCGTAGACCTGCTGTTCTGCTGGCTATTGCCGCAGCCCTCGGCGTCCCGATGACGGCACCGGCCCCCACCGCCTCGGCCGATACCCGGATAACCGAGGTCGTCTGCCAGGACTGGTCCGCGTATCCGCAGTACATCCGCCACATCTACCTCAGTTCGGACACCCCCACGGGCGTCAAGGACTTCGATGAGAACCCGGTGACCCTCACCTGCTACGAGTGGTCGGGTTCGACTCCGGCTTCGGTGTCGTACTCCATCAGCTACGTCATGAACGGGCGGGACCATCCCGACGGAGAAACAGGCACCCTCACCATGGGGCACGGCATCGTGTGGACCCCGGTCATGCCGGGATATGTCTACCGGGCGAGTTTCACGCTCACTTCCTGACGCACCGACGGGTTCCGGCCGCGTGCTTCCAGGACCGGATCGGCGCCCACTGCGCGTCGGTCAACGACGCGCATCAACCGCCGATCGGACGATCCGAAGGAAACGGCCTAGGCGAATCCGCCGTTGCTCATGAGGAGTTGTCCGTTGATCCACTGACCCTGCGGTGAGCAGAGGAAGTCCACGAGGTGGGCAGTGTCCCGCGGGGTGCCGAGGCGGTTGAGCGGCGTCTGGCGCAGCACGAATGCGCGCCCTTCCTCCGTCATCCAACCGGTGTCCACCGGCCCCGGGTTGATGACGTTGGCGGTGATGCCGAGGTGAGCGAGTTCGTGCGCGGCGGCCAGGGTGATGCGGTCCAGCGCGCCCTTGCTCGCGCCGTAGGGAAGGTTGCCGACGGTGTGGTCGCTGGTGAGCGCGATGATCCGGCCGCTGCCCGGGGCGGCGGCGAAGCGCCGACCGTATTCGCGGATCAGCAGCCAGGTGGCGCGGGCGTTGACCGCGAAGTGCCGGTCGAAGCTCTCGACAGTGGTGTCGAGGAGGCCGGAGTCGACCGACTCGCAGTGGCACATCACCAGGGCGGTGACGTCGCCCAGACTGCGTTCGACCTCGTCGAAGACACGGGCCGGAGTGTCCGGATCGGCGAGGTCCGCCTCGATGGCCGCGGTGGCGGAACCGTGTTCCGTGAGGGCATCGGTGATCGTCCTGGTCGCGCCGGGCTCGCGACCCCAGGCCATGCGCTCGTCGTAGGGACTCCAGTAGGTGAAGGCGATGTCCCAGCCGGAGGCGGACAACCGGCGGGCGATACCCGCGCCGATGCCGACGGTGCGCCCCACCCCGGTGATCAGGGCGAGCGGGCGGGCCGATGGGTGGGCCTGACGGGAAGCGGGGTCCGCTCGGCCGCTGTTCGTTGTCACGGTTCGAGATCGTCCGTCATCGGAACCGACGGCACAACCGCCTTTTCGATAACCGGAGTTCGCCGCGGCGCGGATGCCACCGGTGTCCTCGTCATGGTCGTCGCCCAGCCGGCTGCGTAGCTGACCGGGGCGGACAGCGCTGGTGAAAAAACGTGCTGCGGTTGTCCGGCCGAGCTGCCTAGGGTGCTCTGGTGGAAGAACGTGAACTGCTGGCTGGGGGAGTGAACCAGGGCGTCCCCCTGGCCCGTGTGATGGGGAGCAGATGCATCCCCGACGGCTCATCGTTCACGTGATCGAGTCCGTGATCTCGGGGTACGACCGCACATGTGACTCGTGGCGAAAGCCGGCCGGTCGCGGAGGAGAGTGGTCTGGGCACGCCGTCCCAGCTGATCAGGAAGAGGCTCGATGCATAGAAGCCGCGTGTACGCCGTTCTGATCGACACGCCCGTGGCTGAGGCTGCCCAGGCAGCGGACTTCTGGTCAGCAGCTCTCGGTGTCACTGCCCAAGCGTTTCCGCCGGCACCGCAGTTCACCACGCTGCATCAGGCACTGCCAGGGCTGGTCACCGCCGTCCAAGCGGTCGACGACGCACCTCGTATCCATCTGGACATCGAGACCGACGATGTCGAGGCGGAAACCGCGCGCTTGATCGCTCTGGGTGCTGAGCAGGTTTCGCAGTGGCAGGAGTGCCGCGTGCTTCGAGTGCCTGGCGGTCATCTGGTGTGCGTACTGCCTGTGGAGAGCGACCCCGACGCTTTCCGAGCACAGGCCAACGCCTGGCCATGACGATGGGGACCGCCACCGGCAGGATCGAGCGCTTTCTCCCGTCCGCGGCGGTGGCGAGCATCCTGAACAGGCAGTCGCCGAGCCGGACTTGTCCATCGAGGTCGTCGAACCGCCGGCTCTGCCGCCGTAGGGGATCGTCGTCGAGTACGAAGTGCTGGTGCTTCCAGGGGGTAGGGCAGGGAGCGCCTACACCTCGCCGGTGGCGAACAGCTCGAGGTGCCCGCACTTGGGGCAGCGGTACGCCTCTATCTGTCGCCGGGGGCGGCCCATCCGCTTGGCGCCCCCGAAGATCCCCCGCTCCAATGCGCCCTCGATCCAGCGCGCGTAGCCGCGCGAATGCTCACCGGCGTCCTCGATGAATCCCTCTGCCAGACCGACGGTGCCGCAATGGGTGCACGTGTGGTTGTTCATCTGGTGAGTGTAGGAGAGGGGGACCGACCCCAGGTCGGCTGACCGACCGCTGACTGGCTCGTTACGGGCGCCAGTCAGCCTCCAGATCATGGGAGTCGGTCTTGGTGAGCTGGGTCAGTCCGGTGCCGTCGGCCCGTATCAGGTAGAGGTGTTCGGGGTCAGCGTCGTCGGTACCGCCTCGGGTGAAGACCAGGCGGTTGCCGTCCGGGGACCACGAGGGGTTCTTGTCGTTGAGGCGGGCCTTGGTGATGCGGTGCAGCCCGGTGCCGTCGGGGCGGACGAGGTAGAGGTGGGCGAAGCCTGAGGAGTCCACGCGGCTGAAGGCGATCCGGTTGCTGTGCGACCAGTCGGGTGTCCAGTCGTGGGAGCCGGACGCGGTGAGCGCCGTCTGGGCCAGGGTGGACAGCCGGATCCGCATCACCCTGCTGTGTCCGCCCGCGTCCGCGCGGTTGAACGCCAGGTACTTGCCGTCCGGGGACCACGTCGGATGGAGGTCGTCCGCCGCGGTGTGGGTGAGCCGGGTGGCGGGGGTGCCGTCGATGTCGGCCACATAGATCTCGCGCTGGCTGCCGACCGGCTTGGCGTAGGCGATCCGCTTGCCGTCCGGGGACCACGCCGGGTCCGAGGCGCCCTTGGTGCCGGGGACGGCCTTCAGGTCGCCGCCCGTAATCTTCATGGTCCAGATACCGTCGATGGCGCCACCGGATCCGTAGCGGACGAAGGCCACCCGCTTGCCGTCCGGGGACCAACTGGGCATCACGTCGCTGACGGTGGAGGTGTGCGTGAGCTTGACGGGCGTGCCGCCACTGGAGGAGATCGCGTAAAGGTCCTCGACGGGCGCTGCCGCGGTGTAGCGGGCGAAGACGATCGGGTGGTCTTCCGCCGCCCCGGCGTCCCCTGCGGTGCCGATGGCCAGTGGTACGGCCACGGCGAGCGCCGCGGCGGTCGCCGCCGCCCAGCGGTGCTGCGGCGTGCCGTCTGTGCCGGTCCTGCCGGTTCTCCGGATCACGATGTCCACCCCTGTCCCCCTGCGGCCTGTTGCGGGCCGCTCCGGCCGGTAAACATCCCACCCGATGGGGCATTGGGGAAGCGGCGGCATCTAAGCGTACGAGCCCTGTGACATGTTCCGTACAGTGCTGTCACATGCGATGCGGTGCGGACGCGTCGTGCTCGGCACCCCACAAACCGGTCAGTTTTCGAGAAGCGCCGAGCACCCGGCCGTCCCTACCGTTGAAGGCATGAACTCCATCGCTGCTGTCATCTTGGAGGTGGCCGACCTCACGGCTGCCACCCGCTTCTACTCAACCGTCCTCGGGCCGGACTCCTCGCACGTGCGTCTGCGCGCCACCGAGGACCCCACGACCGGCTTCCGCGGGTTCACGCTGTCGCTGGTGGTGTCCCAGCCGGGCAACGTCGATGCCCTCATCGAGGCTGCCCTCCAAGCCGGCGCCACCAGCCTGAAGACCGCCTCGAAGTCGCTATGGGGCTATGGCGGGGTGGTCCAGGCACCGGACGGCACGATCGTGAAGATCGCGACGTCGGCGAAGAAGGACACCGGCCCGGTCACCCGGGACTTCGAGGACCTTGTGCTCCTGCTGGGCGTCGAGGACGTCAAGGCCAGCAAGCAGTTCTACGCCGATCGGGGCCTGAAGGTGGGCAAGAGCTTCGGCAGCAAGTACGTCGAGTTCGCCACGGACTCGGGCCATGTCAAGCTCGCTCTGTACAAGCGCCGTGCCCTTGCCAAGGACGTGGGTGTCCCCGCCGAGGGCACCGGATCGCACCGTCTCGTGCTCGCCGGCGCTGCGGGCCCGTGCAGCGACCCGGACGGTTTCCCCTGGGAGGCCACTGCCCCAGTGACCGCCACGGTCTGAGCGGGGAGCAGGCGCTTGGATCAAGAGGTCAACTCGATGGGCGGGTGGTTCGCCGAAGCGCCATGCTGGTCGCGACGCACGGTACAGGTGCGACGATGCGGGCATGCGTGAGTTGAGCCAGCTGATCGACGTCGAGGAACCGGCCTGGCCGGAACTCAGGGAGACACTTGATGCAAGTCCGGTGTCTGTCGAGGTGCTTCCACCCGACAGCGATCTGGGTAGGGCGTCGATTCTTCAGCTGAGGGTCACGGTCAGGTCGTACCTGGGTGCGGTGGTGCTGCACTGCGGCGGTCTGCTGGTGGACGACGGATGGCTGCGGGTCTTCGGCAGTCCCGCGAGTGGGGCTGCGCACGGGGTGCCGGGCCTGGCCGGTATCAATCAGTTCCCTGGAACGTTCGACCCAACGTGGCAGCCGGAGACCGGCTTGGTGGTGGCACATGACGTACTGGGCGGCGTCTTCGCTCTCAACGGCGCCGCTCTCGACAGCGGCGCTCCCGCCGGTGCCGCCCGTCCCGGCGCTCCTGGCGAGGTTGTCTACTTCGCCCCGGATTCCCTTCGCTGGGAGGCTCTGGGCGTCGGTCACTCGACGTGGCTGGCCTGGCTGGTGTCCGGGGCACTCGATGAGTTCTACGCCGGTCTGCGCTGGCCCGGCTGGAAGGAGGAGATCCGGGCACTGAACAGCAATCAGGGCCTCGCATTCTTCCCGCCGTTGTGGTCTGCCGAGGCTGGCCAGGACATCCCCGCGACCAGCCGTCGCGTCGTGCCGATGAGAGAGCTGCTCGATGTCGCGCGGGACTCATGCCGACAGTTCGATGGCGTTGATCCGGGCTTTCTCGGCGCCGTGTGAATCGGCCGCCCCGTCCAGTCGGCGGTGGCAGACCAGCCCTCTCTACGGAGGAGCCCCCCGCACGGAACTCGCTGTCTTTGCGTGCACCCGTGCGTTTCTTTGGCAGGACACAGTACGAAAGTCCGCTTCCGTACACGTTCTCCCCCTCGGATGTGGGTGCACGGTTCACAGGCTTCTTCAAGCCCCGTACAGCCCGAGGAGAACGCATGGTTCCCCGCCCCCTGCCGTCCGCCCGTACCGTCACCGCAGTGGCCGCCGCGCTCGCGGCCGTGGGTGCCCTCACCGCGACGGTCACCACGCCGGCGTCGGCGCACGCACGCACCGATGCCCGGCACGTCCTGCTGCTGTCCATCGACGGCCTGCACCAGTCCGACCTGGCCTGGTACATCGCCGGCCACCCCCGGTCGGCGCTCGCGCGGCTCACCACCGGTGGCGTGGAGTACACCCACGCCAGAACCACCGTCCCCTCCGACTCGTTCCCCGGCATGGTCGGCCAGGTCACGGGTGGCAACCCGGGTACCACGGGCGTCTACTACGACGACACCTACACCTCCGGCCTCCTCCCGGCCGGCACGACCGCCTGCGCCGGCGCCAAGCGGGGCGCCGAGGTCGACCTCACCGAGGACCTCGACAAGGACAAGAACTCCCTCGACGCGGGCCAGGGCCTGAGCGGCCTGCCCGGCAGCATCCTCAAGATGACCGGCGACGCCCGCGGCCTCATCGACCCGTCGAAGCTGCCGGTCGACCCGAAGACCTGCAAGCCGGTCTACCCCCACTCGTACCTGAAGGTGAACTCGGTCTTCGACGTGGCCCGGAAGGCCGGGTTGCGGACCGCGTGGTCCGACAAGCACCTCGCGTACGAGATACTGAACGGCCCGTCCGGCACCGGTATCCAGGACCTGTTCGCCCCCGAGATCAACAGCCAGGCGATCGGTTACGCGTCGGGCTCGGACTGGACGAAGGACAACGCCGCGACCGAGCAGTACGACGGCTACAAGGTGCAGGCCGTCCTCAACGAAATCGACGGCTTCGACCACAGCCGCACCCACAAGGTCGGCACCCCGGCGGTCTTCGGCATGAACTTCCAGTCCGTCTCGACCGCCCAGAAGCTGCCCACCTCCGACGGGCTGACGGGCGGTTACCAGACAAAGGGCGTACCTGGTCCGCTGCTGGCGAAGAACCTCGCCTTCGTCGACGAGGAGGTCGGGGCGTTCCTCACCGAACTGCACAAGCGTCACCTGGACGGCAGCACGACGGTCATCCTGTCGGCCAAGCACGGCCAGTCGCCGACCGACCCCAAGGCACTGACCCGCATCGACGACGGCCCTCTGCTGGACGGCCTCAACGCCGCGTGGAAGGCCGCCCACCCGGGCGCCGGTGACCTGGTCGCGCACGCCGTGGACGACGACGCCATGCTCATCTGGCTCACCGACCGGTCGAAGGCCGCCACCGACTTCGCCAAGGCCTACCTGCTCGCCCGGTCCGGCAAGGGCAACGGCATCGGCGGTGAGGACAAGCCCTTCACCGCGAGCGGCCTCGAGAAGCTGTACGCCGGTGCGGCCGCTGCCCGGTACTTCCACGTCCGCCCGGGCGACTCGCGCGTGCCCGACCTGGTCGGCATCACGCAGTACGGTGTCGTCTACACCGGCGGCAAGGGCAAGATCGCCGAACACGGCGGCGCCCACGCCGACGACCTGGCCGTCCCGCTCATCGTCTCCGGCGCCGCCGCCCCGCACGGCGCACGCGTCGACGACACCGTGGAGACCACGCAGATCGCCCCGACGATCCTGCGGCTGCTCGGCCTCAACCCCCAGGCCCTGGACGCCGTACGCATCGAGCACACCCGGGCACTGCCCACTCGCTGACAGCATCGCTGTCGCCCTGAGACGAACCTCCCCATGGCGGGTACGCCCCTCCGGCGGACCCGCCACCCATACGGAGGCCTCGCGTACGTGCTTTGTTCGCAGGGACCCGCAGGGCCGGATTAAATGCGCCAGCACCCGGACTAATTAATGAATCCGGCCAAGCTGTCCGGCGAGCCACTACGTTATCGACGTGGAAATTCCACAGAACCGGTGCCTGCCGGGGAGCATCCGGCCTGTCGGCAGGATGCGATGGAGGCGCCGGTGCGGGGGGTCGCTCCACGCCGCGGACATCGGTGACGCGCCCCCGGGCACTGGGCCCCGCCTGCCTCCCCCGCAGCGCGGGGTCCAGCGCCGCGGCCGCGCATCCATGTACTGACCGGGGAGTGCGTCCACTCTCGACTTCTGATCCGACGGGCGCCCCGAATGATGAACGTAAAGCACGGGAGGTTCTGTCGCATGCTCGACAGTCGTCACCCACGAAAGGTCCTGACCGCCCTCTGCGTGGTCCTGGCCGGGGTATTGCTGGCCTCTTGCACGAGAGGGGGGAACACGGCCGACGGCGATCACTCTGCCGGCGCCCGTGGCTCGAGTTCCGCGAATGGGCCCAACGTGGTGTACGTCCTCACCGACGACTTGGCGTGGAATCTCGTGAAGTACATGCCGCACGTACGCCAGATGGAGGAGAACGGGACGACCTTCACGAACTTCTTCGTCACCGACTCGCTGTGCTGTCCGTCGCGTTCGTCCATCTTCACCGGCCAGTACCCGCACAACACGGGGGTCTTCACCAACAACGGGAACGACGGCGGTTACGGCGCCTTCATGAGGAACAACGACGAACAGAAGAGTTTCGGACCCGCGTTGCAGCGGGCCGGCTACCGAACCGGGTTCATGGGGAAGTACCTGAACGGGTATCAGCCGGGCGATCGACACGGTACGTCCAAGCCCTATGTTCCCCCCGGCTGGGACGAGTGGGACGTCGCCGGTGACGGATACCCCGAGTTCAACTACAACCTGAACGAGAACGGCAGGGTCGTGCGCTACGGGCACGAGCCCCGGGACTACCTGACGGACGTGCTGTCGAAGAAGGCGACATCCTTCATCCGCTCCTCGGCGAAGTCGGGCAAGCCGTTCATGCTGGAGGTGGCGACCTTCGCACCGCACGGCCCGTTCACACCTGCTCCGCGTGATGAGAACACGTACCCAGGGCTCACCGCCCCCCGCACGGACGCCTACGACAAGGCGACCCTCAATGCCCCGAAGTGGCAGCAGGCGCTGTCACCGCTGACGTCCAAGGAACAGCAGGACATCGACGAAAAGTTCGCCAAGCGGGTGCGTTCCGTACAGGCCGTCGACATGATGATCGGCCGCCTGGAGAACACGCTCGAGGCGCAGGGCCTGGCAGGCGACACCTATATCGTCTTCGGGTCGGACAACGGCTTCCACATGGGCGAACACCGGCTCAGGCCAGGGAAGCAGACCGCATACGACACCGACATCAAGGTGCCGATGATGGTCACCGGACCAGGTGTTCCGGCCGGCCGGCATGTTTCGCAGCTTGCCGAGAACATCGACATGAACCCGACCTTCCAGGAACTCGCGGGCGTCAAGCCGCCGTCCACCGTGGACGGGCGCAGTCTCGCCGGCCTCATGCACGGCCGCACCGAGGAGGACTGGCGTCAGGCCCTGCTCGTCGAGCACCATCGCGCGGCGTCCAAGAACGGTGATCCCGACGCGGCATCCGACAACAGCGGCGACCCACCGGACTACGAGGCCCTTCGGACCGCTGACGCCCTCTATGTCGAATACGCCGACGGGGAGAGCGAATTCTATTCGACGACCTCGGATCCCGACGAGCTGAACAATCGGGCAGCCTCTCTCCCGAACGAACAGCGTGCGTCACTGCACCAGACTCTTACGGCGCTTCGAAGCTGCAAAGGGGCAAGCTGCCGCACCGCGTCCCGGCCCCGCACCTAGAACGACAGGGATGAGTGGCTTGCCTCCTCTTTGAATTCTCCTGTGGCGGTCTGCCTGGAGACGACGTCGATGATGCCTGCGAATTCAGCGATGAAGACAGGAACGTTCGTGATCCCCGTGTCCATCCCGTCTCCCGTGCCCGGCGGGCTGCCCCTGCTCGGCCACGTGATCCCTTTGCTCCGACGGCCGTTGGAGTTCATGGACTCCCTCCGGGACCATGGACCGGTTGTCCGGATCCGACTCGGCCGTCTCACCGTCTACGTCGTCACCGACGGCGAATTGACCACCGAGATGCTGACCTCGCGGTCCCGCTCCTTCGGAAAGGGCGGCCGGCTCATCGAGGCGCTCAGCCGTTTCGCGGGCAACGGCCTGGCCACCGTGCCCGACGGCGATGCACACCGCACGCAGCGCAGGCTGATGCAGCCGATGTTCAACCGCTCGTCCATCGCCGAGCGCGGCGATGTCATGTTCGATGTGGCGCGTTCGGTCGTGGCGGCCTGGCCCGAGGGCATCGCACGCGAACTCGACAACGACATGCAGGAGCTCACGCTGTCGGTGTTCCTGGCCGCGTTGCTGGGTACCGAACCGTCGACCGCGGTGCGGCAGCGGTTCCAGCGTGTCCTGCCCGACGTCATGGCCGGTACGATCCGGCAGACCGTGCTGCCCGCGTGGATCGGCGACGTCCCCACCCCCACCCAGCGGCGCTACCGGCGCAGTCTCACCGAGCTTCGTGCCGCCATCGGCGACCTCGTCGACGAGCACCAGCGCAGCCGGGGTGACGCCGGCTCCAGCGAGGGCAGGTCTGCGGCCGGCTTGCTGGACGTGCTGCTGGACGCGGAGATGAGCCGGAGACAGCTGGAGGACGAGGTGATCACGTTCGTGACCACCAACGGCCAAGCCTCCACCGCAACGGTGCTCTGGGCCCTGCACGAGATCGACCGCAGTCCCGGCGTGCGGGACCGTCTGCGCGCCGAGGTCGAGGAGGCCGCACCCGGCCGCGCCCTGCGCGGAACGGACCTGCCGTCGCTGGTCTACACCCGCCAGGTGGTGCACGAGACCATGCGCGTCTACGGGCCGGCCTGGCTTCTGACACGCACCGTCAACGAGCCCGCCGAGCTGGGCGGCTACGCCATACCGCAGGGCGCGACGGTGGTGTTCAGCCCGTTCGTCATACACCGCGACCCGGTGGTCTACCCGGAACCGGCCCGCTTCGACCCGGATCGCTGGTCGCCGGAGCAGAGCGCCTCGATCCCCCGCCACGCCTACCAGCCCTTCGGCAGTGGGGGGCGGCAGTGCATCGGGGAGAACTTCGCATGGAGCGAGATGACCATCATCCTGGCCGAGATCGCCAAACGCTGGGCGCTGGTCTCCGAATCCGGAGTCGTCCCGCGCATGGTGCCCCGAGTGACGATCCACCCGGACCGGGTCGTCATGACCCCCCGCACGCCCTCCGACGCCTGAGGGGGCACGGTGACCGCGCCGACCCGTCCTACCGTTCCGCCGCTGTACTGCCCGCTGCCCTCGGCCATGCACCCCGACGCGGCGGAGATCGGCCGGCGCAGCATCGACTGGCTCGCCGGGCTCGGCCTGTTCACCCACGACGGCATGCGTGAACAGATGGTGCGGGCCAGGGCCGCCGAGTGGGTGTGCCGGATCGCCCCGCACGGCGACCGACACCGACTTCAGATCGTCTCGGACTGGACCCATCTGGGATTCGCCATCGACGACCACCGCTTCGACGCGGGCCCACTGGTCGACCGGCCGGAAGCGCTGATCCCGCTCATGATGCGGCTGATGCCGCACCTGGACCACCCGGAGGGCCCCGTCGGTGACGACCCGTTCTCCATCGGGTTCCGCGACCTCTCCACCCGCGCACGGTCGAGCGCACCCGCCAGGGTGGTGCGTCGCTGGGTGGAGGGCAACATGGAATGGTTCTTCGCGGTGGCCTGCCTGACCGCCCACCGGGTCGCGGGCGCCATGCCGTCGCTGTCGGAGTACGTGAACCTCGGCCCCCGGGACCGGGCGATGAACCTCACCGGCTCCCTCATCGAGCTGGCCGAGGGCACCTGCCTACCGGACGCGGAGCGGGAGTCCCCGGCCGTGCGGGCCGTGACGCAGGCGGCGAACATGCTGGTCACGATCGGCAACGACCTGTTCTCGCTGAACCGGGAGACCGAGCACGATGTCCTGGAGTCCAACTTCGTCGGCGTGCTCCAGCACGAACGCGACTGCACCACCGAGCAGGCGGTACGGGAAGTGGTGGCGCTGCACGACCGCGTGATGTGCCGCTACCTGACCCTGCGCGAGGAGATCGAGCCGACCGCGACCGCCGCGGTGCGCCGTCACCTGAGCCAGCTGGACCATCTCATCCGGGGCAACCTCGAATGGAGCGTACGGGTGCCCCGCTACCACGATGACAGCGCGGCCGAGCCGGTGGTGTCGCCGTGGGCGGAGGCTCCGTCCGACGCCCTGCCGACCGCGCCGCCGATCCCCGCCATCGCCTGGTGGTGGGACGACCGGGAGCCGGCCGGGCGCTGAGGGCGGGCGGGCTTCCCTCAGCCCGGTCAACCGCCGATCGGGGTCCGCAGCATCGGCACGGGATCGGAGAAGAAGGCGTGCAGGGGCAGGCTGCCCGATCCTCGGACGAGGGACCCCTCTCCCAGTCCGGTGGGCACGATGCGTTCGGCCGCCTCGGGGCGGCTGAGCCGGGCGGCGGCCGCGGCGCGGAGGGCGTCGAGATGTTCCGGGGTCTGCAGCAGACCGCCGCCGAGGACGAGCAGGTCGGGATCCATGAGGTCCAGCAGGATGCCGGCGGCGATGCCGACGTACTCCGCCCTTTCTTCGAGCAGTGCCGCAGCCTCTGCGCTGCCGGCGTGGGACTTGGCGACGAGTGACTCGAAGGACGCGTGTGACGGCACCACGCCGGCCTGGCGCGCGCGTCCGAGTACGGCGACGTCGCTGGCCAGCGCTGCGAGACAGTCGGTGCGTCCGCAGCGGCACGGCGTTCCCCGCGCGGTGTGTCCGAGCGGGAGGTGGTCGAGGGTTCCTGCCGCGGCGTCGTGACCGAGCCGGAGACGTCCGTCGACCATCAGGCCGGCGCCCACGATGTTGCCGATGAACAGGAAGATCGAGGAGCCGGCGTGCCGTGCGGCACCGAGGTAGGTCTCGGCCAGCGCCATCGCGCGCACGCTGCTGTCGACGAAGACGGGGCCCTCACCTGTGCCCAGCTCGTCCGCGAGACGGACGTTCTTCCAGCCGAGCAGGGGGTGGTCGACGACGACACCCTTGTGCGGGTCCACCCGTCCTCCGGTGGCCACCCCGGTGCCCAGGACGCGATCCGCCCCTCCGGCCAGAACGACGAGCTGGTCGCGCAGCTCCCGGGCCTCGTTGAGGATCGCCTTCTGCGTTCGGCTGCGGTGCGTGACGGCATGTTCGGTGACGACGTTGCCGGCCAGATCGAGGAGGCCTCCGGTCGTGCGGCGCAACCCGATGTGGATGCCGACGAACCGGTAGTAGGAGGTGTCCAGGGCCACGGGCACACGCGGGCGCCCCATGTTGCCCCCGGCGACCGCGGTGAGCTCGACCAGCACACGGGCACGCGCCATCTGCGCGGTGATCTTGGTCATGCTCGTCGCGCTGAGCCCGGTGGCCTGGACGATCTCGGAGCGCGCCGACGGACCGCGGTGCAGCAGGGTCCTGGCGACGAGCGCCGTGTTGCGGCGCCGCAAGCTCTCCAGACCGCTGCCGTGCGGCTGCCCCGTGCTGGGCAGTGGGCCGCCGTCACGGCGCGGTGCGGCTTCGTGATCGTCGGTGTCAGCGGAGTACATCGTCACCCCGCAGCATGTCGACCTCGGCGCGGGACGGCAGCCCTTCCCAGTCGCCCGGGCAGGCGACATTGACGGCGGCGACCGTCGCGGCGGTCTCGAGTGCCTCTTGAGGCGTGCGGCCGCGAGCCACATCGACCAGCAGACCGGCGGCGAAGGAGTCGCCCGCGCCCACCGGGTCGAGCAGGTGCGCGGGACGTGGCGGCACCTCGTGCAGGCGGCCGTCGTCCCAGGCCACGGCGCCCTCGGCGCCGCGCTTGACGACGACGAGCCGGGGCCCCAGACGACCGAGTGACGTGGCCGCCTCGAAGGGGTCGGCCATCGGCAGGTTTGTCAGGATGGCGGCCTCTTTCTGGGTGGCGAGCACGATGTCGGCTCGCTTGATCAGTTCCATGAGTATCGGCCGGGCCTCCATGGGAGTCCAAAGCGCCGAGCGGTAGTTGAGGTCGACACACGTGGTTCGTCCGGCCTGCGCTGCCAGCTCCAGTGCGCGAAACACCGCCGCACGGGCGCTCTCGGACAAGGCCGGTGTGATGCCCGACAGATGCAGGATCCGTGCCTGAGTCACGTGCTCGGGCAGGACGTGCTCCGGAGCGAGCCGTGCGCCGGCGCTGTGCCGCCGGTAGTAGGACACGCGGGAGACGTCGGCGCTGCGACGCTCCTTGAGCAGGAGACCGGTGGGCGCCTCGGGGTCGATGACGACGCCTTCGGTGTTCACCTGCTCGGCGCGGAGGGTTCTGAGGATGAGCCGGCCGACCTCGTCGTCGCCGACGACGCCCACCCAGGCCGCGCTGCCGCCCAGCCGGGTGACCCCGATGGCGACGGTGGTTTCGGCTCCGGCCATGGACAGGCGCATCGAACCCCCCATCCGCAACGGCCCGATCCGCTCGCTCTCGAAGAGACCCATCGTCTCGCCGTACGTGATCACGTCGACGGTCATGAGACAGCAGCTTTCCAAGCGCGGGCCCGCACTCGCAACTCGGCGAGATCCCCGGTCTCCAGCGTGTCGCCGGTCAGTGGTGAGCCGATTCCCAGGGCGACCGCGCCGGCGGCCAGCCATGCGGCCGCGGTGTCGAGTCCGACACCGCCCGTGGGTACGACGCCGGCGTCGGGCAGGGGTACGCGCAGCTGGCGCAGGAACTCCGGTCGGTGCGAGGCCGCCGGAAACAGCTTCACGAGTTCGGCGCCCGACTCCAGTGCCGTCGCGATCTCGGTGGGAGTGAACGTTCCCGGCAGCACCGCGACGTCGTGGGCCCGCGCGTATTCGATCACCGGTACCGACAGGCTCGGGGACACCAGAAAGCGCGCGCCCGCATCGAGTGCCCGGCGAGCATCGTCGACCGTGCGTACGGTGCCGGCGCCGACCACCGCCGGGCCGTCGAGGGCCTCGACCGCATGGTGCAGGGCGTCGAGTGCGCCGGGGCTGGTGAGGGGAAACTCCAGCACCAGGACGCCTTCCTCGACGAGTACCTGCGCTGCGGCCACGAAGTGGTCGGTGCTGGAGCCCCGCAGGATCGCCACGAGGCGAGTGTCCCGGATGGCCTGGTTGGCGGTGGCCGCCTTCATGACGTCTCTCCTGACGGGGCGAGAGCGGAAGTCCGCGTCGATCCGAGGCCGCCGGCGCTCAGCTCGCCGGGGAAGTGACACGCGGCGTACCGGCCGGGCGCGATCTCGGTGAGGAGCGGGCGCTCGGTGGCACAGATGGTCCGTTCCGGGCGGGACTTGGGGCCGATCGGGCAGCGGGTGTGGAACCGGCAGGCGGGCGGGGGGTTGATCGGACTCGGCACGTCACCGCTCAGCACGATGCGCTCGCGGGCCCGCTCGCGCACCGGGTCGGGCTCGGGCACCGCGGACAGCAGACTGGCGGTGTAAGGGTGCTGTGGGTTGGCCGTGATCTCCTCGGAGGGCCCGGACTCGACGATGTGGCCGAGGTACATCACCATGATCCGGTGCGAGATGTGCCGGACGGTCGCGAGGTCATGTCCGATGAAGAGATAGGCCAGTCCCAGGCGCCGTTGCAGGTCCTGGAGCAGGTTCACGATCTGTGCCTGAAGTGACACGTCGAGGGCGGCCACCGCCTCGTCGCACACCAGCAGCCGCGGGTTGACCGCGAGAGCGCGGGCGATGACGATGCGCTGCCGCTGGCCGCCGGAGAACTCGTGCGGGTAGCGCGACGCCACCCCCGCCTCCAGTCCCACCAGTTCGAGAAGTTCCGCCACGCGGCGCTTCACCTCACTGCCGTGGGCGAGCCCATGGATCACAAGAGGTTCCCCCACGGCGTCCGCGACGGTCAGGCGCGGGTTGAGCGACGACATCGGGTCCTGGAAGACCAACTGGGTCTGGCCGCGGTACCACCGCAGATCGCCGCCGCGCAGGACACCGACATCCCGGCCGTCGAAACGGATCGCCCCCGAGGTGGCCGGGTGGATGCCCAACAGGGCCTTGGCGAGCGTCGACTTCCCGCACCCCGACTCGCCCACCAGCCCGAGTGTCTCGCCGGGAGCGATCGAGAAGTCGATCCCGTCGACCGCGCTGACCTGGACGGTCCTGCGCCGCAATGATCCGGTACGCCTCTTCACCGGGAACGTCTTCACCAGACCCTGCACGCTCAACAGCGGTTCCTGGCCGCCCTGTTCGGCGACGGGATCTCCGGCCGGCGCCGCCGGGGGAGGTGGCGGGAGCACACCCTCCGGACCGGAGACCCAGCAGGCCCATTCCCCGCGGCCGTCCTCCCGGTGGAAGAAGGGAGGCTGCTCGGCGTGGCAGCGCTCCACCGCGGCGTCGCAGCGCGGTGCGTACGCGCAGCCCGGTATGGGCGCGATGAGGTTCGGCGGGCGGCCCTCGATCGGCACCAGAGGCAGTCGCCGGGACGTGGCGAGGTGCGGTGTCGCCGCCAGGAGAGCCCGCGTGTAGGGATGCCGGGGCCGGACGAACAGCTCGTCCACCGGCGCCTGTTCCACGATCCGGCCGCCGTACATCACCGCCACCCGCTGGCAGGAGCGCGCCACCACACCGAGGTTGTGGGTGATGAGCACGATGGCCGTGCCCAGGTCGCGGTTGAGTTCGGCCAGCAGTTCGAGGATCTGCGCCTGGATGGTGACGTCGAGCGCCGTGGTCGGCTCGTCGGCGATGATGACGTCCGGCTCGTTGGCCAACGCCATCGCGATCATCACGCGCTGGCGCATCCCGCCGGAGAAGGCGTGGGGGTAGTCCGCCAGCCTGGCATCGGGATCGGGGATGCCGACGCGCTCCATCAGTTCCAGGGCTCGGGCGCGGGCCTGGGCACCGGTGAACTTGCCGTGCGCGAGCATCGCCTCGACGAGCTGGTCGCGTACGCGCATCACCGGGTTCAGCGACGACATCGGATCCTGGAAGATCATGCTGATGCCGGCCCCGCGTACCTCGCGCATCTCCTTGTCGGAGAGCTTGAGCAGGTCGCGGTCGTGGTAGATCACCTCACCGGACACGACGCGTCCCGGTGACCTGACGATGCGCATCAGGGACATGGCGGTCACGGACTTGCCCGAGCCGGACTCGCCGACCAGGGCGAGCGTCTCCCCGGCCTGGACGTCGAAGGACACGCCGCCGACCGCCCGGACGACACCGCGTTCGGTGGTGAAGTGGGTGGTGAGGTCTCGTACCTGAAGGACCGGTTCGGTCATGAGCGATCTTCCTCCGGAAGCCGGGCGAGCAGTCCACCGTCCACGGGCAGGACCGCTCCGGTGACGAACGAGGCATCGGGGCCGGCGAGGAAGGCGACGCAGCGCGCGACCTCCGCCGGTTGGCCGGCGCGGCGGAGCGGGTAGTGCGCCACCACGTCGTCCAGCCGCTGGGGGTCGCGCCAGATGCGGGCGTTGCGTTCCACCGCGACGAAACCCGGTGCCACGGCGTTGACCCGTACCCCCAGGGGGCCCCATTCGACTGCCGCATTGCGGGTGAACGCCGTGAGTCCCGCCTTGGCCGCGGCGTACGCGCCGAATCCGGTCAGGCCCCCGTGCGCGTGGACGGAGGTGACGTTGACGATGGAGCCGGGGCGGGAGTTCAGGGTGGCCACGAAGCGGCGGCTGAGCGCGACCGGTGCGTGGAGGGAGACGGCCAGGGTGTGCTCCCAGCCTTTGTCGGTGCTGTCGAGCAGGGCCGCACGTTCCTCGGTGAACGCGCAGTTGACCAGTACTCCGGGCGCGCCGGGCAGGGACGCCGCGACCTTCAGGCACTCGTCGTGAACCGTGGCGTCGGTGATGTCTCCGACAACCGAGTGCCACGGCGCGTCGGCGGTGACCGCGTCGTCGATGTCGACGGCGACGACCTGACTGCCGAGTTCGTGGAGGCAGGAGGCGATGGCGCGGCCGATCCCGCCCGCCGCGCCGGTGACGATGCTGGTGGTGCCGTCCAGCGTGGCCATCATCGGATCACCATCCTGTTGGTCGGCAGACCGCGGCTGCCGGTGGCGACCCGGAACAGCGAGCCGGCTCCCCGGGTGATCTCCGCGGTGCGATGGTCGGGGTCTACGGGACGGCAGCCCGAGGTGACGAACAGGTCGCGCAGGCCGGGGCCGCCGAAGGCGCAGCTGGTGGGGTACCTGACCGGCAGCGCGATGCGCTCCTGCACCTCGCCCGTGGGGGAGTAGCGGGCCACGGCGCCACCGCCGGCGAGCGCGACCCACACGGCACCGTCGGCGTCGACGGCGATCCCGTCGGGCATGCCGTCCTCAGGGGCGACCCGCACGAAGAGCTCACCCGGGCCGAGGGAGCCGTCGCCGACGTCGTACGGAAACATGGTGATGGTCTGCCGGAGCGAGTCGACGAAGTACATCCTGTCCGCGGCGGGGGACCAGGCGATTCCGTTCGCCAGGGCCACGTCGTCGAGCATGCGGACCGGGGTGTCCTCGCCCGGGTCCAGGCGCCACAACGCTCCGGCCTGGCCGGCCCGGTGGGGCAGCGCCATCGTTCCGAGCCAGAGACGGCCGGCCGGGTCGACCGCGGTGTCGTTGACGCGCATGCACCGGCTGTCCGGTACGTCGGCGAGGTGACGTGTGCCGTCCTCGGTCTTCTCGTAGACGCACAGCCCCGAGGTCAGTACGAGCGTCCCGTGCTCCGTCAGGGAGACGGCCGAGAGGGGTGGCGCCAGTTCGATGGTCGAGGTGGTTTCGGTGCCGGGGTCCGTGGCGTGGAGCCGGCCACCCCACAGGTCCACCCACAGCAGCCGCCCGTTCTCCCCGTCCCAGACCGGACACTCGCCGAGCAGGGCACCGGCGGGGGTGATGGCGGTCGCGTCGGAGGCCGCAGCCGCGGTGCTCGCGTGGTTCTTGTGTGCGTTCATCGGCGCAGCAGCCCCCGGTTGAGCCCGTCGGCGATCAGGTTGAAACCCAGTACCAGTGCGGTGACCACGACGATGGGGCCCAGCGCGTACCACTGATTCTGGTTGAGGAAGTTGACGCTGGTGCGCAGCAGCGCGCCCAGCGAGGGTGCCGGCGGGCGGATGCCGATGCCGACGAAACTCATGGCACCTTCGATGAACACGGCCATGGACAGGCTGAGGGCTGCCTGCACGATCAGCGAGTCGAGGGCGTTGGGCAGGATGTGCCGCACGATCACGCGTGCCCGGCCGGCGCCGATGACCTCGGCGGCGACGACGTAGTCGCGGCTGCGCTGGGACTGCAGCGCCGAGCGGGTCAGCCGCCCGAACAGCGGGACGTTGACGAGGACCACCGTGACCATGATCGCCGTCATGCCGGGGCCGACGGCGGTCGCGGCCACCGCGACCCCCAGGACCAAGGCGGTGAAGGCCAGCATCACGTCGAAGATCCGCTGGATGACGGCGTCCACGAAGCGATGCAGCCCGCACGCCAGGCCGAGCACGGTGCCCACGACGGCACCGAGGGGCACCGCGACACCGGCGACGAGGACGTCCTGGCGGATGCCGTAGAGGACACGGCTGAAGACGTCCCGTCCGAATTCGTCGGTGCCGAGCAGATGCGCCGAGCTGATCCCGGCGAAGTTGTCGCTGCCCTGGGCGTCGACGCCGTACGGCGCTATCCAGGGGGCGAGGATGCCGAGGAGGAAGAGCACCGCGACGACGGTGATCCCGGCGGCCGTCTCGGGACGGCGCAGGGCCCGGGCCCAGCGGGAGCGCTGGGCCTCCATCGGGGCGGTGACGGTCGAGGGTGCGGTTACGGCGGTCATCACGCCTCCAGGCGGACGCGCGGGTCGACGGCGGCATGGGCGAGATCGGTCAGGGTCTGGATCACGACGAACACGGCGACGGTGAACAGCAGCAGGTCCTGGACGAGGACGTAGTCGCGGTTGAGGACGGAGGCCACCAGCAGATCACCGATGCCGTGCCAGCCGAAGATCGCCTCGACCACGATGGCGCCACCGAGGAGCTGGCCGACCTGGATGCCGAGCACCGTCAGGACCGGGGGAAGCGCATTGGGAATGATGTGGGCCTGGACCAGGCGGCGGGTGCGCAGCCCCTTTGCCAGGCCGGTGCGGACGAACTCCTCGTCCTGCACCTGGCGGATCGACGCGGACAGGAACCGCGCGAGGATCGCGGCGGTGGGCAGGCCGAGGCACACGGCCGGCATCAGCAGGTACTGGACGGCGATTCCGGGGTCCTGGGCCAGGGGGACGTAGCCGCCCGAGGGCAGCAGTCGGTTCGTCACGGCGAAGAGCAGGACCAGGAGTACGCCGCTGACGTACGGCGGGATCGCGAAGGCGAGTGAGACCAGCGCACCGGCCACCTTGGTCAGCACCCGGTTGCGGCTGACGCCGAGGACCACGCCGGCGATGCCGCCGAGGAGGACCGCGACGAGGAGAGCGGCAAGCGTCAGTGAGACGGTCTGGCCGAGCGCGTCACCGATGGCCGCGGCCGCCGGCTGCCGACGGACGTAGGAGGTTCCGAGGTCACCCGTGAGGATCCCGTGGACCCATTCCAGGTACTGGGCGAGGACGCTTTGGTCCAGGCCGAGGTCGTGGCGCACCGCCGCGATCGTGGACGGGGTGGCGTCCGGCCCGGCCAGGACGTTCGCCGCGTCGCCCTCCGCGAGACGGGGAACGCAGAAGACCAGCACCGAGGCCACGGCCAGCACGAGAGCTGCCGAGGGCAGTCGCTTGAGGGCGTATCGCAACATGGCCGCGTACTCACTTCGTCAGGTACGCGTTGTCGAGATCGAGGTAGTCGTACATGTTGTACTTCAGGTCCTTGAGCTTGGTGGAGATCGTGAACGTGTGCGAGCTGACGACCAGGTCGTTGACGAACTGCTGGTCGAGCAGGAAATCGTTCATCTTGGCGTAGGCGGCAGCGGACTCGTGGCCGCCGGTGGTGGTCCACAGCTGCTGGGCGAGGGTGCGGTAGGTGCCGGAGTCGAAGTTGGAGGCGTTCTTGTCGGCGTTGAACGGGAACGCGCCCTTGACCAGGGTCGCCGGGTTCAGCTGGCCGAACCCGTGGACGTTGACGAACAGACCGGGCAGTCCGCCGCCGGACAGCTTCCCGAAGAAGTCGGCTGCCTGAAGGGGCACGAGCTTCGCTCGCAACCCGGCCTGCTTCAGGTCGAACTGCACGATCTCGGCGATGGCCTGGTTCGTCGGCAGACCGGAGTTGAAGACGATGTTCACCGATGCGTTCTTGGCACCGGCCTGGGCGATCAGCTGTTTGGCCTTGCCGATGTCGCGGTGATACGTGTTGGCCTTGCCCTTGTCGAACGCCGGCGAGGAGGGCGACCAGGGCAGTGAGCTGGTCTGCCCGATGCCGGCGAGCACCTGCTTGAGGATGCGGTCGCGATCGACGGCCCAGGCTATGGCCTGACGGAACTGCGGCTTGTTCAGCGGCGCGACCTTCACGTTGGACCCGATGTAGTACGCGGCATCGGCTGCGTCGGAGGCGACGACCTTGAAGTTCGGGTCGCCCTTGAGGGACACCGTGTCGAGTGGCGCGAGATCGAGGGCCAGCTGGCTCTGACCGGACCTGAGGGAGGCCTTCATCGACTGCGACTGGCTCTGGACGTTGATGTTGACGCGGTCCAGGTACGGGTGCCCCGATTTCCAGTAGTGGTCGTACCTCTTGAGCTGAAGTCCGGAGCCGGGGGTGTACTTGACGACCTTGAACGGTCCCGTTCCGACGAACTTCTTGCCCGCCAGGAGGTCGTCGAAGGTGGCCTTGTCCACGATGGGCATGACCTCGAACAGGTCGAACAGGTTCGACACCGGTTCGGTCATGCGCAGGGTGAGCGTGTGGTCGCCGTCGGCCTTCATGCTGGTGATCGCCTGTGCCACGTGCTTGAACTGCGAGGGCACGTCCTGCCGCGTGATCGCCTTGATGGTGAAGATGACGTCGTCGGCGGTGAAGGGACGCCCGGAGTGGAAGGTCACGCCGTCCCGCAACTTCAGCGTGACCGACTTGTGGTCGGGAGACATCTTCCAGCTGGTCGCGAGCTGCGGCCGGGGCTTCAGGGTCGTGTGATCGTACTCAGTCAGGGTGTTGAACACCGTCCTGATGACGGAGAAGTTCGGGTTGTTCTGCGAAAGGAAGGTGTTCGGGGCGATATCGGCACTCTGGACGATGTTCAGGGTGCCTCCCTGCTTGCGCCCGGACGAGCCCTCGTCATCGACGGCCGACTTGCACCCCGAGGCGGCGAGGGCGAGGCAGGTCACGCCTGCGGTCACGATGAACGCGGTGCGGCGCGTGAGCGCGCGCTGAAAGTGGTGCTGGGGTATGGACATGGTGCTCCCCTTAAAGGGTGGTGGACCACAGGACTCGAAGACTCGGATGCCGTGTGTCGAGGGCCAGACCGAGACCTGGACGGTCATCGAGGTGAAGGCGACCCTCCGCTGTGCGTTCCAGCCCCCCGACGAGATCGGACCGCCAGGATGCTTCGCCGAACTGATACTCCAGGTCCGTGGCGTTGGGACAGACGGCGAACAGGTGGGCGGCGGCCGCGGTGGCCACCGGACCCGACGGGTTGTGCGGCGAGACGGCGAGTTCCGGTGCGCTGCGCGCGATGGACAGCACCCTCTTCATGCCGCCCGCGTGTTTCACATCGGGCATCAAGACATCGATGAGGTCCTCGGACACCGCGGTGTCGGCCTCCGCGGCATCGAACATCAACTCGCCGCCGGCCAGCGGGATCGTCGTCGCGGCCCGCAACGCGCGAAGGTCCCGTGTCCGGTCCATGGCGACCGCGTCCTCCAGCCAGCCGATGCCGAGGTCCTCGAGCGTCGGCAGAAGGCGGTGGACCTCCTCGACCGGAAGCCGCTCGTGGCAGTCCACCCTCAACTCGATCTCGTCGCCGACCGCCTCGCGGATCGCACGAAGCCGACGCAAACCGGTAACGGCAAGCGGTTGATCTCCGTCGGCGACGTCGAACGGCGCGCACTTGACCGCGGAGAAGCCGGCCGCCACCGCCTTCATCGCTGCCGCCGCCACATCGCCCGGCGCACGCCCTCCGGGCACCCGATTGATGTTCGCGTACAGACGCACCGGTGCTGGAGCTGAACCGCCGAGCCATTTCCAGACGGGCTCGCCCGCCGCTTGTGCGGCGTGATCGATGAGCAACTGCTCCAGACCACCCATGAGCGTCGCCGTGACGAACGCGTCCGGCCGCGCCTGCTCGCCGACCCGCCGCGCGAGTACGTCGACGAGGCCGGCCCGGTCGGCCAGCAGATCCCGGCCACGCACATGCCGGGCCAGAAGTTCCAGCTCGGCCACCAGTTTCGCGGGGTGCCCGGAGTCGGAGCACTCGCCCAGCGCGAGGTGATCGGCGTCCCTGAGGACCACGAAATGCCACTGCGTCCGTTCGCTGACGTGCGACTCCAGCAGCTCCAACGTGCGGCTCATTGGCGCCCTCCCTTGGTTGCTACACAGTAGAAATTAAGTAGGGGGGTGTCAACGGGTGTGCCACGAGCTGTGTGAGGGAACGGGTCACCGCATCGGTGCGGCCCCTGTCTGCGGACCGAACAGAACCCGGCCGTAGTCCTCCGCGAGGGTGTGGGGGCTGAACTGCGGGTGGCGCATGATGACCGCCAGGTTGCGCCACATGCGCCGCAGCGAGGTGTCCGGGGCTATGCCGCCCATGCTGTGCAGGTCCAGCATCCTCTCCACAGCCTCCCGGCACTCCTGCGCGGCGGACACCATCTCCGCCCGCAGCCGCGCGTGTTCCCGCGCGGGGAGGAACACGGAGTTCGCAGGAGCATGGAACTGGACACCGAGAGCATCCGCTACGCGCAGAACGCGTCCTGTTGCCGAGTCGAGGAGCCGGCAGGCGGTCAGCCACGGCCGGGCCGGCGGACGACAGACGGCCGATGCCGCGGCATTGACGTCCGCAGATCCTGTCTCCATCGCGCGCTGGGCGCCGCGAGCGGCGCCGAGCAATGGGGCGAGCATGACGACGCCTGTGCGGAGCAGTGCCGTCGAAGCGGCGGGAAGGTCGGGGGCTCGGTCTGCTTCGGAGGCAGGGAACACCACGTGGGCCGGGGGGACCACCACGTCCTGGGCGAGGAGCGTGTGACTGCCCGTTCCTGCCATGCCGGTGGTGGGCAGGGTGCGTTCGACGGTGAGGTCCCGGGTGGAGACCAACGCTGCGCATTGCAGGGCGGGTTGCCCCTTTGTGCGCACGGGTACCGCGAGGACCGCCCACCCCGAGTCCTCGCAGCCGGCGACGGCCTGCCACCGTCCTGAGACGCTGAAGCCGTAACCGGTCGACTCGCCTTGGACCTTCAGCGCTGTGGTGGAACCGCAGACGATCGCGTCGGGGTCGGCGAACATGACCTCTCGGGCGGCCTCGGGGAACACCGGCGAGCACACGGTCTTCAAGGCAGCGGACAGTGCGGTGATCCATGCCGTCGACGGACACCCCTGCCCCAGTTCGGCGATCACCCGCACCTGGGTCCGCAGACCGGCTCCGGCACCACCGGCATCGCGCGGCACGGCCATCGCGAACAGTCCCGCCCGCCGGACCGCCGCCAAGGAATCCGCAGCCGGACGCAGATCATGCTCCGTGCGTGCGGCGTTCGCATCCAGCGTCCGTGCCGCGGCGCGGGCCCGCTCCACCAGTTCCTCGTCGCAGGCGGCCGCGGGAGCGTTCCGCGATTCAGTACTCATGCCAGGTCCTTCGTCATTGAACACGCGCGTCGCTCATCACTGGCCGCGAGTCGCCCGGGGCCGCGGGTGCGCATCGTCCGACACTGCGACGGCGTGCGTCTGATGACGCGGCGGTAGCCGGCACGAACTGATGTCCCCGCGCCAACACCATGGGTGCCCGGGCTGTCCTTTGCAGGGAGGGCACCACGTGGGCGATGGCGCCAAGCGCGGTGCCGGCATCACCGAGTCCGGCCGGACGCAGCGTCGGCCTCCCGTACGAGCCGCGCACCACATTCGTGTGCAGGGCGTGTTCGATCGGCTCCATCAGGGCCGGACCGGCATCGACCAGCTCACCGCCCATGACGATCACGTCCGGTTCGACGGCATGGCTGACATTGGCCAGCACCCTGCCGATGTGCGCGCCGACCCGTGCCAGAACCGTATGCGCTCTCCGGTCGCCCGATGCGAGCGCGGCCACCAGCTCCGGGACGTCTGCCGCCGTACCTCCGGCGGCGCGGTGGGCGTCGAGTACGGCTCCGATCGAGGCCACCGTCTCGAGGCATCCGGTGCCGCCGCACTCGCAGGGTTCGCCGTCGGGGTCCACGGAGATGTGGCCGAACATCCCGGAGCGGCCGTGGGCGCCGCGGTGCAGTGTGCCGGCCATCACGAGTCCGCCGCCGACGCCGTGCGACAACCGCAGGTACAGCACGTTCTGCTCGCCCGCGGCGGCTCCCCAGATCGTCTCGGCCAGGGTGGCCAGCCGGGTGTTGTTGTCGATCAGCACCTGTGCGCCGAAGCGCTCGCGCACCAGCGCCGCAATCGTGTCGTGCCGAGGCGCCCACAGCGGGCTGCGGCCCGGAGCGCCGACCGGTCCGACCACTCCGACGCCGATGCCGGTCAGGGTGCCCGGTCGCAGCGTCCCTCCCGTCAGCCCGTCCGCCAGCCGCCACGCGAGGTCGACGCGGGCCTGACACGGCATGCCGGGCTCGTGCGGTTGGCCCGCGGTGACCACGGTCTCGTGCGCCCCGTCCATCACGGCCACCCGCACCGCCCGCCGCGCGAACTCGATGCCGAGCAGCCGCCCGGCCTCGGGGTTCAGGGCCAGCACCTCCGCCGGGCGGCCCCGCTTGCGCCGGGCCGCCTCCGGCACCGAGGCGAGGACGGTGCCGTTGTCCATGAGCGCTCCGACGGCGTCGTAGAGCGTGGTGCGGGACAGCCCGCTCAGTGTCCCTAACTCTCCCCGGGTGAGCGGACCGTGCTCGCGCAGCAGGCGGAGCAACAGGGCCTCGTGAGCGGTGGAGGCTCGTGTCGTCTCAGTCAGCATGGCGGAAGCTACCCCCTCATTGAGCACAGCTGTGGCGTGGGAGGACGGAGATGAGTCCATCGCCTGTGCCGTGAGAAGCTAGGGGGCGTCTTTGTGGGAATTCTGTGGGCCTGCGATGTGACGGTCGGTCGGGTGGGACACGACGCTCACGGGTTCACGAGCAGGCCGTTTCTGTCAGCGCTGACGAGTTTCGGGGTGGCATTCCTCGGGCCGCTGCGACGAAGAGGGCCAGTCGGGGCGCGGCAATGCCCCGCTCACCCCGTCGAGCCAGCGCAGGCCGAGTGGGCCGCAGGGTCTACCAAGGGACGGTCCGGCCGAAGCGGTCCAGATACGCCAGGCCGGGCGTGTCCAGTCGGGAGATCAGGACGTCCACCAGCATGGGGACGGTCTCATCGATGGTGAACGGCGCATCCGGACCACCCAGGGCAGTGCGTATCCAGCCCGGCGCCATGAGTACGAAGGCGCGCTGCGTCTCACTCTGCCGGGCCGCGAAGCTCCGCAGGAACATGTTCAGGGCCGCTTTGCTCCCTCGGTAGACCTCGCGGCCGCCGGTCGTGTTGTTCGTGATGCTGCCCTGTCCGGAGGACATCACCCCGATGAGTCCCGCCGGGGACACCAGGTCTTCGAGGGCTTCGATGACGCGCATGGGGCTGAGCGCGTTGGTGACCATCACGTCGATGAAGTCGGCTGTCGCTACCGCCCCGATGGGTGTCTGCTCATTGTTGGTGGTGCCCGCATTGACGAAGAGCACGTCGAGTCGGCGTTGCGCCAGACGTTCGTGCAGCAGGGGCAGGCGGCCAGGGTCGTTGATGTCGAGATGCTCGATGGTCACCCGCCCGTCGGCGTGGTCAGCGAGATCGTGCAGCGGCGTTCGGGCAGTGGTGCCGCGAACCGTGCCGACGACGTTCCAACCCCTGTCGAGGAACTCCGCCGCCATCGCGTGGCCGAGGCCGCGCGAGGCGCCGATGATGAGAGCGGTCGGTGGGTGTTGTTCGGTGCCAGTCGATGACATCCAGCGTCATCTCCGTTCTTCGAGCGTTGTACTCCGTTCGGGCATCGTCGACACCCGGGATCGGCACAGGGCGCCGGCCGCTGCTGTGGCCCCTCAACCCGTGCGCCTCAAGTGTTTCGTCCGCACTCCATCGCAGGCGAGCCACGAGCGCCCGTTTGTAGGATTGCCGATATGGCAAAGGCGCTCATGACGGAATCCGCTTCGATACAGCCTGACGATGTACGAATCATTCGGGCGCTGCAGATCGCGCCGCGGGCTTCGTTCGCCGCGATCGCGACCGCCCTCGGCCTGACCGAGAGCGCCGTCAACCGTCGGTATCGCCGCCTGCGCGCCGACGGTGTCATCCGCGTGGCCGGCGTGGTCAACCCGGGCGCCCTGGGGCAGAGCAGGTGGCTGGTGCGACTGCGCTGCCGCCCCGGCAGTGGCTCGGCGATCGCCGACGCGCTCGCCAGGCGTGACGACGTCAACTGGGTTGCCCTGAGCGCGGCGGGCTGCGAGATCACCTGCGTGACGCAATCCCGGACGCGGGAACAGCGCGAGGACCTCCTGGGGCAGCGGCTTCCCCGCACGGCCGCGGTGATCGACATCAACGCCTTCGCCATGCTCCGCCAGTTCCTCGGAGGCCGCGGCCACTACTGGTCCGCCCTGCGGGGCACGTTGTCCCAGAAGGAGGAAGCAGCGCTGGGGAGCGGCGGGCCCCCTTTCACCGAGTCTCCGGTCGTCACTCGCGAGCCCCTGCACCTCACCCCCGAGGACGAGAAGATGCTCGATGCGCTCGCTGCAGATGGCCGCGCCAGTCTCGTGGATCTCGCCACAGCCGCCGATCTCACTCCGGGACGCGTCTCGCGACGCCTTGACGCTCTGCTCCAGCACCGCGTTGTTCACATCGACGTCGAGATTGCCGCAGCCGCCTTGGGCTATCAGGCTCGCGCCAACCTCTGGCTCCGCGTGCACCCGTCGGCGGTGAAGAGCGCGGGCCGGACACTCGCGCAGGAACCCGAGGTCGCCTTCGCCGCAGCCATCTCGGGGCCCTGGAATATTCACGCCGTCGCACACTGCCGGGACCTCGACGAACTGTTCGAGTTCACTTCGGATCGCATCGGGTCCCTCACCGGACTTCAGAGCATGGAGGTCTCACCCGTGCTGAAGCACGTCAAGCAGGCCGGCACTTGGCTCTTCGACGATCGCCTCGTCGAGCCGTCCAGCGCTCGCGCGCGACGCTGAGAGGCTGGGGCGCGACCAGCCCGCTCGGCGGCTCTGTCCGCCCGGAGGACACCCGCGCGTATCGTGCCCCATTGATCCAGCCGGTCTGCCGCGACGATGACCCCGGTGCGTAGTGCTCGCCGCGGTGCCGCGCGAGGATCTCAACGGTCTCGTCGAGGCCGAGGGTCGCCAGGCCGTGCTTCAACGACCGTCTCAACCTCGTTGCGGCGATGCCGGCGACCATTCACTGGAGCATTCACGATGGTTGCGTTGCCTGAAGCCTCTTGTCGGGCCTACCGGGTGCGCTTGGTGAACAAGCCCAACCGGGCCTGTTCGGGGATGCCGGTCAGCCAGTCACGGCGCAGCAGCGGCAGGGTGTACTCCACCTCCTGGATGCCCGTGGCCGGCAGGTAGAGCTCGAATCGTGTGCCGGGCCGTCCGTCAGGGCGGTCCGAGACGGTGATCCGGCCGCCGTGCAGGGCGACCTGCTGGGCGACCAGCGTCAGGCCGAGGCCGGAACCCGGACTGTCCGGGCCCCGGCGGAAGCGCTGGAAGACCTCCTCACGGCGCTCCGGAGCAATGCCGGGGCCGTGGTCGTCCACCACGAGCACGGCAGTCGCCTGATGCCTGGCGCCCGGCGGACGCAGGGTCACCTCGACGCGGGCGACGCCGTCTTCGGCGCGGCCGTGAGTCCAGGCGTTGATCAGCAGGTTGTCCACCGCCGAGCGCAGCCCCTGCTCCCAGACGTGGACGCGCACTCCCGCGGTGGCGCGTACGGACACTTCGGCGTCGGGGTGTGTGCGCCGCAGGTCGGAGACCGACGCCTCCACGAGCTCCGCGAGGTCCAGCGACGTGAACGCGTCCGCCTCGATCAGGTCGCCCTGCGCGAGCGCCTTCAGCATCACCAGCAACCCGAGCAGCCGGGCGTGTTCGCGCCCGAGGTCCTCGAGCACCTCCGTCCGGTCCTCGGGGTCGAGGCCGGGGTGGCCGGTGAGGATGTCGAGGTTGGTACGCATGCTCATCAAGGGGGTGCGCAGTTCGTGGGAGGCGGTGGCGGCGAACGCGCGGGCGGTGGCCAGCGCCTCCCCGGTGCGTGCGACCTGTTCGTCGTAGCGGGCGAGCACGGTCTCCAGCGTGTGCGCCAGGTCGTCCACCTCGGCGATCCGGGTCGGCGTGTGCTCCAGGCGGGCGGTGCTGGTCCTGGGGTCCAGGCCACTGGTACGCCGCTGCAACCGCCGTAGCGGACGAACCGCCCGGGCGGCGATGGCCCAGGCGGCGGCCCCGGCGAGTGCCGCGGCCAGCAGCGCACCGGTCAGCACCCGTTGGCGCACCAGTGCCAGTTCGTCCTCGGCGGTGTCCGGCGACAGCAGCCACAGATTCGGCGTGGTGCCCTCCTTCGCGGCACCGACGCGCAGCGACAGGACGAGCCAGTCCTTGCCGCCGGAAGTCACGGTGACGGGGTTCGGGGCGTTGTGGGGCAGCGTGGGGTCCGGCTCGGGCTGCGGGCCGGCCGAGATCGTGTCCTGCGGGCCGGTGAGCCGGATGCCCACATCCCGCGCGGAGTTGACCAGTCGCTGTCTGCGGACCTGCTCCAGGAGCGGGTGGTCGGAGTCGGCGACATCCAGGTATGCCTTGGCGTTCCTGGCCACGACCGTTGCACGGGCACGCAGCTGGTCGTCCTGGTGTGCGTGCAGGTCGATGCTCACCAGGTGCAGCAGCAGCCAGCCGGAAGCGAGGACCAGCACAGGCACACTCACACCGACCGCGAGCGCGATACGGGTGGACAGTCTCACGGCGCGCCCTCGATGTGCAGGGCCTCGCCGTCTGTGCGCAGGACGAAGCCGACCCCGCGCACGGTGTGCAGGATCCGGGGCCGGCCGCCTGCCTCCAGCTTGCGCCGCAGGTAGCTGACGAAGGTGTCGACGGCGTCGCTGCGGACTTGGAAGTCGTATCCCCAGACGCGGTCCAGTAGTTGCTCGCGGGTGAGCACGATGCCGGCGTTGCGGGCCAGGACCTCGAGCAGTGCGAACTCGCGACGGGTCAGTTGCAGGGGCTGGTCGTCCAGAATCGCCTGGTGGGCGCACGGGTCGAGGACGAGGCCGCCGGCGCGGACCCGGCCGGTGGCGGCCGGCGGGCGGCGACGGAGCAGGGCGTGCAGCCGCAGGACCAACTCCTGGAGTGCGAACGGCTTGACGAGGTAGTCGTCGCCGCCCGCCTGCAGACCGGCCACGCGGTCGGTCACCTCGTCCAGCGCGGAGAGCATCAGCACGGGTACGTCGTCGCCGTCGTCGCGCAGGGCCCGGCACACGTCGATGCCGTTGACGTCGGGCATGGAGACGTCCAGGACGATGATGTCGGGGCGGCCGGCGCGAGCCTCCGCCAGACCGGTACGACCGCCGTCCGCGACCGTCACCGTGAAGCCGCTCAGCCTCAGCCCCCGCTCGAGCGACCGCCGTATGGCCGCGTCGTCGTCCACCACCAGTATTCGCCCGGTCTTGTCTGCCATGCACACCTCGGTTTCACCGTGAAGCCGGCCATCGCGAACAGCCCGGCCCGTCGCGCCGCTGCCAGGGAGCGTAAACCGCTTCGGGAAGGTCCTGCAATTCAGCGGTCAGGAGCGCATCGTCCGGTACTGCGACGGCGTACAGCCCATGATGCGGCGGAAGCTCCGCGAGAAGTGCTCGGAACCGGAGAATCCACAGCGCCGCCCTATGCGGGCTATGGTGTCGTTGCCATTCTCGAGATACTTGCAGGCCAAGTCGATCCGGAGTTCGGTGAGATATCGGTACGGGGTTAATCCGGTGGTGGCCTTGAAGCAGCGCACGAAGTGGAAACGACTGAAGGAGACCAGGGCCGCCAGGTCGCCGACCGAGACCGGTTGTTCGAGGTTCTCTCGCATATAGGACAGAATCGTCTCAAGTTGCCGTGTGCTCAGCGCGCCGGCTGCCTTGTCCGAGCCGGCGGTGTGCGGTGTGAGGAGATGAGCGACGATGAACTGCGCCGCCGACTGCGCGTAGAGATCATCCGCGCCGACCTCGTTCGCGGCCGCCACCGCCTTCACCATTGCGGCGAGGAGGGGGTCGAACCGCATCACCGGGTACGGATCCCACAGATACGGGACGCGTGACTTCAGGTCCTCCTCGGTGATGAACCGGCGAAACGTCTCCACCGAGAGGGTGAGGGTGGCGATCGTCACGGGCTCGTCGCCCGTCGGTGCGACGACCAGCGTCCGGCTCAGCATCGGGGGAATGATGCACACGTCGTCGGGAAGTGAGAAAGTCTCTTTTTCTGCCCGTGTGTCGTGACCTTCGCGAATTTCCAGAAGCCCGCTCAGGTGAGCATTTAGTTTGATTCCTGGAGACGACGGCACATGGAGCGTGTGGACGCCCTTCTTGAACGTTTGCTTCCACACGTGCAGGGAGTGCCATGTTGCGCCCCCCACTCCGCTGGTTACCTCCAACGCCCGGTTTCCTCTCGTCCGGTTCCGCACGGCTCTCGGTGCAGGTGCCGTGTAGAGAGTGCAGGGAAATCGAAGGCGGTCGCAAGGCGACTGGTGCCGGATTAATTGGCCTCGGCTCGGAATAATTCGGTGAGAGGCGAGCTGATATTGACCGGAGCGGAATCGTGCTGACACGCTTCCTGCATGATTCGCACTCGTCAATTGTTGACCCTGGCGGTCGGCTTGGTAGCGATGGTGTTTTCCGTCCAGAGCGGAGTGAGCGGGGCGACGACCAACGCCACCGATCCCACCACGCAGCCAGCCGCATCCGCAGTCACAGCCGCAGCCGCGGACAAGCCGAACATCGTCTTCGTACTCACCGACGACATGTCCACGAATCTGCTCCAGTACATGCCCGAGGTGCAGAAGCTCCAGTCGCAGGGCACGTCGTTCAGTGACTTCGTGGTCAGCAACTCACTCTGCTGCCCGTCCCGTTCGTCCATCTTCACCGGCGAGTACCCGCACAACACCGGCGTCCTCAGCAACACGGCAGGGTCCAACGGCGGCTTCAAAGCCTTCCACGACAACGGCCTGGAGAAGGACACCTTCGCCGCCGCCCTGAAGGCCAAGGGCTACCGCACCGCGATGATGGGCAAGTACCTCAACGGTTACGACCCCAAGTCCACCGTCGACGGCCAGCAGCCGTACGTGCCGCAGGGCTGGAGCCAGTGGGACGTCGTCGGCAACGGCTACCCGGAGTACAACTACAAGCTCGCCCACAACCACAAGATGGAACCCCACGGCAAGAAGAACAAGGACTATCTGACCGACGTCCTCAGCAAGAAGGGCCAGTCCTTCATCAAGAAGTCCGCGGCGGCGAACAAGCCGTTCATGCTGGAGGTCGCCCTCTTCACACCGCACGGTCCGTCCAAGCCGGCCCGCCGGGACAAGAAGGACTTCCCCGGCCTGACGGCGCCGCAGGGCCCCGCCTTCGACAAGCTCCCGACCAACGCGCCGCCGTGGCTGGCCCGGCAGAACCCGTTGACCCAGAGCGAGAAGACCGCGATCGACAAGAAGTTCCGCAAGCGGGCACAGTCGCTCCAGGCGGTCGACAAGATGCTCGGCAAGCTGCGCCAGAGCCTGACCAACGCCCATGTCGCCAACAACACCTACGTCGTCTTCAGCTCCGACAACGGTTTCCACCTCGGTGAGCACCGGCTCAAGGCGGGCAAGCAGACGGCCTTCGACACCGACGTCCGCGTGCCGCTGGTGATCGCAGGACCCGATGTCGCGGCCGGACGGACGAGCCACGCCCAGGTGTCGAACATCGACTTCGCGCCCACCTTCGAGAAGATCGGCGGCGCCGCGGTGTCGTCCAAGGTGGACGGGCACAGCATGCTCCCCCTCCTGGACGGCGGATCGGACGCGGGCTGGCGCACGGCCAACCTGATCGAGCACCGCCACGCCAAGCCGGCTCATGACGACCCGGACAACCACGGCACAGAGAGCGTCAGCCCGCCGAACTACCACGCCATGCGCACCAACTCCTACACCTACGTCGAGTACGACAGCGGCGCGAAGGAGTACTACGACCTGAGCACCGACCCCGACGAGCTGCACAACATCGCCGGACAGCTGAGCCGGGCCCGCCTCGCGAAGCTGCACGACGCGCTGACCGGGCTGAAGAACTGCCACGGCGACGGCTGCTGGAGCGCCGGACACCCGTAGCCCGTCAGGACCGACCGGGCGCCTACCGGGCCGGCCCGTCAAGACTCCCATGGGTGCCCTGGCCGCCCTCCGCTGCCAGGGCACCGCGTGGGCGGGCGTCCGCGCGCGCCCGTGTCCCCACCCGTGTTACGTCACACACAGCACTGGAGAGAGGAATTTCCGCATGTTCTCGTCCGACGCCCACCCGCCCACCCGCCGGAGGGCGCTCGCCTCGATGGCGGGTGCCGTAGCCGGATCCGCGATCGTCTCCGCCGCCCCGCGCGCCTTCGCCGACTCCGACGGCGCCGACCCGGCCGCCGAGGCCGCGCGAGGGGGGCTGCCGCTCACGGTCGTCAACAGCAGCGGCAAGTTCGCCAACGGCAAGGTTCACCTGTACGTCGTGGGCAGCAAGGGAGACCGGCAGGTACGGCTCACCCGGCGCGGCACCCTGGCCCCCGTCAAGCTCTCCGACAACCACGCGGGCGGCTTCACCGACTACTCCATCCCGCTGGCCGCCCACGGCGCGACCAAGCTGCGACTGCCGCACATGTCCGGACGCATCTACGTGGCCCTCGGCCACAAGCTGAAGTTCAAGGCCGTCAGGGGCGCCGACGGCAAGATCGGTCTTCAACAGCCGGCCGGCTGGGTGGAGTCCGACCCCAACTACTCCGTGCTGCACGACTTCGTGGAGTTCACCCACGACGCGTCCGGCATGCACTGCAACACCACCATGGTGGACATGTTCAGCGTTCCGATGATGATCGGGCTGAACGGAGCGAAGAACCACAGCACCGGCCGGCTGCCCGCCGGCGGCCGCGCCAAGGTCTTCAACGCCCTGAGGAACCACCCGGACTTCAAGCGCCTCGTCATTGCCGACCGGCGCGTCATCGCCCCGAGCCACGGCCTCGACGCCGGCCGGTTCCCCGAGCACTACTTCGACCACTACATCGACAAGGTGTGGCACACCTACCAGAACAAGAACCTTGTCGTCAGGACGAACGCGGGCACCTTCACCGGCCAGGTCAGGAACGGCCAGCTCACCTTCAGCGGCCCCGCGCAGGTCTCCTTCTCCAAGCCCTCCACCCGTGACGTGCTCTTCTGCGACGGGGCGCTCGCCGCCCCCAACGACGGGATCACCGGCCCCGTCGCCGCCGCCCTGGGCGCCGCGTTCAACCGCTCGACGCTGCTGAGCCACAGCAAGCAGCCCACCACCCGCGCGGCCACCTTCTACGACACCGCCGTGACCAACCACTACGCCAAGGCCATCCACGCCGCGACCAGCAACGGCAAGGCCTACGGCTTCGCCTTCGACGACGTCGCCGACTGGGCCTCCTACATCGAGGACCCCAGGCCCCAGCACATGCACCTGACGCTGACCCCCTTCTGAGACGCCCGCTCTCGCGTGCAACAAGCGACCACCGAGGGAGTACCAGGTGAAGAAATTCCGTGAGTTGCTTCTGGCGGCCGTGCTGTGTCTCATGCCGGCCGTCGCGTCCGCCGGAGCCGCACACACCGCTGTGGCCGACGATTCCCGCACCGTGCCCGCCGCCGCCACCGTCGCCGCACCCGAGGCGAGTGCGGCTGCCGGCGCCCACACGGTGACGTTCGTCAACCGGTCAGGAAAGAAGCTGTGGATCGGCAGCACTGTCAACAAGGGGGAGCCCGACGGCAATTCGAAGAATCTGAAGTCGCTGCCGGTGCTCAAACCGGGGCAGTCGGCGACCGTGACGATTCCGGAGAACAAGGCGCCCCACCACTGGCGTGGCAAGTTCTTTGCCCGCCAGGGGTGTTCGGGCAAGTCGGGGAGTACCTTCCACTGCGCCATCGGCGACTGCGGAAATTTGGCGAAGCGCTGCAAGACGGGCGAACAGCCGGTCAGTCTCGCTGAATTCAACTTCGACAAGAAGGACAAGAAGGCGCCCTGGTACGACGTCAGCTACGTCAACGCCTTCTCGCTGCCGATCACGATCGCGCCCAAGGGCGCCGAGAAAGTCACCAAGAACGGCTCCTGCTCGAAGCAGGGCTGCCGGAAGAACCTTCTCCGCAACTGCCCGAAGGCCGACCGGGTGCACAACGCCGCAGGGAAGACGGTGCTGTGCGTGAACCCGAGCCGGGATGCCCAGTCCGCCTACAGCGATGCCATCAAGAAGCACTGCCCCAAGGCGTACGCCTGGTCCAAGCAGGACACGGAGACCGGCAACAAGACGATGCGGCAGTGCGGCAAGTGCAAGGGCTTCGTCGTGACCTTCTGGTAGTCGCTCCGGCCGCTCGCTGCGGAGTGCCGACGAAACCCACCACATGACACTCGAGGAACCCATCACATGAGACGCACCGCCGTGCTCGTGAGCACACTCACGCTCGCCGCCGTGGGCTGGACGCTCCCCGCGCATGCCGAACCCGCGGCGTCCACCCATGACGACACACGGGTCACCTCCTTCTCCGACCAGGAGCAGGACGCGGCACTGAGGTTCTGGACCGACGCACGCCTGCGCGCGGCCCAGGACGTCACGGTCGCAGCCGCCACGGGAGGGACCGCTGTCCCCTCCTCCACCCCGGCCGACGACGGCCCGGAGCTGACCGTTCCCCCGATCCCGGCGCATGCCTCGGCATCCGCCCTCGCGTCCTCACCCACCCCGTGGAAGCGCGGCGGGCTGATCCGCAGGACCTCGGGCAAGGCGTTCTTCCAGAACTCCGCAGGCAGCACGTTCGCCTGCTCGGCCACCGTCGCCAGCAGCAGGAACGAGTCCGTAGTCCTCACCGCGGCGCACTGCGTGGTCGACCCCGCGACCGGCCAGGGCTACCGCAGATGGGTCTTCATCCCCGGCTACGCCCACAAGAAACGCCCCTACGGCACCTTCACCGCGCAGAAGCTCTTCCACCTGAAGCGCTACGTCACCTCGGACAGCCGGGACAACTGGGACTTCGCCTTCGCCCGTATGCGCAAGCTCGACGGCCACACGCTGGCCGGCACCGTGGGCGCACAGGGCATCAGGTTCAACTCGCCGACCGGACGCCATGTCCACTCCTTCGGCTACGGCGGCACCCCTGCCGAGGGCAACGGGGAGCGGCTGAACCACTGCCAGGGCAAGGAGCACGCCGACACCACGCGCCCCGGGTCCACGATGTGGGGCATCGACTGCGTGCAGTCCTTCGGGGCCAGCGGTGGTGGTTTCCTCGCCGGATTCAAGGCGGCGACCGGCTCCGGCTACCTCGTCGGCAACATCAGCGTCGGCAACGGCACGACGGAGTTCCACCCCCACCTGGGCAACGACGCCAAGAAGCTCTACCGCAAAGCGAGCGGGGGCTGACCCTCCAACCCCTGTTGCACGAGCCGGCCGCCCCGCGAACCCTTCCGCGGGGCGGCCGGCCCATATGTCGGGTCCGGCGTGTCGGTTCAGAACTTCGCGCCGAAGTCCTGTGTCCAGTACGGGCCGCCCGCGGAGGCGGACGCCTTCACGTAGCCGACGCCTATGTGCCTGAGCGAGCAGTTGAGGATGTTCGCCCGGTGACCCGGCGACTTCATCCACGCCTTGACCACGTCGGCGGCGGTGACCTGACGGGCCGCGACGTTCTCCGCCAGTGAGCTCCAGCCGGTGTAGCCCGCTGCTTCGACCCGGTCCACCAGTGTGCTGCCGTTGGAGCCGGTGTGCCCGACGTAGTGGTTCCGCGCCATGTCCGCCGTGTGGCGCTGCGCGGCCTTGTACAGGGCCGGCCTCATCTTGAGCGCCGGGCAACCCGCCTTCTTGCGTTCGGCGTTGGTCAACTTGACCACTGCCTTCTGCATCGAGGCGGAGCCGGGGGCCGCGGACGCGGAGCCGGGCGCCGCCGAGGCCGGGGCCGTCAGCAGCACGGCGGACGCGACCGTGCCCGCAAGAGCCGTCGCCAAATAGCTGTAAATCGCCAAGAGTTCTCTCCAATCAAGGTAAAAGCGGGAGGGGTGCCTGAAGCTATCCGGCAGCGTCCTGCTACCGCGCATTCAAATTGCTGCGAGACCGGCCGCTATTGCTGCCTGTCGTGCTGACCGGAGAGTGACCGGCCCCCACTCACCGGCGCAGGACTTTGTCCGGGGTGCGCACCGCGTGGTATGCGAACTCCCAGAAGTCCAGGTGCCCGATGGCCAGATTCACGTGCACCGTGTTGACGAGCGTGGGCAACAGGCGGAACGAGCAACCGAGTTCCTCGTCGCCCTCTTCCAGTTCCTCGGGTCTGGTGGAGACTGCGAGGAGGCTGTGGTCGCCCGTCATCGTGGCGGTGTCGGCCAGGAACACCACTTCGAGTCCCGGGTCCGCGACTTGGGCGGACAGGGCCACTTCATCAGGGCTTGCTCCGGCATAGGCACGGTCGTCCACCAGGTGGTTGCGGACTTCGAACTCGCCGTCGGACTGATCGAGGAGTGTGACGACTGCTCGCCACGCCTCGTCGTCCGAGTAGTCCGTGCGTACGACCAGGGCCTCGCTCTCGAAGTCACGCCCTGCACGGTTGATGATCGGTCGCATGAACTCCCTCTGAATGGAACGAGGATGCCGATCAAAGGGACCGGCGACAGTCGCCTAGGATTATACGATCGTCATGCGCCGCATACTGCCTGACAGCCCTCCGCCTCGTTGTGAATTCTTGCTGTTCCGCCCGCAGTTGTTGCGCTCGAACTCTCCGAGCAACAACTGCTGATCCCGCAGCAATTTATGAGCGCTTTCGCCGGGCGGGGGCAGGTAGCTTCGTCGTCGGATTCCCGATGGGCAACCCGCTTTTACTCCAAGGAGTTTCCCGCATGCGAAAGCTACGCGCTCTCTACGCCGTGCTCACCGCCGTACTGATAGCGGTATCCGCGATCAATCTGAGCGCCAGCACGGCGTCCGCCGCACAGCAAAGGGGCGGCTTCGTCGTCAGCAAGGCGCAGTACAACAAGATGTTCCCGCGCCACAAGAAGCTCTACAGCTACGAGGGCCTGGTCAAGGCGATGAAGGCGTTCCCGGCCTTCGCGCACACGGGCAACGCCAAGACCAGGAAGCGTGAGGCCGCAGCCTTCCTCGCGAACGTGAGCCACGAGACCAGCGGCCTGATCTACATCAACGAGCAGAACAAGGCCAACTGGTCGACCTACTGCCAGCCCGAGCCGTACGGCTGCCCCGCCGGCCAGTCCGCGTACCACGGCCGCGGCCCGCTCCAGATCAGCTGGAACTACAACTACAAGGCCGCCGGCGACGCGTTCCACGTCGACCTGCTCAACCACCCGAACCTCGCGGCGAAGAACCCCGTCGTCACCTGGAAGCTCGCGCTCTGGTACTGGATGACCCAGTCCGGCCCCGGCACCATGACGCCGCACCACGCGATGGTCAAGAGCGGCGGCTTCGGCGAGACCATCCGCAGCATCAACGGCGGCCTCGAGTGCAACGGCAACAATGCGGCCGAGATGCAGGACCGGATCGCGAAGTACAAGAAGTTCACCAAGATGCTCCACGTCGGCGCCGGCCAGCACCTCAGCTGCTGACGTCCGCATGACCCCCGGACTCCCGGGCCAGAAACCCTCGCCTCTCAATAGGGATACGCCATGCGGAAAATACGCGTCCTCGCCCTGCCGTTCGTGCTCTCGGCCCTGCTCGTGGCCGGTAGTCAGGGCGCCGCGCCCACTGCGTTCGCGGCCGGTGGCCATTCTGTTGCCGCCGCCTCCGCGGCGAAGAAGAAAGGCATCAGCGCCTGGAAGTTCAATGGCGTCACCAAGGCGCTCGCCGACTCGAACTCCGGCTGGTTCTACACCTGGTCCTCGAGCAAGGGCGGAATCAAGCCGCCGCGCGGTGTCGAGTTCGTGCCCATGATCCATGACGCGGGCTCGGTGACGAACAAGGAGCTCGGCCGAGCCAAGAAGCAGGGCAAAATCCTGCTCGGCTTCAACGAGCCGGACAGGTCGGATCAGGCCCACATGACCGTGGACCAGGCTCTCGACCTGTGGCCCCGGTTGCAGTCGACCGGTCTGCGGCTTGGCGCTCCCGCCGTGGCCACCGGCGGCAATGTCGCCGGCGGCTGGCTGGACCGGTTCATGAAGGGCGCCGCCGCCCGCCACTACCGGGTCGACTTCATCCCCCTGCACTGGTACGGCGCGGACTTCAACGCCCAGCGGGCGACAGGACAGTTGCGCAGCTATCTCGAGGCCGTGCACAAGCGCTACAAGAAGCCGATCTGGCTCACCGAATACGCCCTGATCGACTTCTCGTCCGGCACCCCTCGCTATCCGAGCAAGGCGCAGCAGGCCGCATTCGTGAAGAAGTCGACGGCCATGCTCCAGCACCTGTCCTACGTCCGCCGGTACGCGTGGTTCACCCTCTCCACGGACCACGGCGACGGCACCGGCCTCTACCACGGTGCGAAGGCCAACCGGGTGGGCGCCGCCTATCGCGCGGCGGGCTGAACAAAGTCCCTCGCCCTCCATTCCGAAACCCTCGGGTCCTACGACACGAGAAATCTAGAGAAATGAGGCAATGAACATGAGCAAGCGGATCCTGCACGCCTCCCTCGCGGCCGGAGCGGTCGCAGTGACCATGCTGGTCACCCTCGCTCCGGCGAGTTCCGCCGCGACCGACTCCGCGCAGGCTCGCAGCCCGAAGTGCTGGGCGACGCACTACGGCCCGATACCCGCCGGCAGCACCACGTCCAACGGTGACATCTTCGACAACAGCAAGAACACCGCGGCGACTTCGCTCACCCGCAAGCACCAGCTGCCCTTCGGCACCCGGGTGAAGGTCACCAACGTGGCGAACGGCAAGTCCCTGGTCGTGCGCATCAACGACCGTGGCACGTTCAAGCACACCAAGCAGGAACCCAAGTGCCTGGACCTGACAGACGGCGCCTTCAGCAGGCTCGGCGGGAGCCTCAACCCCGACGCCGGTCACATCGTCGTCCGGCAGAAGGTACTGAACTGACCCCGCCGCCGACGGGCTGCCGGCTGATCGGCTGCCCGAGCGGCTGACGTCTCCGCGTCACGGCAAGGGTGCCCGGGTTGTCTCCTGCAGCCCGGGCGCTCCGTGTTCCGTGTGCTGCTGGAGCAGGGCGATGGCGCCGAGGGCGGTGCCTGGATCGCCGAGTCCGGCCGGAACCACTCGTGGCACCCCGTACGAGCCGCACGCGACGTGCGTATTGAGCGTGCGTTCGATCGGCTCCAAGAGTGCCCGGCCGGCGTCCACCAGCTCACCGCCGACCACGATCACGTCCGGTCCGACAGCGTGGCTCACATCGGCCAGCACCCTGCCGATGTGCGCGCCGACCCGTGCCAGAACGGCATGTGCGGCCTCGTCGCCCGATGCGAGCGCGGCGACCAGCTCCGGGACGTCTGCCGCCGTACCTCCGGCGGCGCGGTGGGCGTCGAGTACGGCTCCGATCGAGGCCACCGTCTCGAGGCATCCGGTGCCGCCGCACTCGCAGGGTTCGCCGTCGGGGTCCACGGAGATGTGGCCGAACATCCCGGAGCGGCCGTGGGCGCCGCGGTGCAGTGTGCCGGCCATCACGAGTCCGCCGCCGACGCCGTGCGACAACCGCAGGTACAGCACGTTCTGCTCGCCCGCGGCGGCTCCCCAGATCGTCTCGGCCAGGGTGGCCAGCCGGGTGTTGTTGTCGATCAGCACCTGTGCGCCGAAGCGCTCGCGCACCAGCGCCGCAATCGTGTCGTGCCGAGGCGCCCACAGCGGGCTGCGGCCCGGAGCGCCGACCGGTCCGACCACTCCGACGCCGATGCCGGTCAGGGTGCCCGGTCGCAGCGTCCCTCCCGTCAGCCCGTCCGCCAGCCGCCACGCGAGGTCGACGCGGGCCTGACACGGGGTGTCCTGGGCGTGTGGCTCACTCGCGGTGCCGGTGATCTCGCGTGCCGCGTCCATCACGGCCACCCGTACCGCCCGCCGCGCGAACTCGACGCCGAGCAACTGACCGGCCCCGGGGTTCAGGGCTAGCACCTCCGCCGGGCGACCTCGCTTGCGCCGGGCCGCCTCCGGCACCGAGGCGACAACGTTGCCATTGTCCATGAGCGCTCCGACGGCGTCGTAGAGCGTGGTGCGGGACAGCCCGCTCAGGGTGCCTAACTCTGTTCGCGTCAGCGGACCGTGCTCACGCAGCAGGCGGAGCAACAGGGCCTCATGTCCTTGGCGTGACCGGGGCGGATTCCCGTGCTGTCGCGGCATGCGCGGTGGGGCGGAGGTCGGTGTCGTCTCAGTCAGCATTGCGGAAGGTATGTCCCGTCTTCGAGCACAGCTGTGACGTGGAAGGTCGGAGGAGTCCGTCCTTTGTGCGGCGCGAAGCTAAGGGATGTCTTTGTGGGAATTCTGTGGCTTCCGATGTGACGGCCCGTCGGGTGCGACGCGGGCCCTCACGGGTGCTCGATCGGGCAACGCCGACAACCGTGGCGCCGCACGGGACGCCCCAGTTCCAGCTAGCCCAGCGAGGCCTCGAGCTGTCGGTATTCAGGCAGGTCGATGCCGGTCACCTTCTTGCCCTCCGCCAGCATCCAGTTGAGGATGCGGGGCCGGCTCAGCGTCCAGTTGCGCATGCGGAGTCCGAAGCTGCCCGGGGCGAGGAACCTGCCTGTACGGTCGCCGCCCTTCTGGCAGCGCTGGGCGTACTCCCGTAGGAGGCCCTCGTAGCGGGTGAAGGCGGCGGCGTGGTCACCGTCGGCCGCTGTCAGTTCGCCGGCGAGCGCGTACGCGGCGACGATACCGGTGCCGGTGCCCATGCCGCCGATGGTGGCCCCGCACGCGGCGTCGCCGACCAGGGCGACGCGCCCGTTGGACCAGCTCGGGACGTCGGCGCGGCTGATGGAGTCGAAGTACAGGTCGTCCGCCTCCCTCAGGGTCGCCAGGAGCCGCGGCACCTGCCATCCGATCCCCGCGAAGGCCTCGGCGATGATCGCCTTCTGCCGCTCCTGGTCGTGGCGGTCGTAGATCAGCTGATCCGCGGCGAAGACGAAGAAGGCTCCGGCTGTCTGCGGATCCTGCTTGCCCGTGCCGACAGCGGCGAAACGCCCGGGCACGTTGACGCCGACGGACCCCTCCCCGAAGCCGACACCGAGGTGGTTGGGCAGGCTCCAGGCGGCGGCGTAGTACCCGAGGTGGGTGACGTACTGCTCCTCGGGCCCGAAGGCGAGACGACGGATATTGGAGTGCAGCCCGTCGGCTCCGATGACGAGGTCGAAGGTGCCGGCCGCGCCGCTGCGGAACCGGACGTGGACGCCGGCGTCGTCCTGCCGGAGCTCGGCGACGGACTCGCCGAAGCGGTACTCGGCGTACGGCAGGCTGTGTGCGTGGAGGATGCGGGCGAGGTCGCCGCGCAGTACTTCGATGTCGCCGCCGGCGAACTCGGCGGGCAGACGGAGCCGGGCCCGCCCGGTCTCGTCGACGAAGGTGATGGGGCTGCCGCCGGTCTGGACCCGGCGGAGCTCGTCGAGCACGCCCATGCGTTCCAGCACGGTCAGGTGCGTGTCGCCGCGGAAGTCGACGGACTGCCCGCCCTTGCGCAGGTGCGGGGCCAGTTCGACAACCGTCACCTCGAAGCCGTGGCGGCCGAGCCAGTAGGCCAGCGCGGGACCGGCGATGCTCGCACCGGAGATCAGGACCTTCTTGCCCATGGAACCCACCCCTCCTCTAACTGTGTCCGATGGACGCTGTTTATTTTTGTGTACGATAGACACAGTTTTCGGCGGCTGGCAAGTCCGAAGGGACGGGAGGGGAGAAGCCGTGGCGGACGAACTGATGCGGTTGCTCTGGGGCCCGCACCCGCAGCCAAGGCGCGGCCCCAGGCCTGCGCTGAGCCTGGACGGCATCGCACGCGCCGGGATCGGGATCGCGGACTCGGAGGGCTTGGCGGCCCTTTCGATGCAACGGGTCGCGGAACTGCTCGGCAAGACGAAGATGTCGCTGTACCGGTACGTCCCGGGCAAGGCGGAACTGGTCGCGCTGATGGTCGAGACGGCGATCACCGCCCCGCCGGAACCCTCGGCGGGCGACTGGCGGTCGCGCCTTACCGACTGGTCCCAGGCCCTCTTCCAGGTCTTCGCACGGCACCCCTGGCTGCTGGACGCGACGGTGGGCCCACGCCTGATGGGCCCGAAGGAAACGGCCTGGACCGAACGGGCCCTCACCGCACTGGACGGCAAGGACCTCACGGGCAGTGAGCGGCTGGACGCGGTCGTCCTGCTGTCCAGTCACGTCCGCGGCATCGCCCAGCACTCGCGCGCCAGTGGAGCGAAGGGTGCCGAGGCACAGCTCATCGCGGCCCTCGACAGTGTGCTGCGGGAGCACGGCGACGACTACCCGTCCCTGCGGACCGCGATGACCTCCGCGGCCGAGGGCCGGGATCAGGCTCTCACCTTCGGAGTCGAGCGCATCCTGGACGGCTTGGAGGCACTGATCGCACGGCGCGTGGCTCAGCGGCCGCGCGGATAGGACGTGGGCTTGGAGTAGGGAGCAACACAGGCACTACGCACGTCAACCCGTTGTCCAGCGACGGAGTTTCTCGGGGTTGCGAACCACCCAGATGTGCTTGATCCGGTCGCCCGCGACCTCGAACGCGAACACCGTCACGGTGACGCCGTCTTGCTGGGCCACCAGGCCGGGCTGACCGTTGACCGTACGCTCCAGGAGCGTCATGTTGCCGGGCCTTCGGCGGGCGATCTCGACCCAGGCGTGCGCGATCCGCTCGCCGCCTTCGATGGGGTGCAGGAAGGTCCTGGCGAGGCCGCCGCCGTCGGCGATCGCCGTGGCGTCGGGGTCGAGCAGACCGATGAGGGCGTCGATGTCCTTGGCTTCCCACGCCTGCTTGAAGTCCCTGACGATGCCGGCGCGCTGGGCTGCCGGAGTCACGGAAGGCTGTGAGGCCCGGATGCGGCGGCGGCCCGAGCAGGCCAACTGGCGGCAGGCCGCCGGGGTGCGGCCGACGATCTCGGCCACTTCCGCAAAGGTGTGGCAGAAGACATCGTGCAGGATGAACGCGACGCGTTCGGCCGGGGTCATCGATTCGAGCACGACCAGGAAGGCCAGGTTGACCGACTCGTCCAGGGTGACCCGGTCGGCCGGGTCGACGGTGGCGCCGCCCGGCCGCCCGCTGATCCACTCCGTACGTTCGGGCAGCGGCTCGGGGATCCATTCGCCCACGTAGGTCTCCCGCCGGGCCCGGGCGGAGCTGAGGAGGTTGAGGCAGATGCGGCTGGCGACCGTCGTCAGCCAGGCGCCGGGGGACTCGATGGCGTCCTGCTGCTGCCGGGTCATGGCGTACCAGCGGGTGTACGCCTCCTGGACGGCATCCTCGGCCTCGGCGAGGGAGCCCAGAAGCCGGTAGGCGAGATTGATCAGCTGACGCCGCTCGCTCATGATCGCGTCCAGGCTCGGATCGGGCCGACTGTGTCCTGGCTCGGATCGGGTGGTCATGGTACCGACAGCTCCCTTGGTCGCATCTGCCTTCACCAGTCCGACAGGACAGCGCACCGGAATGTGAGGCCGGCCGTAGTTGCCGACCATCTTCGTGGGCAGGGGCACGTCCTGGGATCCGACTCGCATGGGTTTCGGCTTTCGTCCATCTGCTGAGGCGCAGAGCGGACGTTGCGGAGAAGTGACCGACGTTTCCCCGGCATGGGCGGGTGAATCGTGCGGCGGGCGGCGGTCAGCAGCTCCGCGCCCGCCTCGTACCCGAGGGGCCCTGCGGGCAGCTGGCGAGGTGCGGGAAAGGGCCGGGCCGCGGCCTTCGGCGGCACCGCGGGGTGGAACGTCATCGCCGACTCCCACTGCGCGGTCATGCCGCCCCCGGCGGCCACGATGGACCCGGTCAGGAACGACGCCTCGTCGCTGCACGGGAACAGCGCAACCCTGGCGATCTCCTCCGGGGTGCCGAGGTGGCCGATCGGGTACTTGACGAGGGTCTTGGTGAGACCGGCGTGCAGGTGGCCGGCGCCCCGGGCGCGCAGCATCGACTCCCTCAGCGGCGGGCGGCGAGGTCGATCGCCATCGAGCGCGTCAGCGACCCCACGGCACCCTTCGCGGCGCAGTACGTGGCGATGTTCGGCACCGCCACCAGCGCGGAGACCGAGGCCTGGTTCACGATCACTCCGCCGCCCGCGGCCATCACCATGTACGGGCGCGGCCGCCTTCGACACCGCTTCGGCGATAGACCCGCTGCTGTTCACACCCGCGTTGTTGTGGACGAGGTCGAGCTTGCCGAGTTCGGCCGCGGCATGCTCGACGGCAGCGGTCGGCGCGGCCGCGTCCGGATGATCGACGAGTACGATGTCGGCGCCCGATTCCTTGAGCTCGGTGACGAGCCTCTCTCGGCGGACGATGTTGATCGTGCGAAGCCCGCGCTCCTTGGCGACGAAGGGCAGCGTAACCGTGTCGCCGGGGCGGACCGGATAGATGCCCTGCGCGAGCTGATCCAGGCACCCCGCCCTATTCGGTGCTGGTGCGACCCGGCAGGAGGGCCTCCACGGCGCGCTCGACCGCCGTGATGCGGTCGGCGAGCCCGGCCGTGTCGGTTTCGGGCCGGTTGCGCAGCAGCAGCTCGATCTGGGTCAGCTGCTCGGTGATCTCCGTGAGCCGGTCGGCGTCTCCCGTCATGGCGCGCATCGCCAACTGGCGGTTCTTGTGGTGCAGATCGAGAAAGACGTTGACTTTGGTACGCAGTACCCATGGATCGATGGGCTTGGTGATGAAGTCGGTGGCGCCGATCGCGTATCCCCGGTAGGCGTAGTCCGTACCGGCCTCGGTTCCGGTCACCAGAATGATGGGCACGTCCTTGGTCTGGTCGAGGCGCTTGATGTTGGCGGCGGTCTCGAACCCGTCCATGCCGGGCATCCGAACATCCAGGAGGACGACTGCGAACTCCTGGCGCAGCATCGCCTTCAGCGCTTGTTCCCCTGAGCGCGCGCGGACCAGGTGCTGGTGCAGCGGGCTGAGTACGGCCTCGAACGCGATGAGGTTCTCCTCCATGTCGTCGACGAGGAGGATGCTGCACTGATCGGCCGGGTTGGTGGTCATGGCGCGTTCCCCGGCGGATCGTCGGCACCGTCTTTGTGCCCGCCCGGCGGTTCGTCGGAGGCCTCGGGGCCCTGCACCGGGGCCTCCGACGCATTCTGCGGGTCGAGCAGATCGCAGATCACCGACAACAGGCGGTCGACGTTCACAGGCTTGGGCACGTACTCGTTGGCGCCGCTGTCGATCGCCTTGTCGCGGTCTCCCGGCATCGCCTTGGCGGTGAGCGCGATGATCGGCAGGTGGGCGAGACGAGAGGCGCCCCGTATGGCGCGGATCGTATCGTACCCATCCATCTCGGGCATCATGATGTCCATGAGGATCAGGGATACGTCAGGGCACCGCTCCAGGACCTCGAGGCCCTCCCGGCCGTTCTCCGCGTACTTCACGGTGATGCCGACCCGCCCCAGTACGTGAGTGAGGGCGAAGACATTGCGGATGTCGTCGTCGACGATGAGGATGCGACGGCCTGTCAGGACACGACCGGGGCGCCCGCTGAGCCATTCCTTGAGCCGCGTCGTCTCCGGCCAGGTGTCCTCGCGCCCGTCGGCGGCCCCCGAGGTCGCCCTGTCCATCAGGTCGTCCGTGTGGCGGTCCGGAACCCGGACGTCGGCACCGCAGTTCCCGGCACCGTCGAGCACATGTCCGGCTGCCGTATCCTCGGCGGCCGCCGTCGGCACCCGGGTCTCCACGGGCAGCGCGGGTGGGAGGGCGACGGCGCGCGGGTCCGCCGGGGTCAGTTCTGCCGAGCCCCTCGAAGCGGGGGCGCCGGGGTAGTGCATGGGAATGTAGAGGGTGAACCGGGAGCCGACACCCGGCTCGCTCTCGGCGACGATCTTCCCGCCGAGCATCCCGGCGATCTCCCGGCTGATGGACAGGCCGAGGCCGGTGCCGCCGTACTTGCGGTTGGTGGTGCCCTCGGACTGCTGGAACGCTTCGAAGATCATCGGAAGCTTCTCGCTGGCGATACCGATTCCGGTGTCCTTCACGGAGAACGCGATGACGGCTTCCGCGTTCTTGAGCGTCTCCTCGGCGAACTGTTCTCCCGGCACCCGGTTCACGTACAACTCCACGCTGCCGGAGTGGGTGAACTTCACCGCGTTGGACAACAGGTTGCGCAGCACCTGCTGGAGGCGCTGCTCGTCGGAGTACAGCTCGCCCGGTACCTCCTTGTCGACCGTGATCTCGAAGCCCAGACCGCGGTCGATGGTGAGCGGCCGGAACGTCGCGTGGACGTAGTCGAGCAGCTTGATCAGCGGAAGCGTCTTCGGATGCACGTCCATCCGCCCGGCCTCGATCTTCGAAAGGTCGAGGATGTCGCTGATCAGCTGGAGCAGATCCGAACCCGAGCGGTAGATGGTGGTCGCGAACTGCACCTCCTGTTCGGTCAGGCGTCCGTCGGGGTTGTCGGCGAGGAGCCGGGCCAGGATCAGCAGCGAGTTGAGCGGCGTGCGCAGTTCGTGCGACATGTTCGCGAGGAACTCCGACTTGTACTGCGAGGCGGTCGCGAGCAGGGCGGCCTTGTCCTCCAGCTCGGCGTTGGAGCGCTGGAGCTCGTCCGACCGCTCGCGCAACTCGGAGGTGAGCCGCTGGGACTGCGACAGCAGGGACTCCGTACGTGAGTTGGCGATGATCGTGTTGATCGAGACGCCGATCGTGTTGGCGAACTGGTCGATGAAGGCCAGGTGCACCTCGTTGAACTTGCTGAGCGACGCCAGCTCGATCACTCCGAGCACCTGGTCCTCGAAGAGGATGGGCAGGATGACGATGCTGGCCGGGTAGGCCGTGCCGAGCCCGGAGTTGATGGTGATGTAGTCGGGCGGGACGTCCATGATGAGGATGCGCTGTTTCTCCTGCGCCGCCTGTGCGATCAGTCCACGACCCGGCGTGCCGGTGCCGGGGAGTGGGCTGCCCCCGCCGGCCTGGTCGGCGCCGTACCCGGCGATGAACTGGAGGCCCTCGCCGCAAGGCGCCCCTGCCTCGGCCAGGAAGAACGCACCGAACTGCGCGTTCACCAGCGGGGTCAGTTCGCGCAGGATCAGGTCGGCGACCTCCACCAGGTCACGGTGGCCCTGCATGAGCGCGGCCATGCGGGTGAGGTTGGACTCCAACCAGTCCTTGGCACGGGTGGTTTCACGGAGGTTGGAGACCATGAGGTTGATGTTGTTCTTCAGTTCGGCGACCTCACCCTGTGCCTCGACCGTGATGGCGCGGGACATGTCGCCCTGGGTGACCGCGCTGGCCACCTCCGCGATCGCACGGACCTGGGTGGTGAGGTTCAGGGCCAGCTCGTTGACGTTGGTGGTCAGCCGCTTCCACGTTCCGTAGACGCCCTCGACCCGGGCCTGACCGCCCAGCTGCCCCTCGCTGCCGACTTCCCGGGCGACGCGGGTGACCTCGGACGAGAACGAGGAGAGCGTGTCGACCATCGTGTTGATGGTGGTCTTCAGCTCCAGGATCTCGCCGCGCGCGTCCACGTCGATCTTCTTCGACAGGTCGCCCTGGGCGACGGCTGTCGCGATCTGGGCGATGTTGCGGACCTGCGAGGTGAGGTTGTCCGCCATGAAGTTGACGTTGTCCGTGAGGTCCTTCCACACCCCGGACACCCCACGGACCTTCGCCCGGCCGCCCAGCCGCCCCTCCGTGCCGACTTCGCGGGACACCCGGGTGACCTCGTCGGCGAACGCGCGCAGCTGCTCGACCATCGTGTTCACGGTCTCCTTCAGCTGCAGAATCTCGCCGCGGGCATCGACCGTGATCTTCTTCGACAGGTCGCCGTTGGCGACCGAGGTGGTCACCTGGGCGATGTTGCGGACCTGGGAGGTCAGGTTCGAGGCCATGAAGTTGACGTTGTCCGTCAGCTCCTTCCAGACGCCCGACACCCCGCGGACCTGCGCCTGTCCGCCCAGGTTGCCCTCGGTACCGACCTCGCGCGCGACGCGTGTGACCTCGTCCGCGAACGCCGAGAGCTGGTCGACCATGGTGTTGATCGTCGACTTCAGCTCCAGGATCTCGCCCTTCGCCTCCACCGTGATCGTCTTGCCCAGGTCGCCCTGGGCGACGGCGGTGGCGACCTGGGCGATGTTGCGGACCTGCGAGGTGAGGTTGTCCGCCATGAAGTTGACGTTCTCCGTGAGGTCCTTCCACACCCCGGACACGCCGCGGACCTGCGCCCGGCCACCCAGTCGCCCCTCGGTGCCGACTTCGCGGGCGACGCGTGTGACCTCGTCCGCGAACGCCGACAGCTGGTCGACCATGATGTTCACGGTGTTCTTGAGCTGCAAGATCTCGCCCCGGGCGTCCACCGTGATCTTCTGGCTCAGATCGCCGTTGGCGACCGCCGTGGTCACCTGGGCGATGTTGCGGACCTGGGAGGTCAGGTTCGAGGCCATGAAGTTGACGTTGTCGGTGAGGTCCTTCCACACGCCGGAGACAGCCGGTACCTGTGCCCGGCCGCCCAGCTGCCCTTCCGTGCCGACCTCGCGGGACACCCGGGTGACCTCGTCGGCGAACGCGCGCAGCTGGTCGACCATCGTGTTCACGGTGAGCTTCAGCTCCAGCAGCTCGCCGGTCGCCTCGACCGTCACCGTGCGGGTCAGATCGCCGCGTGCGACCGCCGTGGTCACCACCGCGATGTCGCGCACCTGCGCGGTGAGCCGGGAGGCCATCGTGTTGACGGCCTCGGTCACATAACGCCAGTCGCCGGCCAGACCCTGCACCTTGGCACGCCCGCCGAGACGACCATCGGTACCGACCTCCCGCGCGACGCGGGTCACCTCGCCGGTGAACAGCGACAGCTGCTCCACCATGCGATTCACCCCACGCCCCAGGCGCCGTAGATCGCCACGGAGCTGGCGCTTGCCGTCGTGCAACTCGGCGCGCTGCGTCAGATCACCGTCAGCGACGGCATCCAGTACGCGCGTGGCATTGACGACCGGGACGGCCAGTGCTTCCAGCAGTGTGTTGGCCGCTTCCACACTCGTCGTCCACTCACCCTGGCCGGGGCTCGCCGCGAGTCGCTCGTCCAGCCGGCCCTGGCGGACCACATCCCGGCGCACGCGCTCGATCTCGGCGGCCAGGTGCGCATTCCGCGTGACGATCTGGTTGAACACCCCCGCCATCTCGGCGAGGACCCCTTCGGGCAGGTTTCCTATGCGTACGGTGAAGTCGCCGTCACAGAGGGAATTCATGGCCGCGAGCAGCGGACGCAATTCGGCCACCCTCACCCACTCGCCGTCCGGGACGGGGGCGGGCCGACCTGTTGCCTCAAGCTTGGCGCCAGAGGGCCCCTGCCCAGGGAGCTCGTGGTGAAGAGAAGCGAGTTCAGGCTGGGTGGCGGATTCCATGGCGCCCCATTCCGCTACTGGCAAAACGTATGATTGCACCGCTTAGAGTACATTCGTCCTGTATGTGCCGACAGTGAGATTGGCCGGGAGTTATCAGTGGGGCCGTACCTTGATCCGCGTGCAGCCGTGGCGCGGACGCGTATCCCTGCCAACGAGCTCGCAGCCTCGGCCGCGCGCAAGTTTCTGCGTGCTGTGCTCGCCGAGCGGACCACCCTGCTCCTCCTCGGGACACCGGCCATCAGCGACCGGCTCGTCGATGACGCCGTGCTCCTCGTCAGCGAGCTGGTCACCGGCGCTGCCACTCACGCCGGATCCGAGGTCGAGGTGGCGTGCCGCATCGAGGCCGGCCGTGACGCCACGGCCGATTCCACGCACGGCGAGGCCGGGTGTGCAGGTGTCGTGGTCGAGGTGGTGGAGTGCGGTCCCGCCGGCTCCCGTGGCAGTGGAAAAGGCGTACAGAGCCATGTGCACGGCTATGGCCGGCAGCTGATGCGCACACTCGCGGAGTCCTGGGGCACGACCTACCGGCGCACCGGGAGGACAGCCTGGTTCCGTCTGGAATGCGTGATGGTGCCCCCTCTCGCCATCACGGAGCAAGGCGTCGCCGACTCCCTCACCGAGCCCGTCCGCCGCCTCCCGGCCCCTGAGCCCGTCCGCCGTCTGCCGGCCCCTGAGCCCGTTCGCCGTCTGCCGGCCCCCGAGCCCGTTCGCCGTCTGCCGGCCCCCGAGCCCGTCCTGCCGCGTGACCGCCGGGGCCGCAGTGGCGAGTGGGCCGAGCGTGAAGGGCAGTCGTTCCTGGCCGAGGCTGGAGAGCTCCTCGCCGGACAGCTGGACGACGACATGGTCGCGGCGCTCGCCGGACAGCTCCTCGTCCCCAGGCTCGCCGACTGGTGCGGCGTATGGCTGACCACGGACAACGCCGAGATGCGGCTCTCCCATGTCTGGCACAAGGACGAGCGGCACATCCGCACACTCCGCCTGGCACTGGAGAAGGACCGTCCGTCCGCCAGGCTGAGCACGACCGGTGTCCCATGGCCCTGGCCGGAGTGCGGAGGCGCCGGGAACACGGGCGGCTCCGCGCTGGCGTTCCCGCTCGTCTCGGGCGGCCGGTGCCACGGCACGCTCCTGATCGGCCAGGCGGGACTGCCTCAGCTCACCGCCGGCGTCGTACGGCTCGCGGAGGACGTGGCCCGACGCGTGGCCCAGGCAGTGGTCATCGCCCGGCATTACACGCGGCAGGCAAGCATCAGCCGGATGCTCCAGCGCAGGCAACTGCCCCCGTCCCTGGCCACCATTCCGGGCATCGACACGGCGATCGTCTACGAGCCCTGCGGTGAGGACCAGACCGTCGGCGGGGACTTCTACGACCTGTTCCCGATGGGAGACCACCGTTGGTGCTTCCTGCTCGGCGACGTGTGCGGCCACGATCTGGAGGCGATGTCCGTCACCGGCCTGGCCCGGCACCTAGTACGGCTGTTGGCACGCGAAGGCCATGGCATCGAGTCCCTGCTGAACCGGCTGAACCTCGCCATGGCGGAGGAGGCCGCCGAAGCCGTGGCGTTCCGCGGCGAGCGGGAAGGCTCCCGCTTCCTGAGCCTGCTGTACGGGGAGTTGGAGCCCGACGTGGTCACCGGCGGCGCGCGTTGCATGATAGCCAGCGCCGGGCACCCGCCGCCGTTGCGACTGTCGACGGACGGGTTGGTGACTCCGGCCGCGGACTCGCAGATGCTGCTCGGCATCGATGAGCATGCGCAGTTCCACGCCAACTCCTTCACCCTCGCGCCCGGTGAGACGCTGCTGTGCGTGACCGACGGTGTGACCGAACGCCGCAGAGGCATAAGGCAGTTGGACGACGACGATGGCCTTGCGGCCGTGCTCCGGGGATGCGTGGGACTCGGCGCGAAGGCCGTGGCCGAACGAGTCCGGCAAGCCGCTCACGACTTCAGCACCGAGCCGATCGACGACGACCTCGCCGTACTGGTGCTGGAGGCGGCGCCGGTACTGGGGAGCACGGCGGGCGCGGGAACGGTGGCGACGTACTCCGGGGCGGCCGGACCCGTCGACACCGCCGGTCTTCGCAAAGGAGGGCGATCAGTCTGGCGACCCGGACAGCGCCGGTGATGTCCACGATCGAGGACGGCACGGCGGCGGCGCGGTCTGCCGCGCTTCGTCCGCCGGGCTGCCCTTGAACTGTTGGGTCGCCATCGGGTTGCCCGGTCACTGGAAAGTGCGCTCGTCCATGTCAGCGGTCACTCTCCCGGTGGCGTGGATGGAGCCGAGCAGGTTGAGAGCCTCCGCGCTGGGGCTGCCGGATTCGGCCTGGTAGATGATGAGTTGCTGCCCCGGGGCGTCGCGTACGTCGAAGGCCAGGTAGGTGAGGGTCAGGGGGCCGACGTCGGGGTGGAGCAAGTGCTTGGCGTCCTGGGTCTTGCCGCGCACGGCGTGCGCCTTCCACAGGCGGCTGAAGTCCGCACTGTGCTCGCTGAGGACACCGACGAGTTTCCGCAGCCGCGGGTTGTCCGGGTCGAAGCCGGCCGCCCGGCGCAGGTGGCCCACGGTGGCCTGAGCCGTACCGCTCCACCGGGTGTAGAACTGTCGGCCCGCCGGGTCGAGGAAAGTCATGCGGGCCAGATTGTCTGCCTGCTCGAAGGGTGAGTAGAGAGCCTGGGCCAGGGCATTGGCGGCCAGGACGTCCAAGGTCGGGTTGATGACGAACGCCGGGGCGCCCGGGTAGCCGTCCATCAGCTGGCGAAGGGCGGGACTGACCCGGTCCGTGGTGTGAGCGAACTGGCTGCTCGGCGCCGTCCCGGCCAGCCGGTGCAGGTGCGCGTGGGCGTCGGGGTCCAGTTGCAGGACGCGGCCGAGCGCGTCGAGTACCTGGGCCGAAGGGTGGCGCTCGCGGCCCTGTTCCAGGCGGGTGTAGTAATCCGCGTTCACCCCGGCCAGGACGGCGACCTCCTCACGGCGCAGTCCTGGGACTTTGCGTACCCCGTAGCTCGCCATGCCCACGTCCTGCGGTCGCAGCGCCGCCCTCCGCGCGCGCAGGAACTCTCCCAGATGGTTGTCGGCCATGCGCCCAGGCTAGGCCGCAGGGGTGGTGTGGTGCCTGGGTGCACTGCACCCAGGCACCACACGTCCTGGTCGGCGGTCTTCGGCCCGTTCAGACTCGGTCGGGCAGGACAGATCCGTACCCATGGACGAGGGGAGCCCGTCATGACGGGGAACACACCGCAGGGCCATGCCGACGTGGTCGGCATGTGGGTGACCGCGGACGGTCACATCCGCCAGGAGCTTCGGGCGGACGGCCGCTACGACGAGGCCCGCGGCAGGCGGCGCAGCGCTTACACGGGCCGCTACACGGTGACCGGCAGTCACCTCGAATACGTCGATGACTCCGGATTCACCGCCACGGGCGACATCCGCGACGGCGTGCTCCACCACGAGCACCTCGTCCTCTACCGAGAGGAAACCCAGGCATGACAGACATGTCCAAGGTCGTGGCGGTGACCGGAGCGAGCAGTGGGATCGGAGAGGCGACGGCCCGCCGGCTTGCCGCCGACGGCCACCGTCTGTTCCTCGGAGCCCGGCGCACCGATCGTCTCGACGCGCTGACCAGGGAGATCACCGCCGCAGAGGGCGCCGCGGCGTTCCAGCGGCTCGATGTCACAGATGCCGCCGATGCGCGGGCCTTCGTGTCCGCCACCCGCGAGCGGTACGGCCGAGTGGACGTGGTGGTCAACAACGCGGGAGTGATGCCGCTGTCGCCGCTGGAAGCGCTGAGGGTCGACGAGTGGGACCGGATGATCGACGTGAACGTGCGGGGAGTCCTGCACGGCATAGCGGCCGCCCTGCCCGTGATGCGCGCTCAGGGCGGCGGACACATCGTGAACATCGCCTCCGTCGGCGCGTACGAGGTCTCTCCCACCGCCGCCGTGTACTGCGCCACCAAGTTCGCCGTCCGCGCGATCTCCGAAGGACTGCGCCAGGAGTCCACCGGGAACATCCGGGTCACCCTCGTCTCCCCGGGCGTGACCGAGTCCGAACTCGCCGACAGCATCTCCGACCCTGCCGCCAAAGCCGCCATGCAGTCGTACCGTGCCGTAGCGCTGCCCGCTTCCGCCATCGCGGACGCGATCGCCTACGCCGTTTCCCAGCCTCCGCAGGTCGACGTCAACGAGATCGTCGTCCGTCCCGCCGCAAGCGCCCAATGATTCCTCTCGGAAGGAACCGGCGGTCTCGGTAGCGCCCCTACCTGGAACTGTGGCTTCCACCACGGCGGACGTGGTCTTCTCCTGGTGAGATCATCGGGTGCTTGGATTCCTCCTCCGTCGCCTGCCGTTCTGGGTCCGCGAGCCTCTGTTCATCGTGCTCGGTTCTGTTCTCGGCGTACGCATCATGTATCTCGCCGTCCGCGATCACGACCGGATCGCGGCCGGTCTCGGCATCGTCTTCCTCGTGTTCACCGCGATACGTGTCCACGCGGTGGTCCAGGCCCTGCGCGCACGCCGGAACGCAGGTCCGGCGGCCTCCGCGGACGGGGCGACGGCCGATACCGGCGCCCAGACCCGGGCCGAGACCCAGGTTCAGGCCCAGGCCGCAGCTGGGCCGGGGCCCGGCCCGGTCGGTCCGGTCGGTCCGGTCGGTCCGGTCGGTCCGGTCGGTCCGGAGAAGGAACCCAACGCGTGGGGCCAGGCCGCCGCGGCCGTAGCCGTGTTCGGGGTTCTCGGGGTCGTGCTGTGGGTGGCTCCACGGGTGCTGCCGTCCGACGACGGCGCGCCGCAGCACGCCTCGTGTTCGAGCGCGGAGCACGAGGAACTGCCGAAGGCCTACAAGGAGACGCCCCGGGCTGTGACCGGTGACGAACTGTGCAAGGCGCTCAACCGGCCCGACCTGGCCGAGCTCCTCGGGACGCCTGGAGAGACCGCGACGACGGCTTCCGGCACCAGCAACACCGCTGCCCTGACCGACGGGAAGGTCGCCCAGCCGGAGGCCGAGATCGCGTTCGACACGTACACCGTGAACGTGTCGGCCACTTACAGCGAGCTGTCGACTGCCCAGTACGTGAAGCTGATGAAGTACGGGGAGGAGAAGAACGTCAGGACGCTCAAGGTTCTGGGCAGGCCCGCGGTCTTCTCCTCGGACCACACCATGAAGTTCAAGATCAATCTGGGAAGCGGCGGATCCGGCGGACCGGTTGAGGAAGGCCCCATGGCCAGGACGCTGTCCGTGGCGCTGGACCGGAAGGACCGGGGCGGCTACGCCGACATCACCGTGTGGAGCGAGTCCGGAGCCCTCCCGGACGACAGCGTTCTCCTCGGCATCGCTGAAAAGGTCCTCCCGGCGATCCCCGAACGAACCGCTCGCTGAGACGTCGGAGAGGAGGCGGCTCCGTGCTCGGAGGCGGAGGCCGGACGTCCCGCCGCCGTCACCCTCTTGCCTGGGCCGCCGGCCGGCCGTCGACGGGGATGCCCAGCCGGTCGGCCACGGTGGTGAGGGCCGTTCCCAGCGGGAGCGCGGCGCGGGCGAGGGCGTGCCGGTCGCCCCGGGTCGGGTCCCGGTTGACGATCAGTACCGGCTTCCCGGCCTCGGCCGCCTGGCGGACGAACCGGAGCCCGGACATCACTGTCAGTGAGGAGCCCAGGACCAGCAGCGAGGTCGCCTCACGGACCAGCCGGCGGCAGCGCTCGACCCGCTGCGGCGGCACGGCCTCACCGAAGAACACCACGTCCGGTTTGAGGATGCCGCCGCAGACCGTGCAGGGCACCACCTGAAAGTCCCCGACCTGGTCGTCGGTGAGATCGGCGTCACCGTCCGGGTTGATGCCGGCGGCCACCGGCTCGAAGCCCGTGTTGGCCTCCTCCAGGCGTCGGGCGAGTTCCCGGCGGGGACTGAAGGCGCCGCAGGAAAGGCACACGACCCGGGCCAGGCTTCCGTGGAGTTCCACGGTGCCCTCGCTTCCGGCGGCCTGGTGCAGACCGTCGACGTTCTGCGTGATCACACCCGAAAGCAGGCCGCGGCGCCCGAACGCGGCCACGGCCCGGTGCCCGGCATTGGGGCGGGCCCGGCCGAAGGTGCGCCAGCCGAGGTGGCTGCGCGCCCAGTACCGGCGCCGGGCCTGGGCGCCGGCGGTGTAGTCCTGGTAGGTCATCGGGGTGTGCCGGCTCAGGCTCCCACCCTCGCCCCGGTAGTCGGGAATGCCCGACTCCGTGGAGATGCCGGCCCCGCTGAGCACCAGCACACCGCCGGTGCTCAGCGCATCGGCGACCGGCTGTAGATCCGTGGTCGCCGGAGGCAGGTCCTCGGTGGGGGTCCAGCTCAAAGTGGGGCGCATGCGCATGCCGCCAGAGTACGGAACAGGCTGCCTGCCGCACGCCCGTTCCAACGTCTGCTCGACCGTCTCCACCTGGCGCCGCACCGTGAGCGCGTCCTGCGCGCGATCCTCGCACGGTGGTGCAGGTGTCGACAGGGGGTTGTGTCATGCACCTGCTGGCATGGTGGGTGCAGGGGAGTGTGGTGGGAAGAAGACAGTCGAATCAGGAGGTGCAGGAGATGCGAGTGGTGGTCGTCGGCAGCGGCATCGCTGGTGCCGCAGCCGGTTACGAGCTGGCCCGGGCCGGGGTGGACGTGGTCCTGGTGGACTCGACGGTCCCAGGCGGCGCGACGTCGGCCGGCGCGGGCATCATCAGCCCGTGGGCGTCCCGGGTGGACGACGAGGACTGGTACCGGCTCGCGGTCGCCGGGGCAGAGCACTATCAAGAGTTGCTGCCGGCGCTGGCTGCCGACGAGGAGACCGAGTTCGGCTACCGGCGGGTCGGCTCGCTGCGCCTCGTCGATGAGGCCGAATCGACCGAGGCGCTCCAGCGCGCGGCCGAGCGCGCCGCCAAGTCCCCGATGGCCGGCGAGGTGGAGCTGGTCAGCGCTCGCCGGGCCCGCGAGCTCTTCCCGCCCCTCGCACACGACGGCCCGGCGATCCACGTCCCGGGAACGGCGCGCCTGGACGGGCGCTCTGTCCGCGACGTGATGTGCCGCGCCGCGGTCCGGCGCGGCGCTCGGGTCATCGAGGGCACGGCCGCGATCGTCGCCGACGGCGCGGTCCGCGGAGTGCGGGTCGACGATGTGTTCGTCGGCGCGGACGCCGTGATCGCGGCGGCCGGTGCCTGGTCGCCGCAGCTGCTCGAACCGATCGGTGTCCGGGTACGCGTCGCACCGCAGCGGGGCCAGATCATGCACCTGCGGCTGCCTGGCGTGGAAACCGTCAACTGGCCGGTCGTGCTGCCGCGGTCGGAGCACTACATCCTGGCCTTCGACGACTCGCGGGTCGTGGTCGGCGCGACCCGCGAGGACGACGCCGGTTTTGACCACCGGGTGACCGCGGGCGGGATGGCCGAGGTGCTCGGCGAAGCGCTGTCCGTGGCCCCCGGGCTGGCGGGCGCGACGCACGTGGAGACCCGCGTCGGATTCCGCCCGGTGGGGCCCGACGTCCGGCCGCTGCTCGGCGCGGTTCCGCAGGTCGCCGGGTTGGTCGTGGTCAACGGCCTCGGGGCGTCCGGTCTGACGGTCGGCCCCTACGTGGGTTCGGTCGCGGCGCGGTTGGCCCGCCAGGTCGATCCGGGGATCGACCTGGCGCCCTATGACCCGCTGCGCTGAGGTTCTCGCTGCCCGGGCACCTGTCAATGGCCGCCTCACGGGTTCAACCGGCGGATCGCTCCTCCTCGGCTCCGGCGGCCAGGACCGTACCGCGGAACGACGCGACGACCGGCCGTAGATCGATCTGGTGCCAGACGGCCCACAGGCGTACGGACTTCTGGAACCAGGGGAGTGGGCGGACGGTGACGCCTGTCGTACGGCCGCGCAGCATGCTCTTCTGCACGAACGCCGTGCCGAGGCCGGACGCCACGAGACCCAGCGCGGTGAGGGGTTCCGGGGCTTCGAACCGGATGTCGGGGGTGAACCCCGTCGCGGCGCAGTCTGCGACGAAGCCGTCCCGCCAGACGAGGTCCTGACTGTTCTCGACGGCGATCCACGGCTGGGCGTCGAGGTCTTCGGGCCGGATCTCCTCGGCCTCGGCCAGTGGGTGGCTGCTGGGAATCGCCAGGAGCAGGGGGTCTTGAAGCAGCAGCGCGCTGCGCAGATCCGGATCCGTCTCGGGCGGCGCCTCAGGTACCAGGGCGATGTCCAGGCTGCGTTGGCGCAGGCCTTCGAACTGCTGCGAGGCGGTCAGGTCGTAGAGGGCGACGTGGATGCCGGGGCGCTCTTCGTGCAGGGTGCGCAGCGCCTGGGGCAGGAGACCGGTGTGCATGGCGTCCCCCACGTACCCCACGCACAGGCCGCCTTCCTCGCCGCGGCCGAGGCGTCGGCCGAGGTTCTCCAGCCGGTCCGCGTGGCGCAGCAGGGCTGTGGCTTCGGCGAGGAAGACGCGGCCGTCGGAGGTGAGCCGGATGCGCTGCTGACTGCGCTCGAAGAGCGTCAGGCCCAGGTTCTTCTCCAGCTGGGCGATCTGTCGGCTGAGCGGGGACTGTGAGATGTGCAGGCGTTCGGCGGCCCGCCCGACGTGCTCCTCTTCGGCCACGGCCACGAAATAGCGAAGTTGTCGCAGGTCAAGCATGTAAGACCTCGGGGGACTCAAGTGTGTCCAAGCAAGTCTTGGACAGTCTGATTCCTCGATCCTAGCCTCGATGGAGCAAGAGGCGTGGAACAGGAGAAACCTCCTCAAAGCCGCGTATCGCATCGAGACAAGGATCTTCCCCATGGGCATCAAGCCCCTCCTGCCCGGCTCCCTCGGCTTCGGCACCGCGCCGCTGGGCAACATGTTCCGCAGCATCCCCGACGAGGAGGCCGCGGCCACCGTCGAGGCCGCCTGGGACCACGGCATCCGCTACTTCGACACCGCCCCGTTCTACGGCGCCGGACTGTCCGAGATTCGCCTCGGCGAGGTGCTCGCGGGCCGGCCGCGCGACGCGTACGTGCTCAGTACCAAGGTCGGCCGCGTCATCCTCGACGAACTGGAGGACCCGGCCGCCCGCGACCTCGGCGAGAAGGGTGGCCTGTTCGAGCACGGCCGCCCGAACAAGATGATCGACGTCTACACGGCCGACGCCACCCTGCGCTCGATCGAGGACAGCCTCACCCGGCTGAAGACGGACCGCCTCGACATCGTCTGGGTCCATGACGTCGCCCAGGACTTCCACGGCGACGACTGGCTGTCCGTCTACGAGACCGCGCGCACCGGCGCCTTCCGCGTCCTGCGGCGACTGCGCGACGAAGGTGTCGTCAAGGCCTGGGGCCTGGGTGTCAACCGCGTCGAGCCGATCGAGCTGACTCTCGACCTGGACGAGCCCAAGCCTGACGCGTTCCTCCTCGCCGGCCGCTACACCCTCCTCGACCATGAGCGGTCTCTTCAGCGTCTGCTGCCCGCGGCCACCGAGCAGGGCGTCGACATGGTCGTCGGCGGTCCCTACAGCTCCGGCGTCCTCGCCGGCGGGACGCACTTCGAGTACCAGCAGGCCCCGGCGGACATCGTCGCCAAGGTCGAACGGATCAAGGCTCTCGCCGCCGGGCACGGCGTGAGCATCAAGGCCGCCGCCCTGCAGTTCGCCCTGGCGCACCCCGCGGCGGCCGCCGTCGTCCCCGGCGCCACCCGGCCCAGCCGTATCGCCGAGGACGTCGCCGCCCTCGCCGAGTCCGTTCCGGCCGCCTTCTGGACCGCCCTGCGCGACGAGAAGCTCATCGCCGCGAACGCCCCCACCCCCTCAGCCTGACCCCCTCCGTACCGGAAAGCACTCACCATGGCTTCCACCACCGCATTCATCGACATCCCGCAAGGCCCCGACCGCGTCTGGCAGCTCATCGGCGGCTTCGGGTCCCTGCCGGACTGGCTTCCCTACATCCCCGAGAGTGAACTGAGCGACGGCGGACGCGTACGCCGTCTGACCAACGAGGACGGCGGCGTCATCGTCGAACGCCTCGAGGCCTTCGACCACGCCGCGCGCAGCTACTCGTACGCCATCGAGCAGGCGCCGTTCCCCGTGACCGGCTACCTCTCCACCCTGAGCGTGCATGCCGTCCCCGGCCGACCCGACGCCGCTCGCGTCGAATGGTCCGGTTCGTTCACGCCCGTGGGCGTCAGCGACGCCGATGCCGAGGAACTCTTCCACGGCATCTACACCGACGGACTCGCCGCGCTCCTGAAGACCGTGCGAGCCTGAGTGGCTGTTCGAGGTTCCGTGCAGGGGGCGCCGAGACGCTCGTAGCGCCTGGCTGATTGGCGTCGGGAGACCCGGTCTGGCCTCTTAGGGTGCGGCACTGTGACGATCGATTCGGGAGGGTCAGCGCTCTGGCGCGACCAGCGGTTTGCCCTGCTCGCTGCTGCTCGGACCATTTCGGTTCTGAATCGCCACGCTCGCTGCCCTGTTGTCTCCTCAGGTCCGTGAGTTGCGCCATACCGATTCCCCGCGGTCAACGTCGTCTGGGGCCGTGAGTGGGCGGGCCGACGAGGAAGTTGGCGGCTGAGGGTCTCAGCCCCGTCGCCTTGGGACGTCGGTGGTGGTCGCTGTGCCGTTCCGCGACCGGGGTTCATGGTGCGTCATAGTTGAACGCGTTCAAATTACCTGTCACGATACGTCTTGCCACCTGTAGAGGTGCTGGGCGAGGGGATCACAGTCATGACGAGTTCGCTTCTCACGCCGCGAGGCCGTGCCCGCCTGCGGACGGCCGGCAGGGAAACGGCTGCGGGGAGCACGGCCCCGACGCAGATTCTCAACTGGCGGCATCCGAACGTTGCCTCGCTGCTCCGACGGATCGACATCCCGGCGGACTCGGTGGGCGACTCAGGTCCCGCCCAACCGATAGCGGCCCTGCGCCAGGCCCACCGATGGATCACCGCCGTTGTGCAGCCGGTGTACTCGGTTCAGGATGAACGGCCCGTGTCGGAGGTGCTTCGGCGCGGACGTGGCTCGTGCAGCCAGCGGCTGGCGGTGCTGGAGTCCGTGGCGCGAGCATCCGGGGTGGCCACGCGGGTGCGGGGCCTGTTGGTGGACGGAAGGTTCTGGTACCCGCGCTTCCCTCGGTCCCATCGGATCGTCCCGCACCAAGTTGTACTCGCATGGCCGGAGTTCCGCCTTGACGGGCTGTCACCGACGAGCCGTCCCACCGCGCCCTGGTTGACCGTCTCAGAACTCTTCGGCGGCCTCGACGAATTGAGCGAAGGCAGCAGTGGTGGCTTCACCAACGCCGGTGCGGAGACGCTCTTCGAGGCGTTGTCCAGGACAGCGATCGACTGGGACGGCGCGACGGTCTGCCCGGCCACCGCCGGCGCCACGTGCGATCTCTCGGCTTACGTCCTGGCGGACCTCGGCCACTTCGACTCGCGTGACGAACTCTTCGCCCAGCACGGCCAGACCCTCTGCGCGATGGCGAGACTGCTGGCCGAGCCCATCCTGAGCCGGCGTTCGGCGGGCGTCTAGGACTTGTCCATGCCGTGCGGGTCACCTCGGGGCGCCAACGCGGTCCGCGCCAGATCGCGTAGCCAGACGTGTGCGGGGTCGGTGTCATAGCGCTGATGCCATGACAGGTACACCGAGGCCGACGGCAGTTCGATCGGCAGTGGAAGCAGGGCCAGACCGAGATCCGCGGCCGCTGAGCGCGTCGTGGATTCGGGGGCTGTGATGACGAGGTCAGAACCCCGCACGAACTCGAACGCGGCCCCTTCGGTGGGCGCGGTCGCCACCACACGTCGGGTGAGGCCGAGCCGCGCGAGAGCGTCGTCGAAGCCGCTGCCGAACCTTCCGCGCCGCGAGATGGTGATGTGCTCGGCCGCGGCGTACCGTGCGGCGGTGACGGCCTTGACACGGGTGAGCGGGTGCCCCCGTCGCACGACGATGACGTAGTGGCTCTCGGCCACTCGATCGGCGCGAATGTCGGGTGCGGTCGGGCGGTTGGCGTTCGCCTCGAGGTCGACCTCGCCACGTCGCAGTTCGGGAGTGTCGATGCTCGACTCCGCGATGAAGCGCAATCGCACCCCCGGAGCCTGCTTGCGCACGGCCGCGAGAAGGGCGGGGCCGCTGAGGGCGACGAGCGAATCGTGCCAGCGGAGTGTGAAGGTGCGCTCGAGCGTGGTGAGGTCGAGTTCACGGCTCGGCGCCAGCACGCCCTGGACCTGCTGCAACAGCTCGTGCACCTGTTCCCGGACGGCGATCGCGTACGGCGTCGGGGTCATCGTGCGCCCTGTGCGCACCAGGATCTGATCCCCCGTCGTACGCCGGATCCGGCCCAGGCTTCGGCTCATCGCGGGGGCAGTGACGTGCAGACGGTCGGCCGCGCCGGCCACGCTGCCTTCCTCCAGGAGAGCGTCGAGCGCGGCGAGCAGGTTCAAATCCAATTGCATGAGAGTCATCCTAGCCGTGCTTTACATGCACTTGAAGTTAATGATGGCTGCTCCTACCTTCGAGACGCGGGTGCAAAAGAACACGGTTCTCGCCCGATTGGCCTCATCACCCCCGCTCAGATCGGAGTACCGCCATGCCCGAGTCGATCCAGAACACCGGGAGTGCCGTAGCCGCCGGCTCCGCCTCCGACGCCGACCTGCTCGCACAGACCGCGATCGCCGTGCGCGCCGCGGGTTCGGCGCTGCGGGATCGGTTCGGTGACGTGGTCCGCCACCAGACCCGCGAAGAGCTGATACGGGCACTCGCCGCCAACGACGACGTGTCCCTCGGCGTGCTGCGCCCCCGCCTCGCACTCCTGCGCCCGGACGCCCGCTGGGTGGAGGAGGAACTCGAGGGCGGTGCCCTGCCTCCCGGCGAATGGTGGGTGGTGGATCCGGCCGAAGGCAACGTCAACCACCTGCACGGCCTGCCGGAGTGGGCGGTGACCGCCACCCTGGTGCGCGAGAACCAGCCGGTGCTCACCGCGGTCCACCTGCCGTTGACCGGCGAGACCTACACCGCGCTCGTGGGCGCCGGGGCCCACCTCGACGGCCGGCCGCTGCGTGTGTCCAAGACCACGGACCTCGGCCTGAGCCTCGTGGCCACGAGCCAGGCCAGGCCGGACGAGGACGAAGAGATCGTGCGGCGCATCGGCTCCTCGGTCACCGCGATGCTTCTCGACGCACTCGTGGTGCGGACCTCGGTGCCCGCGACCCTGCACCTGCTGAACGTGGCCGCCGGGCGGATCGACGCCTTCTGGCAGTTCGCCGGGGCCCGCGCGGACCTGCTTCCCGGGGCGCTGCTCGTCACCGAGGCCGGCGGACGGATCTCCGACGCCGAAGGCCGGCCCTGGACCCCGGAGAGCGAGAGCTTCCTGGCCGCCGCGCCCGGCGTGCACGCCAATGCCGTCGCCACGCTCTCCCGCTGACCGATCACGAGAACCAGAAGTACCGGAAGGACCAGACCAGCATGACCATGATCGCAATACTCGGAAACGGCCGCGTCGGCGGCAGCCTGGCCACAGCCCTCACCCGGGCAGGGCATGAGGTGACCGTGGCGGACCGCTCGCCAGGCTCTGCCGCCGACGCTGTCCGGACGGCGCAGATCGTCATCAACGCCACGCCGGGCGCCGGCTCGCTGGAGCGGCTCGGCGAGCTGCGCGAGGAGTTGCGCGGCAAGATCCTCGTAGACGTCTCCAACGCCACCGTCGACGGACCGGACGGACTCCCCGCCGATCTGCTCTACCCCGGCTCAAGCCTCGCGGAGCAACTCCAAGAAGCGCTCCCCGACACGCAGGTCGTCAAGACGCTCAACACGATGCTTTACACGGTGATGACCGCACCCGCCGCACTCGGTCAAACGCCAACCGCCTTCCTCTCCGGCAGGGACCCGGAGGCCAAGCAGGCCGTCCGTGGGCTTCTCACGGACCTCGGCTGGCATCAGGAGTGGATGACGGACCTCGGCGGGATCGAGACCGCGCGGGCTGCCGAGGCGGCGATCCTGTTCGTACCACACGTGATCCGATCCAGCGGATTCACGCCCTTCGCAATCTCGATCGCCCGCTGACAGTACTCGCAGTACTCGACGCCCGACGAACGGCGTTGTGAGCGGGGAGGCGGCCAACAGGCTGCCCGGACGAGCTGGATGGTAATCGTGAACAACTGTCAGCTCCGCGTTTTTGACTCATATTTTGAGGTCAAAACAGGTGGGGAAGCATGTTGGTTCAACATGCAACGAGTATCAACACGGTAGTCAGGCAGCCGCGTTGATAGGATCCGTCGCATGACGAATTCGCAACCCCTGAACAGCGCAATACCCGCGGACGAGTTGAGCGAGAAGCTGTCGGATCCGGATCGCAGCGTGCGCAATACCGCGGCGCTCGCCATTGGGTCGCAGTTCGAGAGCGAGCTGGCGGATGTGCTGGTCGAGGCGCTGTGGGCGGAGCTGGACTTCTTCGTGCGGGAGACAATGACCTGGTCGGTCACCCGGCTGGAAGAGGCCACACGGCCCGCGGTGCTCGCCGCCGCGGGGCCGGACCGGTCGCCGGAAGTCCGGGTCCAGGCGTTGCATGTGCTGAGCAAGTTCGCAAACCCCGAGACGGTGGACGCCGTCCTGGCGTACATCACCGACCCGGACGAGGCGGTCGCCCGCAAGGCCCGATGGGCGCTGGGCCGCATCCAGGAGCCCCGGGCGGTACCGCATCTGGTCGCGCTGCTGGGTAAGCACGACCTCGAGGAACGGAACGCCCTGACCGGCGATGTGGCCGCGTTCGGCGCGGCGGCCGTTCCGGCGCTCGTCGAGGCGCTCGGACGGGACGATGACGCGGTGCGACGCCACGCCGCGGACATCCTGTGCTATATCGGCCATCCCGACGCGGAGACCGCGGCCGAGGCCCTGGGTGCCGCGGTGCAGGATCCGGAGGGGCAGGTGGCCATGGCCGCGCTGATGGCCCTTGGTGAACTGCGCGGCGAGGTGGCTCGGCAGAAGATCGAGGCCGCCCGGGAGGCTGCGGATCCTCAGATCCGCGGTGCGGCCCAGCGCCTGGCCGTCCGGAAGCCGCGGCGAGCCGCCCTGCGGGCCCGTAAGGCCGGCTGAACCGAAGAGTGGCGAGCCGTATGGAGCGGCGGGCTCCGGGACACCGGCGCAACCTTCGGTTGCATCGGCAACGGTCCTCTTACCGGAATCCAAGATTCCGGTGACCGGTTTTGGATTCTGGTCACCGGTTTCGGCGGCGTGACCCACGGACCGATTCCGGCCAGGATGAAGACGGCTCTTCGAATTCGGAGTTCCCATCCGGATTCACTTGGGGGTCTGTCTTTCACCAAAGGACGGAAGGAAGTCTCATGGGGAACAACGAGGAGTACTTCGTCGACGTCAACGACCTGTCGATCGACGTGTTCGACGTCGTGGAACAGGGCGGTGCCGTTACCGCGCTGACCGCTGATCACGGCATGCCCGAGGTCGGTTCGTCGACCAACTGCTTCTGCTACATCTGCTGCTCCTGCAGCTCCAACTGACGCCACGTCAGTGAATGGGCGAATTTCCGGTTTCGGTGAATCCGCCCAAGGCTGAACAAGCCCCGGTCCCGCGGCGCGCCCTGTGCTGCCGCGGGACTGCGGCGTGCCTCCCCGTTGTACGGCATGCGGCGGGGTCTGTGAACTAGCGAGGTAGGAAGATGATTTCAGCGTCCGGGCTGGCCAAGTCCTATACCGTTCGACGTGGTCGAGAACGGTCGCAGGTCGATGCGGTCTCGGACGCGAGCTTCGAGGTCGCCGAGGGAGAGATCGTCGCCTTCCTCGGGCCCAACGGCGCGGGGAAGACCACGACGCTTCGGATGCTCACCACCCTGACCGGTCCGAGCTCGGGCTCGGCCCGGGTGGCCGGCCATGACGTCGTCGCCCAGCCGCGGGAGGTACGCCGGCAGATCGGCTATGTCTCGCAGGGTGGTTCGGCCGGCGGATTCGCCAAGGCCGGTGACGAGATAGTCGACCGCGCCATGTTGTACGGCCTCGACGCGGCCACCGCTGAGCGAAGGGCCCGCGCGCTGCTCGACCGGCTGGACCTCGCCGACGTCTGGACCCGTGTCCCGCGATCACTGTCGGGTGGGCAGCGGCGACGACTGGATGTGGTGATGGGCCTGGTGCACCAGCCGCGCCTGTTGTTCCTCGACGAGCCGACGGCCGGTCTCGACCCCCAGGCGCGCGCCAATCTGTGGGGCCACATCACGGACCTGCGTGAGGAGTACGGCATGACCGTGTTCCTCACGACGCACTACCTCGACGAGGCGGATGTGCTGAGCGACCGGGTGATCGTGTTCGATCACGGACGGGTGGTCACGGCCGACACCCCGGACGCGTTGAAGGACCGGATCTCCGGCGACCTGATCGAGCTGGAGGTCGCCGACCCGGAACAGGTGGACGCCGCTGTGCGCGTCCTGGAGAAGTCCGCCGCGGACCGGCCCGCGGTCACCGGGCTGCGGGTGGCCGGCCGGGTGCACCGGTCCGGGACCGTCCTTCCCGGGCTCGCCCGTGAGCTCGACGCGACCGGGGTCAAACTGGTGTCGCTCGAGGTGCGCCGTCCCACCCTGGACGACGTGTTCCTCACGCTGACCGGACGCTCCCTGCGGGACCCGCACTGAACGCGGCGAGAAAGGCCTCATCCATGTTGCATGACACGATGGTCGTGTTCCGGCGTCAGATGCGCATGACCCTGCGCAGCCCGGCCATGGTCGTCACCGGGCTGCTCCAACCGGTGCTCTACCTGGTGCTGTTCGCCCCGCTGCTGCGGTCGGTCGCCGCCCAGGTCGGTTCCACGAACCAGTACACGCTCTTCGTACCCGGGCTTCTCGTCCAACTGGCCGTCTTCGGGGCCGCTTTCACGGGCTACGGCGTGATCGGCGAGTGGCGCGACGGAGTGATCGAGGGCGAGCGGGTCACCCCCGCCCCTCGCGCTGCCCTGCTGCTGGGCCGGCTCGGCCGGGACCTCGTCCAACTGCTGATCCAGGTCGTCGTGCTGGTCGCTCTCGCGTACGCCTTCGGGATGGACGCCCCGCTGCCCGAGCTCCTCGTGGGGGTGGTCATCACGCTTCTGCTGGGGGTGGCGTGTGCCGCGACGTCGAACGCCGTCGCCCTCAGAGCCAAGGACGAGCGCGTCATGGGCAGTGTGGTCAACACGCTGCTCATGCCGGTCATCCTGCTGTCCGGGATCCTGCTGCCGGTCGGGCTGGGGCCGCACTGGCTACGCGTCACGGCAGGGCTGATGCCGGTCAAACATGTCGTCGACGCGGTCCGGTCCAGCTTCGCGGGTGACCTGTCGGCCAGTGGTGTGCTGTGGGGCAGCGGCTGGGCCCTGCTGCTGTGCCTGCTGGGTGTGTGGTTCGGCACCAGATCGTTCCGCGCGGAGTCCTGACGGGTCGTCGCGCGGCTGATGAACACCGGCCCTCCCCATGTGTCGGGGCCGGTGCTTGTCACGCCCTCCGCAGGGTCGTTCCCTGGTGCTCCGTCTTACCGAGAATCGCGATGAATCCACAGGTCAGCGCCTTGTTTGCGGTCCCTGACGGTAAGAGTGACAGCCTCAGGCGAATCAACCGCGTGGCGTCCTTGCATACGGGACTGGAGGATCACTAGAGTCGAAGGCGCTGAAGGATTGTCAGACTTGATGATGATCATTGCGCTGTGGTGCCGAGGGGGAAAGTCGCACAGCGCCACTGGAAAGCGTTGTTGCTCGCCGGCGCCGAAGCGGCAGACCTGGCGGGCTCGGACCTCAAATCACACGGTCGGCCCCCGCACGGGCGGCGTTGTCGATCCCATGGCCGAGAGCGGATCAGGCCAGGTGCCGTCGGCTCCGGCGGGGTCGTGAGTTCGAGTACGGGGGTGCTTGACGACGTGGACGTGGAAGCATCGGTTCGGGAGAGCTCCCTCCGCACGAGGTGCGGGGACACCCGATTAGCCAGTCGCCGCACACAGCGGTAACCAACTGGCCAGGCGGCCCATCTGACGGCCGATCGCATATGTACGGCCCGGTTTGCGGGCAAGCACGGGGGTGCACGGGATGGATCCTGTTGACGACTGTTCGATCTTCTCTCAAGACATCGCGGTGGACGAGGTCGTCCTCGTCCGTGTTGCTGGACTGAGCCGGTCTGCGCTCAGCGGTTTCCATCACAGTCGTATCGACGATCTCCTGTCCGAACAGGCCAGAGCGACCGTGGAGTTGGCCGAGTCCGCCGAACGGGCCGACACGGCCCTGTTCCAGGACATCGGCGTACACACCGGTGAGCAGCGGGCCCTGTTGGTCGCCGCGCGCCGCGGGGTGCGCCAGAAGGAGCTGTCGCGGCGGACCGCGCAGCAGGCCGTGCCGGTGATGTCCGACGATGCCGCGGCCGCGTTCCACGCCTGGGCGGGCGTGCGGGACCGGGTACGCGACCTGGGCGCGCAGCTGGACGATGCCCTCGCGGCAGCCGAGCGCGAAGATGTGGAGCACCTGCGCGGCCTGTGTCTCGACACCCGGTTCCGTACCGGCCTGCGGGCGACGAGCCAGGATCTTGCCGACACCGCCCAGCGCTGGGCCACCGGGCAGAGCGGCGCGCCGCAGCGCAAGCGACTCCTCCGGCTCACTCGCATGGCGGCCCGCGCCGGCGCGAAGACCAGCCCGTTCAGCTCCTGGATGGTCACGGTCCCGGCCCGCTGGGGCAGTCCCGGCGGCGAGGTCACCGGAGAGCGGCTGCTCGCCGAGCTGGACGGCGCGGTGGTCGGCGAGCTCACCCGAGCCCTGCACGCCGCGCTGCCGGACTCCGCCGATCTCGGAGTGCGGGTCAACCCGAGCCTCGTGCGGGTCGAGGGCGGCTGGCTGTTCATCCGGGCCGGACAACGGGAGCAGACGGTCCGGGCCGCGGCGCACCCGGCGATCGAGGCGTTGCTGGGTGCCCTGGCACCCGCGGACACCGAAGCGAGCCTCGCGGCGCGGGTGCCCGGCGGAGCCGGCCTGGTGAGCAAGTGCCTGACCGCCGGGCTGATCGAACACCGTCTTCCCGTCGCGGACCACCACCCGCGCCCGTGGGCCGCGTGGGCCGTGATCGCCGACGAGCGGGGCGCGACGGAGCTGTCCGCCGGGCTCACCGCGCTGGACGCGGCACTGCACACCGCGGACGCGGGCGCGGCTCAGGCAGCCGCCGAGCAGGTGGCGCGCCACCTCGGGGTCGAGCTGCCGCCGGTCGAGGTGCACGAGATGTCGGTCGCGACCGGCTGGCCGTACGAGCTGCCCGCCCGCCCGGATGGCGCGGCGCTCGCCGAACTCGACTGCGCCCGGCGGCTGTTGGCGCTGACGGACGTGAAGCTTCCCGCGAAGCTGGCGGCTGCCGAGCACCTGGCGAAGCGCTTCGGCGAGGATTACGACGTACCGCTGACCGTGGCCCTGGACAGCCTTGCCCGGGCGCGCCTGGACGCCGATGACGATGTCGGCCGGATCATCGGGCCGACGGCGCCGCCGTGGGGAGCCGACCTGGCGCGCTGCTCAGGCGGCCTTGTCCGGGAGCTCGGCAGAGCGCTGCCCCGGCTCACCGAGGACGTGCTGACCCTGGCCGCGAAGGGCCCGCTCGCCGTGGCCGACGTACGACGGCTGCTCGACGACTTCCCTTTCACGCACCCGAACCGTTCGGCCACGTTCTACTTGCAGGAGACCTCCGAGGCCGCGATCCGCAGGGTGGTGAACGTCGTACACGGCGGGCACGGCCGTGGCCGGGGCCGTCTCGCGGCACGGGCCGGCATCCCCGTCACGGACCTGGTCACCGCAGTCGACGAGGACATCGTCGAGATCGGCGGACTGCTGGGGTCGGCACTGAACTCCAGGGCGGCCACGGCGCCGCGGGAGTTGCAGTATCCCGGTGCCACGACCGACCGGCCGCGGGAGCAGCGCCTGCTGATGGCCTCGGTGCGTGTCGTGCCTGGTGCGCACGGCCTGCCCGTACTCCAGGACGAGGACGGCCGGGACGTGCGCCTGGTGCACCTGGGCATGGCGGCGGACCTGGCGCTGCCCGCGTTCGTCAGGCTGCTGGAGCAGGTCTTCGGCAGCGCCTGTCTGGTCCACCCCAGCATCGCGGTCTTCACCCCCGGAGCACCTGGACGCACCGGGGCGCCGCAGTCCGCCACCCCGCGCGTGACGCTCGGAGCAACCGTGCTCCAGCGGGCGCGATGGCTGCTGCGCCGGGAGGAGTTCCCCGGCGGGGGCGAACCACGCGTATCGCTGCGTGCCTGGCACCAGTGGCTCGCGGCGCACGGTCTGGGCAGCCGCTTCTACCTCCGGGCGTGGAGCTCCGCCGACCACGGCGGCGGACAGAGCAAGGCGCGCAAGCCGGTGTTCATCGACCTCACCAGTCCGCTGCTGTTCGCGGACGCCGAGAAGATGCTTCGGCAGGCCGAGTTCGCCATCGTCGAGGAATGCCTGCCCGACCCCCTGGCCGGGACGGGCCATGTGACCGAGTACGCGGTCGAGGTGGGAGTACGGCAGTGACGACCTGGGCGTCTTGGCATGTGCACCAGCACCACGGTCAGGATCGGCTGCTGGTCGAGGCGGTCGCGCCGCTGATCCGGGCCGTCCGCGCGGACGGGCTCGCCGACCGGGCGTTCGTCCTGCGGTACTGGGACGGGGGTCCGCACGTACGGCTGCGGCTGCGCGCTCCGTCCGACGCGGCGCTGGCGGCGCTGGAGGCGCGAGTGCCGGCCGAGCTGATGGACTGGTGCCGGGAGCATCCGTCCGAGCGGACCATGGGCGCCGAGGAGTACGCGCTGCTGCGCGACCGGATCGGCGACACCGCCTCGACCACGGAACTGGTCCCCGACGGCTCCGTCGTACGGGCCGCCTACGTACCGGAACACCAGCGGTACGGCCGGGGAGCGGCGCTGGCGGCGTGCGAGGAGCACTTCGACGACAGCACGCGGATCGCCCTGGACGTGCTCGCCGCGGGCCCCGCGGCCTCCGCCCGGGACTCGCTGGTCGTGCTCGCCTTGGCCCGCTTTCTCATGGCCCGCGGTAACCGGGCCGGCCTGAGCTGGGCCCGGCGCGTACAGGAGACCGGCCTCCCGGCCGCCGCACGGCTGGACCTGGCCCGCATCACGGCCCTGCTGGAGCGGTCCCCATCACCGGTCGAGTGCTTCGCCCGGTCCCTCGAACAGCTCGAGGCGCGGTTGCGCACGGCAGGAGACGACTACCGCCCGCCGGCCCTCGGGTTCGGTGGCGTGGCCTTCGAGACGACCGAGGCACAGGACCCGATCACGACGCTGGACATATGCATTCACCTCTTCGCGAACCGGATAGGAGTCACCATGCCCACAGAGCTGACGCTGCGCGCCTCTCTCGCGCAGGCACTGCTCGCCGCCGAGACGAAGGCGGACGCGTGACCGGGGCGCAGCAGCGGGCCGCGACACTCGTCGGCCCTGGGACGACGGACTGTCAGGGGTTGTTCGCTTACCACGCGGAGGACCGTTGGAACGCCCTGCTCCTCGGGCCGGTCTGGGAGTGTGCCCAGCTGGCGGAGGCGGCCGGCTGCCGGTTCCGGGTGACCCGCGAGTGGCAGCGGGGACCGCACCTGCGGCTGGGGGTGCGTGGTCCCGCCGAAGCGACGGCCACCGTTCGCGAACAGATCGACGAGCGCCTGCACGAGGTCCTGCGCTCCAGCCCGTCGACGCGGACCGTGACGCTCGCGTCGGTCCGGGACCGGGCGCAGCAGCTCGCCGACCGTGCCGGGGTCGAGCTGAGCCAGGACTGGCTGGCGGACAACTCCCTCACCTGGACGGCCGGAGCCCCGGCCGGGACGGGCAGTGCGGAAACGATCACGCAGAGCCTGCTGGAGGACTTCCACTACGCGGCTACCGTGCCGGCGCTGCGGCTGCTGCGCGCGGCTCCGGGGGAGCGGCTCGGCCTGGCCTGCACCGACCTGATGGCGGCGACCGCCCAGGAGTTCGGCCGGGGCGGTCTGGTCTCGGCGGCGCTGTCCTTCCGCTCGCACGCCGAGGCGTACCTCAACCTCGAAGCGGCGCAGGACGTGCGCGCGGCCTGGGACGCCGCCGCCCGCACATCGGCACCCGCGCTGCGCCGCCGGCTGCTCGCGGTGGCCGCGGGCCCGGACCTGCCCGCCTACGCCCGGGACTGGCTCGGGGCGATCACCCCGCTGGTCCGGGCCGCGGAGCAGGCCCAACGCCGCGGCGAACTCGCCCTGCCCGGCATCGCCGAGGGCTTCAGCACCGATCTGACCGAGCGCAGCGCCTTCCACCGCTCGCTGGCCGACTCGGCCTCCTGGGAGGACGTGCGCACCTCCGACTGGTTCGTGGTCTACCGATTCGCGATCAGCCTGCTCTATCTCCAGCTGTCCCGGCTCGGCGTGAAACCGGTCGGCCGGTACCGGTTGTGCCACCTGGTGGCCACAGCCCTGGACGAACGCGCGGATGCGACGACGACCGCCGAGGAGGGCGACGCGTGACCCGAACACAGGACATCGCCGCCGGCCGGACCGAACGACTGAGGTCGGGAGTGTTCAGTGCCGAGCGCGGCGGGCGTACCCATCTCATGGCCTGGCCGCACCACCTCAGCCTGCCCACCGGCCGCCGGACGGCCGAAGTCATCGCACGGCTGGCCGACAGCGGGCAGCCGGCCGGCGCGGACGACGAGGTCACCGAGGCGCTGCGGCGCGAAGGCTGGCTCGACGAGGAGTTCAGCGACGATCGCGGGGCCGCGTTCGTCGTGCGGCCGCTGCGCGCCCGCGGTCCCGCACCCGCTGCCGACGGGCGGCTCGACCTCTCCCGGTTCGCGGTCATCCGGGCCGAGGCCGGCGCTCTGGTTCTGGAATCGCCCCTGGCCAGCGCCGAGATCACGATCCATCGGCGGGAGCTGCTGACCGCCGCCCTCGACCCCGCGGCCGACCTGGCGACCGCACCCGGCGGGCTTGCGGCCGCCTTGCGCGAGCAACTGCTCGCCACCGGTTTCCTGGCCGACCCGGACGGCGAGGAGTCGCAGGAGCTGCGCTACCGCCAGTGGGCACCGCACGAGTTGCTGTTCCACGACCGCAGCCGACTCGGCTACCGCGGGTACGTCGGCGACGGGTTCGGCGGCACCTGGTGGGGTCGCGCGGCGGGTTTCGAGCCGGAGCCCGCCGCCCCGCCTCCCTACCGGGGACCGCGAGTCCCCCTCGCCGTACCGGACTTCACGGACCGTCGGGTGGACGAAGGCTCCTATTTCGACGTCGTCGAGCGGCGCCGGTCCGAGCGGGTGCACGACGACGAGTCCCCGATCTCGGTGGACCAGCTCGGCGAGCTGCTGTACCGCACCGCGCGGGTGCGTCGTGTGCACGAGGAGGACGGCGTGGAGTTCGTCAGCTCCCCGCGCCCTTCCGGCGGATCGGTGTACGAGCTCGAGCTGTATCCGCTGGTCACCCGGTGCTCGGGGCTGGACAGCGGCATGTACCACTACGACGCGCACCGGCACGAGCTGGAGCTGGTGCGGCCGGTGAACGACTACTCGGTGCGCCGGATGCTGCGGGTCGCCTCCCAGGGATCGACCACCGGCGGCGTCCCGCAGGTGCTGCTGGTTGTGGCGGCGCGGGTCGGCCGGGTGATGTGGAAGTACGAGGGGATGGGCTACGCGGTGGTGCTGAAGAACACGGGGGTGCTCTACCACGCGCTCGCCGGCACGTGCAGCGCCATGGGACTGGCCGGCTGCCCCCTGGGCACCGACGACGCCGTCGCCTTCAGCGAGGCCACCGGCCGCGATCCGCTGGTCGAGTGCAGCGTGGGCCAGTTCATCGTGGGATCCGTCCTGAGGCGGCGCGAGGAGCAGAGCCGATGAACACGATCCGGCGTGTGAACGCCTACACCATCGATCACGAGGGCAGGACCTACGGCCTGTCCGAGTCCGGACCGCTGGAGCTGTCGACCGGGCTGTCCGCCTGGATCCGCCTGGTGTCCTCCTGGGTCGACCGGGGCCAGGACATCGAACAGGCGGCCGACGACATGGGCGGCGCGCACACCCGACAGGCCCTTCGGGTACGGGACGCGATGGTGTCCGTGGGAGTCCTACGGCGATTCGAAACACCCGGTGAGGTCGGATTCGTCGGCGAAAGCACGGACCTGGTCCGTGCGGTGGAGCGCAGCGCGCTGACCCCGTCGGCCGTCGTACTGGGTGCCGGCCCACTGCACGGCGACTGGTTCGACGAGGTCCGGGCCGAGGCCGGAGCGGGCCGGGCCGGCGTTGTGCTCTTCACCGAGCGCGCCGCGGTGGTCGCCGGACCGATGGACGCCGAGCAGCTAGAGGAGGTCGTGACAGGCCTGCGCTGCGGTGACCTCGTCGACGGGCGGCCCGGCCCGGACGTGATCCGGACGGCTGCCGCGCAATTGGTCCGTCGGGCCGCCCTCGGATCCGGCGACGAGTGGAGCGGCGTCATGGTCACCCGGGAGGAGACCACCTCCTGGCGCGCGCTGCCGCACCCGTGGCGTTCGGCGCCGCCCGGCCCGGTCGCCGGGCCGTTCGACGAGCGGGTGATGGCGGCGATCGACCCGGTCCACGGCGTCGTGCGCGAGATCGGCGAGGACGACCTGCCCCAGGTGCCCCGGCACATGGCGCGGGCCCGGGTCGCCGGACGGGCCACCCTCCGACCGCTGGACCGGGAGGTGGTGGCGGACGGCTCGGACTACGCACAGGCCCGGCGCCAGGCCGTGCTCGCCGCCGCCGCGCTGTATCTGGAGTCGACCCTCGACCCGCGTGCGGTGGTCGACGCCGCGGGGAAACCCGCCGTCGGCGACACCGCCGACCTGAGCGTGCTGCGCTCCGCGACGGACCGCATCGCCGCTGACCCCGGACGCTTTTTCCTGCCCGCCCGCCGGGTGGCCGACGACGGCCCGGTGCTGGTCCCGGTCGACCGGGCGCGGCGCTGTGACGAGACCGCCGGGCCGGGCCTGGGCACCGCCGCGGCCGAAGCGCGGGACGACGCACTCGCCAGGGCGCTGCTCGACGTCCTGGAGTCCTGGGCGGCGGGCGCGACGGGTCCGGTCGCGCGCATCCGGGACGGAGAAGGGTTCCCTGCCGAAGTGCGTGAAGCGCTCGACCAGTTGCGGCTGAGCGATCGCGAGGCCTGGCTCGGTGTTCTGCCGGACAGCGATGTCCCGACCGCGGTGGCGACCACCAGGCAGGGCACCGCTTACGCCTGCGGCACCAGCCACGCCGCCGCGGCGGTCCGCGCGATGGAACGAGCCGTGCTCGCCGACCAGGTGCTGATGCATGACCGCGCGGACCTGCTGCCGCGGACCTGGACCGCTCCGGTGCCGGCGCCGGACCGGGCCGTAGAGCTGTCCGGCGCGGCACCGGTCACGCTCGCGGACCTGCGCCACGCCGTTGCGCTGCGCGCTCCGGACGCGGCGGTGGCCGTACTCGACCACGATCCCGGCATCGTCCGGCTCGGCATATCGGCAGTGAAAGTGGTGGTGGACCGATGACGGAGACGCTGACGAACACCGACCGGGAACAGACGGTGCGGTCCGGGCTGTTGGCGAGCAGCCTGTCCGGCGCACTGGCGCACCTGGGCGTCGAGGTGAGGGCGAGCGACAGCTGGCGTCCCGCGGCGGACGGGCCGGCCGACCGACCCTGGCTGAGCGTCCACACAGAGGTCGGTCAGGTGATCGTCGGGCCGCTGACCCGGCCGGGCGTGGCCGGCTGCCCGCACTGCCTCGACCTGCGGCGGCAGCGGGCCGACGCGAGCCGGCCCTGGCTCGCCCGGCTACGTGAGGAGCATGGCGCCCGACTGGAGCGCGACGTACCGCAGTTGCTCGACGAACTCGCCGCCGGGGTGGTGGCGGACGCGGCCACCGCACTGGTCGCGGACGAGACGTCCGGCCGGCCGGCAGAGCAGCCGGAGGCGCGGCAGCCGGCAGGCCAGGACGAGCCGCGTCTGGTGGCGGTGGTCGATCTGGCCACCCTCGAAACGCGCCGCCACCGCTTCCTGCCCGATCCCTTCTGCCCGCAGTGCGGCGCGCTGCCCGAGGACTCGGCGGAGCGGGCCCAGCGCGTCCCGCGGCCCGCTGTGAAAATCACCCCTTTCGGGTCCCGGACCCGGGACGTCCTGGCTGACTTCGACACCATCCGCGCGCTGTACGTGGATCCCTTCAGCGGCCTGATCCGGCGGACCGACCGCGGCGCGGAGGGCGGGCTGGTGATGTCGGGCGCGTCGATGCCGTTGCGGTTCGACAACCTCGCCGAGCCCGGTTACGGCCGGAGCCGCGACTACCGGACCAGCGAGCTGACCGCGATCCTCGAAGCCCTGGAGCGCTACGGCGGCGTGGCCCCGGGGGGCCTGGAGACCTCCGTGCGCGGCACGTTCCACGAACTCGCGCCGCACGCCGTGCACCCGGACGTCTTCGGCCGCCACCCCGACGAGAGCTACGACGACCCGTCCTTCCGCTATCGCAGGTTCGACCCCGACCGGCAGCTGTGGTGGGTGTGGGCGCACTCGTTCGCCACCGGCAGCGCCCGCCTGGTGCCCGAGGCCCTGGCGTACTACTACTGCCACCGGCTGCGCGGCGACGACCCGGTCTCCTACTACGAGGTGTCCAACGGCTGTGCCCTCGGCTCTTCATGGGAGGAGGCGACGCTGCACGGGCTGATGGAGACGGTCGAGCGCGACGCCTTCCTGTGCACGTGGTACACCCGGACCGTCCCGCCGACGATCGACCTGGACTCCTGTCACGACCCGCGCGTGCCCCTCCAGGCGGGCGCGATCAGTTCCAGCACCGGGTACCGCATCCACGCCTTCGACATCACGACGGACTACGGGATCCCCGCCGTCTGGGTGATGGCCGCGCACCCGGACCGCAAGGGCCCCGCGCTGCTGTGCACCGCGGGAGCCGGCCTGGACCCGGAGCGGGCGCTGCTGAACGCGTTGAACGAGCTCGGCCCGATCCTCAGCGACGTGATCCGGCGCTACCCGGCCGAGGAGGAGCGAGCCGCGCGGATGGTGCGTGATCCGTACAGCGTCGTCACCATGCCGGACCACTCCGCGCTCTACGCGCACCCGGAGGCCGCGCACCGGCTCGACTTCCTGTTCGGCGGCCCGACCATCGGTATCGACGAGGTCGGCGGGCCGGACCGGCTGCGCCCGGACCGCGACGACCTCACGGTCGACCTGCGGGCCGCGGCCGAGCGCGTCGGCGAGGTGCTGGTGGTCGACCAGACCACGCCCGAACACCGGGCCGGCGGCTTCACCTGTGTCAAGGTCCTCGTCCCCGGGGCGGTGCCGATGACCTTCGGTTACCGCAACCGGCGGATCGACGGGCTGCCACGGCTGCTGAGCCTGCCGCGACGGCTCGGCAGACTCGACGCGGACCTGACCCGGGCGCAGTTGAGCCCTGACCCCCATCCGTTCCCGTGAGGGCGGCGCCGATGGCCGGATTCCCGGCCCTGACCGAACTGGACGGCGCGGGGTGGAGCAGATTGCTGCACTGGCTCGCGGACGCGCGGCGGGACACCCCGGTCCTCGAATTCGTCGGCATGCACCACGTGTTCCGTGCCGAGGACGTGCGCACCGTGCTGTCGGACAGCGAACTGTTCTCCTCCGACCGGACCCGGATGATGCCGCCCACCGCGCAGCTCGGCCGGGGCAACCTGACCATGATGGACCCGCCGGACCACACCCGGATGCGGCGGATCGTCAACCAGGCCTTTACGCCTGCCTCGGTCAGGGGCCTCGCCCCGGCGATCGACGAGATCGCCGGGGAACTCGTGGGCGGCCTCACGCCGGAGCGGTTCGACCTCGTGCGTGATCTCGCCTATCCACTGCCGATCCGGGTCATCTCCCGGTTCCTCGGGCTGCCCGAAGAGGAGCACGGCCGGTTCCGTGAGTGGTCGGTCGGGTTCAGCCGGGGCGACGCCGCCCAGATGGACGCGATGCACCAGCACCTGGCCGAGGTGGCGGCGGCGAAGCGGGCGCGGCCGGTAGGCGACCTGATGTCACGCCTGGCGACCGCCGAAGTGGACGGAGCGCCGGCGACGATCGACGAGATCGCCTCGCTCAGCGGCCTGATCCTGCTGGCCGGGCATGTCACCACCACCTCGCTGATCGCCGCGGCGGTCCATGAACTGTGCGTCCGGCCGGCGCTCGACGCACAGGTCCGGGAACACGACCGGACCGAGGACCTGGTCATGGAGGCGCTGCGCACCCGGCCCGCCTTCGCCCAGGTCACCAGGATCGCGGCGGCGGACGCCACCCTGTCCGGCGTCGCCGTCCCGGCCGGTGCCCTGGTGTCGGGGTGGATCCTGTCCGCGAACCACGACCCGGGGCTGAACCCGGATCCGGAACCCTTCCTGCTGGACCGTCCGGCCCGCCGACACCTGTCCTTCGGGCACGGCGTGCACTACTGCCTCGGCGGTCCCCTGGCCCAGTTGGAGGCGGTCTCCGCGGTGCGCGCGGTCGTCCGCCGGTTCGCCCGGCTGACCGTGTCGGCCCCGGTGGAGTTCCACCCGCTGCCCACCCTCTCCATCCGGCGCCTGGTGCTCGCAGGGCAGGCCTATGGCTCTTGACCTGTTCCCGCGACTGCTCAGCGGAGTGCACGCCGTCGCGGGCCCGGACAGCACTCTCCTGACCACCCGCACCGGACTCCACCGCGGCCCGGCCGGACTCCATCCGCTGCTGCACCGCCTGGCCCCTCTCCTGGACGGCCGGACGGCCGAGACCTCGGTTCTGGCCCGCGTGCCGGAGTCCGGGCGCCCGGTGGTCCACCGCGGGCTGGACCACCTGGAGCGCTGCGGCGCGCTGCGCCGGGAGGCCATCGCCCGCCCCGACGACATTCCCGGTCAACTCCTCGCCGTCGCCGACCTGTTCAGTGACGCGCCCTATGGGCGATGCGCGGCACTGCTCGCCTCCGAGGCCATGGTGTACGCGCCGGGGGACTGGCTGCGGCCGCTGGACGCGGCTCTGCGTCAGCTGTCGGTAGGGACCGAGCTGTCCACCGCGTCCGGTGAATGGGGCGTCCTGGTGCGGATCGGCGAGGTGGAGGTGGCGTTGGCGCCGGACGACGGCTGGCTCGTGGAGCCGATCGGAGAGGTGGAGCGGGCCGTGGCCGCCGCGGCTGTCGCGGCGGAGGCCGTGGCCCGGTTCCTCGGTCGTCCGGCCCGCCCGCTGCCCGGCGCCGGCGACCTGCCCGGCCTCGACCGGCGTGGCCCGCGAACGAGCACCGGCGCGCCGCTGCTCGACCCGTGGCCGGTGCCGGATCAGCTACGCGCGCTCCTGCTCGATCCGGCCTCACTCCTGCCCACAGGGGAACTGGAGTACGCGCGGCCCGCCGCGGTCCGGCCCCTCGTGGCAGGCGAAGGGCCACGCGTGCCCGACTGGCTCCGCGCCCTGCTGTGGTGTGTGCACGTGCCGCTGCGCTGGGAGTCGGGCGACCTCGCGCACTCCGGCGGCCTGGCGCACCGCGGGCTTCCCTCGGCGCGAGGGTTCTACCCGGTCGAGTTCTACCTGGTGACGGACACCGGCGCCTGGTACGTCGAGCCCGGGGACCTGCGGCTCATCCCGGTCTCCCCGTCCGCGTCGTCGGGGCTGGGTTCCCGGTTCACCCTGGTGCTGACGGTGCGCGAGACCAAGGTGTCCCACCGGTACCACTGGTACGCGACCCGGCTGTGCCTCCAGGAGACGGGCCTGGCTCTGGCGGCGCTGGGCGACGCGGCACGGGACGCGGGCATCGCGGCCGACGCGGTCGCCGAGCTGGGTGAGCGAGGCCGGAGCGGGCCCTGGGGCGAGTTGCTGGACCTGGGACCGGACGAGCGGTCGGCCGGCCGGATCACACTCGAACCGCCGCGGAGTGCGCTCGATGCGTCAGCGTTCGCCGGGCATCTGGCCCTGGTACGGCAGAGACGCTCCGGGCATCGGGTGTTCAACGCCCTGGGAGCCGAACGGGTCGGCCGACTGGGGCCGCTGCCCGACGAGCTGACCGCCACTGTCGACGACCGGCTCAGCACCTTCCTGGTCGTCCACCGGCCCTGCCTCGACGCCGAGGCCGGCCGCTGGGAACCAGGGTGTTACCGGGTGACAGGACACGGTCCGGAACTGGTCCGGGCGGGCCTGGAGCCCACGGAGCGACTGCAACGCGGGCAGGACGCGATGGGCTGGCTCGCCCCGGACTACCTCAGCGCCTCGGCGACGGTGATCGTCGCGGCACCGGTCGACGAGGCCACCGCCGACGTGCGGCGACTGCACGAGATCACCGCCGCGGCCGCACGGATCGCGCACCGGGTCCTGCTCGGTGCGGCAGCGGCAGGGGCCGTGGGGCGGATCCACAACAGCCTGCGCGCCGAGGTGCTGGCCGCGGTGAGCGGGGACGATCGGCTCGCTCCGCTGTTCCAGCTGATCGTCGGCTGCCCGGGCCCTGACGGGACGCTCACCGTCGGCGTGGCCGAGGAAGCGTTCATCGGTACGGAAAACACGAAACTCACGGGGGACACACGATGTTGATCACCGCTCGACAGGGCAGCACCGTCCAGCCGTTCGGCAACGCAACGGACGATTCGTTCCGGCCCGGGCAGGCGAGCCGCGACCGATGTACCCGCTCCGCCCGGGTCCTCGACGCCGTGGTCGAACTCGTCCTGCGCATCGGCTATCCGAAGATCAGCGTCCAGGACGTCGCCGAACACGCGGGGATCGGCAAGGGAACCGTGTACAAGCACTGGAACAGCAAAGAAGACATCATCGACGACGTGCTGGTCCGCGAATTCGACGGTGTACACACCCGGTTCATGGCGCTTCTGCCCGGAGACCGCAGGATCGCCACCCTGCACGGCACGAGCTGCGTGCTGTACCGCCTGGTCATGGCGAATCCGGTACTGCGGGCCTACAACACCCGTGACGGGCGCGTGCTGGGCACCCACGTGGCGGCAGAGGGGAACGCGGACGCCCTCGGGATCTCCCTCGTCTCGGTCCTGGGACGCCTCCCGTATCTCGAGTTGCTGCGCGACAACGGCCTGCTCCTCGCCCCCGTCTGCTCCCCGGAGGGCCAGCTGTCCGTCGAGGCCGTCGTCAGCGGATTCGTCGCCCGCGCGGGCCACGCGGACAACCCGGAACAGACGAAGGAGTCCTCCCGCATGATGGCGACCGTGCTGCGCCGGGCCTTCGAACCCGTAGAACCGACGCAGCCGGCGGACCACGACCGGATGACGAAGGCCATGCTGGCGATCCGCCCGCTGCGGTCCGGGACCCCCATGCGGGCCACCCCCACGACGGGTGAGCGATGACCCTGACGCTGCCGGACTGGGCCCCGGACCTCTACCAAACCCTGCACCGCAGACCCGAACTCGGATTCCAGGAGCACCGCACCGCCGGGCTCCTCGCCGAGGTGCTCGCCCGCGAGGGCTTCACGGTGACCCGCGGGATCGGGGGGACCGGCCTTGCGGCGGTGCTCGACCGTGGCCCCGGCCCGGTCGTCGCGGCGCGCGCGGAGCTGGACGCCCTGCCGCTCCAGGAACGCACCGGCGCGGCCTTCGCCAGCGAGGAGGACGGCGTGATGCACGCCTGCGGGCACGACCTGCATCTGACAGCGCTCGCCGGAGCGGCCGCACAACTGGCGTCCCGGCCGGACCTGCCGCCCGGGCGGATCGTCCTCATCCTGCAGCCCGCGGAGGAACTCGGCAGCGGCGCCGCCAGGATGGTCGCGGACGGCCTGACCGAAGCCGTCCCGCGCCCCGACGTTCTGCTCAGCCAGCATGTCTCCGCCATGGCACCGGCCGGTGTGCTGGTGTCCACCCCCGGGCCGGCGCTCGCCGCGGCGGACACGCTCGTCGTCACGGCGCGCGCCCCGGGCGGGCACACCGGCTCACCGGATTCCGGCCCCGACCCGGTGCTGTTCGCCGCGAGTCTCACCCAGCGCCTGCACACCGTGGTGGGCCGTGACGTAGCGCCGTTCGAGCAGGCCGTGGTGTCCGTCCCCGGGATAGCGGCACCGTCCGCACCGGGACTGCGTGCGCCCCGGGCCGCCGTGACCGTCAATATCCGCACCTTCGAAGAACGCGTGCGGAAGGCGGTCCTCGGCCGTGTCGACGCGCTGGTGCGGGCGGAGGCCGCCGCCGCCGGCCTCGCCTTCGGCGACGACGTCCAGCTGACCCATGACACACACGTCCCCCGAGTGGAGAACAACGCGCCGGTCCGCGACCGCCTCACCGCGGTCCACCGCAGCCGGCTGGCCATGAGCCATCTCACCGTCCCGCCCGCGCTCGCCTCGGACGATGTCAGTCTTCTCGTCCGAGCCTTCGGCTGCCCGGCCGTGTACTGGTTCGTCGGTTCCGGCGAACCAGGCGGCCGGCTCGGCCCGGTACGGCCCGCCTGCCACACCGACCAGTACCTTCCGCATCCGGCGACCCTCGCCGTCGCCACTGCCGCGATGCGCGAGGCACTGCTGGGCGGGCTGACCGGTGAACTGTGCGGGCCGGCCCATCAGGCAGGTCCACCTTCGTAGTCCGGCTGATGGGTCGGTTCTCGGCGCGGAACTCGTCCTCAAGGGCACAGCCGACGCAGGTCGTAGCCGTACGTCTGCCCCAGGTGGTGGCGGAGCACTTCGACGAACGCCGATCCGTCGTCGCCCCTCATCCGGGCCACCAGTTCCTCGTGCTCGGCGATGATGGCGTCGCTGCGGCCGAGCAGCGTGTCACCGAAGCTGAAGAGGAGGAAGCGCTGCCGGTCGGCGAGCCGGTCATGGAGTTCGAGCATCACGAGATTGTCGCCGGCTTCGACGAATGAGCGGTGGAAGGCATTGGTCAACTCGACGAACTGGCGCAGGTCGCCGTCCGCGAGGGCCTGCTTCTGCCGGTCGATGTCCCCGGCCAGCCGCTCCGCGAGAGCCTGTCGGCGCTGCGGCGTCGCGCGCTGGACTCCTGTGCCCTCGAGAATCAGCCGGGCGTCGGCGAGATCGGTGACGACCTTCTCACTCATCCCTCGGACGAGCGCGCCACGCTTGGGGTACACCGTGATCCAGCCCTCGTCCTGGAGCCGGGCCAGGGCCGCCCGTACCGGGGTGCGGCTGACTCCGAGCTCGGCGGCCAGGCCGGCCTCGCCGAGCATGGTGTCCGGTTTGTGGGTGCCGTTGAGGATGCCCTCACGGATGGCCGCGTACGCCCGCTCGGACGCGCTCTCGCTTGTCGACATGACCCCTATCTTGTACGCAATTCGCGCGGCCGGGCGCGCGATCTGCGAGCGGTCACCGCGGCAGGGGTGACAGGGCAGCACTGTCTGAAAACGCATCTAGTATCCATGTTGCATTCCAGTGGGATACTTCCGGGGCAGCCCCGCCCTCCGACAAGGAGCAAGGCCATGCGCACCTCCCCGCCCGGCCGGAAACGCGTCGTCATCGTCGGCGGCGGAAGCGCCGGCATCAGCGTCGCCTCCCGCCTGCGCCGAGCCGGTGTGGGCGACATCGCCCTCGTGGAGCCCTCGGAGACACACTGGTACCAGCCGTTGTGGACCCTGGTGGGCGGTGGGCAGGCCCCGCTGAACGGCTCACGCCGCCCACAGTCGACGGTCGTACCCCGCGGGGTGCACTGGATCCGCCGGTCGGCCGAGGGAGTCGACCCCGACGCCCGCGTCGTCATCCTGCACGGTGGCCACGAACTCGCCTACGAACACCTGGTGTTGGCCCCGGGGCTCCAACTCGACTGGGGCGGGGTGCCCGGCCTCGCCGAGGCGGTCGACCGGGACCGGGTGAGCAGCAACTACGCGGCCGAGTACGCCCCGCACACCTGGGAACTGATCAGGGACATGCGCTCGGGCACCGCCGTCTTCACCCAGCCGGCCACGCCGGTGAAGTGCGGCGGCGCACCTCAGAAGATCGTGTATCTGGCGGCCGACCACTGGCGCAGGAGGAAGGTCCTGCGCGACATCCGGGTCGTCTTCGTCCTCCCCGACACCGTGCTGTTCCGGGTGGGCGAGTACCGCCGGATCCTGGAGCAGGTGGTGGCCCGCTACGGCGTCGAAGTGCGGTTCCAGTCGGAGATGACGGCCGTGGACGGGGCGCGGGACTCGATCACCGTCACCGACCACGCGCGCGGCACGACGGAGTCACTCGCGTACGACTTCCTGCACGCCGTTCCGCCGCAGAGCGCACCCGACTGGATCAAAGCCGGCCCGCTCGCCGATCCCGCGAGCCCGCAGGGGTTCGTCGCGGCAGACCGGCACACCCTCCAACACCCTCGGTACGCCAACGTCTTCGCACTCGGAGACGTCGCCCACCTGCCCACTTCGAAAACCGGCGCCGCCGTGCGCAAGCAGGCTCCGGTCGTCGCCGCCAACCTGATCGACGTGATGCGCGGACGCGCACCGGAACACCGTTACGACGGCTACACGTCCTGTCCGCTGGTGACGGCTCGGGACCGCGTGCTGCTCGCCGAATTCGACTACGAGCTGCGCCCGAGACCGTCGTTCCCGTTCATCGACACGTCCAAGGAACGCCGCGACATGTGGCTGTTCAAGCGCTATCTCCTGCCGCCTCTGTACTGGCACGGCATGCTCACCGGCCGTCTGTGACGGCCACCGCCCGCTTCGGCCTTGGTACGGGTCCTCCCAGGGACAAGGAGTGCACAGCGTGTTCTTCGTCGACACCATCGACGTGCCGGGTCTCGGCAACCGCCACTATCTGGCAGGGGGTGAGCGGACGGCGGTCGCCGTGGACCCGCCGCGGGACATCGACCGCGTGATCGCGGCGGCGGCCCGGTCCGGCGTGCGGATCGCCCATGTCGTGGAGACGCACCTCCACAACGACTATGTGACGGGAGGTCTGGAGCTGGCCCGCGTGACCGGCGCGGCATACCTGGTTCCTGGCGACGCGCGGGTCTCCTTCGAACGGACACCGGTGCACGACGGGGACGCCGTCGTCGTCGACGCCACGGCAGGCCTGGTCCTGCGGGCCCTCGCCACACCGGGCCACACCCCGCACCACACCGCTTACGTCCTGGAGGAGCACGGGACGCCGGTCGCGGTGTTCACCGGCGGCTCACTGCTCATCGGCACGGTGGGACGACCCGACCTCGTGGAACCGCGCCTCACCGGACAGCTCGCCCGCGCGCAGTACGCCTCCGCCCGCCGGATCGCCGACCTGCTGCCCGACGGCACGGCCGTGCTGCCCACCCACGGCTTCGGCAGCTTCTGCTCCTCGGCCAGGGCCACGGGCGACGCCAGCACGATCGGCGCGGAGAGACGGTCCAACGCCGCGCTGATGTGCGACGCGGACACCTTCGTCGCCGACCTCCTGGCAGGACTGGACGACGTCCCCGCGTACTACACGCACATGGGCCCGGCCAATGCCGCCGGCCCCGCTCCCGTCGACCTCACCCCGCCGGCGTCGGCCGGCCCCGCCGAGATCGCCGCCCGACTGGCCGCGGGGGAGTGGGTGGTCGACCTGCGCGACCGCGTCTCCTTCGCGGCGGGGCACATCGCGGGCACGTTCAACTTCGAGGCCGAAGGGCAGCTCGCCACCTACCTCGCCTGGCTGATCCCCTGGGGCAGGCCCGTGACACTGCTCGCCGAGTCGGACGATCAACTAGGCGCAGCGCAACGCGAGTTGACCAGGGTCGGCATCGACCGGCCGGCGGCCGCGGCGATCGGTGGCCCTGCGTCCTGGCTCCCGGAGGGCGAGACCCCGGCATCGTTTCCCCGCGCGACGTTCGCCGACCTCGCCCGGCTCCACCCACGCGAGGGACTCGTCGTCCTCGACGTCCGGCGTACAGCCGAGCGGGCGGGAGGCTCCGTCCCCGGCTCGGTGCACCTGCCGGTCCACACCCTTCACCGGCGGCTCGGCGGGATCCCGCCGGGCCAGGTGTGGGTGCACTGCGCGGGCGGCATGCGAGCGGCCATCGCGGCGTCGATGCTGGACGCCTCGGGCCGCGAAGTCGTTGCCGTGGACGACATCTTCGATCCGCATCGGCCGTGGTGAGCCCGCCCTCGCAAGGCGGCGCGCCCTCGTGCCCGTGTTGATCCTCGCGCTCGTCGCGGGAGCCGTCGTCGGACTGGCGCTGGGCGCTCTCGGAGGCGGTGGCGGGATGCTGGCCGTGCCCTCCCTCGTCTACCTGCTCGGTGTTCCGTTGTCCGCGGCCACCACCGCCGGCCTGGTCGTCGTGGCCCTCACCGCGATCACCGCACTGCCCTTGCACGCGCGCGACGGCCGGGTGCGCTGGCGCACGGGGCTGCTGTTCGCGATGGCCGGCATCCCCACCGCACTTGCGGGCGGGGCCGTCGCTGGGCGGCTCCCCGGCGACATCCTGACCGGCGGATTCGCGGTGATCGCGGCGGCGGCGGCGCTCCGCATGCTGTTCCCGGGCGGGACACGGGACGGCGCACGCCCTCCTCGGCCCGCTCGCGCGGTCGCCTCCGGGGCCGGGCTCGGCGCGATAACCGGAGTCCTCGGTGTCGGCGGCGGGTTTCTCGTCGTTCCCGCGCTGACCTCAGTGCTCGGACTCCCGATGCGGGACGCGTCGGGCACGAGCCTCCTTGTGATCTCGGCCAATTCCCTGGCCGCACTGGCGACCCGCACCAGCACGTCCGGCGGACTCGACTGGACCCTCCTGGCACCGTTCACCGCGGCGGCGCTCCTGGGAGCGTGGGAAGGCAGCCGTCTCGCGGCCAGGACGTCGGGGCTGGTGCTGCGGCGGATCTTCGCCGCCGTACTTCTCGCGGTGGCGAGCTTCATGATCGTGGCAGCGCTGATATGACGGACGGCCCGCCCGACCTGCCGCCGATCACCAACCGTGGAACCGGTGAAAGCGCACCGACCGCCGAACCCCCTTGCGGCTCAGCCGACTTGAGAGCCGTACCCTGACCCGTGGACCACAGATCTCTTAGTACTATCCGCGTGTGTCATCGCATATATCCGGCCCCCACTCCGCGCTCACCACCGAAGCCCGGGCGCAACTGCCCCGGTCAACGGGTCGTCGATGCCTCAGGCGCGGAGTCTCCGTGACGGGCGTACTCCGCGTGAGCGTTGTGTGAGCCCGGCAGTTCCGCAAGGCATTCACGTGAAACAGGCCCACACGTGAATTTGAAAGTGCAAGATTCTTTCGTTGTAACCGCACGGCTCAGAACTGCCTCCCCCACGCACCGTCACCTCTTAGGACATCCATGCACGGTATTTCCCCCGCCCCCGCGGCTCGTGGCCGCCACCGCAAACCCCGGCCGATGAGTCCGGCCGTCCGCCGCATGATCTTGGTCGCTGCCACGGCGCCCGTCGCCGGCACTCTCCTGGCCGCCCCGTCGGCCTTCGCCGCCGAGAAGGCCACCTCGAAGGTCGCCGGCGCCGCGACACTCGATCCGGCGGAACAGAAGATCGCGGCGAACCTCGACGCGCGGGTCCAGGACGCGCGTCTGGGCACCACGTTCGGCGGCGTCGTCATCGACTCCAAGTCCGACAAGGTCGTCTGGGGCCATGACGCGAGGACCGCGCTGATGCCCGCGTCCAACACCAAACTCGCCACGGCCACCGCGGCGTTGACGGTTCTCGGCCCCGACCACAAGTTCACCACCAAGGTCGTCTACGGAGACGGCACGCTGACCCTCGTCGGCGGCGGTGACCGCACCCTGACCACCGACGACCTCAACGCACTCGCGAAGACCGCGGTCGCCGGCCTGAAGAACGCGGGCCTCACCTCGGTCAAGGTCCGCGTCGACGACAGCCTCTTCCCCGAGCCGGCGCTGGCCAACGGCTGGAACACCGGCTACTACCCGGACGAGGTCACCCCGGTACGGGCTCTAGTGGTGGACGGACACGGTGTCGAGGACACCTCCATCGACGCGGGTCAGGTCTTCGCCAAGCTTCTCTCCGACCAGGGTGTCACGGTCGCCGGCGACGTCACGCGCGGCGTGGCCGGGCAGGGGGACGTCCCGGTCGCGCAGCACGACTCGGCGGAACTGTCCACGACGGTCGAGCACATGCTCAAGGTCAGCGACAACAACATCGCAGAGACGCTGCTGAGGATGACCGCGCTCGGCGCGGGCCGGTCGGCGACATTCGACGACGGGACGGCGGTCGTACGGGAGGTGCTCAACCACCGGTACGGCGTCTCCCTGGACAACTTCGCGATCTACGACGGCAGCGGACTGTCCCGCGCCAACCGCATCCCGGCCCGGACCCTCGCGGACATCCTCGACCTGACGACCGACCCGCGCTACAGCGGGACCCTGAAGTACATCAAGGAGGGACTGCCCGTGGCGGGCGAGGCGGGCAGCACCCTCGGCCCGGAGTGGGGCCGGTTCGACACCGCAGACTCCCAGTGCGCCGTCGGCAAGGTCATGGCCAAGACCGGCACCCTCACCGGTGCCATCGCCCTGAGCGGCTTCACCAAGGCCGATGACGGCCGGTGGAAGGTCTTCTCCTTCGTCGAGAACAACTCCGGCGCCGCCCCGAGCGACACCAAGGACGCCCTCGACGGACTCGCAGCGACGGTCAACGGCTGTTGGGCATGAGCTGAGGCAGATCCGGTGCCCGCCGGCGACCGGCGGGCACCGTCCGAGCGTCGGGCCGTGCAGGAGGAGGCCCTACGAGCGCCGGATGCAGGTGCGGATCAACCGTCTGCCGCGGCGGCGGTCACAGCTGCTTCGCTGGTGTCCGGGACGGAGCAGGCCGCCGGGCGCCGCTGCGGTAGGCGGAGATGCCCAGCGCCAGCAGCCAGTAACTGAGGAACGCCCCCATCAAGGCAGTGGTGCCCCAGCCGTTGGCCGCGTAGAAATGCGCGGGAGTGTTGCCGAAGAACAGGGATGGCACGAAGGCCAGGTTGACCCCAGCCAGGGCGTAGGCCGAGCGGCCGGTCCACCGCGGCAGCAGTTCCGTGCGGGAGACGACGAAGCCGACCACCGTCAGGAACAGCGCCAGCATCAGGCGGGAGATCGACCCGTAGAGGATGTACGTGCCGCTGACCGCGATGGTCGGATCGATCGGGTGGTCGGCGGCGATGACCGCACCTGCTTCCAGACCGCTGGAAACCAGCGTGATCGTCGCGTAGACCAACCCCACGGCGAAGGCGATCGAGCCGGCCCACTCGTACGCCGGGCTCACCCGCTTGACCAGTTCCCGTAAGGCGGTCACGAACACGACCAGGCAGGCGAGAGCGACGATCCCGATCAGCAGCCTGCTCAGCACGTTCGCGTCTGGTGGCGGGCCGGAGTAGACGAAGTACAGGGGCACTTCGATGATGAAGGCGGCTCCGGCAGCGATGCCCGCGACGCCGGTCAGGCGCCGCGCGAAGGTTTCCGTCATGGGTGTCCCCCGGTGGGTGTGGTGGATGCCTCGCCGGCTCGTTCACCGACGCTATGCATCGTGCCGTTCGCGGTGGTCGACGTCGCTGGGCCTGAACACCGAAGGAGGGGTGGTCCCAACACCACTACCTCTACGACCTCCGCTTCGGCCGCAACCGCATGCAGCCCTCGCGGCAGGCGGTCGGCAACAGCAACTACACTGCCGCGAAGTCGCCAGGCGGCACAGCAACTGGCCGAAAAGGAACGGTGGGAGAGGTCATGGCAACGGGGGGATGGGGTCCTGGACCCGGCGCGGGGCAACCGGGCGGGAACGGACCGGGCGGTCAGGGCTGGGGCGCTCCGTACGGGCCGACGCACAACGGCCCCAACAGCCCTTACAGCCCGCCCGCACCTAACCTGAACCCGAACCAAGGCCCGTATCCCAACGCGAACCCGTACCCGTACCCGTACCCGTACCCCTATGGCTCGCAGCCCGGCGCGCCCGTCCCGGCCGCACGCCGCCGCAGCTGCCTGTGGTACGTCTCGCCCGTCTTCCTCGCGGTCGCCGTCATCCGCTCCGCACACCGCGTGGCCACCAAGCTCTTCGTGCACCAGAGCGGGGACCGGATCGTGGACCGCGCGGTGGACCGTGTCCAGGTGGTCCGCACGGTGCTCGGTGTGCTGGCCACCCTCGCGCTGATCCTGGTCTACGGCGTGGAGAAGGACCGTTGGGGGAACGCGGCGGAGGAGGGCTTGGCCAACGCGATCGTCACGCCGCTCGTGCTGATCTGCACCGGGCCGCTGGTCATCCTGGGATTCATCCTCTACGCGCCCCCGCATCAGCGACCGGACCTGCGTTCCCGGCTGGGCGCCCCGCTCAAGGCGGTCGGGTGGTACGTGCTGACCCTGGTCGTCCTCGCCACGACCATCTACCTCGCGGGCGGCACCGGTCTCAAGGACAACCTGCACGGCTGGCAGGTGCTGCCGTTCGCCCTCATCGTGCTGGTCGCCATCTTCTGGGGGCTGCCCTTCCTCTTCCTGGCGTCGCTGTACTCCGCGCGCAGCGCCTTCAACACCGCCCATGTCCACCCGATGCTGCCGCCCGTGGTCACCGGGGTCCTGGTATGGGTGCTCGCCCTCTTCAACCTGATCGGCAACGGCATGCCGGCGGGCCCACCGGTGGCCCAGTTCTGCTCACTGCTCGGCGGGCCGCTGTCGGTGACTGCGGTCTCGGCGTGGGAGATGTGGCGCCTGCGCACCCGCTTCGGAGTCACCGTCCGGGGCTGAGCCGGAGCGGCGGCGTTGCGTTTCTACTCCGTCGGCGCTGGCACAGGGACCGTCCGGGGTGAGCCGCGTCGCATCGCAGCGGGCGGGCTTGCTATGCAACGAGGTGCATAGAAGGATCGGCGTCGTGGCGCTCGAACACGCGATTTTGGTGTCGCTTTTGGAGGAGCCGGGATCCGGCTATGAGCTGGCCCGGCGTTTCGAGCGGTCCATCGGCTACTTCTGGACCGCGACGCACCAACAGATCTATCGCGTGCTCAAGCGCATGGAGGTCGACGGTTGGGTCGACGTCCGGGACGTCCCGCAGCAGGGACGGCCGGACAAGAAGGAGTACAGCGTCGCCGACCTCGGCCGAGCCGCGCTGTCCTCCTGGTTGCATGATCCGATCGAGCCGGAGAGCGTCCGCCACGACTTGGCCGTGAAGATCCGCGGCGCCGCCTTCGACGACCCGGCCGCACTGATCTGCGAGGTGGAGCGGCACCAGCAGGCGCACCGTGACCGGCTGGCGCGCTATCTCGCGGGAGAGGCGAGGGACTTCACGGGGCCCGAGGCAAGCGCGGCCGCTCCGGAGGCGCCGCTCGACGCGGAGCGCGAGCTCCAGCACGTCGTACTGCGCGGCGGCATCGCGTACGAGCGGATGATGATCGACTGGCTGGCCGACGTGCTCGCCACGCTGGCCCGGTTCGGTCCGGGCCGCTGATCGCCGCCGGCACCCTCCGCCGGTCCTCCCGACTCCCATCCGTCCACCAGCCGAAAGGCGTCCTCACCATGGCTGACCAACTGCTGTTCAACCCGCGCACTTACGACCCCGCACACTTCGACCCCGAAACGCGCCGCTTGCTGCGTGCCACCGTCGACTGGTTCGAGGAGCGTGGGAAGGGGCGGCTGATCGAGGACTACCGGACCCGAGCCTGGCTTGCCGACTTCCTCGCGTTCGCCGCGAAGGAGAACCTGTTCGCCACCTTCCTGACGCCGTCGTCCGCCGCAGGAGAGGGAGAGCCGGACAAGCGGTGGGACACAGCCCGGATCGCCGCGCTCAACGAGATCCTGGGCTTCTACGGCCTGGACTACTGGTACGCCTGGCAGGTCACGATCCTCGGCCTCGGTCCGGTGTGGCAGAGCGACAACGCCGCCGCCCGCTCCCGCGCCGCGGAACTCCTCGCCCAGGGAGAGGTGTTCGCGTTCGGCCTGTCCGAGAAGGCCCACGGCGCCGACATCTACTCCACCGACATGCTGCTCGAGCCCGACGGCAACGGTGGCTTCCGGGCCACCGGCTCCAAGTACTACATCGGCAACGGCAACGCCGCCGGACTCGTCTCCGTCTTCGGCCGCCGCACCGACGTCGAGGGGCCCGACGGCTACGTGTTCTTCGCCGCCGACAGCCGTCACCCGGCCTACCGCCTGGTCAAGAACGTCGTCGACTCCTCGAAGTTCGTCAGCGAGTTCCGCCTGGAGGACTATCCCGTAGCGGCCGAGGACGTCCTGCACACAGGCCGCGCGGCCTTCGACGCCGCCCTCAACACCGTCAACGTCGGCAAGTTCAACCTGTGCACGGCCTCGATCGGCATCTGCGAGCACGCGATGTACGAGGCCGTCACCCACGCCCACAACCGCATCCTCTACGGCCGCCCCGTCACCGGCTTCCCGCACGTGCGGCGCGAGCTGACCGACGCGTACGTCAGGCTCGTGGGCATGAAGTTCTTCAGCGACCGCGCTGTCGACTATTTCCGCTCCGCCGGCCCGGACGACCGTCGCTATCTGCTCTTCAACCCGATGACGAAGATGAAGGTGACCACGGAGGGTGAGAAGGTCATCGACCTGATGTGGGACGTCATCGCGGCCAAGGGCTTCGAGAAGGACAACTACTTCGGCCAGGCGGCCGTGGAGATCCGCGGTCTGCCGAAGCTCGAGGGCACGGTCCACGTCAACCTGGCGTTGATCCTGAAGTTCATGCGCAGCCACCTCCTCGACCCGGTCGCATACCCCGGCGTGCCGACCCGTCTCGACGCGGCCGACGACGACTTCCTGTTCCGGCAGGGACCGGCTCGCGGGCTCGGCTCGGTGCGCTTCCACGACTGGCGGCCCGCCTTCGACGCGTACGCGCACCTGCCCAACGTCGCCCGGTTCCGTGAACAGGCGGACGCACTCTGCGCGTTCGTCGCCACGGCTGCCCCCGACGCGGAGCAGAGCCGCGACCTCGATCTCGTCCTGGCGGTCGGTCAGCTCTTCGCCCTCGTCGTGCACGGGCAACTCGTCCTGGAGCAGGCCGCCCTGATCGGACTCGACGAGGACGTACTCGACGAGCTCTTCGCCGTCCTCATACGCGACTTCTCCGCGCACGCCGTCGAACTGCACGGCAAGGACTCGGCGACCGAACAGCAGCAGACCTGGGCCCTGGGTTCGGTCCGGCGGCCGGTCGTCGACGAGGCACGCACGGAGCGGGTCTGGCAGCGGGTCGAGGCGCTGTCCGGCGCGTACGAGATGGCCCCGTAAGCGCGCCTACGCATCACCGCCGGCCGGGCCGCGTGGGCCCGGCCGGCGGCTGGGCGGACAACCCGTACGCGAGGTGTGACCCAGTGGTTCGGGCTGCTGCCTTCACAGCCATCGCCGCAACCCTAAATGGCTTCTCAGAGCGGAAGGGAGCTCTCGGCCTGCACCCTGCTTTCGATTGATTTGCCGCCGCCGACACATGCGTCGAGGAACTCGGAAAGCTGCGCGAGCGCCGCGAGCAGACGTTCCGTGCGCTGTGTCTTCTCGCCGCGCGCGATGTCCAGGTAGAACAGGATCAGCCGGTCGATCCAGACACGCCAGGTGGGGTCCTGGAGCTTCTCGCAGAACTCGCGGTAGGTCAGAAGACGCTCGTCGTCGCGGACCCACACCGACTCACCGATGCTCGGTTGAGTCACGTAGTAGACGCCGCCGTTGACGAGGAAGCCTCGTTGCACACGCAGGAGCAGCGCCGCCAGACGAGTATCGTCCGTTGCAGAAAGACGAAGGTAGGGGAAGTCCTCCCGGACCTTCTTGAGCTGGGCGTACAGGCAGGATGTCAGGTAGACCGCCGACATCAGCGCGTAACCGGGACCGGTGAACCAAGCGGCGTCCTTGGAGGACACTTCTGCCGGGTCCTCGATGACCAGCATCACAGCGTTTGGTCCATGGGCCGAGGTGCGGTTGTTGATGCTCGACAGCCTGAAATGGTTCTCCACCAGATGAAACCGGAGAGGATTCAGGTATTTTGCGTTCAATTCCTGACGCTGGGTGCGTCTTTCCTTGCGCCGTTGCTGCCGTTCACCCAGGAAGATCGAGCACACCGTCACGATGACCGAGGTGGCTGCCGCCGCCACAGCCGACAGAGCGGCGTTCACCGCCAAACCTCACTCATACCCAACCCCCAACCTTGCATTGGCCCACTATCCCGCCCCGTGGTCATCTTGCCCCCGGTCGCCGAGGCCAAAGCAGTAGCCGTCCCGCATTGTGTCGGCCGGAGCAGGGGCACGCGTCGACGCCTGGGGAGGGTTCCGCAGCCCTGTGTGGCGTGCCGCCAGGGACGGAGGAAGTCGTGGAGGACCTGCTGCGCGGCTGGGGCGATCGCCGGATCGTTGACCGGTGTGCCGGCAGGGTGGAGGAGATGGTCGAGTCCAGGGAGGACCCGCGGTCCTGGTCCGGTGGTGTGGGCGGCGCCAAGGGCCGACAGCAGAGAAGGCATCGTCCGGCAGGGCACATTGGTGTCCTCGGTGCCGCAGGTGACGAGCGTACGCGTGCCGTGCGCCATGCCTCGGGCGACGGACGGCGGGTAGAGGGCGTCGTCGCTGCGGACGAAATCCGCGTTGACCGGTCCGAACATGCCGTTGAGGAGGGAGGAGAGGGACGGCAGCAGTCCCGAGGTGTCAACCGGGCGCTGGGCGCGGAAGTCCGCGATGGCCCTGGCCACGCCCCGGTTGTTCAACCACGCCTGTTGCGCGGTGAGTTGGCCTGCGACGACAGCCCGGTTCAATGCGTCCGCCAGCTGGAGGCGTATCAGGTCCAGCAGCCGCATGTCCTGCGGAGCGATGAGCGCGAGCCCGGCGGGCTTCGGCTGTACGGCGCGGTCGACGAGCAGTGCCTGTAGGCCGCCCTCACTGTGCCCGACCACAAGCAGCGCGTGCGGATCGGCTTCAGGCTGGGCGCGCAGGGTGTCGTACGCGGCCACTGCCTGTCGGGTGTAAGCGGCCATGCCGGGTGCGCTGGTGCGTCCGCCCAACCCCGTCCGCCCGGTGCCGTATTTGTCGAACCGCAGGCTCATCACGCCGTCGCCGCTGAGGACGCCGGCCATGAGGGCAAGGGTGTGGGGAGTGTAGTCGGGCGGCTCGTCGCCGTTGCGGTCGGTCGGGCCGCTGCCGGGAAGCAGCAGCGCCGCGGCCAGCCTGTGGCCCGCGCGATGGGTGGGTATGTGCAGCGTGCCGTACGCGGTGGTGCCGTCCGCGGTGAAGTGGACCTCGCGGTCCACGGCGGGTACGAGAGCGGCCTGAGGTGCCGCGGATGCCCGGGTCGGGCCTGACACCGGTCCGGCCGCGACCAGGGCGGCCGTCGCCATGAGCACGGCGATCATCCTGCTGCGCCAGAGGGTCCGTAAACGCATGTGTTCTCCTGATGAGCTGAAATGGTGAGAGACGGCGGCCGTCGGTGGACGCACTCAGTGGACGAGGAGCGGCACGATGAGCGCGGGGGCCAGAACGATCCCGAGCAGCAGTGCGACACCTCGCGGGTTGCCGAGGTTGAAGGTCCAGCCGATGCCGAACCGTTTTTGAACAAGCAACGCGGGATCGGCCCGGTTGACGTATACCGAGCCGAGCAGACGCCAGTACTGGTCGTCGTCGCGCCGCACCATGCCGGTGTTCTCCTCCGTCACCGCGCCGTCCTGCGCGGGCATTCGGCTGCCGCCCTGCCCGGTGCGGACGGCGATGCCGATCACCACGGCCAGCCCGGCCAGGATGGGCAGCAGGCTCAGGGCCGGGGATACCCGCTGGTCCGGGTGCCACATCGCCCAGGCTCCGGCGAGCAGCGTCAGGTCGGCGGACGCCGCCAGCAGCAGAAGGGAGATGGCGGTACGAACCGAGAAGCGGCGGTGCCTGCGTGCGGAGTCGGCCGGCCGCGCCGGGTCGAGATCCGCACGTGCCTGGAAGGACATCCAGGTCAGCGCCAAGAGCAGCACGGTGAGCGTGGCTTGGGCGAATACCGGGAAGAACGCGGTGCCGATCGATCTGGCGGCGAAGCGGTCAGCGCTGCCGGAGTCGGTGAAGTGCACGGGAATGCGGTCCGGCAGGGACGGATAGCGCAGAACACCCACCACCGTCGTACCGATGCAAATGAGCAACGCGGGGACGGCCCACAGCCAGGGGAAGCGCTCCGGATCGGTACGCAGCGCGGTGTCCGCCACCACACCCTGCCGCAGCCCGCCGTACCAGTTCTCACGCTGCTTGACCGCCATGACCGCCACCCGTGCCCGGCTGTAGGCCGCCAGGCAGGCGGCAACGGTCAGCAGGGGGATGACGCCAGGTATGCCGAAGCGGAACACGGAGCTCACCAGGACTCCGACCGTGATCAGCACCGCACCGGACGCGGCGACCTGCCGGCGGTACTGTCTCCGTTGCTCGACGACCACTGGGTCGTCCGCCCGCGCATAAGGGCTTCGTACACCGAAGGGCAAGGTCGGGCTGGTCAGCGACGGCATCCACCACGCCAGCGCCGCAAGCACAGCTGGAACGAACACGTTGACCAACATGTCTGCACCGTTCATGACGCTGAATCTCCTTGCCCTGCACCGGGGTTCGCGCGCGGTGAAGCAGGTGCGGATGACGTGAACGAGACGAGGACGGAACGGCAGCTGTCCAGTACCGCCGGGTCGCCAGTCCCGTGGGCGACCGCTTCGGCGAGCAGGGTCCGAAGCCGGGTCTCCCACTCGGCAGTGAAGGCCGGTTCGGGCGGACCGCTGTGGGTGTCACGCTGCACCAGGGCGCCGCTCTTGCGGTTGACCCGCAGCAGTCCTTCCCGTCGCAGTAGGTCGTACGCCTTGTTCACGGTGTGGAAGTTGATGCCCAGATCCACGGCTAGCTGCCGCGTCGAGGGCAGCGAGCTGCCTTCGACGAGCTGACCGGAGGCGATGGCCTCGACGATGCGGTCCCGGATCTGCTGGTAGATCGGCACCTCGCTGTCCATGTCGAGGCTGAGGATCATGTCCCGCTCCCACTGTTGCCCTGTTATAGCTTTTATAGAACACAGGGCGGTGTGGGAGCGACAGGGAGAGAGTCAAGAACGTGACAAGGACGGTGCCGTCAGGCGAAGCCCCTGCTCACACCAAGCTGCGCGCCGCGCTGAAGCATCGAGGTGCTCCTCACCCCTCGCGCACGCCCAGGGGCGTCGGGCCGTGCCCAGCCCGCCCTGTGGGTGTACGCCCCTTCGGCGGCCTTCAGCCGAGCTGCTCGGCGAGTCCGACGACGATGCCCTCGGGGCCGCGGACGTAGCAGAGCCGATAGATGTTCTCGTACTGCACGATCTCGCCGACGAGTTCGGCACCGTGGTCCCGCACGCGGGCGACGACATCCTCGATGTCGTCGACGGCAAACATGATGCGACGAAGGCCGAGCGTGTTCGCCGGCGCGTCTTTCGGCTCGGGGGTGATGGCCTTCGGCCTGTGGAACTTCGCCAGCTCCACTCTCCCGTGGCCGTCCGGGACCCGCAGCATGGCGATGTCCTGCCGGACGTCATCGAGCCCGATGACACGCTCCGCCCCGCGCCAGTCGAGTGGCCCCTTGCCCTCCAACTCCATGCCGAGTTCGACGAAGAACGCAATGACGGCCTCAAGGTCGTCGACGACGATGAGGACGTTGTCCATCCGCTGGATCGTCATGCTGGGCCTCCTTCGTGTGGCACGGCCACGGTAGCCGCTTCTGCCTCGGAGACGGAGCTGATAGGCCGTTCTCGACATGCTCGGCTCGATCTCGGAGGGGTAGACGGTCGCGGCCTCCGAACTCCGCACCGTCACCACGACGAGCGGGCGACCGTTCGGGGGCGCACCGCCGACGACGCCACCGGGACCCCGGCGAACTCGCGTCAGCCGGTCACCCGCACCACCGCCGTCGCACCGGCCCGCACCGTCGGCGTCGCGTAGGTGTATGTCACGCCGTTGACCGTCTTGGTGCGGGCCGGCTGGGGGACGCCGTTGACCGTGATCTTCTTGTGGGCACCGGGGAAGCGGGCTTCCCAGCTGTAGGCGCCGTGGCGGGCGTTGTTCGTCAGCGTGGTCTTCGTCGCGCCGTCGTGCCGTACGGTGATCGTGCCCGTGCCGATGGGCACGTCCGCCACCTGGAGCCACTTCATCCCGGAGGGCAGCCGTGACTGGGTGGTCACCTGGTGCGCCGCCGCGTTCGGTGTGATGCCCATCAGGCCTTCGACGGTCTGGCTGACCAGGGTGAACGACACCTCGGGATAGTCGCCGTCGGGGCCCTGGCTGGAGTTGACGTGTTGAAGCTCCCGCTCGCCGTAGATCTTCTGCATCCACCACCAGGCGGTGTCGTTGCGGTTGTTCTTGAAGAACATGTCGGGCAGGTACGTGGTCGCCTCGATGTTGGGCGACCCCTGCGGCCCCAACTCCTGTGCCTGGATGTAGTCGAGGTAGGCGTCGTTGCGCGGACCGGGGGCGATGATCTGCTTCATCGGCATGAACACGCTGTTCTCCTTGCCCCAGCCGGTGACCGGGACGTCGGAGGTGGTGTACGCGCGAACCATCTCGGCTCCGCTGCCGCCGCCGCTCCACTCGTCGTTGAAGTACTTCTTCAGATCGGCGGCGCGCCGGTCGTACTTCCTGGCCAGCGCGGTGTCGCCCTTGCCGCGGGCGAGCACGGCCATCGCCAGATACGCCTGGTACTCCGAGGCGATGGTGTCCCCGGCCTCGGCGAGGTGGTCGCCGTCCTGCTCGTTGTAGCTGGCGGCGCCGGAGAAGATGCCGTTGCCCGTGCCCTCGGCGACCTTGACCTTGCCGTTGGGCACGGCGCTGTCGTGCAGGTCGATGAAGTCCTCGGTGGCGTGCCGGTAGAAGTTCCACAGCGTCGGGTCGTCGACGTAACTGCGGTCGCCGGTCCAGAGGTAGGCCTGGGCCGCCTTCTCGACGAGTTCGAAGACGGCCGGCACCTCGCGCACGAAGTTGTCCGGGCTGTGGTAGTCGATGCTCAGGTACGTCTTGGCGTCGAAGTTGAGGGACCACACCGGGAAGTACTTCTGCTCGGCTGTGGCCGATGCCGCGTACGAGCTGAGCATCGCCTTGTTCTCGGTGTCGAGGCCGATGAGGTGGGCGCCGTCCAGTTGGTGGGTCATGTCGCGGGAGTAGTAGGCGCTGCGGTTGGCGTATCCGGCCCAGTAGGTGGGCCCGTACGTCCCGGTGGAGGTGCCGCTGGTGTGGTGCTCGTCGACGTTGATCGGGCCCACCGTGCCGGGCAGCTGCACCCAGCTGTTGGCCTTTCTCTTGGCCCAGTCGAACAACTCGGCGACCTCGGGGTCGGACGAGGTGACCTTGGGGTCGGCGGGCGCGGCCGGGGAGATCATGAGGTCGTCGGCGTTGACCCAGCTGCTGCCGGAACCGAAGGCTGTTTCCAGTCGGTCGCCGGCCTTCAGGTCGACGCGGCTGATGGTGTAGCGGGCGTACGAGGCGCGCTGCGGCAGATCGACCGTGCCGACGGTCTCGCCGTTGCGCCGGATGGTGTAGGTACCGCCGGTACCGGCGCTCGCCACCCATGCGGAGAAGTCGTAACTGCCGTCCCGGGGCGCCACAAGGGTCTGTCTGGCGGTCCTGCCGAGGCCGGCGTCGAGATAGAGGAAGCGGGTACCGCCGTGGACGTTTCCTTGCCCGACCCCGGTGCCCGGGTCGAAGGTCCAGCCGATGCCGCCGTTCTCGAAGCCGGGGTCGGGCAGGGCGAGTTGGGGGTGAGAGTCGGCGGCGGTGCGTGGCGCCGCCGTGGCCGCCGACGCGGGGGCGATCGGCGTGAGTAGAGCAACAGCGGTGAGCAGCATGAGCCTTGAGGGCTTCATCGGGTCTCCCGGTCTTGAACTACGGCGGGGGCGGCCGAGTCGTGGCGGAAAGCTAACAGGAGCCGAAGATCCGCTTCAATGGTCACGCCGAGGAAAGTTGCAAAACGCATGACGTCTCTGCGAGTTCTGGTGCTGGATCCGACTGAAAGTTTTCACACAGATCTTGCAAGCCTGCTGGAGTCGGGCAAGCTTGATATGCAGAACGAGACAGTGAGGGGCCCGAGGGGTTACATCGGTGACACCACGGAGGACGGAGGGAACCGCATGAAGGTCGGCATCACCGAGGTCGCGGACCGGGCGCAGGTGAGCGAGGCCACGGTCAGCCGCGTCATCAACCGGCGCCAGGGCGTGTCCCGCAAGACCCGGGAGGCGGTCGAGCGGGCGATGGCCGACCTTGGGTACGAGCGGCAGACCCAGGGGCAACTCGTCGCGGTCATCACCGAGTTGGTCTCCAACCCGTTCTTCGCCGACGTCTGCGAACGCATCGAGTCCACTCTCGCCCCGCACGGCCTGAAGACGATCCTGTGCCCGTGCTTTCCCGGCGGAGTCCAGGAGTTGGACTACGTGACCTCCCTCGCCGACCGGGGCATCGCCGCCGTCGTCTTCCTCTCCGCCAGCAACACGATCGAGGGCGCGGACCCGGAGGCGTACGAACTCCTGCGCTCCCGCAGGATTCCGTTCGTCGGGGTCAACGGCCAGTTCGAGGGCGGATGCGACGCCCCGGTCTTCTCCACCGACGACCTGCTGGCCGCCGAACTCGCCGTCGACCACCTGCACCGGCTCGGCCACCGTCGCATCGGCATGGCGTCGGGCCCGGTCGGCAACCGGCCGGCCGACCGCCGGGTCAGCGGCTTCGTCGCCTCGCTCGCCAGACGCGGCATCGAGGACCCGGAGCAGTGGGTGGTCCGGCAGTCCTACACCGTCGAGGGCGGCCAGTCCGCCGCGGTCTCGCTCCTCGGCCGCGGCGCCACGGCCATCGTCGCCGCCAGCGACTACATGGCCCTGGGCGCGATCCGCGGGGCGCGCCGTCAGGGGTACGACGTCCCGGGCGACGTGTCCGTCGTCGGCTACGACGGCTCCATGATCATGGACTTCGTCGACCCCCCGCTCACCACGGTCCGCCAGCCCGCCGACCGCCTGGCCCCGGAAGTGGCCCGCAGCGTCCTCGCCCTGCTGGGCAACCGTGACGTCCCCGTCGGTGAACTCCTCTTCGACCCCGAGCTGGTGATCCGCGCGACCACGGCGCCGCCGAAGGCGGAGTGAGGACCAGGACCATGTCCTGCTGAGCGGGCCTGCCGACGTCCATGACGCATGAAGCAGGGTTGGCGGCCCTGGCGCCCCACCGGCACCGGCATGGGCGGCGCCCTCGAGACTCAGTGATCGACCACGGAACGTGCACGGCACCCTATTCAGTCTGGTGTGATGCGATAGCCGACGCCGGGTGTGGTGCTGATGACGGAGGGTTGGCCGAGCTTGCGGCGCAACCGTCCGATGGTGACGGTGACGGTGTTGGTGAACGGGTCGGCGTGTTCGTCCCAGACCTGTTCGAGTAGGTCCTCGGTGCTGAGGTGGGCGGGGCTGGCGCGGAGCAGCGCTTCGAGGAGGGCGAACTCCTTGACCGACAGATCGAGGAGTTCGCCGTCGCGGGTGGCGGTGCGGCGAGTCGGGTCGAGCTCGATGCCTGCCGCACGCAGCGTGCGGGCTCGGGCGGCGGGTTGGCGGCGTGCCAGGGCGTGGATGCGCAGGACGAGTTCCGGGAAGTGGAAGGGTTTGGTGAGGTAGTCGTCGGCGCCGACGGAGAGGCCGGCGACTCGGTCGGCGGCGGTGTCGGCGGCGGTGAGCATGAGCACCATGGCTCGCTGGTGGTGTTCGGTGATCAGTCGGCAGAGTGCGTCGCCGTGGATGCCTGGTAGGTCGCGGTCGAGGACGACGACGTCGTAGGTGTTGAGGTCGAGCTTCGCCGCGGCGTCCAAGCCGTCGTACGCGACGTCCACCGCCATGCCCTGGTCGCGCAGGCCCTCGGCCACGATGGCGGCCAGCGCGCGGGCGTCCTCGACCACGAGCACTCTCATCGTGACGATCCGGAAGGTACGGCCGAGCGGGGCAGGGTGCGCCGTCGCCGTCGCCGTCGCCGTCGCCGTCGCCGTCGCCGTCGCCGCCGTCCTGGCCCTCGCGCTCAGTGCCCTGCTGCGGCGCAGCGCCACCGCAGTCATGGTGGCGGTCATCCTCCCCTACTTGTGGTCACCGACCCCGACTGGCAGCGGCACCTCCAGCAGATCGGGCCCATGACCGCCGGCCTCGCCGTCCAAGCCACCACCCGCCGGCACGACCTGCCCATCGGCCCGTGGGCAGGCCTCGGCGTCCTCGCCGCCTGGACCGGCGCCGCGCTGCTCGCCGGCCTGGTCAGCCTCCGACTCCGCGACGCGTGACCCCTCGGTGGCGCGCTCAGATCGGTGGCGGCTGTCCTACCTTCAAGGCACGGGCCTGGGTGACCGTGCAGGCCGGGCCTCTGCCATGATCGCTCGGTGAAGGATTACCAGCGGATGCACCCTTCCAAGGTGGCCGACGACCGAACGTCGCTCACCTCGTTCCTCGACTACCAGCGCGCCACTTTGGCCATGAAGTGCCAGGGACTGGATGCCGACCAGCTGAAGCAGCGAGCCGTTCCGACTTCGAGTCTGACTCTCCTCGGCCTCGTCCGGCATGCGGCGGAGGTGGAGACCAACTGGTTCCGTTTCGTGCTGAACCAAGAACAACTCAAGCCCCGATGGCCCGCGGTCGACGGCGTCTGGGGCGAGTTCCTCGTGGCCGACGCAGACGTGGACGAAGCATTCACACTCTGGCGAGAGGCATGTGAGGGCTCCCGCGCCGTCACGGACTCCTTCGAGTCCCTCGACGACACGGTGGACTTCCGGGGCGAGACCATCTCGCTGCGCTACGTCCTTACACACATGATCGAGGAGTACGCGCGTCACAACGGCCATGCCGACCTGCTGCGCGAAGCGATCGACGGGACGGTCGGCGAGTAGAGCGCCGGGTGACAACAACGGCACCGTCATCCCCGACCGCCGACCAGCCTGCCTCCGCCGGCCCTACCACCCGACGGAGGCAGGCTGGTCAGCCCCTTCCGTGACCTCGCCAAGGGCGTCGCGGAGACCCCGGAACCGCCTCACTACGGTGTGGCGACACGCGAACGTCCCGGTCCGACGCCAGGGTCGGAGCCGTCAGAGGCGCCGTGCCCCGCGCAGGCCCCGCGCGTAGTAGCCCTCACCGTCCAGCTGTGAGGTGCCGCCTTTGTCACCCATGGTGGGGCCGTTGGCGACTTTCCGGCTGGAGATGAAGCGCGGGTGGTCGTTCGTGTCCAGACCGAGGTAGATGCCAACGTGGCCGATCCGGCCGCCCGACAGCTTTCGTGTCCTGAAGAAGACCAGATCACCGGGCTGGAGCCCCTGGGTGAAGGTGGGGCGCTGGTCGGTGAGCGGGATCACTTGCACGCCGAGCGGCCCGTGGGCCATTCCGTCGGCGGTCCGTTGCAGCCCGCGGCCCGCTGGGTTGTTCCTGCTGTTCAGCAAGAGCCCGGACCGGTATCCGTACACCAGCCGGATGTACCCGGAGCAGTCGACGGAGCGCCGACGGCCCTTCTCGGGGCGGCGGGTGACTCCGTCGGGGAAGGTCCAGGGGACACCCAGGTAGTCGTAGAAGTCCGACCCCATGCGCCGCTTCCCGCGCCGAGTACGGCCCGAGTCGTCGATGACCCGGGGCCCGTAGCGGGCGGCGCCGCTGTACCTCACTCCCGCTGCGTTCTTGCGGTCCGGGGCACCCGCTATGTAGTCGACGGCCGTGGCGAGGACGTCGGGATCGCGGCTGCCGAGCCGGGCCTTGAGCCAGTACTTGAACCAGTCGCTCTGCTCCGCACCCCGGGCCCATGGCTGGGGCAACAGCCGTACCCAGCTTTGGGTGACGACCTTGGCCTCCGTCGTCCTCGGCTCCGCGAAGGTCCTGCTGGGCCCCGTCAGTACGGCTGTACGGGCGCCGTCGGTGAACGTGGCGATGACGGTGCCGTGCCGATCGCGAGCAACTGTGCGGGAGGGGTTGCCGATCCGCTCGTAGTCCAGCGGGGCACTTCCGACCCGGTTGCCGGCACCCGGTGACGCCCATGGGCGGTCAGCACGGTGCTTGAACTGGAGGGTCAGCACGCAACTCGCGGCGAGCATGACGCCTGTCACCAGGAACAGGGCGGGATTCTTGGTCACCGAGAGCATTCGGATCCTGTGTATGAAGCGTTTCACTGCTCAACTCCGGTCAGGAGGAGGGGAGATGTCACCGTGCCCCGTGCGGGCGGCTCAAGTCGTGGGCAGGGCACCCAGCAGCAGTCCGGACGCCAGAATCACGTAGGTGGTGAAGGTGACCGTGCCGGTGGAGAGCACCGTCGCCGTTTTGGGCTGCCGCTGGAGCTGATAGGCGATGAGCCCAGGGACGATGAACCCCAGGGCCTGGTGGGCGAACAACAGCGGGAACTCGTGCTGGAGCAGCAGGGAAAGCCCGGCCTGGAGCAGGACACCGGTGAGCACGACGGCGGCGAACAGCCGCTTGCCGTAGAGGATGACGAAGCGCTGTAGCAGCGTGGTCAGCAGGTACGTCAGAGTCGCTGTTCCCGCGACGATGGCGGCGGCCCTCAGATCCTCGACGAGCGTGAGGGCGAGCCAGCCCGGCGTGATCATTCCGCCCGGTGAGAGGTTCGTCGTCAGGTAGCACACGAGGGAGAACACCAGACCGAGCGCGATGCCGATGGCGGCGATCTGGGGTGTGAGTACTGCGGGGATCAATGGGATTCTCCGTGGGGGGAGTCGTGGCGAGCGCCTGGCGAGACGGTGTGGGAGGCACCGCTGGGGTCGGCGGAGTCGTCGGGGTGCTCGGGCAGGAGTGCGGTGAGCCGCTCCAGGAAGAGCTCGCCCTGCCCATGGATGTTGCCGATCGCGACGAGGGAGGAGTCCGGGCCCAGGTGGGCCAGTAGATCCGCGGTAAGACGGTCGGGGTCGCGGCGGTCGCCGCCGAGGTCGACGACGTTCCCGCTCCAGTGGGCGGGTATGGCGTCAGCGGCCGACTTGGTGGGATGGCCGATGAGGAACACCGACTCCGGAGCGAGCTCGGGAATGAGCGCGCCCATCTGCCCGTTGCGCTCGACGCGGTCGGGCCGGCAGTTGATGACGACGTGCAGTGGGCGGTGGACGGCGCCCAGTTCGAGGAGCTGGTTGATGTTCATGAGCGTCGACTCGGGGTCGTTTGCGGCGAAGACGTTCGCGAACCTCAGTTTCTTCCCGTCGGAAGTGCGGTACCGCTCGACAGAAAGCACACCTGGGTCCGGTGGCGCGTCGTACATACCTTTCAGCGCGGTGTCGCGGTCCACGCCGAGCAGTTCGGCGACCGCCAGCGCGATGGCCACGTTCTCCTTGAAGGTGAACCAGCTGAAGCCGCGCAACTCGTCGTCGGTGACCGAATCCGGGTCAACGCGAACCAGCCTGCAGTCCCGGGCGTCCGCCTCCTCCTGGAGGATGTGGAAGCGGTCCTTCTCGGCGGTCACGCAGACGCCGCCCTCCGGGATGGACCGGCACAGGGAGCGTGCCACGTCGTCCAGGGTCGGTCCCATCTCCGCGAGATGATCCTCCCTGACGTTGCACAGCACACCGATCGTGGAGCGGATCAGCTTGGACTGGTTGATCTCCTGGAGCGCGGGCATGACAGCCATGCACTCCATGACCAGGACATCGGGATGATAGGCGGCGGCCCGCCGGACGATTCCGATCTGTTCCACGACGTTGGCGATGCCGAACTTCCGGTGGACGGGCTCCTCAGTGGCGTCGGGGTGGATGAACCGGGCCGCGGTGCCCGTGGTCTTGGCGACGGTGACCAGGCCGCTGCCTCGCAGGGCGCCCGCGCACAGTCGGGTGATGGAACTCTTGCCACGAATGCCGTTGACCAGTACGCGGGTGGGTATGTCGGCCAGATTCGCATCGTGGCGGCGCTGCTCGACGACGCCCGCAACGAGCAGACCGGCGCAGCACGCCACAAGGACGCAGTACAGGAAGAGCACGGTGGGGCAACTCCTAGGATCCGGCCGGCGTGGACGCGGGCGGCTCGTCGGCGGGCCTGGGCGTGGACCGTGCGTCAACGAGCGGGAGGCGTTGTCTGATCAGTTCGAGGCTGCGGGCGAGGGATCCCACCTCATCGTGGTAGCGCGGGTAGACCACCGTCCTGCGGTCCCCGTCTGCCAGCGCCTCGGCGTACCGGGCGACCTCACGCAGCGGACGTACGACGACGATGTACAGCCAGCCGAGGCAGAGGGCGCCCGTCGTAAGGCCCAGCAGGCCGACAAGCATGATCCGCCGCTGAGCCTCGTACTCCGGTAGCCCGATCCAGAACATCGGCCTGATCGAGGCGACCTGCCAGCCGAGTGCGCTCGCGACACCCCGGTTCTCCTTGAACGGCACCACGGCGGCGACCGCCGGATTCCTCCAGCCGAGCAGCTGCACGGAGGAACCCTGGCCGATGCGCGCGGTCTCCATGGGCACCCGCAGCCGGTCGTCGGAGACCTGGCCGAAGGCTACGAACCCCTTGTTGGACGCGATGACCCGCTGCGCGGAGTCCACCAGCCACACCGAACCGAGACCCGGCCGGGCGAGGAGGCTGAGAAGGTACTGGACCTTGAACTCGCCCACGACATAGCGCCGTTCAGCCTTCGACGCCGCGTGCTGGGCCGGCTGTGGGACTACGGCAGCGATGACCGGTTCCTTACCGGAGGTGTTCGTCTGCACGACACCGGGCGTGACGCGGAGCTTCTTGGGGGTTTGGGGATCCCCTCCGGCCCGGACGAGGATCTCGCCGGAGCCGTCGACGACGTAGAGGGCTCGATATCGGCCGTGCTTCTCCAGAGAGTCGTCGAGAACCTCGCGCATCCCTTCCGGTCGGGCACCGTCGATCACGCCGGCGACATGGGTGAGGTCCGCGTACCCCTCGTTGATACCCCTGCGGACGCCGTCCGCGGCCGTCTCGGTGCGCTGCCGCTGGTCCTCGGAAAGCAGGCGCGGTACGACGGCGGCTGTGTGGGGCCAGGTCCTGCCGAGCGTCATCAGCATCGACGCGGACCAGGCCAGCAGAGCGAACAGACAGATCACCAGGACGGTACTCAGGCCGAGTCGGCGCCGTCCCGTACGTGTCCCGGGCAGACTCAGGCTCCGACGCCATCTCTTCTTGGCCGTCTCCTGCGACTGTCCACTCTCCCCGCGGAGTTGAAGCCGTAGCGCCTCCAACGCGGCACCGACCCTGGCGGGTTCCCCGAAGCGGGGCACTGGGACAGGACCTGTGAGCTCGCCTCGACCGAGGCGGCTCGCTTCGAGACGCAACCGCAGGACAGGTCGCTGCAGCAACCCCCAAAGGGCAGCGGAAACCCCTGCGGCGAGGGCCAACAACACGCCCGCGGCAAGAAGGGCGCGGCGCAGGTCGCCAGTCCCGGCCGAGGCTCGGTCGGTGCGCACCGTCGTGACAACCGTCAGTCCCAGCGCGCCGCTCGGCCTCGCTGCCGTGCCGAGCCCTCCGGTCACTCCGGCATACCCGGCAGCGATACGGGTGTTGCCCTCCTCGGGCCCGACGAAGCTGCCGCTCGGCCCGTCGAAGCCCCCGGCAGCAGCGGTGTCCGACGGCCCCTTGCCCACCGCCTCGCGGACGGCAACGCTGGCCACGGCCTTGGCCCGGTCCGTACCCGCCTCCGGCCCGGCCGAGGTCAGGGTCACCCCGTCACGGTCCACCACGTGAAGAGTGTGACCCTTGTCCACGTTGATGCTCGGCACCTTGAGGCTCTGGGAAGCGACGAGCAACTCCTGCCTGCCGCCTTGCGTCAGCGTCGCGAAGACCAGTAGCCGGATAACGCCCGAGTCGCCATGCACCAGCCTCGGAGGCGGATTCGCCGGCATTCCACGCAGGTCCACCTTCCCGAGCGGCACGTCCTCGCCCCGCGCGGCGAGCAGCCGCCTGGTGGACAGATCGACGACAGCGGTACCACGCCATTTGCGGTAGGCCTGGTCGAGCATGGTCAGCATCTTGTCTGCCGGTTGGGACTTGGTGCCACGGAAGTGGGCGGCTGCTCCCTGTAGATCGGAGACGCTCTCGTCGACGGCGGCCTCCAGCGCGACCGCTCCGTCCTCGGCGATGTGCTGCTGTGAGCTGAGTACGGCCTCGGGAATGCCCCGGTCGGTATCGCTCCCGACGGCGAACACCGTAATGCCCGCGACGAGTATCAATAGAACCGGCAGGGCTGCCAGTGGCGGACGCACTCCTCCTAATAGAGCCATGTCCGCGCGGCACCGAACTCTGCGTCCCTTGGATATCGGGGGTCGAGTGGTGGTCAAGAAGAATCCTTTCGCGAGCTCCGCCGATACTCCGCGAAGCAGTGAAGAGAAGTTCTTGACCTGTCTGACGGGCGATATACGGATCCGGTTTATTGCATAAGTGTGACGGTTCTCACCCTGTGGCTGCCGGGTGGATTTTCACGTCAGAAGAAAGTGGACACAGCAAGGCTGTGAACGGACGAAGATCCGACATCTACTGATCCGAAACGGTTGGTTTTCTGGGTCGTTGATCCCGAAGTAAGTGAACTGGTAGGAGACGGGGAGCGCACGGCAGTTGTCGCCGTCGGCGCAGGAGGCCCTTCGGCTGCGGGCGGTGGCGGCGTTGGTGGCGGACCGGACTCGTGAGGATGTCGCGGCGGTGTTCCGTGGCCGTCGAGCAGGACGTTGAGGCCCGTCCGTGTCCAGCGAGAGACGACGTGGCCGGCGATCCGGGCGAAGGCGAGGACCGAGGGCGGGTGCTCTTCGCCGACCGGACCGGCATCCGCTCCGACCAGGTCACCGGCCGTACCTGGGACGCCAAGGGATGCACCCCCGTGAAACGCCGCACTGGCCGTCACTTCTCCGACAAAGCGATGGTCGCGATCAGCGCCAAGGGCCGGATGCACTTCATGGTGCTCACCGAGTCCTCGACGCCGACGTCATGCGCCGCTCCCTGGAGCGCCTGGCGGGTCACTTCGACCACAAAGTGCACCTCGTCCTGGGGTGGCGTGAAGTCTGATCTGGAGATATGCGCCTCATGAAGGAGTTCGGTAAGTGGTTCCCTGAGGTGGCGCGGGATTGGAGTCGGCCGGCTATGTGGCGTTCACCCCTCATCAAATGATGGCCGACAGCGCACGGCTGTGCAGGGAAAGGTATTTCGTTCGCCGACCAACGCACAGCGAGGTGCGAGCAGGCAAAACGGCGCCGTGGCCGCTCAGGCTGGGGCCCGAGCGGCCACGGCGATGGCGTACCGTCTGACGACTACCGCTTCACGGTCATCGGTTCAGGGTGCAGGTGGCGAGGGTGTCGACTTTCTGCTTCGCAGTGGTGTCACCGATGGCGTTGACGATGCGGTTGATCGTCGCGACGCGCTTGTCCTTGAGCGGGTTGAGAATGGCGTTCTGGACGAAGTTGGGTCCGCCCTGGCCGACCGTGTTGGCCAGGCGCTTGTTGGCTTCCTGGATCTGGGTGTTCAGGAGGGCGAGGTTGCGGTCGACCTCGGCCTGAGCGGAGGCGGGAACGGCCTTGAGCTGGGAGGCGACGTCCGGACAGTTCACCGTGTTCGCGGCATTGGCGCGGCCGTTGCCGTTGTTACCCGCGCGACCTCCGTTGTTCCCGTTGTTGCCGCAGTTGCCGCCGGCGTTGCCCTGTGTGCCGGTGTTGCCCTGTGCGGTGCCGCCGGTGTTGTCCTGCGCACCGGCGTTGCCCTGTGCGGCGCCACCGTTGTTGCCCTGGGCGCCGGCGTTGCCTTGCATGGCGCCGCCGGTGCCGTTGCCTGCGTGATTGTTGCCCTGTGCGGTGCCGCTGGCGTTGCCCTGCGCACCGGCGTTGCCCTGTGCGGCTCCGCCGTTGTTGCCCTGCGCACCGGCATTGCCCTGCGCGGCACCACCGGCATTGTTGTTGCAGTTGTTCCCCGCATTGTTGCCGTTGTTTCCGCCGGCATTGCCCGTGTTGCCACCGTTGTTGAGCGTGCAGGTGGCGAGGGTGTCGACTTTCTGCTTCGCGGTGGTGTCACCGATGGCATTGACGATGCGGTTGATCGTCGCGACGCGCTTGTTCTTGAGTGGGTTGAGAATGGCGTTCTGGACGAAGTTGGGTCCGCCTTGGCCGACCGTGTTGGCGAGGCGCTTGTTGGCTTCCTGGATCTGGGTGTTCAGGAGGGCGAGGTTGCGGTCGACCTCGGCCTGAGCGGAGGCGGGAATGGCCTTGAGCTGGGAGGCGACGTCCGGGCAGCTCACCGTGGGGGCGGCTGACTTCGTCGTGGCCTTGGAATCACCGTTCGCCTTGGACGTCTGCCCAGCCAAGGCGGATCCGGTGATTACCGCGCCGGACAACACCACAGCGGCCGCGCCGCCGATCATCGCTATGCGGCGCTTGCGGTACTTCGGAAGAGCCCTGGACATGCTGGTACCTCACTCTGGGGCAGGGGGGTGGCATCCGCCGGTGGTCGGCCGGCCGGATTCTCAAACGCGGCGCCTGCGTTCAGAGGGAAGTACGTGAATACGTGGTCGGACACTCAGCAAGTCATGAGATTTTTGTGAAATTCTTTCGGAATAGCCGCCTATCTGCGTGTCCTATGTGGTAAACGGTCGCTACCTCGGCGTAGGGACCCTTCCTGGGTGTGCGAATCAACCCGAGTTGCGGAAGGAGAGCCGTTCGGGATGTTGTGCGCGTCATGCGCGATGGGCTCCAACTCGCTTGCTCTGGGGCGTGGTTGTCTCGTAGTGCAGGTGAGGCAACGCAGGCCATCATCCCGATCGATTGCGCCTTATCCTTGAACCTTTATTGCCGGGGCAGGGCTCACAACGGTACGGCTTCCGGTGATCATGGGGTGTCGAGTTCGCTGGTCACCACGATGGAAGACCGTGCCTGCTGCGTGATCGCCGAGTGGGCCGCCGATGCCTCTGGCCAGCTCCTTGCCCACTGTGGGGCGACGCTGCGCCGCCGGGTACTGCGGCGCGTCGACGGCGATGCCCTCGACGCGGCGTCAGCGGCCGGATCACCGCCCGTGCGGACGCCTCCCACGCCGTCGGCCAGGGCGGACACCGGCCCGCCCGCCCAGTGCGGGCGGCGGTCGCGGTGGGCGGCGAATCCGACCCTGCACACGCTGGTGAAGGAGCTTCCCTGGAAGGAGGCGCCGCTGATGGACCGCACCCGCACCGCTGCCCACGGCCGCGACGAGATCCGCCGCCTGACGGCCGTCGCCGTGCCAAGCGGGGGCACCATGTCAGGGATGTGACGTTCGGGGAGGATGCCTGTGGCGGGACGGGACAACACCGCCGAGGGCCTGCGCCGTCGCGGCGGGACATGGCCCGGCCGCTGGGAGAACGGCACCCTTGCCGGCGGGCGCGACCACGCGCGCCCGCCGGCCGTTCCAGCAGATTCAGCACGTGGAGTTGCTGGAGATCCTTATTCCGGTGACCGTGTAGGAGTTGGTGAACGTGGTTTGGTTATTCGGCGGAAGGCAGATCGAAGTCCCGTCCTGGAGCCGCAGATACACCACGTCGTCGTTCCGGGTGTTCACGACCCCGTAGTGCGGCCGGGGCCTGACCGTCTGGTAGGTACTGGTGACGTCCCGGTACTTCGAGATCGGCGTGCCCGCGTTCAAGGCGGCGTTGTCCACGTAGAAGCAGACGTAGGGGTACGGGCAGCCGTGGGTGGGGGACTCCGCGTGGGCTGCGGATGCGCCGGTCATGGACATCGCCGCGACGGCCAGGCTCGCCCCCACGGGGCCTGCAACCTTCCGGATGACGGACTTCATCAAACCTCCAAGAATTCAGTAACGTGAGTGCGACAGCCACAGCCTCGGGGACCTCGAAGCCGTGAAGCAATAGCTGCCGCCCGACCCGCAACGGTGGAACCATCCCACCCCCGTTGAACTGCAGAAACAGCGAAGACTGGGATGACTCTCCGGCGGTGACACTCTTGGCGCGGCCATCGTCCGCCCAACCGCGAGCACGACGCAGCCCTGATTGCCGAGGCCACTGCCTGACGGGCTTGAGCGCGGTAGGCGGTGAGGCGTCGGGCGAGGGCTCGTCAGTTCTTCAGGTGGGCGATGGCCCGGCTGATGGTGGAGCGGCCCACACCGAACCAGCACGCCAGCACGCCAGCACGTCGTGAGTGACTCCTTGGCGGAGGTGCACGAGCGTGGCCAGGAGTCGGTCGACGAAGACCACCGTTGCGGTTATCGGGCAGCGGCCGGCAGACGGCCACGACGAGCCGGGGGTCGGCATCGATGGCGACCTGTTGGTCGGTCGGGCGAGGTGGTTGACGATGCGGTCGGCGGCCCACGTCGACACCCCGAACCGCGGCACCAGTTGCCGCGGCGTGAGGTTGGTCCACCGTACGCAAAAGGCCGATGCAGTCGAGCGCCTTCACGTACTTGAGCGGGCTGCGCGGAATAGTAATCGCAGGTACTCTGCTGACGAACATCTGGATCTTTGCTGAGAGCTCATGGGGCCTGAAGGAGATAGAAGGCGAATCATGGACCAGCGTGTTCGGGAATTCCTGACACCAGGGAATTTCGGACATATCAAGCATGCTTTCCAACGGGAGATTTGGCCGGGGCAGCGGCATCACATCGACAACAACGCCCCGTCCGGGGCGCCGTAACGGAGTCCTCATGACCAGCACGTCGAGCAGTCCACCGGCAGTGGCTCCCCGCGGTACGCCCGAAACACCCCGTCCTCATCGTGCGACAGTGGCCGCACTGGTCGCCGTGGCGGCCGGGCTCGACCTCGGCGACTTCTACTGGTTCGGGTTGCCGACGTACTGGCCGGCCGTCATCGTCGTCGCGGGCGTCGCATTGGGGGCGTCCGTGGCATGGCGCCGTACGCGCCCTGTGGCGGCTCTCGTAGTGGCGGGTCTGGGGTACCTGGTCACGTGGGTGGCGGTCGTTTCCTTTCCGGACGCAGGGTTGCTGCCCACCATGGCGCAGGCGGCCGTGTGGGTGGTGGTGTTCAGCCAGGTCGCCGAGGGCACCAGCCGGATGCGACTCGTCGCCATTGCCGTGCTCGGCACGTGTATCGCGCTGGAAGCCCTGCAGAACATCCAGATGATCGACCGGAGCGACGTCCCAACGGCGATGGTTCTCTACGACGCGATGACCTTTACCTTCGCCCCGCTCGTCCTGTGCGCTGCCGCCGACGCGGTACGGAGCCGGATCCAACTGGCCACGACGCAGGCCGCGCAGGCCGAGCGGCTGCGTGAACTGGACGCAAGCGCTGCCGCACACGACGAACGGCTCCGTCTTGCCCGGGAGTTGCACGATGTCGTCGCCAACCGACTGAGTGCGGTCGCCATGCGGATCACTGCGGCCGGTCATGTCCGCAGGCCTCCCACGACTCCTGAGAGCAAGGTCCTCGACGAGATCGGAAAGGAGGTCGACAGCGCGCTCGGCGAGCTGCGCAGCATGCTCGGGACCCTGCGCAGCGACCGGGGCGGCGCGGACACGGCGGCACCGCCTTCGCTGGAGAACGTGGGGGAACTCGCCGATCTCGCCCGTCGGGCAGGTGCCGAAGTGGAGGTCGTCGTCAACGGAACGCCGGTGCCGCTGCCGAGCGTGCTGGACCTGACGGCATACCGCATCGTCCAGGAGGCCCTCGCCAATGTGAGCCGCCATGCCCGGCCGCCGCACGCGACCGTCACAGTCGACTACCGGCAGGAGGGCGTGTACCTCCGTGTCGACGACGAAGGCATGGACACGGAACCGGGGGCGTCGCCCGGTCATGGAATCATCGGGATGCGCGAACGCGCGGCGCTGTGCGGCGGCCGGGCCTCTGCGGGAGCCCGCCCGGGAGGGGGTTGGACCGTCGAGGCGACGCTGCCTTTGCCCGAGAGGACCACATGACAGTCTCCATACTCCTCGCCGACGACCAGGAGATGGTGCGCACCAGCATGCGCATCATGATCGATGTCGAACCCGACCTGGAAGTGGTCGGTGAAGCCGCCGACGGACACCTCGCAGTCGAACTGGCCGCCCGCCTCCGCCCGGATGTCGTGGTCATGGACATCCGGATGCCGCACACGAGCGGTGTGGACGCCACGCTCCAGATCATGAATCGGCCCGATGCCCCGGCCGTCCTGGCGCTGACGACCTTCGACCTCGACGAGTACCTGTTCGGCGTACTACGCGCGGGCGCCGTCGGCTTCGTACTCAAACACGACCCGGCCGCCACTCTCCTGGAGGGCATACGGGCGGTCGCCCGAGGGGAGGGCTTCGTCTCACCGGGTCCCACGCGCAGACTGATCACCCGGGTGGCGAACGGCGATTCCGAGCCCGTGCAGCTGCCCGGGGGGCTGACTCCCCGAGAGTGCGAGGTACTCACCCTCCTCGGGCAGGCAATGAGCAATACACAGATCGCCCGAAGACTGCACATCGAGGAGAGCACGGTCAAAACGCATGTCCAAGGCGTGCTGACCAAGCTGGGGGTCCGCACTCGGGTCCAGGCCGCGCTCATGGCCAGCCGGGCCGGACTGGTCGGCGGTATCGGATCGGTACGGAAGCCGGAAACGCACTGACCTGGACCGGGATGTATCAACTCGACGCCCTGCCTGGTCCTCGAGGTGCCGGTCGCTCGGTGTCCGCGGTGCTGTGTTCCACGCGGACGGCCACAATTCCCCTGTCCGGGCTTGCTCTTGCCCTCTATTTGGTTCCGACGGTGCGTAGTACGGCCAGTACGAGGGTGCGGGCCACAGCGACGATCTCGCGGATGGACACCTGCTCCCGGGCACTGTGGGCCAGCCGCACATCGCCGGGCCCGAACTGTAGGGTCGGTATGCCTGCTGCGGCGTACAACCTCAGGTCGCTGCCGTACGGCGCGCCGCGTTCGCGCACCTGCGGCCCACCGACCGCATCGGCGTGCGCGTCGCGGACCAGCGCGCCCAGAGGATGACCGGCCGGTAGCCGGCCGCTTGCGAACTGGCCGCCGGGCCAGGTCACAACGGCCGGGTGATCTCGCAGCCACGGATCGGCCGCGCATGCCTCGGCCACGCAGGCCTCGAAGTCGGCGACTGCCCCGGCCGGGTCCTCACCGAGCCGGACGCCGAGCCTTCCCTCGGCGACGAGGCGGTCCGGCACGCTGCTCGCCCAGTCACCCGAGCGGAGCGTACCGACGGACACCGCGTAAGGGATCTCGTAGTCGGCCATCAACGGGTCGATCGCCGTGTTGCGCCGGGCTTCCAACCGGGCCAGCGCCCGATGGACGGACAAGTACGCGTCGATGGCACTGGCACCCGCCGTGCGCGTACTCGCGTGGGTGGCTCGGCCCGGTACCTCGATGCGGAAGGTCAGAGCGCCGGCGTTCGCGGTGACCAGTGTGCCGCCGGTCGGTTCTGTGATGATGCAGGCGTCGCCCGTGTGCCCGCGCCGGAGGGTGGCGAAGGCGCCGAGCCCGCCGTCCTCTTCACCGACCACGAAGTGGGCGGCCACCCGGCCGCGCAGCCTGGCTCCGCTCGCCCGGATCGCCGCCAGGGCGGCGAGGTTGGCGACCAGTCCGGCTTTCATGTCGCAGGCGCCACGGCCGTGGACGATGTCGCCCATCACCCTCGGAACAAAGGGGTCGCCGTCCCACCGCTGAAGGTCGCCCGGCGGTACGACATCGACGTGCCCCTGGAGAATCAAGGTCGGCCCGTCACCGGCGTCCGATGTGGCCGCCACCAGTCCCCATGCTTCGTCGCGCGGTGCCTCGGCCCCGGGGAAGCCGGGCTGGTCACGCAGCGCGGGCAGGTCCATGGACCACAGATCGACGTCCAGACCGAGCCGGTCCGCATGCCGTGCCAGGCGATGCTGCATGTCGGATTCGGCGGCGCTCCCGGTCACGCTCGGGATCGCGAGCAGTGCCGGCAGCATCTGGGCGATGGCCGCCTCATCGACCGCTGCGAGGGCAGTCGACTCCTCGGAATTGAGTGTTGCGGCCACTCGGTCACTCCCGTCATCGCGGTCAAGGAGATGAGTCCGGATGCTATTGTCCAGCCGCTGGTGCAATCAATCACCATAACTTGCCCCTTGGGCTCGATTTCTTGCTTGCTCAAGGCCCTTGTGGAGTTTTATTGCACGGCGCATGAGTTCGCTGTTCTGTGGAGGTAGCGGCGTGGATGCCGTGGACGAAGCGATCATCCGTTGCGTATTGCAGAACGCACGGAGTACCTATGCAGAGATCGGTGAGGCAGCGGGGCTGTCTGCGCCGGCTGCCAAGCGGCGGCTCGACCGCCTTGTTGCCACGGGAGCGGTTCGCGGGTTCACCGCGCTCATCGATACGCAGACGCTGGGCTGGCGGACCGAGGCGTTCGTCGAGGTGTACTGCAAGGGCAACCCCTCACCCGCCGAGTTGCAGAGGGATCTGGAGGCGATCCCGGAAGTCGTCGAGGCATGCACCGTCTCCGGTGCGGCGGATGCGATGCTGCATATGCTCGCCCAGAACATCGCGCACCTGGAGCAGGCCATTCAGCGGGTCCGCGAGTCCCCCGTCATCGACCGCACCGAGAGCGTGATCGTGTTGTCCCGGCTCCTCAACAGGCCCCGTTTGTGAGCTGGTTGAGGCCACCAGGATGCCCGGTCCGGATCCGAACGGCCTCCGTCCGCAACTCGGCGGGTGCCGAGGCCATCCGCGACCACGCCGGCGTCGAGCTCCCGCAGGACGCGCTCGCACCGCACCTGATCGTCACAATTCGGCGGACCGTAGTAAGGACTCCAGCAGGCGAAGTTGCCTCCATCGGTCGACGAGGTCCGTTCTCCTCACTTCGGAGGAGTTATTCAGCAACTCCCCGGGCCCTTAGTACGGTCCTGAGCAGTGCGCCGCGTTTCGACCCCGCCCAACCCATAGTTTGGCCCGGCCCCTTCGATCACCAATGGAGCCGGAAGAAAATTGTCCATCTCTACCGAAGCACGTCGGCCGCCCACTATCGCGCTGGGCGACTGCCTGTTGACCACTGTTCCGCTCACGGCGGCCACAATTCCGGCGGCGACCGATCCGCGGGCCGACGCGAACCACGACGGTCGTGTCGATGTGCGGGAAGCCTCGGAGAAGTCGAGGAACGGCACCAACTCTCCCCTGCATAGTGCTTCGTGGAGTTGGATCGTGCCTTACGGACTATGGGAGACGGCCAAGCAGTTGATCCCAGCACACAAAGCACGCCCGCAGGGCGGCGGCACTGCGAATACCTCCGATGAGGCGCTGTTCGCGGCCATCGTCTACGTGCTGGTCAGCGGCTGCGCCTGGCGGTCCCTGCCACCATGCTTCGGTGTCTCGAAGTCAACAGCCCACCGACGCTTCCTGATCTGGTCCAGAGCCGGGGTGTGGAACCGGCTGCATGAAGCCCTTCTGCAACGGCGCGATGACACAGGCCTGATCGATGTCTCCCGCCGTGTCCTCGACTCGGCCCACGCTCGAACAGAAACAGGGGCGAACACACAGAGCCGAGAGCCCTGGACCGCCGCAGGACAGATTCCCGGATGTACATCCTGTTGGAGGCGGGCAGACTGCTCCTGGTCATCGGTGTCTCAGCCGCCAACACACACATGATCCGCAGGCCACCGGATCCGACCCGCCTCGGCCGACGTCGTCGGTCCGCGGCGACCGTCCGCCGCACTCGGCTACTCGCAGTCCGCCGCCGGCGCGGTGTCCTTCGAAGTGTCCGCGGCGTCGCTTCGTCTGATGCGCGCCCGGTTCCAGCTGGACCGGCAGGACGCGCGGAGGTCCCGGCTCAGCGCCGAGATCCGAGAAGGGCTCGGCTGGCATTGGCGCCAGCCGGTCATCCGCTTCCTCACCTTGGTCTCGGCCGCTGGCAAGGCGCGCTACGGCGCCGGGTATCTGCTGATCATCACCGTCGCAGAGCAACTCGGCGCCTCATCCCCGTGGATAGGCGTCGTCTTCAGCGGCGCGGCGGTCGGCGTCCTGGCGGGGGCGCTGGTCGCGGACAGGGCCACGCGTCGCTTCCCGCTCGGCCGGATCGCCGTGGTCAGGGCGTCCGCTGGAGCGGGCGCCTCCTCAACGTGCCGGGCCGACGGCCTGCACGGGTGACTGCTCGCGGTCGGCGCGATTCCTGACATCTTCTCCGGCCGGTGGCTATTCGATCCCGAGGGGTCCGATGCCCAGATCCTCACGCATGCGGCGGCGCATCTCAGCCATGGCCGTGCGGCGCTGTTGGATGAAGGCCGTGTCCTCGGCGGAGCCGACTGCGACTCCGCGGGCATAGGCGTCGCGCATCCGACGCAGGCTGTGAAACGCCTCGTTTCCAGCCGCAACAACGAGCGGCGGGCCCACGAGCCAGAGCTGCTCGCTTGCCGTGTGCAATCCGGTCCCACGGAAGGCTTCGCGTACCGCCGTATCACGCGCTGACTCGGACATGTGATCGCCCAGGGCGACAGCCCGTATCTCTTCCCCCGCGTCCTTGAGGGCAGAGGCGTACTCGGTATACACGGCACGCCGCACTTCCAGAGCGTGTCGTGCTTCCTCGCGCCGCCACCTGTTGCGATCGGTGATCAGGGTGGCAGCGATGCCGATAGCGGCACCTGTCAGCGTGGAGAGCAGAGGCATCCAGTCCATGCGCCGCATGCTGTCTCAATCACTGCTGCGACGCCAGCGCCCCTCACGTGCCGGCCTAGTGATCACGGACCTAGTCGACCTGTCCGTGGACAGCCGCTCACCTATGGACAAAAACGTAAGGTGTCCAACCTGATCGCCCGAAGAACAAGTTCAAAGAAGCGCGTATCAAACACCCTTCAGAACACGATCAAGTGCCGCCCGGCCTACAGGCCCCCAGTTCGGCTTGCCGCCGGGAAGGCCCCGATCTCCGTTCTGCCCCATGAGCATCAGGAAGAGGCTCTTCATCGCGGCCAGCCCGCGGGCGCGCCGGATCGCCGACTCGTCTGCATGCGCGTACATGTCGAAGAACCGTGAGGCCGTGCCCGCGGGTAGCAGCACCCATGCGGCGCCGAGGTCCCACGCCGGGTCGCCGGCGAACAGGCCACCGAAGTCGACGATGCCCGAGAGTGTCCCGTCCGAGACGACGACGTTCGCGGGATGGAGGTCGCCATGCACCCACACCCGCGGGCCCTCCCACGCGTCGGCCGCAACGGCGTCGTCCCAGACGGCCCGGACCTCGGCAGCGATGTCGTCGGGGACGACGGCCTGGAAGAAATGCTCGAAGCCCTCCGTGCAGTTCCTGGGATGGGCACCGCGGTCCCTAGCGATCGGCGCCTCGGCGGGCGCCTCCACATGGAGTGCCCGGAGAAAGCCCGCCAGCGTGTCGGCCGCGTGGGCGCCGCGGCTGATCGAGCCGTGGTCCAACGGCTCGCCGGGAACCCACGTCATCACGGTCCAGTACTTGGGGAAGCACTCGGACGGTTCGCCGAACCGCACCGGGATCGGCACCGGGAGCGGCAGGCGCGGGGCCAGCACAGGCAGCCACCGCCGCTCCTTGAGCTGGAGCTCCGGGGTGGGGTCCATGCGCTGCATGCGCACGGCCAACTCGTCCCCGAGGCGCCACATCTGGTTGCCCCAGCCGCCCGCCACCTCGCGGATGGCCAGCCCCGCAAGGTCTGGATGTTGCTCCTGAAGCAGGGCGCGGACCAGGTCTGCGGTGATCTCGATCTCGGTGTCGGTCATGCGACGTCACAGTACTGAGGCGGCAGGCGGCGCATCGCCGATTCAGTTTCAGAGAGCTGTAGATCAGAGGCCTTGGGACGGACCGGCCCGCAAGTTGGGAGAAACCTGCACCCGTTGTCCCGTCCTCCAGATGGATCCACGCCAGCGGCCCCGCGTCTCCTGGAGATCACCCAGAACCAAGCTCAACGGCCTCAAGCGGGTACGGACCGATGGCCGGCCGCTCACCGGCCACCGTGACGACGCCTCCCCTCACTGGGTGCCGGGTCCCCTGGCGCACAGTGCGTGATCGATCAGGGCGCTGGCCGCGTTCTCCTGGTCCAGTATATGCTCCGGGCTGTCGCCGCGTGCCTCGGACATGGAGACCACGGCGCTTCGACTGCCGTCGTCGGTGACGCCGTTGAGGGTGATGTAGCCGCCGTCCCCGCCCTCGTGGCTCCAGTAGGTTCCTCGACAGCTCCGCAGGGGGCGTTCGACCAGGCCGAGCCCGTATCGGCCGTCGGGCCACAGCTTTTGGACCTCCGCGCTCACGGGGACGGTCTGCTTCATCTCGACCAGCTGTCGCGTCGGTAGCAGGCGGCCTGCGAGCAGCGCGCGGAGGAAGCCGTTCTCGTCCCGTGTGGTCGTGACGAACGAAAGGTTCTCGTAGTCCACCGGTATCTGGTCGGTGACGTCCACCCGGGAACCGGGGCCGAAGAACTGGTAGGCCTGGGCGTGTGGCCGGGGCAGGGTGGGCGAGGTGCCCATCCACCGGGTCCGGTCGAGGCCGAGCGGGCGCAGGATGCGGTCTTCGATCTCCTGGTGGGCGGGTCGACCGGTGGCCGTATGGATGATCATGCCGAGCAGGACGTAGCCGGTGTTGGAATACTCCCAGCCCGCGCCCGGCGGGAGGAAGGCCGGCGGGTGGTCCATGGCGCGGTCGACCAACTGCTCCGGGCTGTAGACGTCGTGGCGCTGCTGGTAGTACTCCTCCGGCGTGGTGTATCCGGGCAGGCCGTCGTCGGAGATGCCGCTGGTGTGCTGGAGCAGTTGGCGAATGGTTGTCCGGCGGCCGTCGTTGCCGTTACCCCGCACCACTCCTGGCAGCCAGTGGTCGACCGTGTCGTCCAGGGACAGCACGCCCTCGGCCTCCAGCTGGAGGACCACGGTGGCGACCAGTGTCTTGGCCGTGCTGGCCATGCGGAAGTAGCCGTCGGAAGGGACCGGGCGGCCGGTGTGCAGGTCAGCGGTGCCGCTGGTGGCGACCGACTGCCGACCGTCAGGCGCGATGACGCGGGCCTGCACACCGCTGACACCGAGGGCGTGGATCGCCTCGGTGTCCTGGCGTAACTGCTCCGCAGGGGAGGGACCGGCGGGCTGGGCGGCGGCGGTGGCCACCTCGGCGGCGAGCAGCGTAGCGACACCGAGCGCCATGGCGAGGTGCTTTCGCAGGGTGGAAGGCATGGCTGAACGCTAGTTTCGCCCCCACCGGGGCACGATCCGGTGCCCCTCAGGATCGGAACGGGGGATATCCCCCCACGCGGGCCGTGAGTACCTGCTGCGTGGCCGCGCGTACGGCACCGACCCCGACCACCCGGCACGCGGCCTGGTCGCCGCTACGTCGAACCGGTCGGCGGGCCTCCCGAACCCCGCCCAATGGGATGCCGGCGCGGTCCGCGACGACGCGCGTGCGCGGGCTGCGGTGCTGAAGTCGGTGATCCGTCCGCAACCGGGCCTCCGGAACCGCTGAGTAGCGTCGAGACGTGCTTGATCACATGGACGTCGATGATGATGAGCAGGGGGTCGTGCGGAAACGCGGGGGCAAACGCCGGTGGGCGATCGCGGGTGGTGCGGCTGTCGTCGCGGCCGTCTTCGCGGTCGGAGTGGTGCTGGCTCAGTCCGGGCCCCAGGACATCGCCGCACCCCGCACCTGCCACACCGCGGCTCACGGCACCGCGCCCTCCGGCGCCCCGGCGAAGGGCGCCCGGACGCCGGCCGGTACCGCGCCCGCCGCTGACTTCGACGGTGACGGCCACCCCGACCTGGCCATGGGAGCACTGGGCGACGTGCAGAACGCCAGCGCCGGCGGCAGCATCGTGGTGGCGTACGGATCGGGCGAAGGGACCGGTCTCGCCCGCTGTCAGTACCTCACGCAGAACGACGCCGGGATACCGGGGAAGGCCCGTTACGAGGCGTTCTTCGGGACCGATGTGGTGGCCCGCGACTTCGACGGGGACGGGTACACCGACCTTGCCACCGCCGTCTTCGACTGGAAACCGCGCGTGATCATCATGTGGGGTTCCCCGGACGGGCTGAAGAGCGCTGTGCGGGTACCGGGGACGGGCGGCAGCCACGTCTCCTGGGTGCTGGACCCGCTTCTGGAGGAGCAGCTCGTCGCTGGTGACTTCGACGGGGACGGGCATGCCGATCTGGTCTTCGGGCTCGGTTCCGACAAGGGCCTGCTCAAGGGTCCTTTCCAACGCGACGGCAGCCCGACGGGCACCCGCCCGGTGTCCGCGCCGCGCCAGCCCGGAAAGGACATCGACACCGCGAACTACCGCGGCCTCGTCGCCGGAGACCTGGACGGTGACGGTGCCGACGAGCTGATGGCCTTCCACCACGAAGCGCCCCTCGGCACAGCCCAGTTCGAGGAGCGCTGGCCGGTCAGTTACTTTCACGCCCGCCGCGGCGGCCTCGGCCAACCAGATGACATCGACCTCCCCGACGCGGCGGCAGGCGCGGTCGGCGACGTGGACGGCGACGGTGCCGCGGACCTCGTGCTCAGTCCCCGGGGCGGCAAGGGGAGCCATAGCTCGGTGACCGTCGTGTACGGCTCCAAGACCGGACCGGGGAAGGGAAAACGGTCGACGACCATCGACCGCGACACCCCGGGCGTACCCGGCGAGGAACCCCAGGACGAGGACGCCGCCTTCACCTCCCTGGACACCGGTGACGTCAACGGTGACGGGTACGCGGACGTGGTGGCCGGCTCACCCCGGAGCAAGGAGTACGCGAAGACGGGCCCGGAACAGGTGCTGCTCCTGCTGGGCGGTCCGAACGGCCTGACCGGTGAGGGAGCCCGAGCCATCGATGCGGGCGACATCGGCGGCAAGAAGAGCGAGCGGGCCACGTTCGGTATGTCGGTGCGCCTCGCCGACATGGACGGCGACCACCGGGCCGACCTGACGGTGGCCGCACCGGGCGACGACAAGATTCGCAGCTCCGCATGGCTGCTGCCCGGCACGGACCAGGGGCTGTCGACCGGCGGTGTCACCCGGCTGTACGGCGACAGTTTCGAGCGCACCGGGATGCTGGACCTTTATATGGGGGGCGGCGGGATCGCCCGCTAGGAGTTTTCTTCAGATGTCACGGGCAAAGGAGCGCGAGGACATCCCGGCGCGCGGACTCGCCGCTGCGCCCCGAGCACACCGCCGCCGAACTGGCGCGGGCGTCGGCCGTGTCCCTGCACGGCGGAGGCTTCGCGCGGGTCGTGGTGACCGCGGAACTGATCGCGGCCACCACTCGGCCTGCACTTGTAGACCTCTTCCCTTGCCCATAAGACCGTCGATTCGCCCTGGAAGGACGGGTAACTCGCCCTAGTCGAGGCTAGGTTGAACCGATCGGCATGCAATCCCCCTGGAAAGGGACATGAGTCGGTATGACCGTCGCCTCACAAGCCCCGGCCCGCGTCTCGACTCAAGTCCCGGCTCAAGGCGGTGCCGCCCGGTTGGTGGGGCTGGCCCCCGCCGGGGTGCGGCCGTATCTGGAGTTGCTGCGGCTGGACCGGCCGGTGGGGGCCTGGCTGCTGGTGGTGCCCGGATGGATCGCCCTGGGAGCGATCGCCGGGCCCCGGGACGGGGGCCTGCTCGGGCTGCTGCTCCTGGTGTACGGGGTGCTGTCGAGAGGGGCAGCCTGCGGGCTCAACGACGTGCTGGACGCGCGGTTCGACGCGCAGGTGCCGCGTACGGCCGGGCGGCCCGTCGCATCCGGGCGGCTGGCGGCCGGGCGGGCACTGGTGCTGTGTGTCGTGGTGGGGGCCGTCGCTCCGCTGGTGATGGGCTTCTGGAGTGTGGAGGCCGTGGTGTGGGCGGCGGCCGGCGCGCCCCTCGCGGCGGTGTATCCGTATATGAAGCGGGTCACCCACTGGCCGCATGTGTGGCTGGGGATCACCATCAACTGGACGTTGCCGCTGGTGTACGTCCTGCTCACCGGAGGGCTCGGGCTCGGGGGCGGGGTGCTGTACGGGGCGCTGATCTGCTGGGCCGTGGGGACGGACGTGATCTACGCCTGCCAGGACCGGGAGGCCGATGTGCGGGCCGGGGTACGGTCGGCCGCCGTGCTGCTGGGGCGCCATAGCCGGGTGCTGGTGGGCGGCGTGTACGCGGGGTGTGTGGTGCTGCTCGCCTGGTTCGGGGTCGTGGCCGGGCTCGGGCCGCTGTACTGGCCCGGACTGTGCGTGGTCGCGGGGCAGCTGGGATGGCAGGTATGGCGGGCCGACCCTGCGGACGTCGGAGCCTGCGGGCGGGCGTTCGGCACCAACCCCCTGTGCGGACTGCTCATCCTCGTGGCCGTGCTCGCCGGGCGGCTCGGTACCCTCGGCTGAGGGACACGGACCCTGGAGGTGCTGGTGGGACTGCGGGAACGGATCGCGGCGGAACTCACGGCGACCATGCACGGCGGGGATCTCAAGCTGGAGCGGTACGCGGGGCCGCCCGGTGATCCCGGGCTGTTCGGGATCGCGCCGGGGGACCCGGTGTGGCGGGTGCACGGGCAGGCCACCGGGATGCTCACCGGCGGGTTCGCCGCGCTCATGCTCCAGTCGCTGCATCCGCTGGCCATGGCCGGGGTCGACCAGCACTCCGACTTCCGCGCCGATCCGGTCGGGCGGCTGAACGGAACCGTACGGTTCATCACCACCACCACCTTCGGCTCCTCGGCCGCCGCCCGCGAGGTGATCGACCTCGTCCGGCGGATCCACACCCGGGTGCACGGCACCGCCCCCGACGGCCGGCCGTACCGCGCGGACGACCCCGACCTGCTCACCTGGGTGCACACCGCCGAGGTACGCAGCTTCCTCGCCGGCTACCAGACCTACGCACCCCGGCCGCTCCGACTGACCCCCGCCGAGTGCGACGCCTACTACCGCCAAGCCGCCCCCATGGCCGAGGTGTTGGGCGCCCGGAACGTACCGCGCACATCCCTCGAAGCCGAGCGCTACCTGGCCCGCCTCCGCCCCCAACTCCACGCCACTCCGGCCGCGTTGGACTCGGTACTGTTCCTCCGCCGCTTCGGACGCACACGACGGGAGCGACTGGTCGTAGGCCTGCTCACGAACGCCTCGGTCGGACTCCTCCCCGACTGGGCCCGTACCGAACTCGGCATCCACCGCCCGGCCCCCGTCCGCACCGGCTGGGACCGGCCCCTGGCGACAGCCGTCGGAGGCACCCTCCAGTGGGGGCTCGGGCCCTCCCGGATCCAGGCCGCCGCACGGGGGCGACTGGCGGCGGCGCGGCAGGGATGACGTCGAGATCCTCGAGGCGTCCGGCAGCAGCGCGCTTCGGCGGAGGGGGGCCGGCGGCTCACCGGGTTCCATGACGGTGTCCTTTCGTGGTGCAACCGCCCAACTCGACTGGTCCGTACGTCAGTAGGGTGGTCGACCATGGAGCATCGACCTCTGGGCCGCAGCGGCCTGATGATCAGCGAGATCACCTACGGGAACTGGCTTACGCACGGCGAACTGGTCGGCCGTGACCCGGCTCTGGAATGTATCCGGGCGGCACTCGACGCCGGTGTCACGACGTTCGACACGGCGGACGTCTACGCGCAGGGAGCCGCCGAGGAACTGCTCGGTGAGGCGCTGCGGGCGAGCGGGGTGCGCAGGTCGGCGCTGGAGATCGCGACGAAGGTCTGCCTTCCGGTCGGGGACGGGCCCAACGACCGCGGTCTGTCCCGCAAGCACATCATGGAGTCCTGCGAGGCCTCGCTGCGCCGGCTGCGCACCGACTACGTCGACCTGTACCAGGCGCACCGCTTTGATGCGCGTACGCCGTTGGAGGAGACCCTGGTCGCCTTCGACGACCTGGTGCGGCAGGGCAAAGTGCTCTACCTGGGCGTGTCCGAGTGGACCGCCCCGCAGATCGAGTCTGCGCTCGCGCTCGCCGACGAGCTGGGGCTGCGCAGCCGGCTTGTCTCCAACCAGCCGCAGTACAACATGCTGTGGCGGGTGATCGAGCCCGAGGTACTGCCGCTGTGCCGGGAGCGGGGCATCGGGCAACTGGCCTTCCAGCCGCTCGCGCAGGGCGTGCTGACGGGGAAGTACCGGCCCGGTGAGCAGCCGCCCGCGGGCTCGCGCGCGCTCGCCGGCGGCCGTGCTCCCAAGTTCGTCAGCCGCGTACTGGGCAGCCGGCTCCTGGAGAGGGTCCAGGAGCTGCGTCCGCTGGCCGAGCGGTACGGGCTGTCCATGGCTCAGTTCGCCATCGCCTGGGTGCTGCGCCAGGAGGGCGTCTCCTCGGCGGTGCTGGGTGCGAGCCGCCCGGAACAGATCACCGAGAACGCGGCGGCCTCCGGCGTACGGCTGGACGACGAGGTCCTCAAGTCCGTCGACGAGATCTTGTCCCCGCTGATCGACCGCGACCCGACCAAGACGGCACGGATGATGGCCGTCGAGTCGAGCTGGCGGGACGAGTCCTGAGGTCCGGGTCGGGCCCACCGCCGGTGCCGCGCCCTTCCTTGCGCCGCCACATCGCGGACGCCGCCGTATCGCAGCAGGAGCTCCACCATCTGTCACTCACTCATTCGGGGGAGTGGCACCGTTCCTCCCGGGCGTTTCGGTCCTGTCGCTGGACAATCCGGCCATGGGTACTGGTGGGCGGACCCGACGGGTCGGTGTGCTCTATCTCTTGCTGGCGGCCGGGGGTGCGGCGGGGGCGGTGTGGGTGGCCTCCCGGTTCGGCCTGCCCGTGGCCGAGACGGTGGCGACACTGCTTCCGTCGGCGGGCGGTCTCTACCTGTCCTGGGCGTCGTTCCACGCAGATCGGCGGGAGGCGGCCGAGGAGCGCGGACACAGTGCGGCCGAGATCGCCGATCGGCTGGCGGTCGCCGTGCGCGGGCAATGGGACGCCGAGGCCCGGGTGCGTCGGCTGAACGACCCCTATCCGCTTCCGGTGTCCTGGCGGGCAGCCGATGAACGGTTTGCCGAGTCGTGGCCGCTGCTGGGGGAGATGGCGGAGAACTGGCCGTCCGGCCGCGCGTCCGATCCCGACGGCTGGGCCGCCGAGCCCGCCGAACTGGCCGGTTCCGGCGGGGAGATCACCGAGGTGTTCCTGCGACGGGTGCCGACACGCCGCCTTCTGCTCCTGGGGGGTCCCGGGAGCGGGAAGACGATGCTGCTGATCCGCCTGCTGCTGTCTCTCGTCGCCGAGCGCGAAGAGGGCGGCGCGGTACCGGTGCTGTTCGCGCTGGCCTCATGGAATCCCGCGGAGCAGACGCTGGAGGACTGGATGGCGGATCGGCTCGCGCGTGACTACACCGGTCTCGGCGAGCCTCAGGCCGGGCACGCCGGGCAGGTAGGCCATGCCCGGGCACTGCTGGAGCACCGGTTGATCCTGCCGATCCTGGACGGCTTCGACGAGATCCCCCCACGGTTCCGCGGTGCGGCGCTGGACTCGATCAATGCCGCCCTGCCGCTGGGCCAGCCAGTGGTGCTGTCCAGCCGGGTGATGGAGTACGAGGACACGCTGGGCCCGGCCTGCGGCGTCCCGGTGAGGCTCTGTGGGGCGGTCGCCGTGGAACTGCGGCCGCTGGACGTGCCGGACATCGCCGACTACCTGCGCAGGGACGGCGGGGGACAGGACACAGTGGCCGCTGCCCGGTGGGAACCGGTGATCCGGCTGCTCGGCACCGACGCCCCGGTGGGCCGATCGCTTACCACACCACTGATGCTCTTCCTGGCCAGGACGGTCTACAACCCCCGTCCAGGAGAACAGACCACCGCCCTCCCCGCGCCCGCGGACCTGTGCGACCCGGTCCGCTTCCCCGATCCCGCCGCGGTCCGGACCCATCTGTTCGACGCGTTCGTGCCCGCCGCCTACCGCCCCCATCCGCGGTACCCCTGCCGCTGGTCTCCCCGGCAGGCCGAGGACGCCCTGCGGTATCTGGCACGGCACCTGCGGCACACCCAGGGCACCACCGACCTGGCCTGGTGGCAGCTGCGCCGGGTCCTGCCACCCCGTACCACCCAGGTGGTGACGGCAGCTGTACTCGGTGCCGTGGCGTGGGTCGCCACCGCCGCGGTCGGCAGACTCACTGCGCTGATCGCCCACCTGGACTCCGGGTGGCTCACCGGCCCGCCTGCCGCGATCGTCGGTGGCCTGGCCGGAGGGATCGCGGGCGGGATCGGCGGCGGCATCGTCGCGGGCCTGACCGCGGGCATCGCCGAGGGCCTCACCCTCGCCCTGGCCTCCGGGGAGCCGGGATGGCTCATGACCACGACCGCCAACGGACTCGCGTACGGCTTCGCCGGCGGGATCGTCGGTGCGCTGTCCAGCAGACTCACCGACCGGGGACGCGGGACCGGCGACGCGAGGACGGACTGGTCCTGGGACTGGCGTTTGTGCGCCCTCGGCTTTGTCTCCGGCGCCGCCCTCTGGTTCTCCTTCCGGTCCGGCTACGGCCCGGCGGCCGCGGCCACCGGCGCCCTCGGCAACGGGGCCGTCTACGGCCTGGCCGGCGGAGCCGTCGGCGCCCGGGCGAGCAACCTGTCCGCGCGCCGCCCGAGCGCTGCCCCGAGCGTCCGCACCCTGTGGGCCTGGGACTGGCGGGGGTTCACCGTCGGGCTGGCCAGCGGCTCGACCATCGGCATCACCCACTGGGCCGTCCTGAGACTCCAGTCCCTCCTCACCGGCGTTCCCGCCTACACGTTCGCCACGCTGCTGTCCTTCGCCTGCGCGTTCGGACTCGCCGTGGGACTCGTCCATGGCCTCAAGGGCAAACCGGCCGACCTTGCCACGGCGGTCGGGCCGACCGCCCTCCTGGAGCAGGACCGCACAACCTTCCGCAGGCTGTGGGCCGCCATTGGTCTCGCCGTCGGTACAGCGTTCCTGCTCTGCTACGGCATCGAGTACGCCGTACATGAAGGGCTCCCGTACGGACTGACCCGTGGGTCCACGGGCACCGGGATGATCCAGATGAGTCCGCCCCACATTCTCGACCGCGGCCTCGCCTACGGAATCACGGTCGGGCTCGCGGCGGCGATCAGCCAGAACGCCTGGTGGCACTACACACTCACCCGCCACCACCTGGCGCTGCGCCGACACCTCCCGCGGGACCTGACAGCCTTCCTGACCGACGCCCACGAACGACGCGGTGTACTGCGCCAGGTCGGAGCGGTACACCAGTTGCGTCACATCGACCTGCACCACCACCTCGCCGGTCCGGCGCGGCACCAGGGACCCGACACATCACGCCCGTCACTGCCCTGGCCACGCTTCCCGGTGACGCTGGTACGCCGACGCTGAGGTCTCGCTGACCTGATCTTCCAAGTGGCTGCGTTTTCGAGCCAGTTGCGGAAACGAAGGGGTGCCGTGGAGGAGTTCATGCGCGCGTCAGGGTGCAGTTCGGTTGTGAGTTCGCGCTCGAATCGGGTCTGTCGGTGCCGTGGTCGGCAAGGCGTCCACCTCGTCGGCCTTCACCGTGGAGCTGGAATGGGAGAAGCCGCCCGAGCGGTGAGCCCGGCCGTTCCGACCGGCTGGGAAGGGCTGCTCAAGACAGCGACCCTGCGGACTTGCGCAGCGACCGGCCGGGCGCGCCGTGGCTGCCGCGCGCGGCCGGACGTGCGACCGAGGGATGCAGCGGGAGCCGTCATCAACACCCGTACTGGCGCGGTGTGCGGCATGCTGAGCACCTCCGACGGCTTCGGAAGCGCGCACCTGGTGCCGGTGGCGGAGATTCCGGCGTGGTGTTCAGAAGGGGCGGAAAAGGCGGCTCTGGACGGCGGGTGGCTGCGGACACTGACCGACAGCCAGGTGGAGGCTGCCGGATGGCGCAGCCCGAGCCCGCTGCTTCTTGACTACCTCGCGGCTGCGGCAGACGGCGCGGAAGAGCGGGCGAAGCAGCGAGAACAGAGTCGATCGGTGCCTGAGCGCATACCGGCGGAGGAAGTGTTCGAGCTCGTCTTGACGCCCGACCGGAGCACCGGCGTCCTCGACCGCCAGCGGCACGTCGGCGGCTGGGCGGTGGTCAGTGACCGCCGCTGGGGGGCTCGCAGCCGGTGCCGTCGGGGTAGCCGCCGAAGGCATCCGCCTTGGTGGACTCACTGCTCATCGTGCCCTCCACACACCAGGGAGAGGCGCCGATGTCGATGAGGAAGCCGACTCCGGAGGACCCGTCCTGGTACGCCTGCACCTTCCCGGCGGCGTAACCGAGGCCGGTGAGCGCGTCGCGGACGTTGTCCGGGGCGAAGTCGCCGCGCCGGCGCAGCGGTTCGAGTGCACTCTTGACGCGTCCGACGACGGTGAGTCCGTCGCAGCGGTTCCGGCCGTGGAGCGGGATGGGAACTCTGAAGCCGTGGTTCTCGGCGTAGTGGTCGGTCGGCGGCACGGTTGAGCTGGGGGTGGTGGCGGCCGTGGGCTCCGTCGGCTTGGAGCTCTCGCCGGGGCAGGGGAAGTCCGCTGGTGTACTCGGCGTCGATATGCCGGTCGGTGTTGGATGCGAACGCCGGTACGCGTCGGCGGTGTCCCCTGTCCGCTGCGTTCCGCACCCCGCCGCCAGCAGGACCGTCACCGTTAACGGCAGCATCCCGAGGTGGGCTCTCGTCTTTCTTGACGTCGTCATCCCCCGATCCTTCCCCGCGGTTCGGTGGGCGTCATGAGTACTTTTACTCATGGGGCCACCACACCCCGGCCGGCCTTGTGCAGCTGGACTGGTCGGGGGACCGTTGGTGACCGTGCCGGGCGCTATCTGGGCAGGGTCTGGGTGACGCGCCACAGGCGGCGCGGCAGGTCGCCCTCTTGAAAGGCGTGGACCTCGTTGAGTACCCAGCCGTCGGCAAGGGCGTCTACCAGGGCGCGGGCGAAGTAGTGCACGGCGAAGCCGCCGTGTTCGAAGACGTCGTCCCCGTGCGGGGTGCCGGCACCGTAGTGGGCGTCGCCGGTGTGCCGGACGGTGTAGACGAACACTCCGCCGGGCCGCAGCACGCGGCGTACCTCGCCGACCAGTGCGTGGATCTCCTTGGTGGACAGGGCCATGCACAGCAGCATGTGCGCGAAGACCGCGTCCACGGAGGCATCCGGCAGCCGCAGCGGGTCCCGTACGTCGTGCACCTCGGTGGTCACCCGTTCCGCCACCTCCAGCCGCTGGGCGGCGTCGCGCAGCTGCTCCAGGCCCGTGACGGAGAAGTCGGTGGCCTGGACGGTGAAGCCCTCGCCGGCGAAGTACAGCGCGTCCCGTCCTTGGCCGGCGCCGAGTTCGAGCACATCCCGCACTCCGGCCGCACGGAAGACCCCGGCGGCATGGACGGCCGGGGCGGACGGCTCCTGACCGTACATGCCGGGGTGGGTGGCATAGATGTCCTGCCAGTGCACCCGCTGCGCATCGGCCCGGTCCTGCCCGTCGTCCGTCACGGCCCTCGTCCTCTCGTGCCGGTGCAGCGAAGCGTAGGCCGGGATTCCCCGCGGCGATAGTTCATGTTTTCCTGAATTCAGGATCAAGTGTACTGTCGTGAGCGTGCCGACCGTTGCCTCCGACATCGACGTGCTGGCCCGCTTCGGCCGCGCGCTCGCCGACCCGATCCGCTGCCGGATCCTGCTCGCTCTCCGTCAGGCCCCTGCCTACCCGGCCGACCTCGCCGACGCCCTCGGCATCTCCCGCACCCGCCTTTCGAACCATCTCGCGTGCCTCCGGGATTGCGGACTGGTCGTTACCGTCCCGGACGGGCGCCGCACCCGCTACGAGCTCGCCGACGAGCGCCTCGGCCACGCCCTGGACGACCTGCGGACCGCCGTGGTCGCGGTGGAGGCCGACAAGACCTGCCCCGACGCCGACACGAAGGACTGCTGCTGACCGTGGTCCCCCTGTCCATTGGGCCCACCCGGGCCGCGAACTCGGCTCCGCCAGTGCCGTGGCCGACTCCAAGCAAACCCTGCTGTGCACCTATCTGTCCGCCGTGCTCCTGGCTGGGCTGGTCCTCGACGCCCCCCTCGGCTGGTCCTGGACCGACCCGATCGCCGCGCTCGTCATAGCGCCTTCGCCGTCAAGGAAGGCCGCAACACTTGGCAGCCTCGGGCGGGGGAGGGGCGCATGCCAACCCGCGAGAAATCAATCACTATTAGTGATGAACCTTCACTTATGGTGATATTGGATTTCTGTGCGGGGTATACGTGATGTGTCTGCGCCATGGTCGGCCGAGCCCGAACCGGCTTCTGGTCCGAGCGACGGGGCGTCCGTCCCGGCGTTGCCCCATGAGCGATCCCGAACCGGGGTCCGCCTGGTAGCCCGCGCGCGGCTGGAGCCCCTTCCGCGACCACGTCCCCATCCCCCCACGCCCTTCTGAGACTGCCCCGTTCCGTCCCGTTCCCCGTATTCCCCGCGAGCGGCCCGTGCCGTGGCCGCTCCCGGTACTTCGGCGTGCCCGCGCACGCTCGTCCGAGGAGGAGATCTGCTTGGCGATCAAGGTGGAGGAGCTGCGGCAACTGCTCGGCAGCCACAGCGACCCGGGTCAGGTGGTGGAGGTGCCCTGCGAGGCCTTCGGTCCGGGCGCCGCGTTCCGCCCGTTCTTCGACGACGGGGTGCTACGGGCCCGGTGGGAGACCGGCGACGTCGACGCGCTGTCGTTCTCCGGCGTCGCCGACACCGCGCTGGCCGAGGGTCCGGTGCCGGTACAAGTGGCCTTCTCCCACAACGGCGCCCCCGAGGTCACCGGCGTGGAGCTGGTCGCCGAACTGCCCGAGCCCGGCACGACCGTGCGCGAACTGGCCGGCGACCTGGGCATCGACACGCCCACGCTGCCGGACGGCGTGCGGGTGACCCGCGTGGGGCTGGCCCAGGAGGACGGCACATCGGTGCTGACCGGTGGTGGGGCCCAGGGCCGCGTGGCGGTGGTCAGCCGCCCTGAGGCCGGCGCGCTGGTGATGGCTGAGGGTGCCGCCGGGTGGCTGGTGCTGTGCGCCGACCGCGACCTGTCGCGCGACCAGCTCGCGATGCTGGCCCGCTGCGTGCCCGAGCTGCCCGTGCCCGCACTCGCGGACGGGCTCGCGCGCGGGTCGTGGCTGGTGCTGCCCGGTCCCGTGCCGATGGTCGTTCCGGTACGGCCCGAGCTTCCCCGGCCGGAGCTGGACCCGGACCGCCGCGACGGCCTCAACCGGGTCATGCCGGCCCGCACCGAGACCGCCCGAACGGCTGCCGAGGCTCGTCGCGGCATCCGGCGGGTGCCACACGCGATCGCCACCGAGGACGGGTACGTCGTGCTGGCCCCCGGCGCGCTGCGGCGGGCCCGCGGGCGGTTCGGCCTCGCCGCACCGGCGGCGTACGTGCCCGGCCGTGGCTGGGTCGACTTCGGCGAGTTGGCCGAGGGTGCGTCGGTCTCGGTGGAGTACCAGAATTCGCCGCTCACCGTGTCCGGCGGCCTCGCCGCGCTGCCGGCGCAGCCCCCGTACGCGATCGTCGTCGGTGGCGTGCTGGTCGTGGACACCGGCACGATCAGTGGCAGCGCGGTGGCCGCCGCGTACCTGCCGACCGCCGGCGGCAAACCCTCGTTCTTCGCGTTCGGGGCACTCGGGTCGGACAAGGGCATCGGCCCGCCGATGTTCCAGGTGCGCGGGATCGCGGGCGGCATGGGGTGGCGCAGCAACCTGCGGATGCCCGGCCCGGTCGACCTCGCGGACTTCCCGTTCATGAAGGCACTTGGCGACCCCGGCTCGATCGGCGCCGCCCCCGGCGGCGACACCGACCCGCTGGCCGTGCTGGAGAAGCTGACGTCCGGGGCGGACCCATGGGTCACCCCGGCCGGGGCCGGCCAGGACCCGCTGTGGATCGCGGCCGGCCTGGCGTTCACGGTGGCCGAGCGGCTCGACGGCCGCGCGATGATGATCCTCCAGACAGGTGAGGACCTCACGCTCGGGCTGCTGGGCCTCGCCGGCATCCAGTTCCCCAAGGAGCCGGGGCGCCGCAAGTACGCCAACGTCGAGATCGGCGTCGAGGTCGTGCTCAAGCCCAGGGCGGGCGAGTTGTCGTGGAGCGCGGGCCTCACGCCCAACTCGTACCTGCTCGACCCCAACTGCAAGCTGCGCGGCGGCATCGCGGCGAAGATCTGGTTCGGCCCCAGCCCGCACGCGGGCGACTTCGTGGTGTCCATCGGCGGCTACCACCGGAACTACCGCAAGCCGGGCAACTACCCGGCCGTACCCCGGCTCGGCTTCGACTGGGACCTCGCGGGCAACGTCACCGTCTCCGGCAGCGCCTACCTCGCGCTGACCCCGGCCGCGGTGATGGCGGGCGGCGGGCTGGAGGTGCGGTTCCAGTCCGGCGCGTTGCGGGCCTGGCTGACCGCGCAGGTCGACGCGCTGGTCCAGTGGAAGCCGTTCTACGTCGACGTCGGCCTGCGGGTCTCCGTCGGCGTGCAGGCCCGGATCAAGATCTGGTTCGTCAAGATCACGATCACTGTCGAGGTCGGGGTGTCGCTGCGGGTGTGGGGGCCGCCGACCGGTGGTCAGGCGAAGATCCACCTGTGGTTCATCTCGTTCACGGTCGGGTTCGGCAAGGACCGTGACACGGACGACAACGCCCTCACGTGGTCCGACTTCCGCACGATGCTGCCGCCTGGCGACGCGGCCGTGCGTGTGATGCCCGGCGCGGGACTGATCTCCGACCGGCTGTACGGCGGCGACGGCACGCGCGCGGTCGAGGACGCCTGGCAGGTGTCCTCGGCCGGGTTCACCTTCTCCACCGACTCCGCGGTGCCGGTGACCGAGCTGTACCTGAACACCGGCACGAGCAGCCCGACCGAGCGCGGCAGCAAGCTCAACATCCGCCCGATGCAGCTCTCGGAGCGGACCAGCACGCAGCGCGTCTCCCTGAAGAGGGATCAGTCCGCCGTCGACCTGACCACGTGGAAACGGTCCCGCGGCACGGTGTCCGTGCCCCAGGCGCTGTGGGGCGCGGGCAAGGGCAGCACACTGCCCGCCCCCGGCGAGCAGACGATCCCCCACCAGATGACCGGTGTGCGGCTGTCCACGCCCGACCCCGAATACGGGTTCACCACCGGCTACATCACCGAGGAGGCCTTCCGGTTCGACCCGATCGACCCGGACGGCACGCAGCCGCTGAACCCCTCCGCCGGACCGGTCGGGCCGGTACCGGATCGTCCGTCCGGCGTGATCGGCACGATCGCGGAGACGGTCAACGCCCCGTCGCAGAAGGCGGACCGCGGCGCGCTCGCCGACGCCCTGCGCGGGCTGGGCCTCGACCTCGGACAGCTGAACAACGACCTGTCCGCCCACGCCACAGCCGCGCCGACCGCGTTCGCCGACGCGCCGATGCTCGTCACCACCCCCTGACGCCGGATCGCCTCCTGACACCACGCCAGGAGCTGCTTCCCTCGACGCTTCCGTCCGCCACCCGACTCCTCCAGGGGTGATCTCCCGTGGCCAGCTCGCCACCCGTCAAACACCGCACACGGTTCTTCGACCACCGCATCCCGGCCCTGTACGCCGGCAAGTACACCATCACCACCGAGCAGCAGATCACCGGTGTGAACTCGCTGCCCACCCGCAACCAGCGGTTCGACTTGCGCGGACCGCGGTTCGCCATCGCCGCGACCGACATCCACGCGTGCTACCCGCTGCCCGGCGCGGTCGGCACGTACAGCCAGGTGCTGCCGCACATCACCCTGGAGACCCCGGGCGTGCCGTGGCTGCGCCCGTTGAAGGGCCAGAACGCGTCGGTGCCGTGGGTGGCACTGCTGGTCTTCCGCGAGGGCGAACTGCCCGGGGACCCGCAGGCACTCGGGCGCGCCGACGCCTGCACGGTCCGCGAACTGCTCGCCGGGCACTTGGACAACGGGCAGGCGCTGGCCGGCCGGAAGCCGGACATCGACTCCGCCTTCCTTTTCGCCGACGAGGTCGAGCTGGTCTGCCGCAGCATCCTCGTGCCCAAGGACCTGTTCCTCGCCGTGCGCCCGCTGCCGAAGGAGATGGCGATGCTGGCGCACGTGCGCGAGGGCGGGCCGCCGGACGCCACCCGCAACTCCAACCCCGCGCCGGACGAGGACGAGCTCAAGGCCGTCGTCGTCGCCAACCGCTTCCCCGGCGTCGAGGGCGGTCGGCACGTGGCGCACCTGGTGTCGCTGGACGGCTTCGAGGACACCTTCGGCGGCGGCAACGTGCCCGCCGAGGGCGTGCGACTGGTGTCGGTCTGGTCGTGGGTGTTCGAGTCCGAGCCCGACAGCGGCATCGGCTTCGGCGATCTCGCCGCCGACCTGGCCGCCGACCGCGACCCGCTGCTGCGGCTCCGTCCGGAACGACCGGCGAACCCGAACGAGGCGCAACGGGCGGCGCTGGCCCGGATCGACGTCGGCGCGACCGCGCTGCCGCACCGCCTGGCCTCCGGCGAACGCTCCTTCGGCTTCTACCGGGGCCCGCTCACGGCCGCTCCCGCACAGCGACTGCCCACCCCGTCGTCCGGGGAGCGGCTCGCCTCGTCCGACGAGGCACAGATCTACGTGCGCTCGCACGGCGTCTACGACACGTCCTACGCGTCGGCGTTCAGCCTCGGCCGCACACTCGCCCTGGGCGACTCCGAGTTCCGAACCGCGCTGCCGGCCTTCCGCAAGGCCGCACGCGGCGCCGTGCGCCGACTGCTGACGCACCCCCAGCTGGCCGGGCGGGCCGTGACGACCGCGACCGCCGGGATGCTCACGGCCGATCTGGCCCGCGACGCCTTCGACCGGCTGCTCACCGACGGCGCCGGCCGCCGCCTCGCGGGCGCGCTGGCCGGCGCGGGCTCCGACATCGCGGCGGGGCGCCGCCGCGGCCCGGCCGTACGAGTGGCCGCCGCGCCGCTGACCGCCATCGGCGCGCACGAAGCGCTGGCGCGGGCCGAGGTGCGCGACGTGCTGAGGGAGACCGTCGTTGAGGAGCTGGAACCCGTACGGGCCTGGCTGGACCGGCTCGTGGTGCTGGAGATGATCCCGTTCGAGCATCTGGTGCCGGACCCGCGCATGCTGCCCGAGGAGAGCATCCGGTTCTTCCACGTCGACGCCGGATGGATCCGGGCGCTGGTCGACGGCGCCCTGAGCATCGGGGTCGGCCACGCGCTCGACCAGGACCTCAACGAGCTGGCACGTGGCATCCAGGACGCGCCCGTGTGCGGGGTGCTGGTGCACTCGGACCTCGTCGAGGGCTGGCCGAAGACCGTGTACACGGCCTTCCGGAGCAACACGCCCGTCGAGCCCGTGCGCGTGACCCACTACGGCACGCACGTGCAGATGATGCTCTACCCGGGCGCGATCGACACGTTCACGATCGCCGAACCGCCCCAGGGCCTGCACTTCGGGTTCGGCGACCTCGGCACGATCGAGCTGCGGAAGATCTCAGGCCCGGACATCGGCCAGGCCATGGGCGAGTTCCCCGAGAACCCCGGCGACGACCGCTTCAGCCGGTTCCTGCGCCGGAACGGCCACGACGTACTGAACATCACGGGTGAGGGTGACGCGCTGCTGCCAGCGCTGAACCAGGCCCACGGCGGGGTCGAGCTGTCGTCGGCGCAGTTCACGCTGCAAATGATCAAGGCGCCACAGCTCCAGACCTTCGTCCGCCCCTGACCGGCCACCGTCCGCACATCCCTGGAGATCCCGCGATGTCCATGCTGAACACCAACACCCTGGTGGTGCCGGTCGAGGTGGCCGCCCTCGCCGTGAACAGCCGCCCGTACGCCGGCGACGGCTACATCTTCACCCGCTGGACGCCCAACTACTTCGTGCTCACGGACAACGGGCTGCCCGCGGAGCCCGCCCCGTTCCATCCGGACCCGTGGGACCCCGTCCAGGGCCGCGGCGTCTACGTGCAGTGGCAGCTTCCCGAGGCCCTCACCCGCGGCCGGCACGACGACGTCAACGGGGTGGAGGACTTCCCGATCGTGCCCAACCGCTGGCTGGTCGTGCGGTATCAGGCCGCCTCCCGCGCGGTGCGCGCCTGGATCGTGGAGAGCGACCACCTCGGCCTCCAGACCGGCACCGTGTCGTACCTGGACCCGGAGGAGGACGAACCGACCGCGACCAAGATCGGACGCCGGCACGACCTGACCGGCTCGTCGCCGTGGCGCGAGCCGTCCGGCGTCCGCGCACCCTTCCTGACCGCGCTGGGCCCGGGGCTGCTGACGTTCTCGGCGTTCCAGCCGTACAACGAGAACGTCTTCTCCATCCACGACACGCTACAGGACGTCACGGGCGCGGACCGGCTCAGTTACTACGTGGCCGGCTGGTACGCGGACCCCGGCAGCGACATCCTGGCCGGCCGCAACGGCAGCCTCACCGACCTGCTGGACCGGTTGGAGTGGCTGGCGCCTGCCGCGGGCAGCGGGGTGAACCGGTCGCTGTACACCGGCAGTGTGCTCGGCATCGAGTGGACGCCGGACGGCGAGATGCCCTCCGCGCCGCTGCCCGACCCCGCCAAGGCCGCCGTGTCGATCGGCAACAGCACTGCCGAGGCCATGTCCGGTCTCGTCGAGGAGGCCGCGGGGCCCGGCTCGTTGAGCGAGGACGAGTCCCGTTTGATGCGCGCGTTCGCGCTGGGCACGCTCGATCTGATCGACCGCGCCGACGGCGACGACCTGACCGAGCGCAGCGCGCACCGGTCCGGTTTCGGACCGGTGACGTCCGGCTTCACGTGGCAGGTGGCCGACCGGGGCGACCCGACCGCGCTCGCACCGATGTCCCGCGCCGAGCGGGCCGAGCAGCGGGCCCTGGAGCAGGACGTGATCGCCGAGCTCAACCGCGTGCAGGCCGAGCACGACGCACTGGAGCGTGACCTGATCGCGGCGGAGGAGCGCCTGTACACACTGTGGGCGCTGTCGCGGGCGGAGAAACTGCCGAGCGACTTCAACAACCGCGTCTGGGACGAACTCGACGAGGACCAGCCCACGGGCGCCGCCGGCCGGGTCGTCCAACTGCGGCACGACGTGGCCGAGAAGCGCAAGCTGCTCCCGTGGGGTGCCACGCCCGACGAGCTGGAGACCAGCGCCGCCGAGTACGCCGCCCGTAAGGGCCTGCGGAACGCCCGCGTGCTCAAGCGCGTACCGCGCATGCCGCACGAGCAGTCCGCCGACCCCGTGCTGCTGATCCAGGGGGCACACCTCAACGCGCCCCTGACACGTGGCTCGTCGCTGCCGTGCCGTACACCGGACCGCCTCGTGACGGCCGTGGGTTCGATCAACGCGGGCGCGGTGCAGACGGACGTCGCGAAGGTGAACACCGCCAACCTGCCCGACGGCATCGTGGGGCTGGTGACCGAGTTCTTCATCCTCGCCCGGGCCCGGCACACCGGCGTCGACCTCGGCGGAGCCACCGGGGCGCTGCCGGAGCACGGCACCGCCCCTTGGGAACAACCGTGGCAGCCGCTGTTCCTGGAGTGGGCCGTCGACTGGACCGCCCTGCCCTACCGTGACGAGCAGGGCGACCACTGGCGGTTCGACGGTACCCGCTACCACTGGAAGGGCAGCGGCGACATCCCCGACCCGTTCGTCATCACCGGCCGTCAGACCCTCGCCCCGACCGCCGGGCACGACCTCGACGGCAAGATCGCGGCGCACTCGGCCCACCGCGGCGATCTTCCCGACCTGAGCGGCATCCGGGAGGAGGTCCGCGAGCTGGACATGCTGTCGCAACGGCTGGACGGCTTCGGCGCGTACCTGGCGCAGCGCGACCCGCGCTCGACGATGCGGCCGGCCGGAGAGATGGGCGAACTGGTCGCCAACGCCGACTTCTACTCGCCGGTGCCCGGCACCGTCTCGGCGTTCCCGGGCCGTCCGCCGACGTCCTCGACGTTCTTCGAACTGCGCACGGGACAGCTCGCCTTCACGCAGCTCATGGTGGTCGACAGGTTCGGCCGGGCGGTCAACCTGTTCGACCCCAGTACGCCGCAGCACTTCAAGCCGCAGCGCCCGCTGTCGATGATCCCCGACCACCCGGTGGACTCCTCCGACATCCACCGGTTCGTCGAGCTGTCCCCGCGCCTGCTCCAGCCGGGGCGTCTGGGCTTCGACTTCCTCGACGCGGTGCGAGGCGACGACGTCGACCTCACCCCCGGCGCCAACCCGGTGTGCTCGTGGCTCGTTCACAACCGTCTCGACCGGACCATCGCGTGCTACGACCCGGCCGGGCACCCGTGGGGCGAACTGCGCGTCATCACTGGGACGAACGGCCAGAAACAGGTCGAGTGGGCGCCGCTGCCGGGCTCGGACGTCCTCACGATGGCCCAGCTCCGGACGGCTTCCCCGCATACCCATGATCTGTTGTCCGCCGTCCGGACGCGTGGCGTGGCCACGTTCGACGCCGTCCGCGCGACGGTCGACGACGCCCTGATCACCATCGACCCCGACGGACCCGACGACGGCAGCCTCGGCTTGTGCCTCGGGCGGCCGCTGGCCCTGGTCCGCGCGCGGCTGGACCTGCAACTGTGCGGGCCGGCACGTACGTCGGTGGGCTGGAACGAGGTGCTGGACCCGGAGGACAACGCGCCGGCCATGCCCGCGTGGGAATGGATCGTGCGGCTCGGCCAGGCCACCGCGACCGACGACGGACTCGTCGCGTACGTCCTCGACGAGGACTACGACCACCTGGAGACCATCGTGCAGCCCGCGTCCGGCGCTGGGGACTACCTGCGGCCCATCGACACCGGGGAACGGCTGAAGCTGGCGTTCCAGGGGGTGAGCAGTGCCAGGGTCACCCTGCTGATGGATCCGCGGGTCGGGGTGAACGCGACCACGGACATCCTGCCGGTGGAGGCCGTGCACGTGCCGCAGGAGTTCGTGTCGGAGGCGATGGCGCGGATGGCCATCTGCTTCCGTACGGGCCCGATGCTGGCGCCGACGACGGTCGACCCGGTCACCGCGGTGCTGCCGCAGCCGTCCACGGTCACCGGCACATGGTCGTGGACCGAGCCGGTCAGCACGACCGACTTCCGGACGCTGCCGATCACCGTGCCCGACCCGGCCTCCATGCCGCTCGGCGAACCGGAGATCCGCACAGGGTTCCTGGTACTGACGGACGCGGCCGACGCGACGCGTTGAGACACCCGACCAGAGAAAGGACGCAGTTGTGGCCATCGTGACCCAGACCGCCGCGGCCGACCAGCCTCGGTCCGCCGATGCCGAGCCCGTCGGCGTCGGGGACGGACAGCTCGACTACTCGCTCACCACCGTCCCTGACCCCCTGACGGTCAGCCCCGCGAGCGGCAACGTCGAACTCGCCGACCTCATCATCGTCGGCAGCCGCATCCACCCCAGCCCGATCGAAACCAACGAAATCGCTGTGTACGCGCCCATCGGCACCGAGGCATGGCAACTCGTCCTCGACTACACCGGTCTCCAGACCTCGATCAACCTCACCGGCTGGTCGGCCACCGTCGACGCCGCAGGCGAGCGCATCCTGTTCAAGCCCGACACGGGCCACGCCACGCTCACCCCCGAGCAAGGCATCACCGTGCAGCTCGACAAGCTGCGGATCAACCGGCAGGTCGGCACCGCGCCGATCGTGATGGCCCTGAAGTGGCGGACGCCGGGATCGAGTGCGTGGCGCACCGAGGAACAGACCCTCGGCGTCGGCAAGTTCCCGGCGGGCTTCCACCTGCGCAACCTCAAGGCCACCCCGAACTACATCGACAACGGCGACAGCGTCACCCTCACCTGGGAACGCTCCGACGCCGGCGGGGCCGAGTACACCCTGCTGTACGAGGACAAGGCCATCGCGGTCCCGAACTACACGACCTTCACGGTCCACAATGTGACCCGCAGCACGGTGTTCTACGTCCGCGGTCGCATTCAGCAGGGCACCGGCACCGCGGAGCGCACGCTCAACACGTACGTCACGGTCAACAAGCCCGACCTGGAGGTCAAGAACCTCGAAGTCTCCGGGGCAACGCGCATGCTCGCCTACAGCGACATGCCTCTTCCGGGCGGTGTGGAGAAAATCGTCGTTGCGGAGACAGACGGCCTGCTCGCTGTCAGAGCCTCGAACGGGCGACTGGAGATCAGGCAGAGCAATGGCCCGAACGCCTGGGCGCCGGCGGTCCTCGTCGGGGACGACAGCCAGGACAACCTGATGATCCCCATGCGTAAGGGCCTGGCGGCGAAATTCGCCTGGACATCCGGCAAGGTCGGGGAGGCCCGGCTGCACTGGTATCCCTTCGGCACCGGCGCACTCACTTTTCGGTGACGCGCCCAGCGCGGTCGCCGATGCCACCCGCTGACCCAACACACCAGCCAGGAAAGGCAAGACGCACATGGGCATCGTCACTCAGACCGCAGTTGCCACGGACGCGGAGACGGCCGCAGATTTCGGCACCCAGCTCCAGTACTCACCCACCACCGTCCCCGACCCGCTCACCGCCAGCCCCGCCAGCGGCACCGTCGAACTCGGCGACCTCGTCATCGTCGGCAGTCGTATCCACCCCGACCCGATCGAGACCAACGAAATCGCCGTCCACATCCCGATCGGCAGCGAAGCCTGGCAACTCGTCCTCGACTTCACGGGCCTGCAGACCTCGATCAACCTCACCGGCTGGAATGCCACCGTCGACCAGGCCAACGAACGCATCCTGTTCAAACCCAACACCGGCCACGCCACCATCACCCCCGAACAGGGCATCACCCTCCAGCTCAACAAACTGCGCATCAACCGCCAGGTCGGCACCGCCCCCGTCGTCATCGCCCTGAAATGGCGCAGCCCCGGATCCACCTCTTGGCGGACCGAGGAACAGACCCTTCCGCTCGGCAAGTTCCCGGCCGGCTTCTACTTGCGCAACCTCAAAGCCGAATCCGCCTACATCGAGAACGGCGACCCGGTGAAGCTCACCTGGGAACGCTCCGGAGGAGCCACGTACCACCTGCTGTACGAAAACATCGAAATCGACGTCACCCACTACAGCACGTACACCGTCCAAGACATCCGCCGCAACACCATGTTCTACCTTCGCGGACGCGTCCAACAAGGCACCGGAACGGCAGAACGCACCATCAACACGTACGTCACCGTCAACAAACCCGACCTGACGGTCAATGATTTGGTCGTGGAGGGTGATCTAACCGCTAGGCTGTTCGGACCTGCTGTGCGTGGAAGCGTGAATGGCGGCGTGTCGACGAAGGAATACCTTCCAAAATCGGATGGAATCTTCATTCTGACCAACACGTCGGGTCGGCAAATTCATGTCAGGCTGTATCGCGCAGGGCAATCGGCTCCAGAGTACGATGAGCCGCATGAAAACGGAGCTGAAGTATCCCATCGTGTAACGAAGGGAGGGCGTATTTGGCTGAGTACGATGCAGTCAAGCCAAATTCGTTTCAGCTATATCTTCCTTCCCCTCGGTGACCAATCCTCGTCGCCCCTGGGGGGAAGCTGAAGCCTGTCCGGAGCCGGATCGCGATTCCCGCCGGGTGCACAGGATCACTGGCCCGCGGTGCACGCCTCGCTGATGGCCTGGTCGAGGATCTCCAGGCCGAGTGAGATCTCGGACCGGCTCGCCGTCAACGGTGGTGCCATACGCAGGATTCCGCCCATGCCGGGGAGCTGGACGATGTTCATGTGCAGGCCCAGCTCCAGGCAGCGGCGAGTGACGTGAGCACCTAGGGCGTCGTCCTGCCTCGGAGTAGTGGCCCGGTCGGCGGCGAACTCGAGCCCGGCGAGCAGGCCCCGGCCGCGGATGTCGCCGACAACTGGGTGGCGTTGCGCGATGTCCAGCAGACCCTTGCGGAGGTACGCGCCGAGCGACGCTGCGCGTTCGTCGAGTTTGTCGGTGCTCAGGACGTCGATGACGGTGTTGCCGACCTCGGCCACGAGTGGGTCTGCGACGTGCGTGGTGAAGAACAGGAAGCCACGTTCGTAGGCCTCCTGCTCGATGGCGGCGGTGGTGACGACGGCGGCCAGTGGAAGGCCGGCCCCCAGGGTCTTGGACAGGGTGAGAATGTCGGGAACGACGCCGTCGCGTTCGAAGGCGTACCAGGTACCGGTGCGGCATAGGCCGGTCTGGGCTTCGTCGAGGATCAGCAGCATGCCGCGCTCTCGGCATTTCTCCTGCAGTGCGGCGAAGTAGCCGAGGGGCGGCTCGATGATTCCGCCGGAGCTGAGGATCGGCTCGACCAAGCATGCGGCCAGGCTGCCGGTGGACTGGGCATCGATGAGGTCGAAGGCGAGGTCGAGTTGGCGGCGCCAGTCCAAAGTGCCGTCCGGGTGGGTGAAGTCGGGTCTGTAGGGATTGGGCACGGGGATCGCGAAGTTGCCTGGCGCGCCCGGACCATAACCCTTGCGTCCTGCACTGTAGGTGGCGGAGGCGGCGGCCTGGGTCATGCCGTGCCAGGACCTGGCGAACGAGACGATCTCATATCTTCCGGTGACGAGCTTTGCCATCCGGACGGCGGCTTCGTTCGACTCCGCACCCGTTGTCAGCAGCAGCACCTTTTCCAGCGCGTCGGGGAGGGTACGGGCCAGACGCTCCGCCAGGTCGACGACGGGCCGGCTGAGCATGCCGCTGTAGAGGTGATCGAGACTGGCGATCTGCCGCTGGACGGTCTCGACGATCCGCGGATGGCAATGGCCCAGGATTGCGCTCATCTGGCCGGAGGTGAAGTCCAAAATCCTACGGCCGTCCGTCGTGTGGACGAAGCTGCCGCTCGCGGCCTCGATGATCTCGGGAGTGAAGGCGGCGCCGTAGCGGACCAGATGCCGTTCAACACTTCTCCAGAACGGACCGGCAGGCAGGTCAGTGGTCGTGAGGTCAGCCATGGCCGCGACCGTAGGCCCCACGAGCGCGAGGCGTCCATCTCAAGATTCCGGCTTCGCTGTTCGGGAAATCCGTACAAGAATCAGGTTCGTGATGAACCCCTGGAGACTCAAGCTGCTGAGCCTGCTGGACACGCTGGGAACTGTCCGCGCGGTGGCCCAGGCTGCCCATCTGAGCCCCTCGAGCGTGTCGCAGCAGCTCGCCGTCCTGGAAGCCGAGACGGGCACACAACTGCTTGAGCGAGCAGGGAGAAGGGTGAGACTCACCTCCGCCGGAATGATCCTCGCCCAGCGAGCCCGCTCCATCCTCGACCAGATGGACAGCATCGAGACGGAGCTGCGGGGCTTCGGTGAGGAACCTGCCGGGCACGTGCGGCTGGGCGCCTTCCAGAGCGCGATTCACAACCTCGCCGTCCCGGCCGCGATCCGGTTGGCTGCCGCCTACCCGCATCTGAATGTCGAGATCCTGGAGATGGAGCCGCACGCAAGCCTGCCCGCCCTGCGGGTCGGCGACGCCGACATCATCATCACGACCACCGACTTCGACGAACTGCCCCTGGGCGAGGACCTCGACCTGGTACCACTAACTACAGACCCCGTCCTGCTCGTGCTCCCGTCCGAGTACCCGGCAGACCGCGGCCCGGTGGAACTGGCCGCGTTCGCCGAGGAGGCGTGGGCCCTCGACATCCCTCAGTCGTACATGGCCAATCTGGTGCTCCGGCTGTGTCGACAGGCCGGCTTCGAACCACGTGTGGTCTGCCGGTTCAGCAACTACATGATGGCGCTGCAACACGTCGAAGCAGGACTCTCGATCACTCTGCTGCCAGCCCTGGCGATCGATCACAGCCGCTACCGAGTGTCCACCAGAGAACTGACGATCCCAGTCACGCGCACCATCACGGCGGCAATCCGGCGCAGCACGCCCGCCCGCGCCGCCGTCCGCGTCGTCCTCGACGCGCTGCGCCGGAAGGCCCGGCCCGCCCCCGATCCGGACGACCAGCGGCCAGGGCACGCCCGAGTGCAGCAGCGGTCCGCGCCCGCGTGACACGCTCTCTCCTTCCGCGGAATCGCCGCCGTACTGGAGGCCGAAGGCATCCAGGGCAAGGAGCGCTCGTGGCAGTGGTGGGAGCCGGCCAGCGCCCCGATCTCCGTCGTGCGGCGTTCGGTCATGCACCTTCACCGCCCAACCTCCGCCCGGCTACGCGGTGTTCAGGCTTCCTGCGTGCCTGCGTACATGGCTGTGATCAGTTCTGCGTAGGTGCGCTCGACGACTGGTCTCTTGATCTTCAGGCTGGGGGTGAGTTCGCCGTGCTCGACGTCGAGATCGCGGGGGAGCAGCGTGAAGTCCTTGATGGTCTGCCAGCGTTGGAGGTCGTTGTTGACCCGCTGAACGTAGGTTGGAAGTCTTGAACGTGTCCTTCTTGCGGTCGGTGATGCGCAGGAAGCCGTCCGCGTCGAGTTCGCCGATGTCGCCGGTGCGAAGCCAGCCGTCATGGGTCAGTGCCTCGGCGCTCTGGGCGGGGAGGTTGTGATAGCCGCGCATGACGCCGGGGCCGCGCAGGAGGATCTCGCCCGCGGGTTGCGGGCGAGGCAGGCGTCGGGGCCGACGCCGAGCCGTTCGGCGACGCCGGGGCGGTAGCCCTCGATGAGGACATCGGCGCGCTCGACGAGGTCGAGTACGGTGGCGGGGCCGTCGGCGGCCTTGAGGTCGACGAGGACGGAGCGCTTGTTGCGGTTGGTCAGGTCGTGGGCGGGGTCGATGCCGAGGCCGGGGCCGCCGGGCCGGTCGACGCGGACGATGTCGGCGCCGAGGTCGGCGAGGAGCATGGCCGCGAAGGGGCCGGGGCCGATTCCGGCGAGCTCCACCACCCGCACGCCGCGGAGCGGGCCGCTGCGCAGGGGCGCTTCCCCGTCTCTCGCAGCGCGGGGAGAGGGCTGCAGTCCGTCACTCACCGCGGGGCCGAGGCGAGAAAGCGGCTGGCTTCCTCGATCGCGCGGATGCTCTCGAACGATCCCCCGCCGTCGCACGGGATCACCGCACCGGAGATGTAGGCGGCGGCAGAGGACGACAGGAACATCGCCAGATCGGCGATCTCCTCCTTCGTGCCGAACCGGCCCAGCGGAACGGTCTTGACCGACCTGTTGCCATCCGGGTCGTCTCCCGGCGACAGCCGTGCCAGGCCCTCCGTCCCGGCGATCGGGCCCGGCGCGATCGCGTTCACGCGGATGCCCTTGGCGCCCCACTCCAGCGCGAGCACCCGGGTCAGCTGGTCGACGCCCGCCTTCGCGGCGCACACATGGGCCTGGTACCGCACGGGGATCACCGCTTGCGGCGCGGTGATGTTGATGACCGAGGCGCCGGGAGCGAGGTGCTCGAACCCGGCGCGCATCACGTGGAAGGTGCCGTTGAGGTCGATGTCCACGACCACCTTGAAGCCGTTCGACGACAGCCCGTTCGCCTCGGCCAGGAAGTTGCCGGCCGCCCCGGAGACCAGTACATCGACCGGCCCGAACTCCGAGCGCACCGCGCCGAAGACCTCCGCGACCGACCCCATGTCCCGCACATCGGCGACGAACCCGCGCACGGGGTTCCCATGGGCGCTGAGCTGCTTGACCGCCGCGTCGACGTTGGACTGCTTCCGGCTGGCCACCGCCACCGTGCGCGAGCACTACAGCCCCCTCGTCCGGACCGTGCTGACGATGCCCAAGCCCGTGATCGCAGCCATCAACGGGGCCGCCGCCGGCGCAGGCATGGCGCTGGCACTGGCATGCGACTTCCGGATCGCCGCCACGTCCGCAACCTTCACGACCGCCTTCGCCGGCATCGGCCTGTCCTGCGACACCGGAATCTCCTGGACCCTGCCCCGCGTCGCCGGACGAGCAGCAGCACTCAACCTGCTGCTGCACCCCCGCCTCCTCAGCGCGGCAGAGGCGCTCGACCTGGGACTGCTGCACCAGGTCACCGCTGACGAGGACCTCGACGCCAAGGTCCACCGCAGCGCTGCCGCCCTGGCCGCCGGCCCCACCAGCACCTTCGCCGCCATCAAGGCAGCCGTGACCTTCGCGTCAGAATCGACACTCGACGCCGCCCTGGAATACGAAGCGGCGCAGATCGCCCGCACGGGGGCCTCTGAGGACTACCGCCTCGGCCTGAACGCCTTCCTCGCCAAGCAGAAGCCGACCTTCACGGGACGCTGAACCGTCCGTACGCCATGGCCGACTGCCCGGTCGGCATGAACGCCTTGCCTCGGCCACCTACCTGCCTCAGCTGGGCGCCGTACCTGATGACGTACGGGCTCGAGCGGCCCACCCCTCGTCCGGTGCGCCCCGCAACCCGATGGCAGACGCCCACAGCCGCGACAGGTGATCGACGACGGTGTCCTCGTCGAAAGGGTCTTCCACGGAGGACCACGCGTGGGCGACCTGCTCGACCATCGACCCCAGCGCCAGGGCCGTCAGCCGCGCGTCCAGGTCCGGATTCGCCAGCCCCGCGTCCTGCAGTCGCCGCAGGCCCTTCGTGGCACGGCTGACGTAGAACTCCCGGATCTCGAGGACGATCTGCCGCAGGGCCTCGTCCGCGGCCGCCCCCTGATCCACGAGTCGCAGCACCTTCGACGCCTTGTCCCAGGCGCGGAGGTAGAGGCGGTTCGACTCCACGAGCTTCGCGTACGGGTCGCCCACCACCTCCGGTGACACCAGACTCGAGGCCAACATCTCACCCGCCACCGATCGGACGACATGGTGCAGCAGATCGTCCCGGGACTCAAAGTACGTATAGAACGTCCCATACGAGACGCCTGCCGCCTGCGCCACCGCTTCAGGACTGAAAGCGGACCAGCCCTGCTGCTCCAGGACTTCCCGCCCGGCGAGGATCAGGGCGTCACGGGTACGCCGACCACGTGTCGTGGTCGGCGGCGTCGGGGCCGGCTTGGTCCTCTGCCGTCCCATGCTCCAATCATCGCACCCCCAGAAGGGCCTCTCCATGCATCGGATCATTGATCCAATGGCGAGGGCCTTCTCGCCGCCCGCTGGATCACCGAGCACCACCCCAGCACCCCGGCCGACCACGAGTACTTCGCCGAGCGGTGCGTGCCCGTACTCGGCGACTGGGTGCGTGAGTTGAGCCGCTGAGTCATCAGGTCAAGCGTCCCGGACACTTGACTCGGTAGGCGCGCGGTCCGATCCTCGTCCCAGGTATTGCGCGGTTCATGACAACCTCAGGGTTTCGCCGACCGCGCCCTCCCGCCGACCGAGGGACGTGGGCCGTGACGCCGATTCGACGCTCGTACCGCAGACGCAGAAACGTCACCATGCTGTCCCTGCTGCTCCTGGTACTGGCCATGGCCCTCGGGCCCACACCGAGTTCGGCGGCCGGCAACGACTGGTGGATCCCCACCGCGCGACCCGCCCCGGACGTCCAGATCAACGTCACCGGCGAGCCGTTCACCGGCACCAACTCGGCGGGAGAGGTACGCGGGTTCGTCGACGCGCACAACCACCTCTTCGGCAACGAGGCCTTCGGCGGCCGGCTGATCTGCGGCAAGGTCTTCTCCGAGGCCGGTGTCGCCGACGCCCTGAAGGACTGCCCCGAGCACTACCCCGACGGGACCCTCGCGATCTTCGACTACATCACCCACGGCGGCGACGGCAAGCACGACCCGGTCGGCTGGCCGACCTTCAAGGACTGGCCCGCGTACGACTCGATGACCCACCAGGCCGACTACTACGCATGGGTGGAGCGGGCCTGGCGCGGTGGACAGCGCGTGCTCGTCAACGACCTCGTCACCAACGGCATGATCTGCTCCGTCTACTTCTTCAAGGACCGCAGTTGCGACGAGATGACGTCGATCCGGTTGCAGGCGAAGATGACGTACGACCTCCAGGCGTACATCGACAAGATGTACGGCGGCACCGGCAAGGGCTGGTTCCGCGTCGTCACCGACAGCGCGCAGGCACGTGAGGTCATCGAGCAGGGCAAACTCGCCGTCATCCTCGGGGTCGAGACCTCCGAGCCCTTCGGGTGCAAGCAGATCCTCGACATCCCGCAGTGCAGCAAGGAGGACATCGACAAGGGACTCGACGAGCTCTACGCGCTCGGCGTCCGCTCGATGTTCCTGTGCCACAAGTTCGACAACGCGCTGTGCGGCGTCCGCTTCGACTCCGGCGGTCTCGGAACGGCCATCAACGTCGGCCAGTTCCTGTCGACCGGCACCTTCTGGCAGACCGAGAAGTGCACCGGCCCGCAACACGACAACCCCATCGGGAACGCCTCGTCACAGGCGGAGTCGGACCTGCCGGCCGGCGTGGACGTCCCCTCGTACGACTCGGACGCCCAGTGCAACAAGCGCGGCCTCACCGGACTCGGCGAGTATGCCGTGCGCGGCATGATGAAGCGCAAGATGATGCTGGAGATCGACCACATGAGCGTCAAGGCCGTCGGCCAGGCGCTGGACATCCTGGAGTCGGCGTCCTACCCCGGTGTGATCTCCTCGCACAGCTGGATGGACCTGAACTGGACCGAGCGGGTCTACTCCCTCGGCGGCTTCGTCGCCCAGTACATGCACGGTTCCGAGGGCTTCGTCGCGGAAGCCGCCCGGACCAAGGCGCTGCGCGACAAGTACGGCGTGGGCTACGGCTTCGGCACCGACTTCAACGGCATCGGCGACCACCCCGCCCCGCGCGGCGCGGACGCCGCGAACAAGGTGACGTACCCCTTCAGGAGCGTCGACGGCGGCTCCGTCATCGACCGGCAGACCTCCGGCGAGCGCACCTTCGACATCAACACCGACGGCGCGGCCCACGCCGGGATGATCCCCGACTGGATCGAGGACATCCGGCAGGTCGGCGGCCAGGACGTGGTGAACGACCTGTTCCGGGGCGCCGAGTCCTACCTGGACACCTGGGGCGCCACCGAACGGCACCAGGCCTCGGTCAACCTCGCCAAGGGGCAGCCCACGACGGCCAGTTCGTCCGAGTCGAACCCGTTCACCAGCTACCGGCCGGGCCGTGCCGTCGACGGTGACGACACCACCCGGTGGGCCAGCGACTGGAGCGACGACCAGTGGTGGCAGGTCGACCTGGGCTCCACCCAGCTGGTGTCCCGGGTGACGCTGGACTGGGAGCGCGCGTACGGCAAGTCGTACCGCATCGAACTCTCCACCGACGGCACGAACTGGCAGACCGCCTGGTCCACCACGAGCGGCGACGGCGGCCTGGACACGGCCCGGTTCACCGGGACCCCGGCCCGCTACGTCCGGGTCCACGGTCTCGACCGCGGCACCGACTGGGGATACTCGCTGTACGAGGTCGGAGTCCACAGCGCCTGAGGCGGGAGTTCACGGATGGCACGCATGCCGTCGGCCGAGCGGCGCCGGCAGCTGACGGAAGCGGCGATCAGGGCGATGGCCCGGGACGGCGTCGCCAAGACGACGACCCGGGCCATCGCCGCCGAGGCAGGCATGTCGCTGAGCGTCTTCCACTACTGCTTCGACTCCAAGCAGGCTCTGATCGAGTCCGTCATCACCACCCTCACCGACCACTCGGTGACCGTGGTGCGGGAGGCACTGCGGCCCAGGGCCACGCTGGAGGAGACCGTCCGGGCCGGCTTCGAGGCGTACTGGGACCACGTCCGCGACCGCCCCCACGAGCACATGCTCACCTACGAACTGACCCAATACGCCCTGCGAGAGCCGGGGTTCGAGCACCTGGCCCGACGGCAGTACGAGCTCTACGGCATCGCCTACACCGAGCTGATCGAGCAGTTGCGCACCAGCCGTGACCTGCGACTCCGCGTCCCCGTCTCCGTACTGGCCCGCTATCTCGCCGCGGTGACCGACGGCCTGACCCTCAACTACCTCGTCCTCGGCGACGAGTCGGCCTGGACCGACATTCTCGACACGGTCACCGCCCACATCGCGAGCCTGGTGGCCTGAGCCGCACCCGGCGCAACGACCGTACATGCGCGACGAGCCCCGGAGCAGGGCCCGTCGCCCGGCCGGCGGTCCGGCGCGGCCGGACCGCCGGGTACCGGTCAGGAGCCGAGGCGGACGCGCAGCCCCGGCTGGAGAAGGTCGCCATGGGCGGTGACCATGTCGTCGCACAGGCGCCAGATGTCCTCGACGGGCAGAGCCGCGGCGGTGGCCGGGTCGGTCATCGCCGCATGCCTGATGTGCCGCGGTTCGTCCTCGAGCGCCGCCCGCACCACCAGGTCGTTCGCGCTCAGGTAGGTGCGGTTGAGCGCCGCCAGCTGGGGCGGGAGAGAGCCCACGCGGGTGGGCTGGACACCCAGCGAGTCCACCAGGCAGGGCACCTCGACCACGCCGTGCGCGGGCAGGTTGTCGATCAGGCCGCGGTTGGGGACGTTGCCGTAGACCGTGCGCGGGGTACCGGTGACCATGCTGTGGATGATCTGGGGCGCGTACTCCATCGTGCCCTCGACGGTGATCGGGGCGCCTGCGGCCAGCGCGTCGCGGGTCCTCTCGTACTCTGCCGTGTTCTCGTCGACGATCTTGAGGTACTCGCCGACCGGCAGCCGCAGCCGCTCGACCTCGCTGGTGTGGTGCAGGTACCAGGGGACGTACTCGGAGGAGTGCTCGCTGGTCTCGGTCGGATAGTGGCCGAGCCTGCGGTACATGTCGACGCGGACCCGGCGGCGCAGCTGCTCGTCGCCGGCGATCAGTTCGTCGAGCCTCGGGTAGAGGTCCTGCCCCTGATGCTCGAAGCGCAGCACCCACGCCTGGTGGTTGACACCGGCCGCGTGGTAACTGATCTCCTCGTAGGGGACCTTGACCAGGTCGGCGAGGTCACGCATCGTCCAGTAGACCGAGTGGCACAGGCCCACCACCCGGGTCAGGCCGGTGGCCTGGGTGAGGTACTGGACGTTCATGGCCATGGGGTTGGTGTAGTTGAGCAGCCAGGCCTGGGGGCAGACCTCGGCGATGTCGCGGCCCAGCTCCCTGAGGAACGGGAAGGTGCGCAGGGCGCGGAAGATGCCGCCGATGCCGAGAGTGTCGCCGATGGTCTGGCGCAGGCCGTAGCGGGCGGGTACCTCGAAGTCGGTGCGGGTGGCCTCGACCATGCCGATCTGCACGATGTTGATCACGAAGTCGGCGTCCGCCAGGGCCTCGCGGCGGTTGGCGTGTGCGGTGACGGTGGAGCCGGCACCGAGGGTGTCGGCGATGCGGACGGCGGCGGCGTGCGCGGTGGCCAGGCGTTCGGCGTCGATGTCGTGCAGCGCGATGTGCGCGGACTTCAGTTCGTCGAAGACGAGGAGGTCGGCGAGCAGACCCTGGGTGAAGACGACGCTGCCGGCGCCGACGAAGACGATCTTGGGGGTGGTCATACGGGGGTTTCCTCGGTCTCGGGAAGGCGGGTGAGGGCTTCGTCCCAGGTGGGCTGAGCGGCGGTGCCGCCGCTGGCGCGGGTGGACAGGGCGCCGCAGACCGCGGCGAGGCGCAGCGCGTCCGGCAGGGACATCTCGTGCAGCAGGCCGGCGATGAAGCCGGCGTCGAAGCTGTCGCCGGCGCCCACCGCGTCGACCGGCTCGACCGCGATGCCCCGGGTGGTGAAGAGGCGTTCGCCGTCGTGGCACAGCGCGCCGTCCGCGCCGTTCTTGACGACGGCGACCGGGCCCCGGGCGGCCAGCCGGGCGGCGGCCTCGGCCGGGTCCGCGGCGTCGGTCCGGGCCAGCCGGCGGGCCTCGGCGGCATTGGGCAGCAGGAAGTCGGTGTGGGCCAGCACGGCGTCCAGACCGGTGGGCTCCCACTGGTCGGCCGGGTCGTCGTTGGTGTCGACGGAGGTGGTCGCGCCGTGCCGGCGTGCGGTGCGCAGGAGGTCCGGGAGCGCGGCGGCGAGCTGGGGCATCAGGAAGTACGAGGTGGAGTGGACGTGCCGGGCGGCGGCCAGCAGGGCGGGCGGCACGTCGTCGGCGGTGGTCGCGGCCAGGGTGCCGGGGGCGGTGAGGATGGCCCGGTCGTCGCCGCGGGTGAGGACGACGGTCAGCGGGGTGGGGCGGTGGTGGTCGAGCGTCAGCGCCTCGGTGTCGACACCGTGGGCGTCGAGGCGGTCGCGCATGTAGCGGCCGGCGTCGTCGTCGCCCACCCGGCCGGCGAAGGCGACCCGGAGGCCGAGGCGTGCGGCCCCGCAGGCGACGATCGCGCCGGATCCCCCGATGGCGAGGGCGCCGGAGGGCACCAGTTGTTCGCGCTGGCCGAAGGCGAGCGGGGTGTCGAGGGGGCCGATGACGACGTCCGGGTTGGCGTCACCGATGACGAGCAGGTCGTAGGTGTGCGGCATTGCGGAGGTTCCTGCCTGGGTGGTGTGTCGGGGTGGCCTGCGGGGTCAGCCCTTGAGCCCGGTGGAGGTGATGGACTGGATGAACGCCTTCTGCGCGCCGAGGAAGGCGAGCAGGACGGGCAGCACGGTGATGACGTTCCCGGCCATCACGGCGGCCCACTGGGTGTGGTGCTGTCCCTGAAAGGTCGTCAGGCCGAGCTGGAGCGTGTACTGGGTGTCGTGGTTGATGGCGATCAGGGGCCAGGTGAGGTCGTTCCAGGTGCTCAGGAAGGTGAGGACGGCCACGGTGCTGAGGGCGGGCCGGGACAGCGGGAGCACGATCCGCCACAGCACGCGCAGTCGGGAGCAGCCGTCGATCCAGGCTGCCTCCTCCAGCTCCCGGGGCAGCGAGAGGAAGAACTGGCGGAGCAGGAACACCGAGAAGGGTGTGACCAGGGACGGCACGATCAGCGCGCCGAGGGTGTCGATGAGGCCGAGCTGCTTCATCACCAGGAAGGTGGGGATCATGGTCAGCTGGAACGGGATCGCCATCGTCGCCAGCATCAGGCCCAGCAGCAGCCGGGAGCCGGCGAACCGCATCCGGGCGAAGGCGTAGCCGCCGAGGGTGCCGAGCACCAGGTTGGCGGTGACGGTGACCAGGCTGACGACGAACGAGTTGGCGAACCAGCGCGGGAACATCGCGTTGCCCAGCACGTAGCGGTAGCCGCCCAGGTCGAGATGGGAGGGCCACAGCGCCGGCGGGAAGCGGTTGATCTCCGCGTTGCTCATCACCGAACTGAGGACCAGCCAGATCAGCGGCACCGCGAAGAGCAGGGCCATGGGGGCGAGCAGCAGGTGCCAGGGGCTGAACGGCAGCCGGGGGCGGCGGCGCCGGCTGCCGGGCCGGGTGGCGGACGAGGCCGCCTGCGCGGCGTGGGGCGGGGCGGAGACGGCGGTCATGCGGAGGCTCCCTGGAGGCGGCGGCGGACGACCTGGAGGATCAGGCCGATCAGTCCCAGGGCCACGGCCAGGACATAGGCGGAGGCGGCCCCGTATCCGGCGGTGGCGTTCTTGAAGGCCTGCTCCCAGATGAAGTAGACGATCACCGTGGTGGAACCGAGCGGCCCGCCCTTGGTGGTGACGTAGACGAGGTCGAACGCCTGGAGGGACTGAATGGTCTGCCACAGCAGCAGGAACACCGTTACGGGCCGCAGCGCGGGCAGGGTGACGTGGCGCAGGAGCTGGCGGCGGTCGGCGCCGTCCAGCCGGGCCGCCTCGATCAGTGAGGCGGGCACGTCCTGGAGCGCGGCGAGGTAGATGACCAGGCAGAACCCGGTGCCGCTCCACAGGCTGACGGCGACGAGCACGGGCAGTGCCTGGGAGGGGTCGGTGAGGAAGCCCTGGGACGGGATGCCGAGGTGGTGGAGCACGGCGTTGGCGGCGCCGAACTCGGGGTCGAGGATGAAGGAGAACAGCACGCCCTGCGCGGTCGCGGAGACCACGAACGGGACGAAGTACAGGGTGCGGTAGAGGCCGACGAAGCGGATGCGCCGGTTGAGGGCGAGGGCGAGGAGCAGTCCGATCGCCATGCTGGCCGGCACGTACAGCGCGGTGTAGAGCAGGGTGTTGCGCAGGGCCTGGCTGAAGTGCGGGTCCTGGGCGAGGGCGCGGTAGTTGTCCAGGCCGACCCACCGGCTGGGGGTGACCAGGTCGTTGGCCTGGAAGGACAGCAGCAGCGACCAGATGATCGGCACCACGCTCAGCCCGAGGATGATGAGGACGGCGGGTGAGACGAACGACCAGGCCATGGCGGCCTCGCCGGCGCGTCTGCGGCGCAGGGCGCGGCGGTTGTCCGGGGGCCGGGACACGGTGATCGGGGTGGGCAGTCGCGACATGAAGGGGGCTCCTCAACGCGGGATGAGCAGTGCGGCGTTGGCGTCGTCGGCGCAGGCGCGCATCGCCTTGGCGGGACTGCTCCGGCCGAGCAGCACGGCGACGATGGCCTGTCCGAGGGCCTGGGAGATCTGCGGGTAGGCGGCGTGCACGGGGCGCACGCGGGCGGAGTCCAGGGCCTTGGTGAACTCCCCCAGGCCCTCGGTGCCGCTCTCCTTGCGCTGCCAGTCGGGCAGGTCGCGGGTGCTGCGGCTGAGCGGCAGGCTGCCCGCCCGGATGTCCCAGCGCACGTCCTGGTCGGGCTGCATGAGCCAGCTGACGAACGTCTTGGCGGCCTTCTTGCGGGCGTCGCCGTTGTCGAAGACCGTCCAGGTGTCGGGTCCGCTGATGGTCATCGGCCGGCCGGAGAAGGTGGGCAGCGGGACGACGTGGTAGTCGATCTTGGCCTGCTGGATGTCGGGGAGCTGCCAGGGACCGGTGACGGCCATGGCCATGCGGCCCGACATGAAGACCTGGTACATCTGCTCGCTGCCGGGTTTCGGGTCGACGTAGACGCTCTTGTCGCGGGCCAGTCGGGCGACGACCTCCAGGGCCCGGGTGCCGGTGTCGCCGAAGCCGATGTGCTTGCCGTCGGCGGCGACGACGTCGCCGCCGAGGTCCCAGATCATGGGCCACAGCCGCCAGACGGTGTCCTCGTCGCCGACGCCGGGCCAGCCGGTGCCGAAGCGGCCGCCGCCTGTGTCGGTGAGGGCCTTGGCGGTGGCGACGAAGTCGTCCCACCGCCAGCCCGGGTCGGGCAGCGGCAGGCCGGCCTGTGCGAAGAGCTTCTTGTTGCAGACGACGGCGAGGGAGTCCAGCACGGCGGGTGCGGCCCGCACCCGCCCGTTCACGGTGACGGCCTTGCGGGCGGGCACCCAGTAGCCGGCCCAGGGGGTGGGGGCGCTCTTGACCATGTCGGTGAGGTCGACGACCTGGGGGCTGCGGGCGACGCTGGCCAGGTCGGAGCCGAAGATGTAGGCGATGTCGGGGTACGAGCCGGCGGCGAGGGCGGCCGTCACCTTCTGGAGCATCGCGTCGGCGAGCACGCCGCCGCCGAGTTCGACGTGGATGCGGGGATGGCTGCGCGTGAAGGAGGCGACCAGGGACTCCAGGGCCTTCTTGCCGGTGTCGGTCTGGCCGTGCCACATATCGATGGTCACGGTGCCGTCGGCGGCGACGCCGTCGTCGCGGTCCGCCGCGCAGCCGGAGGCCGCCGTGCCCGCGGCCACTGCCGTGGCCAGGCCTGCGCCGGCGCGCAGCACATCGCGGCGGGCGGGCCGCGCGCTGCGGGAGACCGCTTGCATGGGTACCTCCGGTTGGAGCTGTGGGACAGGCGATGTCTGTACGGGGATGCGGCCGGCGTGCGCCGTTCCGGCCGTGGAGTCGCGGTGGGGGTGCTCAGCCCCGGGGCGGGGACGGTCGTCGTACCGCCGCCGGTCCCGCGGGTACCGGAGCGCCGTCGGTGCCCGGCCGGCCGCGGCGGGTCACGCGGGTACCGTTCAAGGCCGAGCTCCAGAGCATGGTGGGCACGGCCCCGCCTCGGACGCCCGAGGGCTCCTGGCGACTCAGTCCGGGCTCCTGGCGCGTGGTCAGCTACCGGCTGGGCGTACCTCTGCCGCCGCGTACTGCGTGTGCGGCGTTGACCAGGAGTTAAACGATCGTTCCCGGTACCTGTCAAGAGTCCGGCATGCTTGAATCTGCGTGAAACACCCGGGAAACGCGCATGATCGAGCATATGAGGTTTCGAGGACTCCGGGCTCTGGAAAGAGGCCTGCGGCGGCTCGGGGGAGCCGCCACAGGCTAAAACGGAAACCCCGAAGGCCCGGTCAGCAGGTCTTGCGGACGTACCCGCTGCTGCCGGCCGGGGAGACGTCGAGGTCGCGCTGGACGATGCTCAGCGTGCTGCCCCACGACCTGCATGCCTTCGAGCGGCCGGAATCGGTGTACTCGATCACGATGACGTGGTTGCCGAAGGCGCTGGTGTACTCGCCGCACTCGTCGTACGCGCCGCACTCCTCCGCCACGGCGAAGTCGAGGCCGTTGGCGGTGCGGTTCGCGGCCAGCTCGGAGGTGTTCTTCTGGGCGATGGCCAGCCCGTCCGCGTGGGCGCGGGCGGACAGCAGCTTGATGAACGCCTGCGCGTTGTTCGCGGTCAGCCGCTTTCCCGAGCGGGTGTAGCTGTCGTAGTTGTCCGGCTCGACGGCCTGGAAGCCCTTGTCGCGGCAGCCGTCGATCAGGGCCCCGATCTTGTCGGCGATCCGCTTGCGCTTGGCGTCGGTGCCGACGTCGAGGAGCGCCTCGTCCCAGTTCTTGTCGTAGACGACCTTGCCCGCGGAGTCGCGCAGCAGCAGGTCCGAGGCCCAGTCCTTCTCGGCGCCGGGCTGGGCCTGGAAGGCGTTCACGTAGCAGATGTTGTACAGCCCGGTCACCGGCTTGGCGCTGTGGTCGCGGGTGACGACCTTGACGCCGGACGGCGGGGTGTAGGCGCCTCCGATCTGGTAGTCGAAGCCGGCGTGGGCGGGCGGCAGCGTCACGGCCGAGGCCTGCGACGTGGTCGCCTGCGCGAGCAGCGCGCCGGCCAGAGCGGCGACGCCTACGGCCGCGCCGGCGACCTTCCGGGGGGTGGTGCTCATCAGGTGGCTCATGTATCGAGCTCCATGGGGAGAGGGCACGTCCCCGCCTCGGACGCGTGGGCGTCCTGGCGACTCGGGCCGGGCTCGCGGCGCGGGGCCTGCATACCGGCTGGGCGTACCTCTGACGCGGAGCGGGGCTCCTGCGTTGTCCGGGAGTAAAGCGAGCGCCTGTGAGGATGTCAACGAGGGTGCCGGGTCCCGTGGCACGAGCCGTGCCGGAGCGTCACGTACCGGACGGCGGGACCGGGCTCACGGTCACCGTGCCGAGCAGGGCGCGGCGCGTCGCGGCGTCGAAGTCCCCGGCGAGCGGGGCGGCAACGGCGGCGGCCGACAGGGCCACGGCCTCGACGAGCCGCTCCGGCCAGGGGCGTTGGGTGATGAGCCCGAGGGCGAGAGCGGCGACCGCCGCGTCCCCCGCGCCCGTGGGGTTGCCCGCGACAGGGGCGGGCGGCCGGGCCCGCCACACTCCGTCGGGGGTGTGGGCGAGGAGTCCGTCGGGGCCGAGCGAGGCGACCACCGCCCGTGCGCCGGCGGCGGCCAGTGCGGCCGCGCCCGCCGCCGGGTCGTCGCCGCCGGTGGCCGCGGCGAGTTCGTGGGCGTTCGGCTTGATGACGTCCGGGCGCTCGGCGAGCGCCGTCAGCAGGGCCTCGCCGTCCGCGTCCAGGACGGTGGGCACGTCCGCGGCGCGGGCCAGGGCGACGAGTTCGGCGTAGGCGTCCGCGGGCACGCCCGGCGGCAGGCTGCCGGAGAGGACGACGGCCCGCGCACCGCCCAGCAGTTCCCGGTACCGGCGGGTGAACCGCGCCCATTCGGCGGGAGTCACCCGCGGTCCGGGCTCCAGCAGGATCGTGGTGTCCCGGTCGTCGACGACCGCGACGGTGCGGCGGCTCTCCCCCTCGATCGGTACGAGGTGGTCGGCGAGGGCGGCCGAGGTGAGTTCGGCGCGTACGGCGGCGCCGGTCGGGCCCCCGGCAAATCCGGTGACGGCGGTCGGGTGGCCGAGGGCGTGCAGGACCCGGGCCACGTTGACCCCTTTGCCGCCGGCCCGCTGGGCGACGGCGGAGACGCGGTTGCTCGCGTGGAGATGGAGCCGGTCGACGCGGTGGGTGACGTCGAGCGCGGCGTTGAGGGTGACGGTGAGTATCACTGCTGCTCCTTGGGTGGAAGCCGGGAACGGCGGGGGAGAAGGGCGGAGGTGGGGGCGGGCGCGAGCCCCGCCGAAGGGCCGACCGCCACCCAGTGCGTCGTCGGATCGTAGCCAAATTGCTCGAAGATGCTCGCTGGAAGCGTTGATAGAGCAGTTTCGAGCATCTATTGTCAGGGACGTCACGGTGGAACCCGGGGTCCGATCCCGTTCCGGGGCCTGTTGTGACGTCAGCTCGCCGCCCGGTGCGGTCCCGTCGTACGGCGGCGTCCGGAACCGGCGGGACCGCCGACCACCATCGACCGTTGCCACCGCCCGGGGCCCGACGGTCCACGGCCCGACGCCCCGACGGCCGTCAGCCGGCCCGCCGCGAAGCCGTGGCGTCGAGCGCTTCTCCCTGTCCGCGACCAAGACGAAGGGGTGTCCCCATGACCGACCAGCCGCCCGCGCCCGAACTGCGCGTGGGTGTCGTCGGCGTGGGCCAGCGCGCCGGACTGGCCACCCTGGCCGACCGGCCCGGAACGGCCCGCGTGGTCTCCTGCGCCGATCCGGCCGCCCGCGGCCGCGCCGACGCCCGCACGCTCTTCGGCGCCGGCGTACGGGTCCACGAGCGCTACGAGGACATGCTCGCGGACGACCTCGACGCCGTCTTCGTCCTCACCCCCGACGACCTGCACACCGCGCCCGCCCTGTACTTCCTCGAAGCCGGCGTCGCCGTGTTCGTCGAGAAGCCGCTGACCGTCACCCTCGACGACTGCGACCGGGTACTGGCCACCGCCGCCCGCACCCGTACCCGGCTCTACGTCGGGCACAACCTGCGCCACCTGCCGGTCCTGCGCACCATGCGCCGGCTCGTCGACGAGGGCGCGATCGGGACCGTACGAGCCGTGTGGTGCCGGCACTTCGTCGGCCACGGCGGCGACTACTACTTCAAGGACTGGCACGCCGAACAGGCCCGGACCACCGGCTTGTTGCTCCAGAAGGGCGCGCACGACCTGGACGCGATCCACTGGCTGGCGGGCGGTAGCGCCCGTACCGTCACCGCGCTGGGCGACCTGGCCGTCTACGGCGCCAACGCGCACCGCCGCACCGAACCGCAGGGCCCGCGGCGGGTGCAGGACTGGTTCGACGAGGGCGTCTGGCCGCCGTCCGCGCTGCGCGACCTCAACCCCGTCATCGACGTGGAGGACATCAGCATGGTGCTGACGCGCCTCGACAACGGCGTCCTCACCAGCTACCAGCAGTGTCACTTCACCCCCGACTACTGGCGCAACTACACCGTCATCGGCGACGAGGGCCGCATCGAGAACCTCGGTGACGGCATCCAGGGCGACGCCCCGGTCGTCAAGGTGTGGAACCGGCGCCGCTCCGGCTACCGGCCCGAAGCCGACCTCACCCTCGGCGCCGAGAGCGCCGAGACCGCCGACGCCGGCCACGGCGGCGCGGACCAGGCCCTCGTCGGCGAGTTCCTGGGCTTCGTCGCGCACGGCGGTGCCACCGACACCTCGCCCGTCGCCGCCCGTGAGGCGGTCGCCACGGGCATCGCGGCCACCACCTCGCTGCGTTCGGGCGGCATCCCCGTCCAGGTGCCCGCGCTGGCCCCGGACCTCGCCGACTACTTCGCCCGCCACCAGCCGGGTTCGCGTGGCCCGGTCGCCCGGACCTCCTGACCTTCCCCTCCCCGACTCAGCCATCCACCCACCCCCCCCAAGGCCGCCGAGGCGCGTCCTTCCGCATACCAAGGAGCACCAGCATGTCGTTCATAGGCGAGGAGATCGCCCGCCAGCCCCAGAGCTGGCTCAAGGCCGCGAGCGTGGCGGCAGAGTCGGCGGATCTGCTGCCCCGGCCGGGCGAGCGGGTCGCCGTCGTCGGCTGCGGCACCTCCTGGTTCATGGCCGAGGCGTACGCCGCACTGCGCGAGCGGCGCGGCCTCGGCGAGACGGACCACTTCGCGGCCTCCGAGTTCCCGCACGAGCGCACCTACGACCGGCTGGTGGCGATCTCCCGGTCCGGCACCACCACCGAGATCCTGGAACTGCTCGACCGGCGGCGCGGCCGGTACCCCGCGGTCGCTCTGACCGCCGACACCTCCACGCCGATCGTCGACGTCGCCGACCACGTCCTCGACCTGTCCTTCGCGGACGAGAAGTCGGTCGTGCAGACCGTGTTCGCGACCACCGCGCTGACCGCGCTGCGCGCCGGACTGGGCGAGGCGGCGGAGCCGCTGGCGGAGGCCGCGCGTACGGCGCTGCATGCGCCGCTGCCCGAGGAGTGGGTCACCGCCGACCAGATCACCTTCCTCGGCCGGGGCTGGGCACACGGCATCGCCCGCGAGGCGTCCCTGAAGATGCGTGAGGCGACCCAGAGCTGGACGGAGTCCTACCCGTCCCTCGAATACCGGCACGGTCCGATCGCCATCGCCGCGCCCGGCCGCCTGGTGTGGCACTTCGGCCCGGACGAGGCCGGGCTGCGGGCGGACGTCGACGCCACCGGCGCGCTGTTCGTGGACCACCCCGAGGACCCGCAGGCCGATCTGGTGCGGGTGCAACGGCTCGCCGAGGCGAGTGCGGTGCGCAAGGGGCTGGACCCCGACCGGCCACGCGCCCTGACCCGCTCCGTGATCCTGGACCGCCCCGCCTCCTGACCCCGCGCCCGGCGCACAGCGGTCCCGGCCGTCCGGGGCCCCTCCCTCCGAAAGGACGTCATGCTCTGCCGCAGCGCGGACCTGATCGCCGAAGCCCATGCGTCGGGTTCCGGCATAGCCGCCTTCAACGTCATCACCCTGGAGCACGTCCAGGCCGTCGCCGACGCAGCGCGGCGCACCGGCCGGCCGGCGATCGTCCAGATCAGCCAGAACGCCGTACGCCACCACGGCGGCGACGTCATGCCCCTGGCCGCCGCCACAAGCGCCGCGGCCAGGAGCGGCGACGCCCGGCTCGCCCTGCACCTCGACCACGTCGAGGACGTCGCTCTGCTGCACCGCACCGCCGAGTGCGGGGCCAGTTCGGTGATGTTCGACGCGTCCCGGCTGCCGGACGAGGAGAACATCGCCGCGACCCGCGAGGCCGCCCGCTGGGCGCACGGCCACGGCCTGTTCGTGGAGGCGGAGTTGGGCGAGATCGGCGGCAAGGGATCGGCGCACACCCCCGGGGTGCGCACCGACCCGAAGGACGCCGCCCGGTTCGTCGCCGAGACCGGTGTGGACGCACTGGCCGTCGCGGTGGGCAGCAGCCACGCGATGGTCTCCCGGACCGCCGCGCTCGACCTCGAACTCATCGCGCGGATCAGCGACGAGGTGCCCGTGCCGCTGGTTCTGCACGGTTCGTCAGGCGTGCCGCACACGGCGCTGCGGGCCGCCGTGGAGCACGGCATGACGAAGATCAACATTGGGACACTGCTCAACGTCGCCTTCACCCGCGCGGTCCGGGCCATGCTGGCGGGGGAGCCGGACGTGGTGGATCCGCGTCGCTATCTGGCATCGGCCCGGGATGCGATGACCCAAGCCGTGGCCGAGTGCCTGACAGCACTGACCACGCCCGACTCGCCGTGACGGTAAGGCCGTTCAGCGGGGCGGACCGCCCGGGTGCGGTGGTCGTACGGTGACGTGCCGCCACTCGGGTACGGCCGATCCGCCGGGGATCGTGCGCCGTCGGTTCGGGGACGGCAGCCTGCTGTGCTGCGCCACTCCCGTCCAGGTCGCGGCATCGGCCGGCCCTGCGGCCTGCGGTCACCTCGGTGCAAGCCTGTCATGAGCCGAGCGGCCCCCGGACAGGGCGTGCCCGGCGGCACACGTGACGGAAATCCGGGGGAGCCGGCTGCTTCCGTGTTGCTGCCTTCAGCCGTTGACGGCTGCGTAGACCTTGGCGATGTCGAACATGTTGTGGACCGAGACGAATTTCCCCGACGCGATGTCGATGGTGAAGATCGAGGTCGCCGGCAGCGCGAGGCGTGTCACCGTCGAGCCCGTGTCGACGGAGAAGGTGGGCAGGGCGGTGGACACGACGGTCACGGTGGAGGCGGACCGGGCAGGCGCCAGGTTCACCGGCACGACGTTGCCCATCAGCGGGGTGGTCCAGATGTCGATCATCGTGTGTGCGATGTCGGAGACGACGTGGAAGAACCGTGCCGTGAACTCCTGGATGGCCTCGACGGTCACGATGGGGTCGTCGGCGTTGAACTGCAGCGTCGTGGTCGGCGCCGCGAGGTAGGTGTGGGAGACGCGGGCGGCGTCCCCGGAATCGACGGCATCGTAGTACGCCGCGATGATCCGGACGACGTCGGCGTCGGGTATCGCGGTCCGGGTGCTCATTGCTGGTGCACTCCTTTGTGATTCAGTAATGGACTTCGACCCCCGCCGGGCGGCCGGCGCCTCGGCGGGGGTGGGGGACGGGTCAGGGCAGGAGGACGACCTTGCCCTTGTTGTTGTGGGCCTCGATCTCGGCGTGCGCCTTGGCGGCCTCACCGAGGGGGAAGGTGCGCCACACCGGCACGTCGAGCTCACCGCGGACCATGAGGTCGGCCAGCAGGGGCAGGGCCTGCGGGAACCGGTCGGCCGGGTCGAGTCCGGTGAAGCGCACCCCGTGTTCGGCGAAGGTCAGGTCGGCGATGGTGATGACCCGCGCGGCAGCGCCGGTCAGGGCGATGGACTCGGCGAGGACACCCGTGCCGGCGGTGTCGAACACGCGGTCCACCGCTCCTGGCACGGCGCCTCGTACTCGGTCCGCCCAGCCCTCGCCGTAGCGGACCGCCGTGGCCCCGAGCCTGCTGATGCGGTCGAAGTCGTGCTCGCCGACGGTGCCGACCACCGTGAGGCCGCGGGCGACAGCCAGCTGCACCGCGACGGCACCGACGGCACCGCCCGCACCGTGGACCAGCAGGGTCTGCCCGGGGGCGATGGCGAGGTGTTCGAGCGCCCGGTAGGCGGTCTCACCGACCGTGACCATGGCCGCCGCGGACTCGAACGACACCGTGGCGGGCTTCGCGAACGGCTGGTCCAGCAGGACGTACTCGCCGTAGCCGCCGAAGTGCACCGAGCCGAAGACCTCGTCACCGGGCGAGAAGCCACTGCCTTCGCCCGCCTCGTCGACCACCCCGGCGACGTCCTGGCCCGGGATCACGGGGAACTGGACAGGCATGATCCCCGCCATCCCGCCGGAGCGGATCCTGAGGTCGATGGGATTGACGGCAGCGGCGCGGACCCGGATGCGGACCTGGCCCGGACCCGGCTCCGGCGTTGGGACGTCGGACAGGGTCAGCACGTCGGGCGCGCCGTACTCGGAGAAGGTGATCGCAACAGACATCAGGAGCTCCTGGAAGGAAGGGGATGCAACTCCCACCGCTGAATCATGCAGCGTGTGTGATTGATTCCGGTATATCACACAAGACGTATGATTGAGCTGTGCTGCGGCTGCGGTAGACGTCACACGCCGTGTATGAAACCGGTGAGCCCAGGCTCGTGCTCGCGGCGCCGGCCTGCCATCGGCCACCTGAGCAGCCCCGCGTCCGCGTCCGCGCCCGCGCGCAAGGCGCTGCCCGAGGCCGGAGCGATCCGGATCGATGTCGCCTCGACCTCGCGTGCCTGAGCGGCACCAGGAGTTCTGAACCGAGCGGGGCCTACTGGTCCTCGATCCGCTCCTGCGTGTCGTTCCGCCGGGCCTTCCCGCCCTGGGGTGCGGCGAGGCTGCCGAGGATGTCGAGCAGTTCGGCGCTGCGGCTGCCGGGCTCGGCGTGGAAGACGACCATGTTGAGGCCGTCCGTGCCGTCCACGGACAGCTTGTGCGAGCGGAGATCGAGGTCGCCTACCTGGGGGTGGGTCAGATGGCTCACCCGGCCGCGGCGGGGCCGTACCTCGTGCCGGGCCCACAGGGTGCGGAAGCGTTCGCTGCGCAAGGACAGCTCGCCGACCAGGTCGCGCAGCCGCGGGTCGTCCACGTCCGCCCCGGCCGTGGACCTCAAGGCGGCCACAGCCTCCGAAGTCAGCTCTTCCCAGTCGCGGCGCAGCTCGCGCTCCGCCGGGTCGAGGAAGACGGCCCGCAGCAGATTGACCCCGGGCCGGAAGTTCGGGGTGAGTGCGGTGGCGAGGGCGTTGGCGGCCAGACAGTCGTAGTAGCGGTTCTGGACGTAGGCGGGGTTGCGCGGCCAGCCGTCGATGAGCTGGAGCAGACTCGCCGGCACCTGCCGTGTGCGGCGCCCGGAGCCCGTCCCCGGGCCGGGCCGCTCCTGGGCGAGGCCGACGAGGTGGGCGGTGGTGTCGGCGTCGAGCCGCAGCACGCGGGCGACGGCCTCCAGGACCTGCACGGAGGGGTTGCGGTCCCGACCCTGCTCCAGGCGCAGGTAGTAGTCGGAGCTGATGCCGGCCAGCATCGCGACCTCCTCGCGGCGCAGCCCCGGCACCCGGCGCAGGCCGCCCCCGGGCAGCCCCACGTCCTCGGGCCGCACCAGCGCCCGGCGGGCACGCAGGAACTCCCCGAGCGGAGTCGATCCGTCCATGGCCACACCGTACGGCCGCCCGGCCGGCGGTGCCTGTCCCTGTCACTCCCAGGAACAGCAGGGCTTAGCCACGGCAGCGGGGACCGGCGCACGGTGGAGAGCAAGGCCACCTGGAAAGGCCTCGGCGGCCCGACAACACGCGAGGTACGACATGACAGCACAGTTCGCCGGAACTCTTACCCCGGCCGACGGCCTGACCCTGACCCGCGTCGGCTACGGCGCCATGCAGCTGGCCGGTCCGCACGTCTTCGGCCCGCCCAAGGACCGCGACCGGGCGCTCGCGGTGCTGCGCGCGGTGGTGGATGCGGGCATCACTCACATCGACACCTCCGACTTCTACGGGCCGGTGGTCGTCAACGAACTCATCAGGGAGGCCCTGCATCCCTACCCCGCGCAGCTTCGCATCGTCACCAAGGTCGGCGCCCGCCGGGGAGCCGACGGCAGCTGGATGCTGTCCCGGCATCCCCAGGACCTGAAGGCGCAGGTGTACGACAACCTGCGCAACCTCGGTCTGGAGGCCCTGGACGTCGTCAATCTGCGATGGGGAAACGCGGACTCCCCGAACGACGACTCCCTGGCCGAGCAGTTCGGGGCGCTGGCCGAGTTGCGCGAGCAGGGGCTGATCCGCCATCTCGGGCTGAGCACGGTGACCGCGACGCAGCTGGACGAGGCCCTGTCGATCGCGCCCGTCGTGACCGTGCAGAACCTGTACAACCTGGCCAACCGACAGGACGACGCGCTGGTGGAGCGCACGGCGGCCGCGAACATCGTCTTCGTGCCGTACTTCCCGCTCGGCGGGTTCTCCCCGCTACAGTCCGAGACGCTGGCGAAGGTCGCTGCCCGGCTGGAAACCTCGCCCCAGCAGGTGGCGCTGGCCTGGCTGCTGCGCCGGTCGCCGAACATCGCGCTGATCCCGGGCACCTCCTCGCCGGAACACCTGCGGGAGAACATCGCCGCCGCGAGCCTGGTGCTGCCGGACGATGCGGTCGCCGACCTGGACGCCATCGCCGGCTGATGGCCCCGCCTGGTGCAAGCAGGGACCAGTGACAGCGTGCCCCCTGCGGCACGGTCCTGGCCGGGTTCGTCACCGCGCCCTAATGTGGCACCCGCACGCTCGGCGGATTCGCTGAGTGAGGCAGGGCGCCCGCGTGGTCCAAGGTGGTGAGCCACTGGGTGACGACGGCGTTGATGAAGGTGTCGCCGACCTGGCCGCGGTCGAGGAGGAGCCGGGCGAGGACAGGCCCGTAGAGCAGAGTGAATTCGTCGTCGTCGATCTGGACGCCGGAGGGTTCCAGCAGTGCGTTCAGAGCCGCGTGCCGGTCCTGGATGAGACGGGCGAGGGCCTGGGCGCTGTCGGGGTCGTGGTCGGCGTGGGCGGTGACGGCGAGCACGGCGGTACGGGTGGCAGGGTCGCTGGTGCCGTTGCGCAGACTGCGGAGCCAGGCGGTGGCCACGGCGCGCACATCGCCGCCCGGCTCGGGATAGTCCCCGAGGTCCGGTCCTTCGAGGATGAGGTCGAGGAGCAGGGCGGCGCGGTTGGGCCAGTGCCGGTAGACGGTCTGGCGGGTGACCTCGGCCCGCTCGGCCAGCAGGGTGTAGCTCAGTCCGGTCGGCCCCACCTCGGGCAGGAGCTCCCTCGCGATGGTCATGATGCGGACGCGGGTGCGCTGGACACGGGGATTGCTCAGGGTCGGTTGGCGGCGGTGGACGGGCGTCGAGGACATGAACCGACCCTATCCGGAACATACACATCGTGTGATAGATGGCACTACTCGAAGACCTCGTCAATCATACGAGATGTGTGATAAGACGGGTGGAACCACCCGATGGGTGCCCGTCTGGGTCGTGCGCGTCGATGCCGTCTGCCTCTGCGGCTCAGCCCAGAGCAAGGAGCACCGGAAGAGTGACGACGGGCCGATGTCTATTCGGCTGAGCCGGCTCTCCCAATCCGCTCCGGCCGCGCCTTCCGCCGCAGCGGCCAACAGCACCGCCACCGCGACCGGTGCTCGGTCAGCTCCGCGTTCTGCACGGTCTATGCCGGTTTCAGCCCGGCGATCCGAGCTAGTCGTCGGTACGAGTCCACCAGCGCTGTTCGGTCGTACGTGCTGGTCGTGACGAGCACCTCCTGTGCCCCGGTCTCCTTGAGTAGTACCTCCAACTCGTGCGTCACCTCATCCTCGGTGCCCGCGATGTGACCGACGAGCCCGGCCTCGTAGAAACCGCGTTCCTTGGCGGTCATGGTCAGGGATTCGATGCGTTCGGCCGACGGCAGGGGCGGGAAGGTGCCGTGGGTCCGTGCGTGCGCCATCGACCACGCCTCGGGAAGCAGGATCTGGTGGGCGTCCTGCGGTGTGTCCGCCACCACGACCGTGCCGGAGACGACGACATACGGCTCGCTCGCCCACTCGGAGGGCCGGAAGATCTCCCGGTAGCGCTCGATGCCACGCAGCATCCTCTCGCGGTCTCTCAAGTCCCCGATGACCATGGGCAGCCCGGCGCGGGCGGCGATCGTGGCGCCCTCGCCCATGGCCAGCACGAAGGGCGGCACGGTCAGGCCCTCCGCGGGCCGTGCGTGGACGCCGGTGGGGGAGGTGCCCCGGAACCATCCCAGAAGCTCGGCGAGTTGGCCGGCGAAGTCATCGGCGTCGTCCTTGTCGCGGCCGAGCGCCTTGCGCACCCCGTCGGTGAAGCCGACGGAACGGCCGAGGCCCATGTCGATCCGCCCAGGAAAGAGTGCTTCCAGCACGCCGAACTGCTCGGCCACGATGAGCGGCCGGTGATTGGGCAGCATCACGCCGCCGGTCCCCACCCGGATGCTCCGGGTGGCCGCTGCGACGGCCGCGGCCAGCACTGTGGGCGCGGAGCCGGCGACGCCGGGCACTCCGTGGTGCTCGGAGACCCAGAACCGGTGGTACCCGAGCCGCTCCGTCTCCTGGGCAAGTCCTACGGTGTCCCGCAGGGCCTCGGTGCCGTCGTGCCCCTCACGCGTGCGGGAGCGGTCGAGCACGGAGAATCGGGTTTCTGCGATTGGTGAGCTCACGACGTTTTCAACAACCGGGGGAGCGTGGGATTCCCTGGTGCCCCGGCTTCAGCCGCCCCGCAGCCGGGCCCCGGCGTCGGTGACCGGCATGATGCTGGGTTGGCGAAGAGCCTTCCTGAGCGCCAGATGCACTGGGGCCTGGCTCGGAGCAGTCGGTGACCAGATGGCCGCAGACCACTTCGATCGCCGGCGGCCGGTCAGTCGAGGCTGTTGCCCCACAGAGACGCGTCGGTGCTCTTGAGGCTGGGGATGCCGCCGTACGTGCCGCCGTCGGCGGTGACGAGCGGCGCGGAGAGCTGGTCCTCGAGAAGTCCGTCGCGGACTCGCACGATGGTGCTCTCGTGGTCGGTCTTGCCGGGCTTGAACGTCTTCCCGTCGATCGCGGCCTTCAGGTAGTACAGGGCGTACTTGGCGTAGAGGTCGACTGGCTGGGACACGGTGGCGTCGATGTTGCCGTTGGAGATGTTCTTGAGCTCCCTGGGGATGCCGTCGTTGGAGACGACGAACACGTGCTTCTTGTCCTTCGGGCCGACGATCAGCCCCTGCTGCTTGAGCACGTGGAGTGTTCCGGACAGGGCGAAGCTGGCCTGCATATAGATGCCCTTGATGTCCGGGTGGGCGGACAGGTCGGTCTGGAGCTTCTGCGCGGCGACGGCCCCGTCCCAGTTGGTGGCCTCTCCGAACACCTTGATGCCCGGGTAGTTCGTCCTCATGCATGCGTTGAACCCCTGCGTGCGATCACGGCCGTTGCTCGATGAGAGGTCGCCCTGAAGCATAACGACCTTGCCCTTGCCGCCCAGTTTGGTGCCGAGGTACTTGCAGGCCTTCTCGCCGTAGGCGCGGTTGTCGGCGCGGACCACCATGTATACCTTGCCGATGTCGGGGCGGGTGTCGATGGTGACGACCGGGATCTTCGCTGCCTTCAGCTGTGCCAGGACCGGCGCGATGGCGAAGGTGCTCTGCGGGGCCATCGCGATGCCCTTGACGCCCTGGAGGATCAGTGCCTGCGCGTTGGCGGTGAGGTTGGCGATGTCGTTCTGCGAGTTGGTGGTCCTGAGTGCGAGGCCGAGCTGCTTGGCGTACTCCGGCGTGTACTTGATGTACGAGTTCCAGAAATCGGTGTCGGAGCGCGGGTAGTCGACGCCGACCAGCAGCTTGCCCCTCGACGTGGCCGTGGTGCCGGAGCTGCCGCTACAGGCGCTCAGCAGGGCCAGTGCGGCGAGGGCGGAAGCCGTGGAGCGGAGGACGGGGTTGAGCCTCATCGGTACTTCCTCGCGCTGGGGCCTGAAGCGCGGCTGCCGTCTACCCCTCGGCACGGCTGGTTGCGAAATACCAGCTCAGTCGGATTGTGGGGTGGCGGCGGGCTTGCTTGCCCAGCAGATGCATCTCATCAATCGTGTCGAGTTTGTGGTCTGATCCGTGCAGGGGCGAAGAGGGACATGCCATGTCTGGCCGAAGCTAAAATCACCTCTTTACCCAACCTATGCAGACAAACATTCTAATCGCATCCAGTTGCGACCGTAAGTCTTGATCTTCGAGGTATCTGTGCAGGTCAGCGAGGTGATAGGGCTACGACTACGGCAAGTACCGTCGGCTTCTCCTGGCCCCCGGCATCACTCCGAAGTTCACCCGGTAAGGCGCCGCACACGGCATGCGTGATCACAAGATGGCAGCCTCACTGCCGTCGGGCCAGCCCCCCAGCGCCGGCCCGGCGAACCTGTCCGGCCAGAGCACCCGAGGGCGCCGGCTCCGGTCGGGTGTCCGCGGAGTCCAGGCGGAGCATGGCCGTCTCGTCCGGGGTGCCGGGGGCTGCCTGGTAGACCACCATTCGCTGACCGCCCGTCCGGGCCAGTCGCATGACCTCGTAGGTCAGGGTCATCGGTCCGACCTTCGGATGCCGGAAGGACTTCTGCCCTCCGCCGCGTTCGCAGACGTCGTACCGCTCCCAGAGCCGCGCGAACTCCGGTGACTTCAGCACCAGTTCCCCGACGAGCGTGGTCAGCTCGGGGTCGTCAGGATCGGCTCCCGCGACCGCCCGCAGATGCGCCACCGAGAGCGCGACCGTCTCCTCCCACGGCTCGTACAGCGTCCGGCCGACCGGGTGGAGAAAGAGATAGCGGGTCAGGTTGCGCTGGTCCTGAGGCCAGTCCCAGAGCCCGGGCAGCAGCCGCCGGCCGGACGGGTTCGCGGCCAGTACGCGGTTGTAGCGGCTCACCACGTATGCGGGGAGCGGACGCACCGACTCCAGCATCCGCAGCACCGAGTCGCGGACGGTGTGATCGGAGGCGGCGGGCAGTTCACCGATCCGGCCGGAGGCCAACTCCGCGAGCTCGTGCAGGCGTTCGTAAGCGTCGCCGCGCAGTCGCAGGGCGCGGCCGAGGGCGTCCACGACGGCGGCGGAAGGGTTGGTCTCCCGGCCGCGCTCCAGGCGGATGTAGTAGTCGACGCTCACTCCGGCCAGCGCGGCCAACTCTTCCCTGCGCAGTCCGGGAGTACGGCGCAGTCCCGCGCCGACCGGGAGGCCGACGTCCTCCGGGCGGACCTGCGCCCTGCGGGCCTTCAGATATCTGCCGAGCTCGGTGCCCCGTGCGTCTGCTACTGCCATTCGGCCCATTGTGGCAGGCGCACCGGGAACGTGGGGGGCCCTGTCAGGACCTGGAACGCCGCACCCCGGGAACAGCCCGGTCTGCCAGGCGGCCACGTGAGAGCGGAGAGTTGTTCCCGCGGCGGGCGGCCCGGCCGCCGGGGCCCAGGGAGTGCACGGCACAGGACCGCGGCCCCGGCAGTCCGGTGCCGCCCGCCCTCCGATCGGCAGCCAGTTTCCTTTGTACACAGAGGAGTTCATCGTGCGGTCCGTCCCTGCCCGTGCCACCTCCAAGTCCAGCGCGTCCGTCCACGGGCACGGTCAGCAGACGTCGGCGTCCACGCTCCGGCGACGACAGCCGCACCGGTCCCGACCAGCCGCGCCGCCCGCCGACGCCCCCACCGGACCGCGGCGCGGCGGCGTCGCGCTGGTCGCTTCGCTGCTCGGCTTCACGGTGATCACCATCGACGTCTCGGCCGTGAACATCGCCCTGCCCGCGATAGGGAAGTCCCTCAGCGGCGGGATGACCGGACTACAGTGGGTGGTGGACGCGTACACCCTGATGTTCGCGGCCCTGATGCTGTCTGCCGGCGCCCTCGCCGACCGTGCGGGCGCCCGCCGCGCCTACGCCTGGGGCGTGGCCCTGTTCACCCTCGCCTCCCTCGGCTGCGCACTGGCGCCCGGCATCGGCGTGCTGGTCGGCGCGCGTGTGGCGCAGGGCGCCGCCGCCGCGGTCGTGATGCCGGCCTCGCTGGCTCTGATCCGGCAGGCCTACGAGGACGCCCGGGCGCGTGCCCGCGCCATCGCGCTGTGGACGGTCGGCGGTTCGGTGGCGATGGCCGCGGGTCCGGTGCTGGGCGGGCTGCTCACCGAGTCGGCCGGCTGGCGGGCGGTCTTCCTGCTCAACCTCCCGGTGGGCGCGGTGATCCTGAGCCTGCTGGTCCGGGTGCCACGCTCCACGCGCCGGCCCGCCGCGGTGGACGGCGGCGGCCAGCTCACCGCCGTATTGGCCCTGGCCGGGCTGGCGTTCGCGGTGATCGAGGGCGGTCACCTGGGCTGGACCAGCGGCCCCGTGCTGGCCGCCGCCGCGATCGCCGTCGCCTCCGGGTGCGCCTTCCGCTTGGTGGAGGCCCGGCACCGCCAGCCCATGGTCCCGCTGGGCATGCTGATGGACCGCCGGGTGAGCGTCCCACTGGCGGTCGGTTTCGCCGTGAACGCGGCCTTCTACGGCGGGATCTTCCTCCTCGGGCTGTACTACCAGCAGTTGCGCGGGATGTCGGGGATCGCGGCCGGGCTGATGTTCGTCCCCATGTCGGCGGTGGTGACGGCGACCAACCTGGTCTCGCCGCGGCTGGCGGAGCGGATCGGGCGGCGGCCGGTGATCGTCGCAGGCCAGCTGATCTTCACAGGAGCGATGCTGGCCATGCTGCCGCTGGCCGCGCACACCCCGGTGTGGCTGGTGCTGGTCCTGCTGCTGCCGCTGAGCGTCGGCGGGGCGCTCGTGGTGCCCGCGCTGACCGCGCTGTTGATGGACGCCGTCCCGGGGGAGCGAGCGGGGACCGCGTCGGGGCTGCTCAACTCGCTCCGCCAGACGGGCGGTGCGCTTGCCGTCGCCCTCTTCGGCAGCCTGCTCTCCGGCCCCGGCGGAGGCTTCTCCCTCCCGGGCATGCGCATCGGTCTCCTCACCGTCGCCGCCCTCCTCATCGCCACCGCCGCGCTGTCCCGCCTCCTCCTGCCCCGTGGCTGACCCCCTCATTTGGTTCCGCTCGGCCCGTCCAGGCCGCTGAGGATCTTCAGCGCCCCATTGGCCCTCGGGCCCCTCTCGTCCCTCCACGATCATGAAGCCCAGAATGGCCGTCAGCTCGGCCGCGACGTGCCGGCGTGGCAACTCCTCCTCCAAGGTGAAGCGCCGTCACCACATGGTCCGCGGCTGCTTCTGACACGGCAGTTGTAGTTCGTCGTCTTTCGCTTCGGTGATCACGCGACTGCTATGGCTGACCAGCCGCAGCAACATCTCCCGACTCGGTGGTCGCGGCTTGGCCGGTCGCAGTACGGTCGTCGCATGGACGAGGACCCCGTCGTGGTCGTTGTCGGCCATCCCGGCGCAGAACTGCTCGTCTCCTCCGGACAGGTCATCTCGAAAGGCTGGCGATGAGTTCTTCGCGGCTGTTGACGCCGGTCTTTCGGTAGATGGCTTTGAAGTGATCGTTGATGGTGTGCAAGGAAAGATTCAGACTGCGGGCGATCTGTTTGACGGCCAGTCCGTCGAGAGCCCGCCTGATAACCGCCTGCTCCCTCGAGGTGATCCCGTACAGGACGGCCGCGGCGGGTAACAGCACGTCGGATGAAGCGGATTGGATGGTAACGGCCACCCCGCCGGGGCCTGGTTCGTCGAGCGGTTGGGCCTGCAATACGATCCACCCGTCAGGCCCGGGGATACGGCTCAGTGCTTGACGGCCCGGCTGGCGTGCCGCGAGGGCGATATTCCAGACGTGCGCGAATATCTCGTCCTCGTCGGCCGTCACATTCTCCGGCACGAGCCTGCGCACCCATTCGCGGCCGGTTCCGGTCACGGCTCTTATCGTGTCGCTGCTGTCGATCAACACAACGCCTGGCGCGGGTGCGCTACGGACGGGACGCAGGAACCGACCGGCGACGTACTGTCTCAGCGTACCGGCCAAGGGTCTGGAGAGCCGCCCGGCGTTCACGGCGTCGGTCGTCGAGAAGGGTCTGCTGCCCCTCTCCCTCAGCAATACCAATACCCCCCACGCCATCCCCTTGAGGGTCAGCGCGACCCGCATTTCGCTGCCGACTTCGGCCGCGTTCATGATCTCTTCGTGCTGGACGCTGTGCCGTCTGTCCGGTGCGTCGGATTCGAGGACTGCGACGGGACGGGCATTTTTGACCAGGCTGGCTACGGTGTGCTGGTCGTGGCCGAGGATTTCCTCGGTTTCCAGTGCACGGTAGAAGGCCTGCGCTTGCGCGCCCAGCCGACCGCCCCCAAGGAGCACTGACATGGCCCTGATCTCCATCGACCGCGAACGCGGCCTGCTGACCGCCGAATTCCAGGGCCTCGACAAGCTCTGGACTCTCAAGAGCCGCCTGGAAATCCCCCTCACCCACGTGCGTGGCGCCACCCACGACCCCGGCATCGCACGCGAACCGAAGGGTATCCGCGTCGGTGGCACCCACTTCCCCGGCGTGATCACCGCCGGCCGCTTCCGCCGCGACGGTGAACGGCTCTTCTGGGACGTGAAGAACCCGGACAAGGCGGTCGTCATCGAACTCGCCGACGCCGAAAGCTACGACCGCCTCGTCATCGAGGTCGACGATCCCCGCGCCACGGTGGCACTCATCGAACAGTCCATCGCCCGCGGCTGAACCGTGACTTCCGGCTTGGACGCCCGTCTGGCAGCCCTGTACGTGTTCATCGACGACCGTGTGCCGCCTTGTTGCCGGATCGGGCGGCCGCCGAAGCTGTCGGACGCGGAACTGCTGTGCCTGGCCGTGGCGCAAGCAAGTGCTGTTGGGCTTCCCCTCGGCCCGGCTCTGGCTCCGCCGACCTGCGGCTGATCGACTCCACCCCACTGCCGTGCGCGGCCTCCCGCGAGTCAGTCAATCGCTCCGAGCCGGCCGGACACGCCGGCTACGGCTACTGCCGCAGCCACTCGCGGTTCCTCTGGGGCTTCCAGCTCAGCCCGGCGACCAGCGATCTTCTCCAGCGACGACACGCCTTCCCCTCCCCAACGGCCAGACACCTTCAGGGAACCGTAGGCGCCCCTGCCGGTTGCCGCGGTCCGGTCGGTGGCTCAGGTGCCGAGCCGACTGATCTTTTCCGTCCATGGCCAGTGGCGGGCGAATCGCAGGCGCCGTTGGCGTGCGATCGCGATGAGTTGGGCAGCGGCGGAGAACAGCCGCAGCCTGCCCACGGCAGCAGCGACCGGCAAGTCAGGGTCCGTGGCTTCCGGGTCGAGACAGCGCTCCCGGGCTGTTGGTTCCAGGACCGGCCTTCGGAGACGGGTCGTGGTCTCGGACATACACGGTGACTCGCGCCCCGTTGACATGGGTTGTTCCGTACTCGCGGAAGTGGCGCCGCAGGGTCCTTGTCTTCGCTTCCTCCTGCGGGTTGGTCGGCGGGTGCGCACCCGCCGGGTCGCGGACCGCGACGATCCGGTCGAATACCAGCATGCGTGCCGCTATGTCCTGGGCGGGAAGCTCGACACCCGCAAGTGTGTCAGACGAAACGGGATCCTGCGCCAGGGCCAGATCTGTCAGGAAACGGGCGTCCTCGGGGTTGGCCGCGGTCCAGGCCCGGCACCGGCCGGAGAGATAGAGCAGCCCGTCGCCGGGACGGCCTTCCTTGCGTATGGCGACGCCGATGGCGGTGACGTCATTGCTCCGGCTCTGGGGCGTCCTCAGCGCCAGGCTCGGCGGGACGAGCGCGGCCAGTACGGCAACCGCCGCGAAACACGCGTAGCGGGAAGACCGCTGCCGCCGGTGGAAGTAGTCCATCCAGGCCCCCAGCAGCAAGGCGATTCCGATATTGCTGTAGAGCACATACCGGTCGACGAAAAGGGGCTTGACCAGTGAGGTGGTCAGCAGCAGAAGACCCGGAAGCACAAGAATCGGCACGGCCAGCGCGGAGAGCCGCACGGGTCCCTTCCCCCTCAGGGGCGCTCGGGCACACACCACGCCCACGACCGCCACAACCAGGAAATAACGAAGCCGCACCGGTCCGCTGATCCAGGACACCTGCTCCGACTGCCCCGCACTGCGGATCGCCAGCGGCAACAGCCCGGCCACAACGGCCGCGGCAGCCACACTCCACGCCCTCAGCACCGGTCGTGGAACACGGGAGACGGCCAGTGTGACGCCGTGTGCGACCAGGGCGAGGACCGCGAACTCATGGAGCAGACAGGCCAGCAGCATGGTGGATCCATAGACCGCCCACCGCCACCGGGCACGATGCGGGACGCTGACCACGAGCGCATAGGTGGCCCAGGTGACCAGGGCACAGACCATGGCATACGAGCGGCCTTCCTGCGCGTACTTCTGCACCTGGGGAAGGAGCGGAAACAGCAGCCCGGCCAGCAGCCCGGCACGGGGTCCCGCCAGGCGTAGCCCCAGAAGCCCGACTCCGCTCGCCGCCACGGACATGGCCAGCACAGACGGCAGCCGCAAGGGCAGCAGCCCACCGCCGAAGAGACCGAAGATCTCATGCATCACGGCGTAGTAGAGGGCATGGACCAGATCGACATGCTGGGCGGTGCGCCATATCCGCGAAAGATCGCGGTGCGCGAGCTGATAGGTGACGGACTCGTCCCCCCACATAGTGTTCTTCCTGCGGATACCCCACAGCCCCAGAGCGATGGTCAGCAGCAAGGGCGCGATGACGACAACGGCTTTGGCCGGCCTCGGCGATTGTCGACGGGCGGGCACGGGAGGGGAAACCGTCCTGGCCGCGGCGGGGGCACGTTCATCAAGGGACATCGGCGGCAGGGCCTTTCAGCAGTGGCGAAGAAACGCCGCCAGCGTGCCCGGACCTCGTTGACCGGAGGCTGACCCAACCTGACCGGCCGATCAGGAAGGCGGGCCGGCGCTGTGCGAGGCTGCACCACATGCGCATCCTGGTGATCGAAGACGAGGTGGACCTTGCCCGCACCCTGCACACCGGTCTGACCGCCGAGGGCTACAGCGTCGACCTCGCCCATGACGGCCGACAGGGACTGTGGATGGCCCGGACCGGCGAATATGCCCTCGTCGTACTGGACTTGATGCTGCCCGGACTCAACGGCTACAAGGTCTGCGCCCAACTGCGCCGGGAGGGCAACGCGACCCCCATCCTGGTACTCACCGCCAAGGACGGGGACTGGGATCAGGCAGAGGCCCTGGACACGGGGGCCGATGACTACCTGGCCAAACCCTTCTCCTACATGGTGCTCGTCGCACGGCTGCGGGCCCTGGTCAGACGAGCCGCCACGGTCGCCCAGCCCGTTCTTGCCGTGGGCGACCTCTCGTTGGATGTCGCCGGCCGGGTCTGCCGCCGGGCCGGGACCCGGGTGGAACTCACACCCCGGGAGTTCGCAGTGCTGGAGCTGCTGGCCCGTCGGGCGGGCCAGGCGGTCTCCAAAGCGGATCTGCTCTATCACGCGTGGCCCGACGAAGCCGAGGATCCCAACCTGGTGGAGGCGCGCGTCAGCGCCCTCCGCAAGAAGGTGGACGCCGCGTTCCACCGGAAGTCCCTGCAGACCGTACGGGGTACCGGCTACCGGCTGGTGGACGACCGTGAACGCGGCTGAGCCGCGACGCCGCTGGTGGCCGCGTTCGGTACGAGCCCGCGCGGCCCTGGCCGCCGCCTCGGCCGCCGCCGTCATCCTGGTCGGTATCGGCTGGTGGGTACACCGCGACGTCTACGGCGAGGGCACGCGGATCGCCGAAGAACAAGCCCAGGAACAGCTCTGGGCTCTCGTCGATCAGCTGAACCAGGGTGTGGTTCCCGTTCGCAGAAACGCCGTGCCGTACGAGGTCGTCGCGAGCGGCCGACGCTCCGCTGTCGCCTACGGCGGAGGCATGGACGACTTCGATCCCGGCACCCGCCATGTGCTGCCCGCCCCATCGGAGGCCTGGCCCGGGCTCTTGACGATCCGTCCCATCCGCATACCGGTGCGCCGCGACGACAACGCCAGGGACAGATTCGATATGGCCGGCAGGACCTACATGGTCATGTCCGCCGATATCAGCGCCGAGGAACTGAGCAGTGACAAAGTCGCCGCTCTGGGCGTCGCCGCCGAAGCCAAGCTGCGGGTCTATGTGGTGGTGCTCCCGCACACAGCCGAGGCAGTCACCAAGACCACCGACCGCCTGCTGCTGCGGGCCGGGCTCGTCAGCCTCGTACTGATCGCCGCCGTCGCCTACTTCGCCGTCCGGAGAGCGCTGCGGCCGGTCGAAGCCATCCGCGTCCTCACCGCCTCGGTCACCGCGAGCGACCCCCGCGAACGCGTCACCGTCCCCGCCACGGGACACGAGATCACCGCCCTGGCCACCACCATCAACACCACCCTCCAACGCCTCGACAACGCCGCCGCCCAGCAACGCCGCTTCGTCGCCGACGCCGCCCACGAACTGCGCAGCCCCCTCACCACACTGCTGGCCAGCCTGGAAGTCGCGCTCGCCTACCCCGAACGCACCGACTGGCCCGCCGCGGCGACCACCGCCGCACGACAGACCCGCCGCCTCCAGGCCCTCGCCGAAGACCTGCTGCTCCTCGCCCGCCTCGACACCCGCACCCCCTCAGCCGGCCCCGAAACCGTCGACCTGACAGCCCTCGCCTCTCGCCTGACCGAGCAATACCCCCTCAACGAACGACCGTTGACCCTCACCTGCGACAGCACCGCCCCCGCACACGCACACGGAAACCCCGACGAATACGAACGGCTGCTGCGCAATCTCATCGACAACGCCGCCCGCCACGCCGCACACCGCATCCAGATCACCATCCGAAACCAGGACGCCTGGGTCGTCCTCACGGTGCACGACGACGGACCGGGTGTGCCCACCGAGGACGCCGAGCGCATCTTCGAGCGCTTCGTCCGACTCGACGACGCCCGTTCCCGCGACCACGGCGGCACCGGCCTGGGCCTCGCCATCGCCCGCGACCTGGCCCACCGCCACCGAGGCACCCTCATCCTCACCCCCCGGACCCTCGGCGCATGCTTCCAGTTACGCCTTCCCCAAGCCCCCACCCCGGCCGAGAAATAGCGCGCTTCACGTGGTCCGGCTGGTGACGACGACGGCGCAGCGTGCTCCGTTGGGAAGGAGGTCACTGACCTGCCGGGCATCGGCCGCGTTGTCCAGGACGATCAGCGTCTGTCGCCGGGCCGGCAGGGTGCGGTAGAGATGGATGCGGCCGGTCATTTCGGGGGGTCCCTCCCGGTCCAGCAGCCGACATGCCGTGCTCAACTCGTTCTGCCGACCCACGAACAAGGCCTGGTCCGCCGGGAGCAGGCACGGCACGAGCTGCCGGCCGGTCCCGCCGCCCTCATCCTCGTCACCGCCGTCGGCGGCGAGGCCCGGCAGCGCCTGGGACGACCAGGGCACGTCCTCCGCTCGTGCGGAGCTCTCCCGCTGGGCCGGCGCCACATGCACCTCGACCCATTCCTTCACCGTCGCCGGGTCACCGCCGCACGCCCGGACCAGTGCCGCCACCACGTCCCGTCTCGGTAGCGACCCCCGGCTGAGCGTGCTCGCCAGGGTGCTCACCGGCAAGTGGTCGCCGACCTTTCGAGCCTTGCGTTCCAACGCCCGGCAAGAGAGACCGGATCGGTGCTTCGCGGTACGCAGCAGGGCGACGCACTCGGCGGCAGCGTGCCGCGACTCCTCGTGGGCGCCGGGCGTGGGCGGACCGGTCAGGTATGGAGGGAGCGGAGGAACCGCTCGATGAGGCGTTGGCTCTCCTGGGCGGGATCGCCCGACCAGCGCAGTACACCGTCGTTCGCCTTGAGCAGCAGCATGATGTCGTTCGCGTCGACGTCCTGGCGGAGGTCGCCGGCGGTCTTCGCCGCGTCGAGCAGTTGGTGCAGTGCTTTTCCGGCCTCGGCGCGGGAGTGGCTGACCGGGCTGTCCGGCGGGAACTCGTACAGGAACACCGCGGTGAACGCCCGGTCCTCCAACTGGAGGTGGGCGAGGTGGTTGATGTGGTCGACCAGGCCCTGCCAGGGGTCGGGGTGGTTCAGCGCGGTGTGTACTGAGTCCTCACATCCGGTGAGCCGGTCGGTGAAGACGTAGGCCAGGAGGTCCTCGCGGGTCGGGAAGCGCCGGTAGAGCGTGGCGGTGCCCACGCCTGCGCGCTTCGCGATCTCCTTCATCGGTGTGTCGGCTCCGAGTTCGCGGAAGGCGGCGCGGGCGGCGCCGGCGATGCGGTCTCGGTTGCGTTCCGCGTCGGAGCGCAGGGTTCGTCGCGTTTCGTCCTGATCGGTCATGCCGCCATCTCGAAGTGAAAGTGGGCGGGGGTGCCCACTTGCGTGTTACGGTCTCTAAGTGGGCACCCTAGTCCACTTCCGCTGTCGGCGCCTGTCTGGGCATCGTGGCGGGCGTTCCCGCATGGATGAATGGCTGAGAGGAAGACCGACATGCGTGCGTTGACCACGACGAAGGACGGCTCGGTGGAGTTCACGCAGGTGCCGGAGCCCGACCGCACGGGCAGTGAGCTCCTGGTGCGGGTCTCGGCATCGACCGCCAGCCGGGGTGACCTGCACTCGATCCGGTTCTCCCCGCCCGGTCGCATCGTCGGGCTGGACGTCGTCGGTGTCGTCGTCGAGGAGGCGGCCGACGGCTCCGGGCCGGCAGCGGGCACACGGGTGATGGGCTACACCTCCACGCGTGGGGGAGGCTGGGCCGAACGCGCCGCGCTCGACAGCTCCCTGGTCGTGCCGATCCCCGACACCCTCTCGGACGAGGCGGCGGCCGCACTGCCCAACAGCGGACTCGCCGCGCTCGCAGGCCTGGAAGCGGGAGGCTTTCTGCTCGGGTCCCGGGTACTGGTCACCGGCGCGACGGGCGGTGTCGGCCGGCTCGCGGTACAACTGGCCCACTTGGCGGGCGCCCACGTCACCGGACTGATCGGCTCGCCCGGGAGGCGTAAGCAGCTGCGGGCCTTCGACTGGCTGACCACCGTGACCACCGACGAGACCAGTGGGCCGTTCGACCTGATCGTGGATCTGGTGGGCGGCGAGGTCCTCAGCCGGGCGATGGCGCTGGTGGCCGAGAACGGGGTCGTGGCGTCGCTGGCGCAGACCGTCCCGGAAACCGCGAGCGTGCCCTTCTTCTGGTTCGCGATGCACCGCGGAGCGAGGCTCGTGAGCGTCAACAACACCGACGGACAGCGCGAAGCAGGCCGCGGCGTGCGGAGGCTGGAGTTGCTGGCGCGTCTTGCCGAGTCGGGACGCCTTGATCCCCAGGTCACCGGTGCGGCCTCCTGGGAGGAGACCCCCCATCTGCTGGCAGCCCTGAGCCGTCGTGAGCTGGATGGTCGGATGGTCGTGCGCGTCCCGTAGCCGAGCGTTTCTTCCCTGCCCCGGCGCCACGCACGTCGCCCCGCCCGTCGCAGCACCGGGCGGCACAGCACTTCCGGACCGCATGATGCTGCCCCGCGGCCGTACCTCCACCGATGCCGAGAGCGACGCCGTGCGGGACTCGCCATCCGGCGGGCAGCTCCGGGCGATGAACGTCCGCACCGCCGTCGGAACCCCTCGCACGGGCATGCCCCACTCGCCGAGCCGAGCCGAGCCGAGCCGAGCCGAGCCGTGCCGTGCCGCACGCACGCACGCAAGCAAGCCGACGCACTGATGCTCGCCCCTGCGGCCGACCAGCGCGCTGACCGAATCCGCGCCGTCGAACTGCTTCACACCCCGACCCCGCTGCACGTGGCCTGATCCTGGACGGCCGCCGCAGCGGCCCTCTTGAGCGCCAGGTCGGCCCGGCGCTGCCGAAACCCGAGAACCGAGGAACACGCCCATGCCCACCAGTACCGCTCACTCCATGTATGCCGTCCGCCAGACCGGCTACGGCGGTCCCGAAGTCCTCCAGGTCGCCAGGGCCGAGCGCCCCGTACCCGGTCCCGGTGAAGTGCTGGTCCGCGTCCGTGCGGCCGGCGTCAACCCCGCCGACTGGAAGATCCGCGCCGGGCTCGCCAACCACCGGTTCCTCCAACCGCCGTTCACGCCCGGCATGGACCTCGCCGGCGAGGTGGAGGCGATGGGCGGTGAAGTAACCGGCTTCGACCCGGGCGACAGGGTGTACGGCATGGTCTACCCGCCAGGTGGTGCGCAGGCGCAGTACACCCTCGCGCGGGCCGACATGCTGGCCCACGTTCCATCCGGGGCGGACCTGGTCCAGGCAGGAGGACTGGCCACGGCAGGACTGACGGCCTGGCAGGCCCTGGCGAAGGCTCAGGTCTCCCCTGGGCAGCGGGTGCTGATCCACGCGGCAGCCGGTGGCGTCGGGCATTTCGCGGTGCAGATCGCCAAGGCGCACGGAGCACATGTGATCGGCACCGCACGCTTGGAGAAGCACGCCTTCCTGCGCCGGCTGGGCGCGGACGAAGTGATCGACTACACGTCGGAGGACTTCACCAGGGTGATCCGGGACGGCGTCGATGTGGTCCTGGACCCGCTGGGCGACGACTACGGCCATCGCTCGCTGACGCTCTTGCCTCCCGGCGGCGTTTGCGTGGACGTGCGTCAGCCCAATCCGGGCCGTCCGGAAGTACGCGCGAAGGCTCAGGAACGGGGCATCCGGTTCACCGACGTCACCGTCGCTCCGAACGCGAAAGACCTGGCGGACCTCATCGCCCTCGCCTCCCGCGGACAATTGCGGGTCGCCGTCCAGCAGACCCTTCCGCTCTCAGAGGTCGCCAAGGCGCACGAACTCAGCGAGACCGGCCATGTGAAGGGGAAGATCGTGCTGATCCCCTGACCGAGTTCTGACGCACCCGAGGCCACCGAGGTCCCCTCACGGCTGAGATGACCAGGCCTCACCCTCGCCAGAAGGGCCGCCGCGGCATTCGGTCGACGCCACAGAACGGGAAACGGTCTGATCGACGTCGACCGGTGGCCACCGGCAGGAACTCGGTCAGGGCCGTCTGCCTGGTCCAGCGCCGCCGGTCCAGCGATGTGGTGTGAGGTCACTCATGCCGGCTTCACCGCTCCGGCTGTGCGGGCGGACAGCTTCGTCTCGAACCTTTCGAGGCTGATCACCGCGCGCTGATGGGTGCCCCGGCACACGACGGCCGCTTCGTCGCGGGCCGTGACCTCGAAGGTCAGGATCCGTCCTTCCACCTTGATCAGCTCGACATCGATGATCAGGTTCTGGCCGGGCGGAGTGGGAGCCTCGTGGCTGAGGTCGACATGTACACCGAGGGTGCGTTCCCCCTCGTCGAGGTGCCCGTCCAGGGCCTGCATGCAGGCCCACTCGACCAGTCCGACGAGGTAGCCCGTGGCCAGGACCTCGGGCATCTGCGTGAAGTGCGGTGCTTCGGGGAGCAGGTGCGGCACCGTGCGGTCGAGAGGGACCTCGTACTGCGTTCTCGCGGTCAGGTTCGGCTGGAGACTCGCCTGCATCTCAGTCCTCCGGGTCCTCGGGGTCGTTCTTCCGCGTACTGGTGTCAGGTGCGCAAGCTTCGCTGCCGCGCGGCGTGCGGGCGGCGGCTATGAGCCGGGCCGCGGCTGATCCGGCGCGGCGCATGGCGGTGCGGTCACCGCTGTGGACCACGCGTGCGTTCGCGCCGTCGATCAGCAGCAGCAGGTCCGATCCCAGTTCCTCGGGGTCGGCCAGGCCGGCATCGGCCGCCAGTCCGGCCAGGGTGGTGCGCAGCGAGGTCTTGTAGGCCAGGATCACCGCTCGCGCGGGATGGTCGGCGTCGGGGAGTTCCACTGCGGCGTTGGTGAACGGGCAGCCCCGGAACCCGGGCTTGGCATGTCCCAGGGCAAGCCAGTCGAAGACTGCCAGCAGCTTCTCCTCCGGCCCTGACGACAGCCCGTCCAGGAACTCGCTCAGGGCCCGCTGTCTGGTCCACCGCCGGCGGTCCAGCACCGCGGCGATCAGTCCGTCCTTGGAACCGAACTGGGCGTACAGCGTCGGCTTGGACACACCCGACCGCGCCACCACCGCATCGACTCCCACCGCCCCGATGCCCTGGGCGTAGAACAGCTCGGAAGCCGCCGCGAGCAGCTTCTCACCAGCATCGGTCTTCATCTCCACGCGACTATACTGACAGATCAGTAAAGTTCTGTCCCACGGTGCGCGTGAAACATGTGATGCATGGGCGGATCAGCACTGGCGTCCCGCCTCACCGAAGCGGCGAGCGGCCCGTCAGGTGGCAGGCCGCCCGAGGCCGGCGATGAGGGCGCGGACGGCGAGGTCCCAGCGTCGGTCGATGGAGGTCTCGGTGGAGCCCAGTCGCCGTGCGGCCTCGGCCAGCGCCAGGCCCTGGGTCAAGGCGACGACGGCGTGGGCGATGTCGATGGGGTCGCCGCGGAGCCGGCCGGCGTCGACACAGCCTCCGACGTGGTCGACGACGATCCTGCGGACGGCGGCGCCCGCCTCCTGTTCCGCTTCGGTGGGGTCGAAGTCGCTGAACGGGCGGGAGAACATCACCTGGGCCAGCACCGGGTTCTCGCGCATGAAGGCGCGATAGGCGGCGACCAGGCCGATCAGGTCCTCGAGCGGGTCGCCGGTGTCGGCGGGGGTTTCCAGGTAGCGGCGCAGCAGTCGGAATCCCTCGAAGAACACGGCCCTGACCAGGCCGCTCTTGTCGCCGAAGAGTTCGTAGACGGCCGGGGTCGAGGTGCCCGCCGTGCGGGCGATGTTGCGGGCGGTGAAGGTGGCGACCCCGTCGCGGACCAGTAGCTCGAGGGCGGCCGTCAGCACGTGGTCGCGGAGTTCTGCGGTGCGCTGTTTGGGTCTGGGCATGGTGCCGATCGTATCGTGACAACGTTTCGGGACGCTGTTACGGTACGGCGGACGAAGGAGGAAAGATGGACTTCACCCTGACCGACACGCAGCACGCACTACTGACCCAGACCCAGAAGACGGCCGAGACCTGGGCCGATCGCGCCCTGGAGATACGCCGACACACCCTGGAGCACGGACAGCACCACCCCGGCTTCTGGAAGGACTACTGCGCCGCCGGGACGATGGGCTTCCTCGTTCCCCGGGAACATGGAGGCACCGGCCAGGGACTGCTGGCCGCAGCACTGTCCCTCGAGGCGTTCGCAGCCCGCGGACTGATGCTCATCCTGCCCGTGCTCACCAACGCCACAGCGCGGCTCATCACGGTCGCAGGGACTGAGGAACTGCGCGCCCGCCACCTGCCCGCGATCGCCGACGGCTCGCTGGTCATCGGGATGGGCTTCACCGAAGCCGAGGCCGGGCACAACTTCGCCCGGATGAGCACCCACGCCCACCGCGACGGCGACCACCTGCTCGTCGACGGAGAGAAGGCCTACATCTCCGGCGCCGACATCGCCGACCGCCTCCTGCTCGTCGCGCGGTCGCTCTCCAAAGAGCAGCGCAGGGAACGCGGCCTTCCCCGGCTGGCCGGATTCACGGCCATGCTCGTCGATCCCCGCGCCGAGGGCGTGACCCTGACCGAGCAGCGGCTCGGCGAGCGGGAGGGGCTGCGGCAGTGGAAGATCACTTTCAACGACGTCCGCGTTCCCGCCGCCGACATCATCGGCGCCGAGCACGAGGCCATCATCCACCTCTTCGACGCGCTCAACATCGAGCGCGTCCTGTTCACCGCGATCTCCCTGGGCGGTGCTGCCCATCTGCTCGACCGCGCCATCGGCTACGCGAAGAGCCGCAACATCTTCGGCGACCAGCCCATCGGCGCCTACCAGGCCATCGCCCATCCGCTCGCCCGCACCCACACCGAGTTGGAGAGCGCCCGCCTCCTCACCTACAAGGCCGCCGCCCTCTTCGACCAGGGATCCGACACCGTCACCGTGGGCACAGCCGCCAACATGGCGAAACTCCTGGCCGCCGACGTCGCCTACCAGGCCGCCGACCAGACACTCCAGACCTTCGGCGCAGCCGGATGGGACGAGAACCAGGGTCTGGTCGACCACTACCTGGACACCCGGATGTTCCGCTCCACCCCCGTCTCCCAGGAACTCGCCCTCAACTTCATCGCCGAGACCGCCCTCGGCCTGCCCCGATCCCGCTGAAGGTGATCGCCCCGGCGAGGCAGGACTGTACGTGAGCTCGTGCCCGCCCGGCTGGCCGCTGGTCGTCGGTGGCGGCGGAGTGTGCTGCCTGTTCGACACCGGCGACGGCAGCCCCGGGCAAGTGTGCTGGCTCGACGGTGAGACGACCCAGGAGATGATCTCCGGTCCCCGCTTGGCCGACGGCCGTGTGCCACCAACCCTCGGCCTGAACCACGCATCACGCAGCAGCGTCGCAGGTGTCGCGGGCTCGGGCGCGTACCGCCGCGACCGTGGAGGAAGAGGTGAAGGCGGTGGCGACTTGCAGCAGCCACGCGGCCTCGGCGGCGATCGTGCCCGCTATCTGCTGAGGTGCGGGCCCGGGAGGGTGAGGGCCGACTTGACGGTGTCCGGCTCGTTTGCCTTCCAGTGCCGCAGCGATCGTGGCGGCTTCCAGGACCGCGCGGCGGTCCGCGGAGCGGTCCGCGGCCTCGGCGGCCCAGGCGGGAACGTCGGTAGGGACGTAAGGGCGCAGGGCGAGGTGGCCGTCGCGAATCTCGATGACGCGGCGGTAGAGGGCGAACTCGGCCCTCCACGGGGCCGGGCGGCGGGTGGCGGTGGATGCGTCCAAGGCGATCTGCGGGAGTTCGGTGCGCAGAGCCGACCACAAGGGTTCCAGGGCCCGGTGGGCGCGGTAGGCGAACAGCCAGCGGCCGGGCGCGCCGAGCGGGCCCTCGGAGAAAGGCGCCCACCAGGTGGCGGTGGCCCCGCCGGTGGCGAGGACGGCGGTGACGGCGCCGAGCGCGCTGCACACCGCATCCTCGCTGGGCGCCTGCAGCCCGTGAGCCAGGTTGGTGGGGATGTACGTCAGCACCCACAGCGTCCACACCGTGCCCACCAGCCCGGCGAGCATCATCAGTCGCAGGCCGGTACGCAGTGGACCTGCTGCCAACTGACGTGACTGGCGGGAGAGTTCGCGGACCAGGACGAGCAGGCACCAGGATCCGTAGGTGGCGAAGAGCACGTTGTACGACGCGAGGATCCACCGCTGGCCCACCGGGGCGGCGGCCGGCCCGCTCTCGGCCCGCGCGCCCGCGGCGAGCAGGGCCACGGCCCCGATCACCAGTACCGCGGCGGCCAGCAGGATCTGCCGCTGTACCGAACGCCGAGCGGGGCGGGAAGGCTTGAGCGAGAGTGCCACGAAGAGGAGCATGGCCTGCGCGCAGGTCTTCAGTTCGTGGGTGACCAGGACCACCACGGCATCCAGCGGCCGCAGCGAGTGCAGGGCGGACACCATCACTGGCGCTCTGAACAGCATCGCCGTTCCCATGCACCCGGCAAAGCCGGCGATGTACCGCTGTGCGGGGTCGGCCCCCCGCCGGATGGTGATCGCACGGTGGACCGCGAAGGCGACGAAGACGCCGGCGGCGAGCAGAGTGCCGAGGTCAGCCATTCGCGCGGCCCCTGTCGCGGGCGGACTCGCGTCCCCGGGGCTGTCCGAACAGTGTGCGCAGCTGCGACCGCTCCGGAACGGCCGGGCCGGTCCGGGCGAGTTGCGCCACGCGGGTCAGGATGAGCGAGGCGACCAGTTCGGCCTCCTGCTCCTGCGGCTCGGTGTACACACTCCGGCTGAGGACTCGTCGGACCAGCGCCGGGGGCAGGTCGGGCAGCAGAACGTGAGCGGTGGCGGGCGGGGCGGACGCCCTCTCGTAGTGGCCGCAGATGACGTGGGCGGCCTCGTGTAACAGGATGTGCTGCTGGTGCAGTGGTGTGGTGTCGTGGGCGTAGACGATGTAGTCGGCACGGTCGGTGGTGACCAGCACCCCGCACGGGACGTCGAACTGGGAGGGGACAGCGACCAGTTCGATCGGGCGGCCACGGGTACGCGCGAGAGCACGGATGAAATCGTGGACGTCGAACGGGTCGGGCAGGACGAGCTGGTCGACGATCCGCTGACATTGTCGCCACTGCCGCCACTGCCGCCTTCGCCGGTCAGTACGCACAAGCCGTCCTCTCACCGCCACCAGGACCCGCGGACTTTGCCGAGCACGAGCGAGAGGATCGGTTACGGCCCTCCGCTCCCTGCTTCGCTCTCGCGGCGGGCGATGACGTCGATCATGTCGCTGATGGTGCCGACACCTTCGGGCGAGAGGTTGACCGCGCGCAGCGCCACGCTGCGGACCTCGGCGTCGCGCAGCGCACCGAGCAGCTCCAGTTCCTTGGCGATGACGGCGCCCTGTTCGTCGTCGAAGAAGTACACGACCGGGACATCGAAAAACTGTGCCAGAGCTTCCAAGTGACGTTTGGTGGGGTTGCCCCGGCGCCCCGTACGCAACTGCCACAGATACGTGGCGGAGAAACTCTCCCCTGTCGCCTCGCGGCAGGCACGGGCAACCTCTTCGTGGCTGTACTGCTCACGGTCTGGTCGGCGGACGACCCGGAACAGTGCGTCGATGCGGTCCGCCAGTGTCGACTCCAACGGCGTCGACACGGAGTCAGTTTCGCCCGTCACGTGCCCTCCGTCCCCGCAACCCCGACCAGTTGGGCGGTAACCACCTCCGTTCATCCTAGCTGCTGATCCCGTCCGGCGAAGGCCGAACGGGAGCGGACGAGGCGCGCTCCGAGTGCGGAGGTCACCGCACGGGACCTGGCGGGAACTGCCTGTTCTCACCTGTCCAGTTCATCTGGTATATGTCATGCGGCTTCAGTCATTCATCTCAGCTTATGGCGGGATCAGAAGGGTGAACCGGATATGGCCGAACCACCGTGCACCGGCTTACGGTTCTCCGTCCTGGGCCCACTGTCTGCGGAAGGGCCGGGCGCAGCCGACCGGAGGGTCCTCCCGCTCGGGCCGCTCAAGCAGCGGTTGCTCCTGGCGATGCTGCTGTGCCGTCCCTGCGCTCCTGTTTCGCCAGACCTGTTGACGGAAACGCTGTGGGACGGCGAACCGCCGCGAACGGCACGCAAGAACATCCAGGTGTACGTCTCGGCGCTGCGCAAGCTGCTGGACTCGGCCGGTGCCGGTGACCGGCTCGTCCACCAGGCGGGGGGCTATCTGCTGCGCGTCGGCCGCGAGGAGCTGGACACCCTGCGCTTCCAGCACCTGGTCCGCGCTGCCCGGGAGGCGTCGTCCCAGGGCGCTTTCGCCCCGGCATCCGGGATGCTGAGAGAGGCACTCGGCCTCTGGCGCGGGCCGGCGCTCCAGGAACTGCGGTTCTCTCCCACGCTGCGGTACGAAGCGGAGCGCCTGGACAGCCGATACCTCCAGGCGTACGAGGACTGGGCCGAGGCCGAACTGCGGCTGGGCAACCACCACGAGGTGGCGGAGACCATCGGCGAACTCGTCGAGAAGTACCCTGAACGGGAGCGGCTCAGGGCCGCGCAGATGAACGCGCTGTTCAACCAGGGCCGGCAGACCGAGGCACTGGCTTCCTACGCGGGGCTGCGCCAACTGCTCGCCGCCGAGTACGGACTGCCGCCGAGCCCGGCGCTCGAAGCGCTCTACTGGTCGATGCTCTCTGGCGGCCGGGACGAAGCGGGCGGCTTGTTCGCCCAGACCGGTGCAGGTGACACACGCGGTTCGGGCCGACGGCTGGGCACCCTGCTTCCACCGGATCTGCCGGACTTCACCGGGCGCCGGGAGCAACTGCGCGCCCTGCTCGCTCTCCTGGCACATGGCGACGGCGGCCGGCGGCTGACCGTGCTGGCCGGGCCGGTCGGGACCGGCAAGACCGCGCTGGCAGTCCACGCCGCGCACCGGCTCGCCGGGGAGTTTCCCGACGGCAGGGTGCTGATACGCATGCGGGACGCAGCCGGCCGGGCGCGGACGGCCGCTTCGGTGTTGGCCGAACTCGCCGACCTCACCGGATTCGCCGGGATCACCGGGGCGCTTGGGCCGTCGACTCCGCGGGCCGCGAGCAGACCGGAGCCGGAACGGACCGCGGCCGCCTGGCGTGCCTGGCTCTCGCCGCGGAAGGTCCTGCTCCTACTGGACGGTTGCGCGGACGAGGCGGCCGTACGGCCGCTCGTCCCGGACACCGGAGCCAGTGCCGTGCTGGTCACCGCCAGGACTCCGCTGGCCGGCCTGACGTCGGCCCATCGGCTGGAGATGACACCGTTCGATGCCGCCGAGAGCCTGGAACTGCTCGGCAGGCTCATCGGCCCCGACCGACTGAGCACCAGCCGAGCGGCGGCGCAGCGCATCGTCGCCGCCACCGGGATGTTGCCGTTGGCGGTTCGCGTGTGCGGTCTGAAGCTCGCCGTGCGGCGGTATCTTCCGCTGGACGAGTACGCGAAACGCCTGGCCGACGACCGGATGGTGCTCGACGAACTCGTAGCCGGAGACATGGACGTACGGCCGCGGCTGGCGAGCGGCTGGCGGGACCTGTCCGGGGCGGACCGATCCGCGTTGGCGCGGCTGGCAGCCCTCCCGGAGGGGCCCTTCACGCTGGGGCAGGCGGCCGCGATCCTCGGCTGCGGGCAGCTCGACGCATGCCGCAGGCTGGAGTCCTTGATGGACTCGGGAGCGATCCTCGCCCCGGACAGCGAGGTCACCTCGCACGCCGCGCTGTACGAACTGCCGCGGCTCGTCCGCGCCTTCGCCCGCGAGCAGGCCGTCTCGCACCTGCCCCCCGCCAGCCGGGCTTTGGCTTGAGAATCACCTTCCGCAACCGGCTATGACCTGGTGATTTACCGTATCCCAACCGCTTCGATCCGAGTCTCCAACCACCCCCGCCGACACTGCGAGGGAGGCCGAGCCCACGGAGGGGGAGGGTGAGCGCGCCGGGCGCACGCAGGTTCGTGTGAGCGGAGCTCGTGGAGGAGCACCAGGAGCGAGAGGAGACAGCCATGCGGTGTGCCCCCTGCGACGGCACGCTGCCGCGGAACGCACGCTTCTGCCCGTTCTGCGGTGTGCCTGTCGGTCTCGCCGTCACGGCGGCTCCCGTCGAGGAACGCAAGGTCGTGACCGTTGTCTTCTGCGACCTCGTCGGTTCGACCGCGCTGTCGGGTGTACTGGATCCGGAGGCCCTCCGGACCGTGATCCTGCGGTACTTCGACCTCATGCGGGCGCGGCTGGAGGAATGCGGCGGCACAGTCGAGAAGTTCATCGGGGACGCCGTCATGGCCGTCTTCGGGGTGCCGGTGACGCATGAGGACGACGCCCGCCGGGCGCTGGCCGCGGCGCTCGCCATGCTCGACGCTGTACGGGAACTCAACGAGAGCGAACTCCACCCCACCTTCGGTATCCGGCTCGGCGTGCGGATCGGCATCAACACCGGGCCTGCCGTGACCAGTACCGACGTATCAACCCGCCAGGCCCTGATCTCCGGCGAGACGGTCAACATCGCCGCCCGACTGGAACAGCATGCCGCCGAGGGCGAGGTGCTGATCGGCCCCGAGACCCGGAAGGCGGCCGGTCCCGCCGCCCGTACCGAGCACGTCGGCTCGCTCCGGCTCAAGGGGAAGACCGCACCGGTGACCGCATTCCGGCTGCTCGGCATCACCGAGGACGACCCGGGGGTCTCGCGCCGCTTCGATCTGCCGTTCGTCGGCCGTACCCGGGAACTGGCCGCACTCCAGGGGGCGTTGAGGGACGTGGTGCACGGGCGTGGCACCCCGAACGTCCTCATCCTCTACGGCGAGGCGGGGATAGGGAAAACCCGGCTCGTCCACGAATGGCGCAAGACCTTGAGCACGGACTGCGCGCAGGGCTCGGGCCGCTGTCGCCCCTACGGCGAGTACGGAAGCCTGACGCCGCTGGCGGATGCGTTGCGGCAACTGTTGCGGCAGTTCCCGGACGGGCACGCACGGGCCGGGCAGGCGCTTGCCGTACTGGCGGGCGGTCTGCTGGAGGACGGCACACCGAACCCCTCGGTGGACGACACGTGCGCCGCGGTCGGGGAGTTACTGGCCTCGCTCGCGCGCAGCCGGCCGATCGTGCTGGTGGTGGACGACTGCCAGTGGGCCGGCGACCTCCTGCTCGGCATACTCGGCACGCTCGCCGAGGAACTGGCCTCGTTCGCCGTGCTGTTCGTCTGTGTGGCCCGCCCGGACGTCTTTGACCGCAGCCCCGGCTGGGGGCCCGCACGACTCAGAGCGCGGTTGCTGGCGGTGCTCGGGCTGACCCCGCCCGAGGCCGGCGCCGTGGCCGACGCTCTCGTGGAGATCGGCGGGCAACTGGGCGGCGGGTTGGCGGCCGAGCGTGCCGGGTCCAGGTCCGGGACCGCCGTACCCGCACACGTGCTGGAGGCGGCCGGCGGCAACCCATTCCACCTGGAGCATCTGCTCGCGGCTTTGGCGGAGTACGGACCCGGGTACCGGGCGGACGGTGCGAGCGACCTGCCCACGACCCTCCAGGCACTGATCGGTGCACGGATCGGCGCGCTGGGCCGGGCCGAGCGTGCCACTCTCGATCTGGCCGCGGTGGTGGGGCGGGAGTTCACCGTTGACGACGTGCTCGCACTCGCGGAGCGCGACCGCGAGAACGCGCCCGGGGGCGCCCTGCACGGCAGCGCGGCAAGCGGTGGCTCCGGTATGTCGCCCGCCCGAACACAGGTCCGCACCGCCCTCGCTCGACTCCGCCGGCACCGGCTCGTCGGCGGGGCGGACGGGGCCGGCCGTGAGGCGCCCGCCTTTCGGTTCAGCAGCGGTCTCATTCACGAGGTCACGTACAAGTCCATGGCCAAACGCGCTCGAGCCGAACGCCACGAGCACGTCGCCTCCCTGCTCGCCGAGCGATTGCCGGACACGGCCGTACGGGGCGAGGGCCGGACGGCGGAAGCAAGCGCGGCGGTGGCCCGTCACCTGGAGAGCGCCTACCGGTACCGCACCGAGCTGGGCATCGCGGACAGCCGTACCGACGAACTGCGGCGCGCCGCCGCCTGCCGTCTGGCCGAAAGCGGCGCCAAGGCACTCGCCCGCTCCGACCTCGCCTGGGGCGGCAGCTTGCTCCTCCGCGCCCTCGACCTCGTCCACGAGGGCGAATTCGAGTGGATCACCGCCGCCCGCAGACTCGCCGAAGTCCGCCTGGCCACCGGGCACACCGACGAGGGGCGCTCCCTGCTCCAGGCCGTCCTCACGTCAGCAGCCGGCATCGACCGTCCGGCGGAAACCGACAGCGGTACGGGAGCGGAGACCAGTGAGTCGGCAGGGGTGGGTGGCGGCGGAGAGACAGCCGTGGTCCCCCCGGCCTCCGCAGGCGGCACCGCCGCGGAGGTCGCCGAGCGGACCATGGCCGTGTCCGAGCCGGCCCGTGACGGACTCGGCCGGACCAGGGCCCGCATCCGGATGGCGCAGGAGCGGCAGCCACAGGGCAGGCACGCAGAGGCCGGCGCCCTGCTGACTCGCGGGCTCGCGCACGCACAGCGCTCGGGCGCCGAGCCGGAACGGTCCCTGGCGCTGGGCGCTGTCGGGGTCTCCCTGTGGCATAGACCCGCGCCGGTGCCCGAAGCCGCGTCTCGCGTCCGCAGTCTGCTCGCCCAGCACGGAGAACGGCGGCTGGCTGTCCGGCTGACGGTCAACTGCCCGCCGGCCGTGCTGCTGGCACTCCAAGAGCGGTGGGAGGACGTGTACGCCTGCATGGCGCAGGCACGACGGCTCGCCGACGGTGTCAGGTACGCCGAGCGCGCGGCTGTGCTGTCCCTGTTCAACGCTGTGGGGGAGACCCTCGCGGGCAACGAAGTGTGGGACGAGGCCGCCGCAGGCCACGCTTTCAAGGCGGACGGCGTGCTCGACGCGGTGGCGCGCGAGTCCGCACGGCTGCTGGTGGACCCCGGCGGGATCGACGAGGCCGTCGAGCACCTGGCCGCGACCGCCGGGCTCTACGGCCTGATGGCCCGGATCGCCGCGGCACAGGGGCGGCCCATGGAGGCCTCCACCCTCTCGGAACGCGCCGTACACACCGCTGCCGGCACGGACTCTCCCCTTATCAGGGCGGTCACATGGCTCGACCGGGCCGATGTCCTGTGGCGGGCGGGCCGCCTGGCGGAGGCCTGTGCGGCGGAACTCCAGGCGAAGGTCGCTCCCGTCCCTGGCCGCGGCCGGCCGGACCCAGGCTCCCGGTCCGGTCCGAACCCGCTCCTCCACCGGACTCCGAAAGGCCGCTGAATGGATACCGCGAAGACCGCAGCGCGCAGCCCCGGGCTGGTGTGGAGCCTGCGTGGCAGGCGGCCGCAGGACATCGGGGTCACCGCTGACGGGGAGCGCCCCGGGCACGCGTGGGATTGGAGGGACGCGAGGGGGGAGGGCGTGCGTGTGTGCGTCGTGGATTCCGGGGTGGAGGGGGGCCATCCGCTGATCGGCCGGGTCGATGGCGCCTGGGCCGTGACGAAGGGCGAGCACGGGATCAGGGTGCTGGAGACCGAGGCCACGGACAGCTGCGGACACGGCACGGCCTGCGCGGGGATCATCCGCAGAACCGCGCCGGAATGCGAGCTCTACAGCGTGCAGGTGCTGGGCAGGACATTCGGGGGAACGGGAGATGTACTGCTCGCGGGCCTGCGCTGGGCGATCCGCGAGGGATTCGACGTGATCAACCTGAGCCTGTCCACGACCCGGGTGCGGTTCGTCGAGGAACTGCGGTCGCTCGCCGACGAGGCGTACTTCCGCGGGACCGTGATCGTCGCCTCCGCCCACAACACCCCGGTGGAGAGCTTCCCGTGGCGATTCGCGTCCGTGATCTCGGTGGGCAGCCACGCGGAGGACGAACCCGAACTGCATCTCTACAACCCCCAGCCTCCGGTGGAGTTCTTCGCTCCTGGCCAGAACGTCCAGGTCGCGTGGCTCGACGGAAAGACGATTCGTACGACGGGGAACAGCTACGCCACGCCGTACATCAGCGGACTGTGCGCCCGCATCCTGTCCAGACATCGCAGGCTGACGAGCTTTCAGCTCAAAACCGCGCTCTACCTTTCCGCGGCCAACGTACACATCGGCATGAGGGGGGCTCCGTGAACGACAACAGCGCCGAAAGCAACGCCGAGACCGATCCGCTCTCCCAGGAGCTCCTGCGGTCCGTGGTCGACGTGGCGCGCGCCATCTTCGGTGCGGCCGCCAGCTCGGTGTTCCTGCTGGACGAGGCGCGGCACGAACTGGTCTTCCAGGCGGTCTCCGGCCAGGGCGAAAACGTCCTGGTGGGTCGGCGCCTGCCTGCGAGAAGCGGTATCGCCGGCTGGGTGGCCATGTCGGGCGAACCCGTGATCGTGGACGACCTGTCGTCCAGCGCCGACTTCGACCGGGACTTCGCCGAGTCCACGCAGTACGTCCCCCATGCCCTGATGGCCGCTCCGCTGATCCACGGCGACCGCGTCCTCGGCGTCCTGGAGGTCCTCGACCCCGCCCCGCAGTGCCGGTCCAGCCTCGACGAACTGGATCTGCTGGCGCTGTTCGCCCGGCAGGCGGCCGTCGCACTCAGGGTGGTGGCCGACCGCCGGAGACAGGCGGACGGCCCGGCCCTCGACAGCGAGGACCGGACTGCGGCGCTCCGCATGGCCGAGGAACTCCGTCGTCTGCTGGAGTCGTCAGCCTGACGGGGGCCCGACGCTTTTCTCGACCGCAGACGAATTACCTGGCCGCGAAAGGTGAAAAGGTGCTCGGCTGCATATTTTCGCGAAAATTCATCGGACCCTTGAGTTCCACTTCGAGGCGCCGCCAAATGAGACAAGAATTAAGAGCTCCACGTATGGACGAATCGTGTTGACCGCTGTTTACATTTGTACGTGCCGCCCTGAATCACCGCAGGGAGCACTGTCCCAGAAAGCGAACCCATCAACGTCTGAGTAAGGGGTTGACCGTGTCCGATGAGATCAAGAAGGTCGTCCGCGACTCGCTGAACGCCGGCTTGCGGGAACTCGACTCGCAGGAGACCGAGTCGGCAGAAGTCGAGGCGCATGGCATCAGGATCGAGGAGGCCACTGAGCCCAGTGCCTCGTGGCACATCAACATCGGCTGCACCGGCTGAGTCGCTGCGGTCAGTGATCGAGAACAAGGAGTGCGCCGTGGCTGCAGAGCCGGAGTCGTCCTCGGTCCGTTCGGTGCTCGTCGTGTCCGGTCGCTGATCGTCATGGAGATCTCCCGAGTGAATCAGGAGCCCGGCCGGGCGCGAGTCGACACCACCTGGCTGGGCCTCCTGGCTCCCGAGGACACGGTCGTGTGGCAGACTCCGTCCGGCCTCCGGGCGGGCCTGGAGGCCAAGCTCGCCCATGGCGGCGTCACCGAGGTGTTCACGGCTGCCAACCGGCTGTCGCTCGAGTTGTATCGCACCGGGCGGAGCTCGGCCGCCCGGGAACTGTGCCGGCTGCAGATCCGGTACGCCGTGCAGAACCGCGGGAACGGCGAGGACTCGGATCTCGCTCTCCTCGGCCTTCAGGCAGTGGTGAACATCATTCGTATCGACGGCTACGGGTCGGAGACCGGCCGCGCTCTGGAGGGGCTCCGCCGTCTGGAGGGACTCGCCGACGGAGGAGCATTCCATTTCCATGGTCTGGCGATTTCCTCGGACATCGCCGAAGGAGACGGGCCCCGGGCGGACCGGGTCCGTGCTTTCGCGCGGGGTAATCGTATCGTCGAAACCGCGAAGATTCTCTTCCGCCGGAACCGGATCGAAGCGGCGGTGTCGGAATGCCGTCAATTGTGTGAAAAGTGGCCGACAGTCGCCTCCATAGGCCCCTTCCATGCTCACGAAATACTGAGTATCCAAGGGCAACCCTGGCCTGGAACGGAAAGCGTGGCCGGGACCGCGCCGACGCTGTCGGCGATCGACCGACTGCATCGCCTGGCACATCCAGCGCTTTTCGGCACGATCGACCGGTCGAGGGCTGAGGCGATGGAATTGTACCGGGAGCGTGAGCGCACCGGATTCTCCGACGATGCCGCACACGGGCGTTTCATGGCCGTACTCGGCAGCGTCCTTCATCAGTACGGCGAGCCGGCGGCGGGGAACGCTTGCTTCGCGGACGCCTGCCGCCTGGCCGCCCCGGCCGGTCCGCGGCTGGTGAACCGTATCGCCCGGCAATGGACGGTGCATGCCGGCAACAGTCCCTCTGTGCCTGTCCAACGAGCGAACCCGGAGCTCGGACCAGGCGACCTGAACTCGTTGCAGCAGTTGGCGGCCGAGCGCCTCGGCCGTACCGCGGCAGTCATTCGAACCCGGTGATGTGGCAGCAGCCGAGAAGGGGCATAGCGTGACCGCAAGCGAGAACAGCACATCCATCGCGCCGTCGAAGGAATCACTCGGAAAGCTCCGTACGGTGGATCCGCTGGTCATCGAGGCCCTCGACGGGAAATTCGTCATATCCAGCCCCAGAAACCGCCTCAGGCTCAGAGTGAGAGCGGACGTCGTCGGCCTACTCCTCGGAGCTCGTGACGGCCTCGACGGCAACTGGCCGGACGGCACGCCCGAGGCCGCGGTCCAGCGCCTGGCGGATTTCGGCTTCCTGGTGCAGGACAACCAGGAGCCCCCGGCCCCCTGGGCCGACTGGGGCACGACGGCATGGAGCTTCCACAACCGGATCAGGGACACCAACTTCCTCGACGGTTCCGACGAAGCCGCTCAGCGGTATGTGGAGAAGCTGTCCGCCCGGCCCCGGCCGTCGAGTGTCCGTCGACCGCCGTCCGAGCGGATCCTGCTGCTGCCGAGGATCAGAGTGCGGTGCGAGGCCCCGTACCTGGACGTGCTGGAGTCGCGGCGGACCCACCGCCATTTCGAGGACACCCCGCTGGACCTCGACCGGTTCTCCGACATGCTGCACTACTCCTTCGCGCCGCTGCGCTTCGCGGACGCGGGGCCCTTGGGGACGCTTCAGCTGCGGGCCGCGGCTTCGGGAGGCGCTCGCCATGAGTGCGAAGCCTTTGTCTTCGTCTTCAATGTGAGAGGAGTCGAACCGGCCCTGTACCTGTACGACGGTATCCGCCATGGGCTCGTGCCGGTGGACGGAAACGCGGGCCGGGAGCAGGCGGAGCACCTGACGCATCGTCAAGGATTTTTTACGTCCTGCTCGTTCGGCGTGTTCACCGCCGCGGTCGCCGAGCGCATGTCGTGGAAGTATCCCGATCCTCGGGCCTACAAGATCTTGCTGCACAACGTGGGACACGTGGCACAGGTCTTCTCGATGACGGCGAGCGCGCTGGGCCTGGGCGCCACCCTCACCGGCGCCATCCGGGACAGCGAGGCGGACTCCCTTCTACAGCTCGACGAGCCGCGTGAGTTCACCACATTCGCCATGGCCTGCGGAATCCCCAGCCCGGGCCCCGACGGTCTGCCGCAGTCCATCAAGACACCGAGCACCCCGCCGGAGGCCTACTGATGGCACCTGAGCGCGCTTCCGCCCCGGCAGGCCAGGGTGCCGACGCCGGTCCCCGGGGCGCCTCAGGGCTATGTGCCAACCGGAACTGGCAGAAACTGTGGCTCGGGCAGACCGTTTCCCAGGTCGGTGACTACGTATTCGATGTCACCGTTCTTCTGTGGGTGGGCACCGTACTGGCCAAGGGCCGGCCGTGGGCGCCGGCGGCTGTCAGCGGCGTCATGCTCGCGGCTGCCGTACCCACCGTCCTGGTGGGCCCGCTGGCCGGCGTGTTCGCCGACCGGTGGAACCGCAAGCGGACCATGATGAGCGCCGACCTGATCCGGGCCGGCGTCATCGGACTTCTGTTGCTCGTCCCGCTGTGCGCGTCGGCCATGCCACTGTGGGCACAACTCGCGGCGGTCTACACCGCGGTCGCGGGTACCTCCGTCGTCGCGCAGTTCTTCAACCCCTCCAGGTTCGCCACCATCGGCGCGGTCGTGGCGGAGGAGGACCGGGCCAGGGCATTCAGCCTGTCCTCAGCGTCCGCGAACACCGTCTCCGTGATCGGCCCCCCGCTGGCGGCTCCTCTGCTGTTCACGGTGGGCGAGCAATGGGCACTGCTCGTCAACGCGGTGTCCTTTCTGCTCTCCTACCTGTGCATCCGCTTCACCGACATCCCGGCGGCGACGGCGGACCACAACGGCCGGCGGGGCGACTTCAGGGCGGAGCTGGCGGAGGGCTGGAGCTTCATCCGCAGAAACAACGTGCTGGCCACCGTTGCCGTGACGGTCTTCCTGTACTTGTTCGGAGTCGGGGCGGTCAACGTGCTGGAGGTCTTCTTCGTCAGCGAGAACCTTCGAACGGATCCGAGCTGGCTCGGCACTCTCAACGGCGCCCTGGGCGCAGGCATGATCGTCGGTGCGCTGCTCATGGCACAGGCGGCCCGCAGACTCGGTGAGCGTCGGCTGTTCGGCTGGGGGATCCTCGCCACGGCGCTGCTGCTCTTCGTCTACGCCCGATCGACCTCCCTCCTCTTCAGCATCGGGGTCCTCGGTCTGGTCGGCATACCGCTGGGAATGGTCAACGCGGTGCTGGGCCCGATGCTCCTGAACGAGATTCCCAACCGGCTCCTGGGCCGGGTCAACTCAGCGCTCAACCCCCTGGTGTACGTGGCCTCCGTTTCGTCCATGTCACTGGCCGGAATCGTGGCCAGCGACCTCGGGCCGGACTTCGCCTGGTCGTTCGCGGGGCTGCACTTCCACCGTATCGACACCATCATGACGGTCTCCTCCTTCCTGATGGCGCTCGCCGGTGCGGTCGCCATCCTCAGGCTGCGCACCGGGCTCCGCGCTGCTCCCGGCTCCGAGGACCCCACGGCGGCCGGAGCCGGACCAGACGACGCCTGAGCCGCCTACCACCGGAAGTGCCATTTCCCCGTCTCCCGCGCCGCGAGGGACCCGTTGACCCGCGATGAGAGGCAAGAAGACCATGAGCCTGGTCAAGAGCCGGTACCTGGTGACAAGCGAGCGCGCCTATCGACGTGCCGACGGAACTGTCGTGCGGCTGGGCTATCTGTCCCGCCGTGCCCAGGTGTTCTCCGTGGACATCAACACAGCCGACCTGCTCCGCAGCGGGGCGATAGACGCCATTCCAGCGGCCAAGCGGAAGGAACTGGCCCGTCTCGGCGCGCTCGTCGATGCCCAGGTCGACGAGCGCGGCGAGGTCCTCGCCGGATTCCGGGCCGGATCCGGATCACTCCGGCGCCGCAGCTTCACCATCATGCCGACGGCGTACTGCAACATGGGCTGCTCGTACTGTGGGCAGGAGCACTACAAGTCACGCCACTCCGCGGAACGGGCCGAGCGTCTCCTCGCACGCATCGAGGCGGCGATGGACCACAAGGAGACCGAACTCGTCACCGTCACCTGGTTCGGAGGCGAACCGCTCATGGCGTACCGGCTCATCGGGGAGATGAGCGAGCGCCTTGTCGCGCGAGCCGAGGCTACCGGGACCAGGTACCACTCCCAGATGGCGAGCAACGGCAGCCTGCTCACCGAGCACAAACTGCGGTACCTCCACGACTCCTGCCGACTGCGCCGGCTGGACATCACCCTCGACGGCCCGCAGGAGATCCATGACCGACGCCGGTTCCTCAAGAACGGCCGGGGGTCCTTCGAGCGATGTGTCGGCGTGCTGGGCAAGGTGGCGCATGACGACGTGGCGCCCGGACTGAGCATCAACCTCCGCGTCAACGTCGACCAGGAGAACGAAGCCCATGTGACGACACTGCTGCACGACCTGGCGGCGGCCGGACTGGCCGTTTCGAGGTTCACCGTGCAGTTCATGCCCGTGCACTCGTGGGGGAACGACATCTCCGCAGTGGAGTTGGAGGCCAGGTCGTACGCCCGGCGCGAAACGGAGTGGCTGCGCCTGGCGGCGGACCTGGGGTTCGGCTGGCACGCGCTCCCCACCGGGACCAAGACCACCGCTTGCACAGCCACCACCCGAAGCAGCGAGATCCACGATCCCGAGGGACAGGTCTACTCGTGTTCGGAGCATCCGCTGGTACCTGGCGTGCGCGACACGGGTGTCATCGCCCGTACCGAGGACCTGACCGCCACGGAACTCAGGCCGGAGGGCACTTTCGACGACTGGTACGACCAGGTCGAGAACAGCTCCCAGCCCTGCAACGGATGCCCGCTGCTCCCGGTCTGCGGCGGCAGTTGCCCCAAACTGTGGCGCGAGGGCCATCTTCCGTGCCCGAGCTTCAAGTTCAATCTGCAAGAGCGGCTCGACCTGGTCGCTGTCCGGCGCCTCGGCTTTCGGACAGCGGAGTCGGGCGTACATGCGGGTCGTTGAGTTCGCCCACACCAAGGTGTCGAGACAGAGCTGTCGGGAGTACGAGGTCATGGAAATCGTGGAACGGCTGGTGCCGGACGAGTTGTGGGAGTTGTTCAAGCGCGTGGTGCCCGCCGTGCCGGAAAGGCCACAGGGCGGTGGTCGGCGGAGATACGGAGACCGGGACGTACTGGCCGCGATCGTTTTCGTCGTGACGTCGGGATGTCCCTGGAGGCAGCTCCCGCCGGTCTTCGGCCCATCGGGACCAACAGCCCATCGGCGGTTCTCCGAGTGGCACGACGCGGGTGTGTGGACCGCGCTGCACCGTCTTGACCAGCAGGATTGGGGTGGGGGAGCAGAGCAGGACTGGACACACCGTGCCATTGAATCGGTGTTCACACGGGCCCGCAGGATCGGGGTCTCACCGACGGCACTACCGAGGATCAAGGCCCGCGCCATGTGAAAGCGCTCCGGTGGTACCGCGGAACGAGCGGAGACCTGGACGATCACGTACGGCACACGTCCAGGTTCAGTCGGACGCGAAGGGCATCATGACGGATACGCCAGTGGCCTCGGCCCCGCCCCAGTGAAGGGTTGCCCTGTGAGTGCCGTCCCGTCCGCCTGAACTGGGCATCTCTGATCCCGCTGCGGGAGCGGAGTGTGGCGGCCTCCGGCCGAAACTACCGGTTCTCGGCGAACGTGCAGGGCATTGTGGACGCCGACACCCGGCTGGTGATCGCGGCAGCCCGTCCGGTGCCGGGGACGACCGCGGACGCCCACGCCTGGCGGGCGTCCGGGCTGAGCCAGCACTGCGAGGGAGTGACCGTGCTGGGCGACGGCGCTCAACCGAGGAGGACGACAACGCCGAGCACCTTTCGCGGGCGTGCGGCAGGTTGCCCTGGTGCGGCTTGCTGTGGCTTCGAGAGGTCAGACGCGGAGCAGGTCGGTCGAGACAGTCCAGAGACGCTTGGCGGTGGCGGGGTCGAGCGCCCATTCCTTGACACCGTGCGGGTGCTGCGCGAGGTCGGCGTCGTTCTGTACGGTGTAGGCCTCTTGTGAATCGTCGAGGTAGTGGCCTCCGGAGTGAGCGAACTCCGGGGCGACGGCCGCGACGATGCTGGTGGCGGCCCCCTGCTCGACCGTTTTGTACGTGAAGACTCCGGCGGCCTCGGCCGCGTCGAGCGACTCCTTCTGTTGCGTGGTGAAGTTCCGCTGCAGTCCCGTCGCGACACCGCCGGGGTTCACCGCATTGGCAACGATGCCGTCGGACGCCCAGCGGCGGGTCGCCTCGACGGCGAAGAGAGAGTTCGCCGTCTTCGACTGGGCGTAGGCAATCTGCGGGTCGTAGCTGCGACGCTCGAAGTGGAGGTCGTCGAAGTCGATGCCGGAACGCATGTGCGCTGTCGAACTGACCGAGACGATCCGTGCTCCGTCGCGGTCGGATGCTCCCTGGGCCAGGGCGTCGTGAAGACCGCTGGCCAGGGCGAAGTGGCCGAGATGGTTCGTCGCGAATTGCAGCTCCCAGCCCTCACGCGTTCGTTCGAGGCCACCGGTGACCACGCCCGCGTTGTTGATCAGCAGGTGAAGCGGGTCGGCCCACGCGTCGACGAATCGGGTGACGGAGGTCCTGTCGGCGAGGTCGAGTCGGACGACTCGGGGCCGGATTCCGCCGGTTGACTTCGCGATCGCCTCAGCGGTGGCGTCACCCGCAGTCGTGTTCCGGACGGCGAGCGTCACTGCCGCCCCGGCAGCGGTCAGTACACGAGCCGTCTCGATCCCGAGTCCGGAGGAGGCTCCCGTCACGATCGCGCGGACGCCGGTGAGGTCAGCGCCGCGTAGTACCTCGTCCGCGGTGCTGGAGGAGGTGAAGGGCGTTGAGATGAGTTTGCGAGTGTCCATGGCGCGACTATACGCACTAGGCTTGATCTGTATAGTGCGGCTATCGCTCGTATGCTCGTTCCATGAGCAGTCCCGATGCCGGCCACCCGCCGTCGACAGTCGCCGATACCAACCGTCGAACCATGGTTCTGGACTCCGCCATGGTCACGTTCGCGCGATTCGGTTACAGGAAGACCTCGATGGAGGAGGTGGCGCGGGCGGCGCACATCTCCCGGCCCGGGCTCTACTTCCTCTTCTCCTCGAAGGAGACTCTGTTCCGGGCCGCGGTCACCCAGGCTTTGGATCGCGACATCACCGCGGTCGAACACGTCCTGGCCGACAGTGGCCGCCCCCTTCCAGAGCGTCTCGTCGAAGCGTTCGACCGGTGGGCGGGCCGCTACATCGGCCCACTGACGCGCGATGTCGCGGCGGTTATCGAGGACAATCCCGACCTCCTCGGAGAGATCGCCGAGACCATGCCGCGACGTTTCGAGGAACTGGTCACAGACGCGATCGCCGTCGAGTCAGGACGGGACGCGGCCCTCCCTGTCGCACAGACGATGATCAGCGCATCGATCGGCCTCAAGCATCAGGTCGCATCACGGGAGTTCTACCTCGAACGGCTGGAGGTCGCTATCGGCCTCCTGATGCGCTGAAAACGCTCCCGGCCTCCTTGCACGGCCGCCGGCGGTCTCGGACGGCGGCGGGCCGGGCCGCCCGTCGAGGAGCGCTGGGATATGGAGCGGGCGCATCGTGTTCGGGTTGGTCACCGTGCCCGTCAGTCGGAGGACGTTCGCAGACAGCCGCCTCTAGACAGGACTGGACATGTACGACTAGCTTCCAGTCATGTCTAAACAGGTGCTCAAGCATCAGCGCATCGCCCGTGTCCTGGCCCGCGAGATCCGCAGTGGGGCTCTGGAACCGGGCAGCAGGCTGCCTGGCGAACATGCGCTCACCCAGCGCTTCGAGGTCAGCCGGACCACCGTCCGGCAGGCGCTGGACGAGCTCAGCAGACAAGGGCTGATCTCCACGCACGCGGGTGTCGGCTCGTTCGTCGCCTTCGACGGCAGCCTGCTGGACAACCGTCTGGGATGGACCAGGGCGCTGGCCGACCAGGACGCGCAGATCACCACGGAAGTACTCCGCCTCGGAGCGGTGCGCGATGCCCGGCTGGCCGAGGAACTCGGAGTCGAGGAAACCGAGTTCATGGTGCTCGACCGGCTGCGGGTGCTGCCGGAGGGCACTTGTGTCGCATTGGAACGCAGCCGGGTTCCCATGGTCCCGGGCCTGGCCGATGTCCCGGTCCGAGGGCTGTTGGACGACTCGCTGACCAAGACCCTGGCCGCGGCCGGGCTGCGCGCCACCCATGGCGAGGAGTGGGCGTCCGTGCGGCCGCTGGTCGCCGACGAGGCGGCGCTGCTGCGCCGTCCGGCGGGGGAGGTCTGGCTCAACACCCGGCGGATCAGCCGTGGAGCGGACGGCCGGGTCGTGGAGCAGGTGACCAGCCTGCTGGATCCGGCCCGTTTCCAGCTGCATCTCGGCTTCGGCGAGCAGCCTGAGTGAGACAGCCCGCATCCGATTCACAGCCGCGTACGCACAGGAAGCCCGAATGAACCACCAGCATGACCGCGCGCTCGGCGCCCTCTACGGCCTGGCCATGGGCGACGCCCTGGGGATGCCCACCCAGATCATGTCCCGGCGGTCGATCGTCGCCCGTTACGGCACCGTAACCGGCTTTGAACCCGGCCCCCCAGAGAATCCAGTGAGCGCCGGAATGCCTGCCGGTGCGGTCACGGACGACACCGACCAGGCCGTCATCGTCGGCCGACTGCTCATCGAGTCCGACGGACGTATCGACCCGCTGCGGCTCGCGCACGAGCTCCTGGAGTGGGAGCGCGACATGAAGGCCAAGGGCTCCTTCGACCTGCTCGGCCCCTCCACCAAGGCCGCCCTGGAGGCCGTGTCCCGCGGCGTCCCGCCGGAGGAGGCGGGCAAGTCCGGTACCACCAACGGCGCGGCCATGCGGATCACCCCCGTCGGTGTCGCCTTCTCCCACACACCGCTGGAGCGCTTCCTCGACCAGGTCGCGGCGGCGTGTCAGGTCACCCATGACACCACCATCGGCGTCGCCTCCGCCGCCGCCGTGGCCGCGGCCGTGAGCCGCGGCATCGACGGCGGCGGCCTGGAGGACGCCTTCGCCGCAGCGATCACAGCAGCCGCGGCCGGCGCGAAGCGCGGCCACTGGGTCGCCGGCGCCGACATCGCCGCCCGCATCGGCTGGGCCGTGGATCTGGTCCGCGGCCTGCCCGAGCAGCAGGCCCTGGACCGCGTATGCGATCTGGTCGGCACCAGCGTCGCCAGCCAGGAGTCGGTGCCCGCGGCCTTCGCCGTACTGGCCGTCGCCGAGGGCGATCCCTGGCGGGCCTGCCTGCTGGCGGCCAACCTCGGCGGCGACTGCGACACCATCGGTGCCATCGCCGGTGCCATCGCCGGTGCTGTCAGCGGGGCTTCGGGCCTGCCCGCCGAGGCGCTGGCCACCTTGCGCTCGGTCAACGGTCTCGACCTGGAACCGCTGGCCACCGCCCTGCTCGCGCTGCGCCCCGATCCGGCCGAGTGAACACATGCCCGCGCACCAACCCCCACCGGAGCGTCCCCGGCCGGAGAAACCGGAGAGGAAGACAGGTACCACCATGGCGGCTTCAGAGAACGACCGCGTCGGCACCGTGGAGACCCGAGGCATCGAGCCGGTCCCGGACACCGAACGCCACGGCCACGCCGGACAGATGTTCTGGACCTGGTTCGCCGCGAACATCAGCATCCTCGGGCTGCCGCTCGGCGCGGCGCTGGTCAGCTTCCGTGGCCTGAACATCTGGCAGGCGGCCGTCGTGGCCGTACTCGGGTCCTTCGGCTCCTTCGCGCTGGTGGGTGGGCTCAGCATCGCCGGCAAGCGGGGCGGAGCACCTGCGCTCACCCTCTCCCGAGCGGTGTTCGGGGTACGTGGCAACGCGGGTCCCACGCTGATCACCTGGATGAGCCGGCTCGGTTGGGAGACCATCAACACCACCACGGCCGCCTTCGCCCTGCTGGCGTTGCTCGATGTCGCCTTCGGTATCCGGCGCAACGCCGTGCTCACCGTCGTGTGTCTGCTGGTCTTCATCGGCTGCACCCTGCTGATCAGCGGCCTCGGACACGCCACCATCATGTGGATCAACAAGTGGGCCACCTACCTCTTCGGCCTGCTCAACCTGATCGTGATCGCCTTCCTCGCGGCCACGGTGGACTGGCACAAGGTCGTCCACGCGCCGGTCGGGCCGGTGAGTTCGATGGTCGTGGGCACCGGCATGATCGCCGCGGGGACCGGCATCGGCTGGGCCAACACGGGCGCCGACTACGCCCGTTACCTGCCCCGGCGTGTCCCCGGCGGAAGGCTGGTGGCCGCCTCCGCCTTCGGCGCCGGTATCCCGCTGGTCGTGCTGATCTCGCTGGGCTCGCTGCTCGCGGCAGGTGAGCCGCACCTGGCCTCCGCCTCCGACCCGGTGTCGGCGATCAACGCGATGCTGCCGTCGTGGATGGCCATCCCCTACCTCATCGCTGCCTTCGGAGGGCTGCTGCTCTCCAACCACCTGTCCGTCTACTCGGCCGGACTCACCCTGATCACTCTGGGTATACGGGTCCGGCGCACCTTCGCCGTCGGCCTGGATGTCGCCGTCACCTTCGCGGGCGGGATCTACTTCATCCTGGTCGCCAAGGACTTCTACGGCCCGTTCATCACCTTCCTCACCCTTCTCGCCGTGCCGATCAACGCTTGGGTGGGTATCTTCGCGGTGGACCTCATGGTCCGTCGCTCCTACGACAGCGACGCCCTGATGAATGTCGGACGCTCCAGCCGCTACTGGTTCCGCGGCGGGGTGGCCTGGGCCGCGTTGATCTCCTGGGCGGCGGCCATCGTGGTGGGCCTGCTGTTCACCGAAGCGAGCACCAGCGCGACCGACGTGTGGTTCTCCGGGCCGCTCGCCCACAGTTGGATCGGGACCAACGGGCTGGGGTGGGTCGTGACCCTGGCGCTCGCGGCCGGCGTCTACGCGCTGTTGCGCAGGCTGGACGGCACCGTCTCCCAGGAGACGTCCGAACAGCGTTCCCAGCAGCAGGTCCTTCCCGCTCCGGCCGGGCGGGAGGCCTCATGAGCAGTCAGGACGGCGTCGTCGGCGACGCCACGGACAACCGACTGGTCCTGGTCGGCAACGCCATCGTCGACCTGGTGATGCGGGTGCCCGCACTGCCCGAACGCGGCGGCGACATCATCGCCGGCGAAACTGCCCTCACCACGGGCGGCGGCTTCAACGCCCTCACCGCCGCCCGCCGCCTGGGCCTGCCGGCCCTGTACGCGGGCGCCCACGGCACAGGACCGTTCGGCGACCGGGTACGGGCGGACCTCGCCCGGGAAGGCGTCGACCTGGTGCTGCCCCCGGTCACGGAGACGGACACCGGATTCTGCGTCGCCTTCGTCGACGACGACGGCGAGCGCACCTTCACCACCAGCCTCGGCGCGGAGGCCCGGCTGACCGAGGCCGACGCCACGGCCGTGCTCGCCGCACTGCGCCCCGGCGATATGGTGCAGATCTCCGGATACGGGCTCGCATACCCGGTCAACGGCCCGATCCTGGCCTCGCTCGTGGCACGGCTGCCGGAGCACACCCGGGTCTTCCTCGATCCGGGGCCGCTGGTCGCCGAGATCCCCGAGGAGGTGCTGGAACCCGTCCTGGCGCGTTGCGACTGGGTCAGCTGCAACCAGCGTGAAGGGCGGTTGCTGACAGGGCATGCCGACGCCCGTGAAGCGGCGACTGTGCTCGCCGCCCGGCTGGGTCCCCGCACCGGGGTGCTGCTGCGGGCTGACGCGGCCGGCTGCTGGCTGGTCCCGCCCAGCGGTGAGGCCCAGCACGTCCCCGGTCGCCGCGTGACTGCGGTCGACAGCAACGGCGCGGGAGACGCCCACGCGGGAGCCTTCCTGGCCCTCCTCGGTCACGGGCTGGACCTGACCGCCGCCGCACAGGGCGCCAACGCCGCGGCCGCCTTCGCGGTCACCCGGCACGGTCCCGCCACCGGACCGACGCTCGGCGAGTTGCTCGACTTCCTCGACGGGGATCCACCGGCGGCGCGGCTGGCGTCAGCGCTCCGACGGTAGCCCGTTGGCGCGCTCCTCCGCGGCTGTTGCATCACTGCAGTTCCGTCACCGGCGGTAGCAGTACGAATCCGAGGAGGCATCTCCGCCCTGCAGGCGCGTCTGGTGCACGCGCAAGCCGAGGAAGTCCGCGCCGTGCGGGAAGAAGCGGCTGTCGACCGAGAGCCCTCCGTGCGAGGTATCGGCGTCGAGTTTGACCATCCACGGCTCAATGCCCGCGGGATAGAACTGTTCGTCCCAGGCGGCGTACAGGGAGTTGGTCAGGTATACGCGTCGCCCGTCGCGGCTGAGCTCGACCATTTGCGCTCCGCCCGTCAGCGGTACGTCGGGCGCGGCGGGGTGCGGCTGCCGGGCGACGATGCCGCCAAGACGCACGGCCGCGGTCTGCCTCGGATGGAACGGGTCGCTCACGTCGTACTGGAGCAGGTCGCCGGTTCCCCATGCGGAGACGTACAGCCACTGGTCATCCACCGACAGGTCGATGTCGGTGATCAGTGGGGGCACGGCGCCGAACGGCTTCAGCGCTGGGGGCAGGTCCTGCGGCTGCGCGGGCTCGGCCGGGATGGTGATCACCTTGCGGACCCGGAAGTCCTCGCCCTCCCGGTTCCACAGCCACACCGATGCCGACAGGTCCTCCACGTTGATCACGGTATTCGTGAAGCCCCAGGTTGCCTCGGGGTCGTGCGCGGGGCGCAGTTCCAGCACCATCTGGTTCTCGTCCCCCAGGTCGACGCGCTGCAGGTGCCGACCCGAGTCGAGCTCCCAGAAGTGCAGTGAGTGGCCGTACTGGCGGCTCAGCAGCAGTTCGGGGACGAGGCCGTCCTCGAGCATCGAGGGGCTCCCCCACTCGCTGGTCACGGCGATGTTCTGGCGCAGATGCCACCAGACGTCGTAGGCGAGTCGCTGCGGCCCGCGAGAGCTCTCCCAGCGGCGCAGCACCTCAAAGCTTTCGTGGTCCAGGAGTGCGACGCCGCCAGGCCCGTCCGCACCGTCCGCGCCGCCCAGGCAGGACAGGAAGACTCCGTCGGGGCCGCAGTGCAGGGTGTGTGGACGAGAATATCCGGCCTTGGCGGCCAGTTCCTCGGGCTCGACCACCTTGACCAGGCGAGGGCGGGCGGGATCGGGGACGGTGTCGAAGACGTGGAGCCGGGACGAGCGTAGCCCCGGGACGATGAGGTAGCGGCGCGCAGGGTGGTGGTGACCGGCGTGCGCCAGTGCGCTGGAGCAGGCGTTCCAGCCGAAGTGGTGCAGTTCGTTGCCCAGGTCGGGCAACTCGGCGTGGGAAGTCACGCGGCCGTATGCTCCGGATGCGGGGTCGGTGTCCACGGTGAACAACGCGTCCGCGCGCCGTGCGGTCGGGTCGAATCCGACGACGTAGGCGAGATTCTCCGGAGGCGCGGCGACGGCATCCGCGGGGGAGCGGTACAAGGTCGGGTCGCTGTGGCCGTCGTGGTCGTGCATGTCCTCGGTCGTCGTCATCGCTGTTCCTTAGTCCCGAACGGAAGCCAGGATCGGGTGAACTCCCGGCAGACGGGTCGGCTCCCTCGTCGCCGGCGGCGTGCAGCGAAGGCCGGATATGCCACTAATCGAGCGTTTCACAGCCTTGGGAGCCCTGCCAAGGCGGCAGCGCGACGGCGATTCCGCCTGAGCCAGCACTAACCTCCACCTCCACCTCCGGCTGTCGAACCGCAGCTCGCGCCGCACACCACGGCCTCCCGGCCACCAGGAGCCCACGGCACGGGCCGCTGTCGGAGCGATCACCGCTGGCGTCGGCGGGTCCGGCGATGGAGCAGCTTTGAATCCCGCACTCTTTCGGACAGCCGTTCGCCGGCCGGAGGGGCGGAGGGTTTCCTGTGCGGGTCGGCGCGTGGGTGCCTCCGCGTACGCTCCACCTTCGCACCGTGATACGTGCCGGACGCAGCCCGCGCCTGCACACACCGACCATCGGCCAGCCGGCTGGCCCCGGGAATCGCGACCGGGACCAGCCAGCCGATGTCAGCGCCTGCCGTGCCTCACCGGCCGAAGCCGTAGGCGAACAGATGGGCGGTGCCCGTGGAGCCTGTCACTGGAAGGGTGATCGACGCCACCTGCTTGGAGGCGTCGAGGGGGACCTTTGTGGCGAAGACATTGGTCTTCACGTTGTCCCGGTTTCCGCCCGCGGTGTTGCGGTAGGCCGTCGTCACAGCCGTCGTGTCATCCGGAAGCGGCTTGCTCCGCCCTCCGTTGAGCGTCCAGTCCGAGAAGCCCACCGTTGTCTTGGAGGTGGTGCCGTCGGTGTAGGTGACGGTCAGCGTGCCCGAGACCCCGCTGCCGTCGGTCGGCGCGTTGGCCGCCGCGCCCAGCAGGCCCAGCGACGTACCCGACATGCCGTCCGGCATGGGTATGGTCTGACCGGTCATCTCCAAGTTGTCCGGCTGACCGGACGTCACGGTCGGCCAGGTGTAGGAGATGCCGTCGGCGGTGACGGTGGAGCCGCTGGTGACGCCCGCCGCCGACAGCGCGTTCTGCGAAAACGCCCAGCCGCCGCCGTCGAAACCGACCGAGAAATGAGTGCCGTCGGGATAGATGCCCTCGTTGGTGTCGTACGGCCACAGCGCACCCGCCTTGGCCACGGCCACGCGGAGCGTCGCACCGCCCAGCGCCGCGCCCGTCGTGTGGTCGGTCAGTGCGAAGGTGACCGGGAACGTTCCTTCGTTCGAGCCCGCCGTGACATGGACCTTCGCCTCGGCGCTGCCCGAGGCGGGCACACTCAGAGAGCCGGACGCCGTATCCAGCGTGACGCCGGAGGGTGCGGTCGCCTTCCAGTCGGCGATGACGTCCTTGCTGCCCAGGTTGGTCAGCTTCAGCGTGCCGTCACCGGACGCACCCGGCTGGAGGACGAGGCCGTCGCTGGAGGGACCGGTCGCGGCCAGCACCCGGTCACCGCCCGTGGTGTCCGACGGCGGGACCGCAGACGGGGCGGATGCCCATGAGGTGTTGGGCTGGGTGCCGAGCGTGAAGTCGAGCGTGCCCGCGCCCGCGAACTGCTGGTACGTCAGCCAGGAGGCCTTCCACTCCTTCCCCTTGACGTCGAGCGACTGCACGTACGGCGCGTCGGGCGCGGCCTGCGGTGCCTTGATCTGTACCGCCTTGCCGCTTCCGAGGGTCACCTTGGCCACCGGGAACGCCGGACTGCCGAGCACCAGGGTGTCCGCGCCCGGGGTCTCGGGGTACATGCCGAGCTCGGACCAGACGTACCAGGAGCTCATCGCGCCGAGGTCGTCGTTTCCGAAGGAGCCGACCGGGGCGTTGAAGTACAGCTTCTGCTGGGCGTCGCGTACGGCTGCCTGGGTCTTCCACGGCTCGCCCGTGTAGGCGTACTCCCAGGGGATCTCGACACTGGGCTCGTTGCTCAGGTCGGCATCGGTGCCACCGGGGTGCGCGATGTCGTCCAGCAGGCTGTCCAGATAGGACGAGTACGCTTTCGCGCCACCCCGCGCCTGGATGAGCTGTCGCAGGTTGAACGGGACCATCGGCGTGTACTGGGCCGACGTACCCTCCACGAAGCCGTTGGAGGTGCCCGGGGTGAAACCGCCCGTGAACTGGCCGTCCTTGTTCTTGCCCTGCATATAGCCGGTCTGCGGGTTGAAGACGTTCATCCAGTCCTGTGCACGAGTCGCGAACTTCGTGTAGACGTCCGTCTTGCCCAGCGACTTCGCGAAGGCGGCGACGGCGTAGTCCGCGGAGTCGTACTCCAGCTGCGTGGATACCGGGCCGTAGAAGTTGCAGCAGCCGTAGTCGTTCTCGTCCAGCGGGAGGTAGCCCTTCGCGTCCCGCACCGACTCGCCGGGGCGGTCGTTGTTCGGGACGGTGGCCTCGTGCTGCAGGGCGGCGAGCGCCTTGTCGGTGTCGAAGCTCCGGGCCCCGAAGGCGTACGCGTCGGCGATGATGCCGGCGGCCGGGTCACCGACCATCACGTAGCTCTCGCCGTTGTTCGAGGCCCACTTGGGCAGCAGGCCGGTCTGGTCGAACCCGTTGAGCATCGAGGTGACGACGTCACTGGTGACCTTGGGCTCCACCATCGCCATCAGCTGGGTCTGGGAGCGATAGGTGTCCCAGCCCGAGTAGTTGGCGTACTGGGCCAGTTGTCCCTTGGCCAGCTTGTGGACCTGGTTGTCCATGCCCATGTACTGGCCGTCGGCGTCCGAGAGGACGTTCGGGTGCAGCAGTGCGTGGTACAGCGCGGTGTAGAACTGCACCTGCTGGTCCGTGGAGCCGCCGCCGACCTGGACCTTGTTCAGCACCGCGTTCCAGGCGTCGTGGTTGGCCTGCGCGACGGAGTCGAGGTTCCAATTCTTGATCTCGCGGGCGAGATTGCCCGCCGCGCCCGTGTCGCTCGTGTACGAGATGCCGACCTTCGCGCGCACCGTCGGGTTGGCGGAGGTGTCGAAGGTCAGGTACATCCCGTTCGCACCCGTCGTGGGGGGCTCGGCCGCGCCGCTCGCTGCGGCCTTGCCGGCGGATGTCCGGGGTGCGCTGCTGGCGCTCGGTGCCGGGGAGGGGCTGCCGGCGTGCGTGCCGTCGCTGCTGCCGTGCACGGTCGGGGACGGCGCCGCGGGAACGGTGAAGTGTTTTTCCTTGAGAGGTTTCGACGGGTGCGTCTGCGGGGTCTGCCGAGCTCTGCCCGCCTTCAGCGAGGTTGCGTTCGGGTTGATGGTGCTGCCGACCCAGGTGCCGCTCGCGGTGAACGGCTGGTCGAACTTGATGTCGAAGTGCAGCGTGTACCTGTTGCTCGCGCCGCAGAAGTGACCGCTGTCGATCGAGCCGCTGATCTCCTTCTCGTTCACCACCTGGACCCGGGTTCCGTCCACTTGGGTGGCGCCACCGCTGAGTTTGAACAGCAGGTTCGCCTGCCGGCCCGTGGGGAAGGTGAAGGCGCCCAGGCCGGCGCGAGTGGTGTCGGTCAGCTGGGTCGTGACCCCGTTCGCGTCGGTCACCTTGTAGGCGCCGATGCCCGTCTTCTCGTCGTCGTGGCTGAAGCCGACGGACTCGTTGCCGAGGCTGCCGGACAGCGCGCCGGTGACCGGCAGGATGGGCAGGTCGCCGGCGACGCCGCAGCCGGGTCCCGAGACGTGGGTGAGGCTGAAGCCGGAGATCTTGTTGTCGTTGTACTCGTATCCGCCGCCCGAGGGGCGGTGGGGCGTCGTGTCGGGACCCCACTGCACCATGCCGGCCGGCATGTCGGGCCCGGGGAAGGTGTCCACCGCACCGGAGGTGCCGATGAGCGGGTTGACCAGGGACGCGGGGTCCTTGACGAAGGCCGGCGCCGTGGTGCTCGCAGCGTGGGCGCCCTCGATCGCGGGGAGCGGGAGTACGGCGATGCCCAGGACGGACACCACGGCCAGGCGTTGGCGGAATCTCGTGCGGTTACGTTGCGCAGCTGAGTATCGAGGTCTGGGCATCGGTTGCCTCCGCAGCGTTTCCCATTTCGCACATGAGGTGCCGGCGTGCCGAAAAAGGGCGCACGCCGACGACAGGCAACAGTGCAGGTCGCTCCCAGCGGCCTGACAACGTTGCCATGCACGAGAGTTGAGTGAAACGCGTGCGCTTGCGGCATGTCAACGAAGCCAACAGAACTTTGTGAGGCCGAAGTTCACGGGCGAGCACCTTCAGCGCTGCCATCTCCCTGGGTTGTGCCAGCCATCCAGTGCGGCCGATGGCTTTGAATGCCAGGCCAGTTGGTTGACAGCCGTCACCACGACACGAGTGGGTCAAAACGCACGAATGCCAGACCGTGTGCCGTTCGACCACAGCTGCCGTTCGGCCAGTTGGATTGATGGGGCCCGGTCTCTGGAGAGGTTCGGAACGGCCCTACCTGGGCCAGGGCCATGGGCGGCCGGGGCGGAAGCGTGCGAACACGCCACCGTCGGCGACACGAATCGCCGACTTGCGGGCACGAGCAAGGAAGTTGTTTTCGTACGCCGCGCACGGCATGCCATCTCGCGGCGGCCCATGACCACCGCGTAGCGTGACGTGCCGTATCGACGTTCGAGTGCCTGGGAGGCTCCCGATGGGAAACCCAAGCCCCATAGTGATCGACGCGAGCGGCCGTGACATTCACGCGGAAGCCGCCCGTATACGCGAGAGCGGGCCATTGGCCCGGGTGGCGCTCCCCGGCGGTGTGGAGGCCTGGGCGGTCAGCAGCCCCGCCCTGCTCAAGCGACTGCTCACCGATCCGCGGGTGTCCAAGGACCCCCGGCAGCACTGGGCCCGTTTCACGGCCGGCGAGATCACCCCGGAGTGGCCGCTGTTCACCTGGGTCGCCGTGCAGAACATGTTCACCGCGTACGGCGGAGACCACAAACGCCTTCGCATCCTTGTCTCCAAGGCGTTCACCGCCCGCCGGACGGCGGCCCTCCAGCCGCGTATCGAGGAGATCACCAGGAAGCTCCTCGACGGGATCGAGGAGGCCGGCCGCGGCTCCCTGGCCGTCGACCTGCGCGAGGGACTCTGCTACCAGCTGCCGATCCAGGTGATCAGCGAACTGTTCGGCCTGCCCGAGGAGCGGGGGCCGGAGCTGCGGCGGCTGGTGGATCGCATCTTCGACACCTCCGCCGACCCGGGCGAGATGAACGCCGCTTACGAGCAGTTGTACGTCGTGCTCGCCGAACTCGTCGCCGTCAAGCGGGAGTCGCCCGGCGATGATCTGACCTCCGGCCTCATCGCCGCCCGTGACGAGGAGGACGGCACCCGGCTGAGTGAACAGGAGCTGCTCGACACCCTGGTCCTCATGGTGAGCGCCGGTCACGAGACCACGGTCAACCTCATCGACAACGCCATCCACGCGCTGCTCACCCACCCGGAACAGCTCGCGCAGCTGCGCGCCGGCCGCGCCACCTGGGACGATGTGGTCGAGGAGACACTGCGGTCGGACGCGCCGGTCGCCAGCCTGCCCCTGCGCTACGCTGTGGAGGACCTCGATCTCGGCGCACTGGGCGGCCCGGAGGGCACGGTGATCGGCAAGGGGGAAGCGATCCTCGCCGCGTACGCCGCAGCCGGCCGCGACCCCGAGCGATACGGGAAGGACGCCGACCGATTCGACGTCACCCGCGCCGACAAGGAGCACCTCGCCTTCGGTTACGGCGTGCACCACTGCCTCGGCGCGCCGCTGGGCCGTTTGGAGGCCCGCATCGCGCTCCCGGCGCTCTTCGACCGTTTCCCGGCACTGCGACTCGCGGTGCCCGAAGGACAGCTGGAACCCGTCGGCTCCTTCATCTCCAACGGCCACCGCTCACTGCCCGTTCGGATCGTCTAGGTTCTGTTCGGTCGGTCTTGGAGGATCAGTCCGCGGCGTCCGGTGCGGCGCATGGCAAGGCGAAGGGCCGCGTGCTCACGGGCAGGAGGTCGTATGGCGTTTCAGGAACATGTGGAAGGGATCGCCGGTGACGTCGTCGGAGAGTTTCCGGCGGACGCTGGGATCTACGCGGTGACGTTCCGGATCGACAGCGTCGATCAGGATCCGCGGTTTCCGTATGTGGCGGTCGGCTACACGACCGAGGCCGACGCTGCGGAATCGGCGAAGAAGACGTGGGACGCCTGGGAGGCGCGCTGGAGTTACGCGTTCTTCCCAAAGACGGGGCTTGAAGGGGTGAGGGTCGTCGGGCGTGATCCGGTCGGTGCTGAGTCGTACCGGCGGGAGGCGGAGTCTCGGGGGCTTTGGTACGAGGACGACGATGAGCCGGACGACCGCCGCGAGCGGCTGGTCGAGTGGTTCTATGAGGTGTGCGTCGGGGCGGCTCGGCACCTCCACGACAGCAGCCGGATCGTGGGGGTGCTGGGACGACCGGTCCCGGTGATCCTCTACGACATGTTCGACCCGGATGCGATGTTCGGGCTGACCTCGGATGCCAATCCGGCGGAACTGGTCACGGAGTTCATGGCCGAGGATCCGGGCTAGACAGCGCGGGGAGGGAGCGTCGGAAGGTGCCTGCCCGTCGGCGCGCGGGGGCGAACCGACACTGTTCGCGTCCCCGGGTTCGTGTCCCCGCTGACCACGAGCCTCCGCTAGGTCTTCCGCGAGAAGAATCGTCCTTCTGCCCTCGGCACGGCCTGCACGCCGGCCTGCGAGGTCAGGCGGCGAGCAGGGTGTCGAGCCAGTCGAAGGTGCGCTGGTGGAACAGGGACAGCGCACCCTCGTGGCAGTGCTCGCCGGCGCCTTCGTCCTCACGGAACAAGATCAGCTCCTTCTGGCAGGTCAGCTCGCCGAGCAGACGCTGCGGCTGCCCCTTGAAGAACACGTCGTTCTCGGCGTCGAGCACGAGCGTCGGGCAGGTGATGCGGTCGGCGATACCCGCCAAGGTGTACGCCTCGGTTGCCTTGACCAGCTCGTCGAAGTCGGACACACCGAAGGTCCACCGGCCGTTGCGCACCACCCATCGCACCATGGTGTTCTGCGCCATCAGCGCCTCCATACCGCCGGGCGTCGAAGCGGCGCGGCCGGCGGTTGCGGCGGCGACTTCGTGGAAGTCGTCGACGCCGTCGTGCAGCACGCACGCGGCGAGGCGGTGCTCGAAGGCGGCCGCCCTCGCGGCCAGGTAGCCGCCGAGGCTCGTGCCGACCAGCACGAGTCGCTCGGTGTCCACCTCGGGCACGGTGAGCGCGAAGTCGACGACGGGGGTGACCACGGCCTCCCAGTCCGGCCGGAAGTGCAGGCCCTGGTCGCGGACGGTGCTGCCCTGGCCGGGGCCGTCGAACGCGATGACGTTGTACCCGCGCCGCAGCGCGCCTGCGGCCAGCGCGAAGTAGTTCTCTTCGAGGGTGGAGTCGTACCCGCCGTGGTAGAGCAGGGTCGGGCGCGGGGCGCCCGAATCGTCGGCGAGGAACAGGTAGCCGGGCAGCGTGGTGTCCTCGTAGGGGATGCGCAGGGCGCGGGCCGGGGTGTCGAGCAGGGCGGCCGCGTCGGCGAACGTCTGCTGGGAGGCCTTGGCGAGCCGCGCCGACTCGGCGTCGGCGGCGGGATTCTCTCGGCGGTAGAAGTCGGCGGTCCGGTAGTAGTTGGACGCGCGCAGCAGCGCCTCCCGGGCGCTGACCCGGTGACCGGCGGCCAGCGCGTCCCGGCCGATGCGCTCGATGCGTGCCGCCGTCGCGGCCCACTGGGCCGACCAGGCCTCCTCGTCTCCCTCCGGGATCTGCCGGCAGGTGACCAGGACCTCGCCCAGATCGGCGCCGGCGTAGGGGGCGTAGCCCGCGGCACGCAGTGCCTCGAAGGAGAAGGACTCGTCGTCGTAGAGGAATTTCATCATCGGCTCCTTCCGTGAGTGGAACGGAACGGCAGCGTTCCGTCTCGTTGGGAGCGTAACACATGGAACGCGACCGTTCCGTTCGCTATGCTTGGGGGCATGACAGTGGAGCAGCAGAAGGGCCGGCCGGCGACCGGCGGGGCGGTCCTGCGACAGCGGGTGACCGAGGCGATCACCGAGGCAGCCTTCGCCGAACTCGCCGAGGCCGGGTATGCGCGGATGTCGATGGAGGCGGTGGCCCGGCGCGCCGGCGTGGGCAAGGCCGCGCTCTACCGGCGCTGGCCCTCGAAGCAGGCGATGATCACCGAGTTGATCCGTAGCAAGGTCACCGACGAGCTCCCGCCCACGCCGGCCACGGGCGCCCTGCACACTGACCTGCGCGAGCTGCTCGCCACCCTCCGCAGCCAACTGGCGAATCCGCTACTTGCCCGGATCGCGGCTGGACTGCTTGCCGAGGCCAGTCACGACGACGCTCTGGCGGAGGGGCTCTACACCGGAGTGACCGCACCGCGACGAGCGGCGGCGCGCACGATACTTCAGGGCGCGATCGACCGCGGCGAACTCCCCCCGGGGCTGGATCTGGATCTCGGCACCGACCTGCTGATCGCACCGCTCGCATTCCGCATGCTGGTCATACAGGGCCGCAGTGACGATGAGTATCTGGAAACGCTGACCAACGCAATCGAGGCGGCGCTGAGAGCGGCCGTCCGCTGATCTCGCCGGTTCTCATGCCGGGGAGACGCAGACGTTCGGCCAGCCGCTGATGCTCATGCGCAGCTGCTCGTCTCGCCGCCAGTGCGTTGCTGAAGTACCCACAGGGACCTGAACAGACCAGGTTCGCGGGTGAGTTGTGCGTAGGTTCCTTCCTGCACGATCTGTCCTTGGTCGAGGACGACGATCCTGTCCGCCACGGCGACATTGGCAAGTCGGTGGGTGATCAGCAGGTTGTTTCTGTGCGTTGGCTGAAGTCAACGTGTCCCCCTTGACGGTCGCGTGCTGGTTCGTGAGGGTCAACGACTCGCCTGAAATTTCGAACACATGTGTTTCGGTCGCGCTTGGAACCCCGGGGTTGAGCGGGCATCGGAGCATGCAGGGTGCACCGACCCGGGCCGCCCAAGGGCCGGGCCCTGGAACGGCGGTGACCGAAACGCCGAGCGTGTCGGCTGACCCACGGGTGGAAGAGCCATGACCCACTGGTCGTGATGCCGACGGCAGGCTGACGAACTCGGAGGAGCCGGCAACGCGGTTTGTCGAAAGTGGCTGGTTGCGACTCTGTGGCCTGTGTTTCCATTCCGGAGTGAACATCGAGAGCTCCGGGGTGCCTGATGAGAGGCCGAGCTGCCGCGTGCGGCGGAGGGCTGATGGCGATGTCGAGGAGTGCGTGCGGGTCCTGGCGGAAGTCCATCGGCGTGACGGCTATCCGGTGAACTGGCCTGATCAGCCTGCCGAGTGGCTGTCGAGCGGCGCCCTGCTGGGCTCCTGGGTTGCGGAACTCGAAGGCCGCGTCGTCGGGCATGTCAGTTTGTCGCAGGGCGGCGACGGCGATCTGGCCCCGACGCTGTGGAGCCAGCGGACAGGGGCGACGCGGGGTGCGACCGCCGTGGTCGGCAGACTGTTCGTCGCCCCGCAGGCGAGGGGACATCGGATTGGCGCACAGCTGATCGGCCAAGCGGTGGAGGAGGCGCAGCAGCGTGGGCTGCATCCTGTGCTCGACGTCGTCGCGTGCGGCACTGCCGCGGCAGCCCTGTATGAGCGGCTGGGCTGGGAGCTGATGGCAACAGTCGAGCAGCAGTGGAGCCCGTGCCAGAAGGTGGCCATCCACTGTTACGCAGCGCCATCATGACCTCGTCCGTCGTGGCCACTCGTTGGTGGCTGCGACGAGGACAGCCGCTTCGTGGCCAACCACGAGCTGGTCGTACCTCGTGACCACGGCACGGTGCTCCATGAATTGCGGTGGCCGGCCGCCCGCGGGCGCCGTGTTCGTCTTGGGGAAAGTGGAGCTGTCGCGGTCGTCGCCCGTCGTTCGTGCCGGGCTTGAACGCGGCACCCCACACGGTGATGAACAGCGAAGTGCCCGTTGCTTCCAGAATCGGGGCGCAGACGTCCCGGATCGCCTTCTCTGCCGCGGTGGTCGTCAGCCCGCGACGATCCTGTCTGGGCGCAGGCTCTCCTCGACCGCGTGGCGTTCGCGCAGGAACTTCGTGGCCGACCTCTGCCCGCCACGAGATGCGACAAACCAGCGGTGGTAAACCCTTTGCCGAGGAGCCGATGGGCCAGTTAGATTCTGCCCGCCATCCGTGTTGTCCCGGACCGGCACTGTCGACGAGGAGGTGTGGAGCACATGCGCAGGAGCGCCCAGCAGTTGAGCCCGCGTACTGACCTTTGCCACCTCCTCACGACGGAGACACCTTGTCGCTTCACATCACCCCACTGACCGACCCCGCTCACGGGCCGCACAGCCGGCGGCTTGCATGGCTGGCGTCCGACGCCGATTCCATCCCTGTCGGGACGGCCTTTCTGCGGCTGTTCACCGATCCCGGACAGGAGCACCTGGCCGAACTGACGCTCCATGTCCATCCCGCGGAGCGACGCAGGTCCGTCGGCTCCCGGCTCCTCGTCGCCGCCCTGGCCACCGCCCGGGACAATGCCCGGCGTCGCGTCGTCGCGCAGGCTGAGGCCGGATCGCCTGGCGATCACTTCCTGGCGGCTCGCGGTTTCCGTACGACCCTCACCCTGAGGTTCTCCCGATTGCCACTGGCCGACGTGGACACCACCGCCCTCGCCGAGATCATTGAGCGTCCGCATCCAGGCTACCGGCTGGCGTCATGGCAGGGCACCGTCCCCGACGGCCTCGCCCGGACGTTCGCCGTCTCACGCCGCGCCATGGACGACATGCCCATGGACGACACCGACTACGGCACCGTGACCTGGGACGTGGACCGCGTCCGGGCCGTGGCGAAGGCCGTCGAACAGCGCGGCGACCAGCTGCACACCGTCGTCGCCATCGACGCCACCAACGAGTCGATCGCCGGCTTCACCGAACTCGTCATCCCTGGCAACGGCACAGGCGATGGCCAGCACTACGGCACCGGCGTGCTGCCCGAACACCGTGGACACGGCCTCGGCCGATGGATGAAGGCGGAATCGATCCGACAGGCCCACAGGCACTATCCGAACCTCGGCGGCCTCCTGGCCGACACCGCGGACAGCAACACCCACATGAGACAGATCAACGACAGCTTCGGCTACACACCCACGCACACGACACACCAGCACCAGCTCGACCTCTAGCGACGCACGGACGGGCCGGACCTGTGCATCACCACGTCCGGCCCGTCGACGCTTTCGATACACGCCCTGGCGCACCGCGACGGAGGCCGTTGAGGCGGCGATCACCGCGCACGCCAAAGCGACCGAAGCCAATTGTCGCGAGGGCGGAGAAGGCCCTCAAGCGGGCTGTGCGGCACGGGCAGGAAGCTTGCTCGGGCAAGTGGCCGACGCGGTTCTTGGTCACACTCGAAGAGCCCGTGCGGTGTTGGCCGTAGCCCCTGGCGGGCGCATCATGAAGACGTCGATCGGGTCCTGGGCTTCCACGAGGAATCCGTGGCGCTCATAGAGTCGACGGGCAGCGCTGCCCTGCAAGACGTTCAAGCCCACGGTCATGCCCGCCGCATCCGTTCGCTCCAGTACCGTGCGCAACACAGCGGATCCGAATCCTCGGCCCTGACAGTGCGGAGCAAGGTAGAAGTGCTCCAGCCACTGCCTTCCTTGGGCGGGCCGGACCGTGACACAACCTGCGAGTTCACGGTCGATCATGATGATCGACGTGTGCTGCGGGGAGAAGGTGTCCCGCAGCCGCTGCCGTACCCGGTGCTCGTCGTACCGCTCAAGGCGTTCCAAGTCCACACGCATGACCGTGGCGCGCAGCTCCGCGATCACTTCGATGTCTGCTGCCACCGCAGGACGCAGCACCCAGCCCGCGGCGTGCGCCGACATGGTCCGTACAGGCACTCCCGTGTCCGATCGCGTCCCGCTCCCCGTCACCTCAGGATCCATGGCGGGAGTATCTCAGTCCGCTTGCCTTGAACAGGCACACACCCGGTCTTGGGTGAGCGCCGGCGTCAGCGGAGACCGCTCACTGAGCCTTTTCCAATCTGAGTTTGAGGTCGTCAGGTGCAGGGCGAGGACGGCCTTGACCAGGTCGGTGATGCGGGTGGTGCTGTAGCAGCGCTTGCGCAGCAGACACCAGGACTTCAGGGGGCCATCGCCCGCTCGCCGACCGCGCGGGTCCTGGCGTGGGAGACGTTGACGGCTTGCCGGCCTGTGGAGATGTTCTCCCAGCTCAGCTCTGCGCCACCGCGTGCCCTGCAGGAGCTTCACCTATTGCCGGATGCCATCCCCACGCCAACTCGCCGCCCAATCAACCAAGTTGAAATCGCTCAGTTAGGCGCTTCACATCGTGATCGGGAGGCGGCTCCCACGGAAACGCGCAGGTCAGTCGAACACGGCGCAGTTGACCGCGTCCATCAGGGCCGCGCCGGTCTGGTGCGCCTGCTTGGTGAGAGTGGACGTGGCAAAGAAGAAGGCGGCCGTGCGATGGCCGGTGGAGTCGGTGACGTTGTAGGTCGCATAGCCCGGGACGACGCCGACGTGGTCCCAGACCGTGCCACAGGAGGTCTTCGCCGTCTCGATGCCCAACCCGTAGGCGAGCTCGTCCGGGTCCCCCGACCCGTCCTCCGGCACGGTGGTGCGCATCTCGGCCAGTTGGGCGGCGGGCAGCAGGCGGCCCGACATCAGCGCGCCGTAGAAACGGGACCAGTCACCAGCGGTGGACACGATCGCGGCATCCGCTCCGTCGGCCGTGACGTAGTCGCCGGTGACGTCCACGTGGTCGTCGTGCTGCGGTCCGGCGTAGTTCCTGAACTCGTCGGGGACGTCCGGTGGCATGTGGGCGGCGTCAGGTTCGTAGCCGTGTGCGTGCCGGTCGTGCCAGGTGGAGCCGGTGGCGTAGAAGGTGTGCCGGAGCCCCAGGGGTCTGGCGATCCGGTCCCGTACCAGCGCCGCAAGGTTCTTACCGGTGGCCTTCTCCAGGACGGCACCGATCGCGATGTAGTTGGTGTTGCTGTACGACCACTCGGTGCCGGGCTCGAACAGTGCCGGGTGTCTGCTCACCAGGCCCAGGATTTCCGTCGACGTCCATACGTGGGAGTCCCGGCCGGTGAGGGCCGGTGCGAGGGCGGGGTCATCGGTGTAGTCGAACAACCCACTGGTGTGGTTGAGCAGCATGCGCAGGGTGATCGCTCTGCCGTTGCGCACCTGGCCGGGCAGCCACTTGTCGACCGGGTCGGTGAGGGCGAGTCTGTGCTCAGCGACCAGTTGCAGGACCAGGGTGGCCATTACCGTCTTGGTGTTGGACGCTTCTCGCACCTCGTCGTCCGCCCTGAGGCGATGGTCCTTCTTCGTCCAGGCGGCCTGCTCGGAGATCTCGATGGGCCTGCCGTGACCGTCGTCCACCCGCACGATCACCCCCGGCACTCCTTCTTCCACCAACTTCCGTGCCAACTCCCGCAGGTGAGCGCGTGTCTCCGCGGTGCCGTCCCGCCGGACCGCCGAGAGCGTGCGAGGGCCGGCGGCCGCACTCTCGCGGACCGCCGCACTCTCGTGGATCGTGTTCGCACTTGACGGGGTCGCAGCGAGGAGCACGACGAGGGCCGCGGACACCGCAACTGTTACTACTGCGCGTAACCCTGTCAGTTGCGGGCGCCGTCGAACACGTACATTCACGCGCAATTCATGCTCCTTCGAGTATCCGGGAAGGCCGTCGGGCACGATCGGGGTACGGCGAGGAGAACACGGGGCTACGCCCGGCGAGTTGTCGCACGGCCCGGGGGGCGAAGCCGGCTCCGGCGGGCCCTGCACAGCCCTGGGGAATCCTTCGGAGGATAGTCGAAGCCGGGGTGAAAAAGATGAGTATCGGTTACTCAATCATGTTTCGTGAGTGGAGTCCGCGAAACGAGCACTGAGGTTGGAAAAGGCTCACTGCCTGAAAGCGTCCCAAGACGCCGATCCCTGGCGAGAAGTGCGAGCCGGATGCCATGCCCGTACTTGAGCAACCACTTCGGCCGAGGCGGCTGCTTCGGCTTGCCGCGGTGCTGCTCCGCCTCGCGCTGCTCCTCCGCCGCGATCCGGACGTCGAGCTGAGCGAGGGCAGGGTGCTGGCGGCTCCCGGCGTTTGAATCGTCGCCGCGGACCGAAGTGAGATGCTCAAACCTGGTTCGCGATCGGGGCTCGCCTCCCTTCCCGGCCGGGCCGAGCCGAAGCCCCCCGTCCGCGACGGCGGACGAGGGGGCGCCGGGCGGAGAGCAGCGTCACCCCATGTTCACGACAGCAGGGGAGTTCTGGTAGGCCGCGAGCAGCCACTTGCCGTCCTGCCGGGTGAGTACCCACGTGGCGATCGCAAGCCGGTCGTCCGGCACCTCGGTCTCGCCCGGGAAGAGGATGTTCGTCTCGCTGACGACCACGGCGGCGTCGTCGTTGAGGAAGCGGATGTTCAATACCTTGTTGGTAGTGGTCGAGCCCTTGAGGAAGCTGCTGAAGCCGGCCTGCATGCTCTCGCGGATCTCGTCGCGGGACCTGCGGTAGGACCCGGGCAGGATCGCGCTGGCGTCCTCGGTGTAGTCGGCCACGAACGCGTCGGCGTCGTGCGCGTCCCATGCGTCATGGACGCCCTTGAGTACCTTGAGGATGGCGGATTCATCTGCCGCATGGGTCTGGTTCGCAGTCAAGGTTTCCCTCGCTTCGTCGTACTGTTGCGGACCGCCGCGGTCTGCGACGCACCGGGAGTCATGTGCGGCTCCACGGATACATACCGACGGCGGGGCCGGAACTCATCACCCCGCCGGGGAGACTTTTCCGGATGGCAGCGGCAGTACCCGGACCAGCGACGATGCGGTTCGAACTCCTTCGGACCCGGATCCTCACCCATCCATGAGCTTCACGAAACTGCGGACAGAGCCGTTTCAAAGGACCTCATCAGAAGTGCGTGCTGCTTCCTGGGCGGCCACCCGTGTCTCCCGCCGGAACCGTCCGCTTCCTGTGGTCGTCTTGTGCGCTGACTGTGTGCGAAGCGGGTGTATGGGGGACGTTGTGACGCGGAACGTGACGAAGGCCGGTCTCGTGATGGTGGCCATGGTGACGGTGCTCGGGGCCTCGGCCTGCGGCGGGGAAGCCGGCCCGGCGGCCGCGGGGAGCGACGGCACGCTCCCCGCGCACGGGAAGGGGGTGTCCGTGGCGCCCTCCGGGGGCGGGGCACCATCCGGTGAGGTGCCGACGTCTTCCGGCACCTTGAGGAAGTTCTCCGGGGTGGCGCAGACCGCGGCGTCGTCCATCACCCGGCACGTTCCGTGGAACCTGGACATTCTGGACCAGCGGTCGCGGCCGCTGAACGGGAAGTTCACCACCACCGCCACGGGCAAGGGCGTGCACGTCTATGTGATCGACACCGGGATGGACATCGCCCACAAGGAGTTCGGCGGTCGCGCCCACCTCGGCGCCGACTTCGTGGGCCCGAAGGACTCCGGTGACTGCTTCAGCGAGGCGGGGACCGGCCACGGTACGTTCGTCGCGGGCATCATCGGCGGGGCGAGGTACGGGGTGGCGCCCAAGGCGGAGCTCGTACGAGTCCAGGGCATCCTGTGCGAGAGCGAGGGCGGTGGCTCGCCGGCGGCGGCCGAGGCGGCCTTGGTGAAGTCGGTCAAGTGGGTCACCGCGCACGCGCAGAAGCCTGCGGTGGTGAACATGTCGCTCAACCTCGACCACCGGTCGGCGGCGCTGGAGTCCGCCGTGAAGACGATGGTCGACGCGGGGATCCCGACGGTGGTGTCGGCCGGGAACTTCAATGACGACGCCTGCAAGCACTCCCCGGCCGGCGTCCCCGGCACGATTGTCGTGGCGGCCTCCACCTCGAACGACCGCGCGTGGAGCGACGGCGGGTCCTACGGGTCGGGCTACGGACGGTGCGTGGACCTGTACGCCCCCGGCCAGAAGGTGACCGCTGCCCTCGCCGGCGGCGGTACGACCACGGAGAACGACGGCGCGACGTCCTGGGCCGCGCCGCATGCGACAGGCGTGATCGCGCTGTACCTGTCGGCGCACCCGCATGCCACGGCCAACGAGGTCCACGTCTGGCTCGACCACACGGCCACCCGTGGTGTCGTGCGCGGCGTCCGCTCCGACACCCCCAACCGGCTGCTCAACACCGGCGGCCTGTGACCTGCCCCGGCTGCCCCGGTCGCACGTCACCCAAGCGCCGCGCCTCCCCGCAATGGCGGGCGCGAGTCGCGCGGCCACCGTGCCCACACCACGCAGCTCGTGAGGTGACTCGGCCCAGGAAATCCCGCGAGTCGCGATGAGTTCTGCGGCGTTCGGCGGTCGTACTGTCGAACCCGATACCGAGGAGGACGTCTGATGCGCAGCGTGACCTATTCGATGGGCATCTCACTCGACGGCTACATCGTCGGGCCTGACGGTCGCTTCGACTGGACGGCGCCGGACGAGGAGGTCTTTCGCTACTGGATCGACGAGATTCGAGAGGTCGGCGTCCACCTGTTGGGACGACGGCTGTACGAGACGATGCTGTACTGGGAGAGTGCCGACCAGGATCCGTCGCTCGACGACTCGATGCTCGAGTGGGCCGCGCTCTGGAAGCCGCTCCCGAAGGTGGTGTTCTCGACCACGCTCTCGGCGGTGCAGGGCAGTGCCCGCCTGGCCACCGCCGGCCTGGCTGAGGAGATCGAGCGGTTGCGGGCTGAGCCGGGGGAGGGCGACATCGCGATCGGTGGCGCGACTCTCGCCGCTGAGGTGGCCGCGTTGGGTCTGATCGACGAGTACCGGGCCATGGTCTACCCGGTGCTGGTTGGCGGTGGCATTCCGTTCTTTCCCCACCGCGAGCGCCGGGTGGATCTCGAACTCGTCGAGACCCGCACGTTCAGCTCAAGATTCGTCTACCTCCGCCATCGTGTGGTGCGCTAGCCAGCTCGTCCGCCGAGCCCTAGTACGCCAGCAGCGTTTCGCTATCTGGCCTGGTCAGAGGCGTTGTCGGGAGCGTAGCTGGCTGATGGCATGTCAGGGGCGGCCTTGCCGGACCGCCCCTCCGACGAGTGGCATCGTCGCCGGTGGTGGCAGCGCCTGGCGACGGCCTGACGCGTGCGCCGCCACGGGGCGCCGGTGGGCGAAGGGCATCCGCTCGGCCGGCGTGCAAAGGCAGTACTCCGGCACCGCCGGACGCACCGAGAACAGCCAGATCGGCGTGTTCCTCGCCTGTGCCACCGACCGCGGACGCACGCTGATCGACCGCCGCTTGTACCTGCCGACGTCATGGACGGACGACCGGGAAGGGTGCCGGCGGGCCGGCATCGACGACAGCGTCGCCTTCGAGACGAAGGTGACCATGGCCAGGGCGATGGTCAGACGAGTGATCAGGGACAAGATCCCGTTCGGATGGGTGACGGCGGACGCGGCCTAGGCCTCTCACGGCAGAAGTGGAAGCGCCGCTCGTGCGGCAGGGGGGGCGCATGGCCCGCGGATCTATGACTCGGCCCGCGTCGAGGTCCGGCCCTGGCACCGTGAGGACCGCCGGCACCGGGTCCTCGTCCGCCGCAGCGCCAGCCGATGGGCCGTGGAGGAATGCTTCCAGAGCGCGAAGCAGGAGTGCGGCCTGGACGGCTACCAGGTCCGCCGCTACCTCGGCCGGCACCGCCACATGACCCTGGCTATGGCCGCCCACGCCTGCCTCACCATCCTGCGCGCCCGCGAACTCGACGCCGACAAAGCAGAGATGGATCCTCCCAACTGATCCACCTCAGCCTCGCCGAGATCCGACGCCAGATCGCCCGACTCGCAAACCGCCACCCCACCCCGGTCGACCACATCCTGCGTTGGTCGACATGGCGCCGCCGACGCCAGCACCACGTCCAGTACTAGGGCCTGGCGCGTGCCCATTCCTCGATGGTTGTCGTGTGCAGTCCGAGGGCGTGTGCGTACTCGGGGCGTGCCGGGGCGGGGTGGGTGTCCAGGTGTTCCTGCAGTAGCGCGAACGGTTCCGGAAGGCCTGCTGCGCGGGCTTCGGCTGGGCCGGCCGTGAGGGTGATGTCGGCGGCCCATGCCGTGGACAGGATTGCGGCGACCTGACGGAAGCCGGCCACGGCGCCGGCCAGTTCGAGTTCGACGCCGTCGAAGCGGGGCGGGTCGGCGAAGGCCGCCGCCGCGGCAGCGCCGATGTCGTCCACTGCCACGAACGCGCGGGGTGTGTCCGGATCGCAGGCCACCAGCAGCCGGTCGGATGTACGGCCGGCGAAGTAAGGGGAGGGCCGTTGGAAACTCTCCAGAAATGTCGACGGACGCACCATGGTGGTGAACTGCGCGCGTACGTCACGGAGGGCGGCCTCGGCCGCCGCCTTGCTCCTCCAGTAGTGCGCCATCTGCACACCCCACCGGTCCTCGTCCACTGGCCGGGACACCCCGGAAACCGACGTGTGCACGACCTGCCGCACTCCCGCCACGGCCGCCGCCTCGGCGAGATTTACCGCGCGCCGGACCTCGGCGTGCGGCTCTCGGCCCGTGAGGTCGGGTGTCTGGACGGAGAAGATGCCGTACGCGCCGTCCAGGGCGGCTTTGAGCGACTCCGGTTCGTCCAGATCGCCCTGGACGAGCGGTATTCCCAACTGGGTCAGGGGCCGAGCCCGCGGGGAGCTCGGGTCGCGGACCAGGGCGCGGACCTGTGCGCCCGCCTTGGCCAGAGCCCGTGCCACGGCGCCGCCTTGCCGCCCCGTAGCGCCCGTGACCACGATGAAATCGCTCATTAGAATCTCCTTGTCGGGAATGACGGGTCAGGCGGTTGCCGGGATTTCGCTGTCCTTTGAGGCCTTCAGCGCCGAGGCCATGGCGGCCGTGCCGATGACCAGGAGCCAGATCTGCAGCGGATGGCTCGAGAGCCGTTCGGTCAGGCCGGGGCCGAAGCCGAGATGGAAGGCCGTGATGCCGGCCTGGCCGCCGAGGGCGAGTACCGCTCCGAGGAGGCCGAGGGCTCCCAGGGTCATGCCGGTTCGGGCGAGAGCAGGGGAGGTGCCGCGGATCGCGATCGCGCTCAGGACGATCGCGACGCTGCTGGGGGACTGCGCCAGCGCGCCGATCATGTGCATCGTGATGTTGGCGTCCTCCGGTGCGAAACCGACGATGACGCGACCCAGGCCGGTGATGACGAACAGGCCCCCGGCGATCCGTGTGAGGCGGCCCTGCGGCCAGTACCGCCACAGCAGGACGGCGCCGAGTGCGGTGAGGGCGCCGGAGACGACGAATCCGGTGTTCATGAGGTCGTGGCCCGGCGAGCAGACGTACTGGCTCGCACCGCCTGGGACGGTGAAGGTCCCGCAGGTCGTGTTGCCGAGGTCGCTCACGTAGTTCACCGCCCAGTCGTACGACGGATTCGCCCACTGGGCGACAGCCGCGAGCTGCAGGACGAGCCAGACGGCGACGCCGGCCACCCATGCTGCCGCTCCCAGGAACTGTCGGCTGGCTATGGCCACGGTTGGGCCTCCTCGATCTCTCCCGGCGGATACTTTCCGCGGAAAGTGAACCTACAGTCGATATACTTTCTGTGGCAAGTAACAGATCCGCAGGGAGGCTGGTGTTCATGACGTCACCGAAGGCCGCGTACGACAGCAGCGCAGCGGGACGGCCGCTGTCGCGCGAGGAGAAATCGGTCTCCGTACCGCTCCTCGGGGTCGTCATGCTGCTTCCGCGCGCACTGGACGCACGGCTCCAGCGCGAGGCCGGACACTCGTTGCACGAGTACCAGGTGCTGCTGTGGCTGTCGGTGAGCGAGGGCGGGCGTCAGCACATGACCGCGCTGGCGGAGGCGGCCCATGTCACGCCCTCCCACCTCTCGCGGCTCGCCGCGCGCCTGGAGCGCCGCGGGGCACTGAAGCGCCTGCCCGACCCCGACGACGCGCGCTGCGTCCTCGCCGAACTGACCGATATCGGCAGGCAGCTGCTTGCCGAGGCCGCTCCCGTCTACCGGGCCGCCTTGCGGCAGTTGGTCTTCGAGCAGCTGCCCGAGTCGGACATGGAGGACTTCGGCCGCCTCGCCGAGTCAGTTCTGGCCGCGCTTCGGGCCAACGGCTCCGTGCCGACCGCGATGGAGCCGGCCCTCGGCAGCGGTCCATCGGGCGCCTGCGCGCCCGGGTGACAGCCGCGGTCGCGTCGGCCTCGGCATCGGAGCTCCGGCGGGGACGGGCGGGAACTTACGATGGGGCGGTCGAGGACGTCGAGTCGCGGGGTGAGTGTGTGGGTACGAGGGCGAGGGTGACGAACGGCGGCCCGTCCGGGGACGCCGAGCTCACCGCGCAGACCCTGGAACGCGCGGCGCTGGAGCTGCTGCGGCGCGATGGTGTGCTCGGCGGGCTGAATCTGCGTGAGGTCGCCGACCAGGCGGGAGTCAATCGCGGGCTGGTGTACCACTATTTCGGCTCTCGCCGGGACCTGCTGCGCTCGGCGCTGCGCCGCAACGTCCGTGAACGTGTCTCCGCCATGCGCATCCACAACCGCCCGATGCGTACCGGAGCCCGAATCCGGGAGGCGGTCAAGAGCGGCATCCGCTACGCGTCGGCGATCCGCCTGGCGGCCCTTCTGGTTCTGGACGGCGACAAGCAGCTCAGGCTGATGCCCGATCTGGAGCGTACACAGGAGCAGTTCCGGCGGGAACGGGACGCGGGGCTGATCGACCGGGATGTCGACCTGGTCGCTCTGCACGCAGTGCTCCACTCCCTCGTGGCCGGCTATGTCCTGTCGCGCTCGCACCTGGCCAAGGAGTTCGGGGTGGGAGTGCGCGAGCTCGACGAGCGGTTCATCGCGCTCGCGGAGCGTTGCTTCGGCGCCGTGGACGGTCCGTCGGCAGACGTTTCGCACGACTGATCGCACCCTTCGGCAGCGAGGGTTCTCGCAGCTCAGGAGCGTCTAGCCGTCTCTCGTCCCGGACTGTCATCGATTAGCACTTCGCTAAATTCCGCCGCCCATCCCATTGACGTAACGCTAAATCGCCGGGTTTCATCGACGGTGTCGGGCCGCATACCAGTCGGTATGCCGGGCGCTCTTCGGCGTGGAGGAGGCGAGATACGGTGGCAGCTCCACAGGTTGCCGGACGATCCGGTGCGAGGGATCCCGGCGAGATCGTTTCGCGCAGTGTCCGGGCGTGGGCGGTCACCGCGATGGTGGTGGCCCTGATGGTGATCAACTTTGCGGACAAGGCGGTGCTCGGCCTGGCCGCCGATCCGGTCATGGAGGAGTTCGGCCTCACCGCGGGTGAGTACGGTGCGATTGCCAGCAGCTTCTATCTGCTCTTCAGCCTGTCCGCGGTGGTGGTGGGGTTCGTCTCCAACCGGGTGCGGACCACCCGGATCCTGGCCGTAATCGCAGTGGTGTGGTCGCTGGCCGCGCTGCCGGTGCTGCTGGCCGCCGGCGTTCCGGCGCTGTACGCGAGCCGCATCGCGCTGGGGGCGGCAGAAGGGCCGACCGCGCCGATGGCTGTCCACGCGGTGCAGAAGTGGTTTCCCGAACAGGCCCGTTCGGTCCCGACCGCGCTGATCAACATGGGCGGGGCGCTTGGCCTGGCGATCGCCACTCCGACGCTGGTGTACGTCATCGCCCAGTACGGCTGGCGTGCTGCCTTCGCCGTCCTCGCGGCGACCGGACTTCTGTGGGCGGTGCTGTGGGCGTTCGTCGGCCGTGAGGGCCCGCTGGACACCTTCAACGCAGGGCTGCACACCGCAGGGAAGGGCGAAACGGGCGCCGAGCCGCACATCTCCTATCGCCGTCTGTTCCTCAACCCGACCTGGCTCGGCGCGCTCGCCGCCGGCGCCGGAGCCTACTGGTCGCTGGCACTCGGCATGGCCTGGCTGCCGGCGTACCTGGAGCGTGCGCTCGGCCACAGCGCGACGGCGACGGGAAACATCGTGATCGCCCCGCATCTGGTCAGTGCGGTCGTGCTGTTGGGCGTTCCCTGGGGTACCGGGCGCTGGATGCGCAACGGGGCCACCGGGCGGGCCGCCCGGGGCGTCACTGGAGGTCTGCTGGTGCTCGTCGCCGGAGTGTGCATGCTCGCGCTGCCGCACACCGGCGGCGGGCTCGCCGTGCTGCTGCTGACCCTGGCGTTCGGCCTGCCCAACGCGTTGTTCCCGTTGCACTTCCTCATCCAGGCGCAGATCGTCCCCGTAGGCCGTCGGGGCGCGGTGCTGGCCACCGGTACCGCCCTGGTGACCCTCGTCGGGATCGCCGCCCCCGCTGTCACCGGTCGCATCATCGACACGGCGGACTCGGCGAGCGAGGGCTTCCGGACAGCCTTCACCCTCAGCGCCGCACTGCTGATCGTCGGCGGACTGATCGGAATGCTCACCATCAACCCCGAGCGCGAGGCCCGCCGCTTCGGACTGACCCTCTGATTCCCGCTACAAGTCGCGGAGGTATGCGATGTCCCAACCGCTCGACGCCCTCTTCTTTCCCCGCCGGATCGGGGTCATCGGCCTGTCCTCCCGGCTGGGCAGTTGGGGAAGACGCGTCGTCGAACTGCTACAGGCCGGGGGTTACGGAGGCGAGTTGTACGCCGTCGAGCCGAGGGATGCCGACCCCGGGTTTCCCGTACTCGACGACCTGGCGGCCGAGGGGCATCGCCTGGACCTTCTCGTCGTCGCCGTACCGGCCGCGTTCGCCGTCGACGTCGTCGCGCGGGCACGACGCGGGGGAGTGGGCGCGGTCGTGCTGTTCTCCTCCGGGTTCGCGGAAGAGGGGGCGGCCGGCCACGGTCGGCAGCAGCAACTGCGCGCGGCCGCAGGCGACATGCCTCTGCTCGGTCCCAACTGCCTCGGCGTGGTCAGCAGGCCCGCCTCGGCCCAGGTCACCGCCAGCCCCTATGCGGAACGGTCCGCTCCGGCGCCGGGCCCCCTGGCGATCGTCACGCAGAGCGGCGCGATGGGCTTCGTCCTGGCCGACCAGCTCAACCAGCGCGGCACTGCCTTCTCCTATTACGCGAGCGTCGGCAACGAGGCGTGTCTGCAACTGACCGACGTCGGCTCCTACCTGCTGGAACGCCCCGACGTTCAGGTGCTGGGCCTGTATGTGGAGCAGGTCCGGGACCCGGGGGCGCTGGCCCGGATCGGGCGGCGGGCCGCCGAGCTCGGCAAACGGGTCGTGGTTCTCAAGGCGGGTACGAGCGAGGCCGGCAGCCGCGCCACGCTCTCGCACACCGCAGCCGTGGCAGGTGATCCGCTGCTCTTCGGTGCGTTGTGCCGGGACGCTGGGATCACCATGGCCGAGGACGACGAGTCGTTCGCCGACCTGATGACGGCGCTGCAGCGTCCTGTGACACTGCCTCCGGAGCCCCGGTTCGCCGTGCTCACCGTCTCCGGCGGCGCGGGTGCGGTGATCTCCGACCGGCTCGCGGCACTCGGTGCCGCGGTGCCGGCGCTGGAGCCGGAGACACGGGCAGCCGTGGCAGCGCTGGACCTGACCGGGGCGGCCGCGCTGGACAACCCGATCGATCTGGGCGGCCAGTTCTACCGCAGCGCCGACGCGTTCGGGGAACTGCTCGCTACGCTGGATGCGGATCCGTCGCTGGACGGCATCATCTGCTACTTCACCTTCGGCGACCACTTCCCGGAGCTGTATCGCCGGCTCGCCGGCACGCTCGCCGGGCTGGCAACCCCCAGTTGGCTGATCTGGGCCGCACCGCCCGACGGCGCACTGGCCGACACCCCAGCCGGAGTCGTCCACCCCAGCATCGCGGGCCTGATGCGCGCGCTTCCCGGCCTCGTCCGGGCACCCGACCCGGAACCGGTCGACGAGGGCTCGCTGCCGGCCGCCAAGCCCGCGGCGGTCAGGGCCGCCTCCCGGCTGCCGCGCGAGCCGGGAGTGGTGACGGAGATCCACGCCGGCCGGATCCTGAGCGAACTCGGCGTGCCGTACGTGCGATCGCTCGACGGGGCGTCGGCCGCGCATGGCCCGGAACACCCGGAGGCACAAGGGGCGTTCGTCGTGAAGGTCGACTCGCCGGATGCCCCGCATCGCGCCCGGCTCGGCCTCGTACGCCTGGCGGTGCCGGCCGCGGACATCCCCAAGGTGGCCGATGCGCTGCTTGAGCGGGCGGCACAGCTGGGCCTGAGCGACGCACAGGCCGTCGTCCAGCCACAGCTCGCGCACACCGGCGAGCTGTCGATCGGTGCCGTCCGCGATCCGCAGTACGGGCCGGCCCTCGTCATCGGCCCGGGCGGCGCCCGCGCGGAGGACACCAGGGCGACCCGGCACGTCCTGCGGTTGCCTGCGGCACCGGAGACCGTGCAGAGGGTGGCGACCGAGCTCGCCGCCGAGCACGCGGGACTCGCGGTCGCCGCGTGGACCGACGTTCTGCTGCTGCTCGCCGAGTTCCTGATGCAGGCGCCCACCGTGGCCGAACTCGACATCAATCCGCTGCTGATCCGTCCCGACGGATCACCCGTGGCCGTCGACTCCCTCATGGTGCTGACCGCCGACCCCGCACACGACCACCCGTAAGGCCAACGAACAGAAGGGAACACCACCGTGAGCGCCACCACGACCCACCGGCCGACCGAGACCCGCGACCGGCCCCGGTTCGCCCCGCGGGCGACCGACACCTTCACCACCGCCGTCGACGCCTACCTGTGGGGCTACCCGCTCGTCCTCATGGAACGCACCAGGAAGCAGCTCACCCACCGCCAGCGCCACGGCGCCACCCCCGCCAACACCTTCCATCACCGCAGCAGGCTGGAGACACCGCGCTCCCGCGACGTCGTCAAGCCCAACAACGACACCCTCTACTCCAGCGCCTGGCTGGACCTGACGCACGGGCCGGTGACCCTCGAGGTGCCCGACGTCGGTGACCGGTACTACAGCCTGCAGTTCCTGGACGCGTACACCAACACCTTCGCCTATGTGGGCAGTCGCACCAGCGGCCCGGCAGCGGGCAGCCACCTCATCGTCGGACCGGACGGGAGGCACGCACGTCTGCCCGGCGCGCCCGGCCTCCCCGTCGTGCAAGCCCCCACCAACACCGTATGGCTCCTCGGCCGCACCCTCGTCGACGGTGAACCCGACCTCGAGGCCGCATCCGGGCTCATCACGCGCTACCGCCTCACCCCGGCCGCCCGGAGCGACGACGACGCGGGGTGGTTCACCGGCCCGGCGCCCGCCCCGCACGACATCGGTGCCTCGGGCATCGCCTTCTACGACGAACTGGGCGCCGCCCTCACCCGCAACCCGCCGCCCGCCGAGGAGACCGGTCTCCTGGAACGCTTCGCCACCGCCGGCATCGGCCCCGGTCTCCAGCCCTCCGAGACCTCCGACGCGATGACCCGGCTGGCACTGGACCAGGCCGTCACCTTCGCTGCCGGCCTCCTGGACGCCAGGGCCAGGAAGTCGGCAGGGGCGAAGAAGAACGGGACGGCGGGCACCGGCTGGACCTACGAACTCGACCTCGGCACCTACGGCCAGGACTACCTGCTCCGCGCGATCATCGCCCGCCACGGACTCGGCGCCCTCACCGCCGAGGAAGCCGTCTACGCCTCCACCCGCAGGGACGCCGCCGGCCACCGGCTCCACGGCGACCACGCCTACCGGCTGAGTTTCGCCGCCGACCGACTCCCGCCCGTGGATGCCTTCTGGTCGCTGACCGCCTACGACCAGGACAACTTCCTGGTCGACAACCCCATCGACCGCTACACGATCGGAGACCGCACCGCCGGCCTCGCCTACGGCGACGACGGATCTCTCGACATCCTCGTCCAGCACAATGAACCCGCCGAAGGCACCACGAATTGGCTGCCCGCTCCGGCCGGCGACTTCGAGTTGACCCTGCGCTTTTACCAGCCGCGCGAGGAGATGCTCCAGGGACAGTACGTCCTCCCGGCCGTCCAGCGACGCTGATCCCGACGAAAGGAGCCATACCTCGTGGGCCGCGCGGAGTGAGTAGAACCCGGCCCGGACGGTGCGGACGGCCGCGTCGTCCGGGTGTCGACGTGGAGGGCATGCTCGGAGCGGCCGCGGCCGGGGATGCCGATGCCGGCGTCGATGTAGCCCTTGCCCGCCAGGGTGGGAGGGACCTTGACGGCTGAACCACCAGCCATTGCCGTTTTCGCGCGCTCCGGCGACGCGATCGCCTCCATCCTGCGCAGGTGCTCGGCACAGTAGCGACCCACGAAACGACGACCTCCGGTCGGCTACTCGCCAGTGGCGCCATCGATGGCCTCGCGGAGGAGATCCGCATGGCCGACGTGGCGGGCGTACTCCTCGATCACGTGCTCAAGGACGAACCGCACATCGGTGTCACCGAATTCCGGGTTCGGCACAATGCGCGCGAGGTCGACGGTCACCTTCGCGAATACCTGCCGCGACTCCTCGCACGCCTTGAGGTAGTCCTCGTAGACGTCCCTGGCCTGCGTAGCGTCCGACTCGTCGTACCACTCGCCGCCGTCAGCGGTGACGTAGGTCCGATAGGGAAAGAAGCGAGGCGTCGTGCCGGCCAACGTCCGCTGGAACCAGGCACGCTCAACCCCCTGTAGATGGCGCATGAGCCCCAGCAGGGTCAACGCCGAGGACCGCACAGGACGTAGCCGCAGTTGTTCATCCGAGAGGCCCTCGCACTTCCACAAGAAGGTCGCTCGGTGGTAATCGAGATTCGAGGCGATCACCTCCAGCCACGGGCCCGATACCGCGCGCTCAGGCCGGACGATCCTCTGGACCACAATGTCGCTCACGCAGGAGTCTCCTCACCGGTCATCAAGCTTGGCCGAGTTCGTACGTGCCCACGATCCGAGGACTGGTCGGCGCCTCTACCGGCACCTCACGAGCACGTCCGCCCAAGAAGACCGCTCTTCGTATTGAAACTCATCGCTCGATGCAGCCTCGGGGGTGGTTCTCCACGGCTGCGAGTCACCTGATGGCTGGGGCGGCGGGCCTGGACATCGTTGAGGTGGGCGTGGAAGGCGACGATCTTCCCTTTGCGCAGGGTCAGGATGGACGCCGCGGGCGAAGTCGGCTGGGACATCGCGGTGGGCTCCGCCATGATGCGGGCCCGTCAGCAGGCGGCCGACGCCCGCACAGATCCGCCCCCTGCTCCCTGCGATCATCTGGCTCCGCTCATGACCACCGGACGCGCTCGGCTCAAGCGCGAGGCTCTGGCCAACCGCCGCGAGCAGTTCGAACGGCAGCTCCTCGTCCCCCTGTCCGATGGCCAGCCCGAGCCAGCGGCCGGAGCCTGGTGCGGCCACGCCTGCATGCTGCCGGCCAGCCGGCTCAGGCAGTTGATCGGCTCGGACACCGCCGCTCCCGCGAGGGATCGTCATAGAAATTCGTCTCCGGGAAGGGCTGTGCGAGAAGCTCGTCGATCAAGGAGAGGTACTCCTCAAGAGCCGCACTCGAAAAGGATCCGGACTCGGTGGTCGTCATGAGCGCAGGCTATGGGACCGCGCCGACGAGGCACCCCTGGCCTTGCGCACCAAACCGTGATCCCCCGGACAGTTCCTAGGCGTTCGTGTCAGGCCGCTGTGGCAGCCATTCGCGGGTGAGGTCGTCGGCGAGCAGTGGCCGGAGGGCGCCGAGTAGCGCGCCGATGCAGGTGTCGCGGAGCTGGGTGCGGGTGCAGGTCTCGTGGGTGAGCCAGTCGACGCTGAGGACCTGGACGAAGACGAGCCAGCTTTTCAGGACGGCGGATACGGCCTCGCGGGTGCTTTCGTCCGCGAGCGGGAGTACGGCAAGCAGTCGGGTACGGAGTGCGTCCAGTTCGTTGGTCATGATCGACTGGATCACCGGGTCGCCGGCGAGAACCCGGTTCGCGGCGAGGACGGCGTTGCGGTTGGCCGTGAAGTAGTCGAGGTGGACGTCCATGCCCTGGATGAGCTGTTCCACCAGGGAGTCGGCGGGGTCGAGCCGGGTTTCGGCGAGCAGCTGGTCGGCCGCCTGCTGGTAGACGGCGGCGAAGAGGGCGTGCTTGCTGGGGAAGTGGCGGTAGAGCAGGGCGCGGGAGATACCGGCCTCTTTGGCGACGTCCTCCATCAGCACGTCGTCGTAGGGGCGTGCGGCGAAGAGCTGCGCTCCGACGGCGAGGAGTTGGGAGCGGCGATCGGAGGGGCTGAGTCGCTGGCGGGGAGGCACGGACGCAGGTTACTTGACATGTGTCTACTGGCGCACCCAGTCTAGTAGACGCATGTCAACTAAGGCTCCGTTGAGGCGCGTTGGGAGCGATCATGGCAAGGGTTCTTCGGGTACTCGCGCAGCTGATGGGCTGGGCCTGCGTGGTGATCGGTGTGTTTCATGTACTGCTCGGCAACGCGGCGATCCCCGGCGCAGGTTCTGCCGGCACGACGGTCGACAGCTGGGGCCGGTTCATGGGGGCCATTTTCGTCGGCTACGGGCTGGCCTGGCTCTGGGCCGCTCGGCAGCGGCCTGTCCCGGCTGAGGCAGTGCGGTGGCTGGCCGCCGTCTTTCTGTTGGGCGGCGTGGGCCGGCTGATTTCGCTCGCCGTTCACGGTTGGCCGCAGTGGTTCCAGACCGTACTGGCGGTGATCGAGCTCAGCCTGCCGCCTGTTTTCTTCTGGCTGGCCGACGCAGGGGAACGAGCCCTGCGCAGCGACGCGGGGACCGTACCCGCCGGACAGTGAACGCGCCCCCTGCTTCGGCAAGCGTGGGGAAGAGGGCGGATGAGCTCGACGGCCTCGGCGAGGTAGCCGTAGCCGGTGGTGGTGCCGATCCCGAAACCGGCTGAGAGCTGGGTGAGCGTGAGTAGGGCCTGGCGGCCAGGCCAACTGCCAAGCGTCTTCCAGGCTGGAGGAGGTTCAGTGTGTAGTACAGAGCCTTTGCGCTGCCGCCGCCCTGTAGTTGGAAGACTTCAGCCGCCGGCTGGCTGAATGAGACGGGTCACGATCGCGGCGATCGCCAGGCTACCGGCGATCACGCGGAAGCCCGTCTGACCTGGCCATGCACTCCGCCGAGCTGCTGGCTGCATATCCCACATCAGCCGCGCCACACCCCCGTAGTCGCACGCAACCAGCAGCAGGGCGCCCACCGGTAGCACCCAGATCCACTCGATGTGCAACTTCTCTCCCTTCACGCCTCCAACAGCAGTAGGCCTCGAAGCCTCAAGCCACCCACTCAACACCTCAAGCTGAGATTGGGAAAGGCTCGCCACGTTGTTCCGCGGGAGGCGCTGAGCCGTGGTTCGCCCCAAGAAGCGGTCGGCGATGGTGATGAGCGGGCCGCCGGGCTGGGGACGTCCCTCAAGGCTACCGCCGGACGGCTGGGTCACATGGGTCGCGGTGATGCGGGCAACCGGTGATCAGACAGCGACCTTGCGAGAGGAGGCCTTCGTGCAGAAGGGGAAGTGGATCACAGGTGGTGCCCGTGCGCAGCTGGCTGAGGCCTTCGCCCGGGAATACGGTGAGGGCCGATCGATCCGGGCCATAGCCGAGGCCCACGGGCGGTCCTACGGCTTCGTGCACCGCGTGCTCACCGAAGGGGGCGTACGCCTCAGGGCTCGCGGGGGCGATGTGCGCACCGGCACCGCCCGGTCGGCGCCGTGACAGCAACCGTGACGCCACCGATGGTGCGCGTGTTCGGGGTTGTCGCGGGCAGATGTGTCGCGGCCCGGTGAGACGGCCCGCAGCGGGCGACAACAGAGGGCTCCGATCAGAGATCGTCAACGACCCGGGCACCGTAGTCGAGTGCGTCTCGCGAGGCACGTCTAGTGCTGTGACCGGATTGGTTCGCCGGGTCGGCGGTTGGCGCGGTTGGAAGGGCAGAAGCTGCAGCAGATCTCGACCAGGTCCCGAGTCCTGTTGAGCGGTGGACGCCTGTGCGAGGATCCGGGCGTGATCGGCTATGCGGTGAGTTTCCTGCTAGGCATGGGGGCGGGAGGGCTTTACCTGATGTTGCGTCGGCGTCGGCGCGCCGCAGTGGAACTGCCCGCAGCGGTAGAGGAGTCGGTGACCCTCTTCGGGGAGGAGGTGGCCGCCTTGGAGTTCGATGTCAACGGCCCGGATGCCACCCCCGCCGTTCTGAAGGAGTACCAGGCGGTGCTGGCGGCGTACGACCGGGCCAGTGGGGCGCGTACGGAACACGTCGCGATGACCGCCCTGCGCGACGGTCGCGCGGCCATGATCCGTCTCGACGCCCGGCGGCATGGCCGACCCGTCCCGATCGACGCCCTCCCTCCCGCCGCCGCCCCCTCCCGCCCGACGCCGCTCACCGGCACCGGCGAACGCCATGTGTCCACCGGTCACGGCGACGGCACGACCGAGGTGCTCATCGACCGC
>NZ_JBEYXB010000011.1:0-315038 GCF_040644935.1 Streptomyces sp. NPDC046915 | reverse complement strand
CGTCGACAGGTCGTTGCCGAAGGACGCCGTCTCCGAGGTGAACCGGTCACCGGTGAGCTGCATACCGTCGCCGGAGTCCCCGGCGAACCGGATGATCACCCGGTCCAGACGGCGGACGCCCTTCGCCCCGGCCGGCTTGCGCGGCCCTCCTACGACTGCTCCGTCGGCCTGTTCCGCTGCGCTGCTGACCTGGCTGGTCACTGAACTGGACCTCCTTCGAGGCGGCTGCCCGGGGCGTGGTCGTCCCGTGGACCTTCCCAGGATCAACCCTACGTCGCTTAGGGTCGCCTTCCCTCGGCCATTCGCATGATGGACAGCGATTCGCCCGGGTGTTCCGGCCGGCCGAGCCCGGGTGTCCCGGCCGTCACGAGTTCAGGTGACCGTCACGAGTTCAGGTAGGTGAGGACCGCCAGCACTCGCCGGTGGTCTCCGTCGCTCGGCGACAGACCGAGCTTGAGGAAGATGTTGCTGACGTGCTTCTCCACGGCTCCGTCGCTGACCACCAGCTGCTTGGCGATCGCCGAGTTCGTGCGGCCCTCGGCCATCAGGCCCAGGACCTCCCGCTCGCGCGGGGTGAGCCCCGCGAGCACGTCCTGCTTGCGGCTGCGCCCGAGCAGCTGCGCGACCACCTCCGGGTCCAGTGCCGTGCCGCCCCGGGCCACCCGCACCACCGCGTCCACGAACTCGCGTACCTCGGCGACCCGGTCCTTGAGCAGATAGCCGACGCCGCGACTGGAACCGGCCAGCAGTTCGGTGGCGTAGCGCTCCTCCACGTACTGTGACAGCACCAGCACCCCGAGCCCGGGGTGCGTCCTGCGCAGTCGTACGGCCGCCCGGACGCCCTCGTCGGTATGGGTCGGCGGCATCCGTACGTCCGCCACCACCACGTCCGGCAGGGTGCCCTGCGCGTCCAGGTCGGCGATGGTCTTGATCAGCGCCTCGGCGTCCCCCACTCCGGCGACGACATCGTGCCCGCGATCGGTCAGCAACCGGGTCAGGCCCTCCCTGAGCAGCACTGAATCCTCGGCGATGACCACCCGCACCCTGTCCTCCACGATCTCCCGGCCCCCCACAGCCCGTCTCCACGTACCGGTCCGTCCGCACGTGTTCGTACGAAGGTCCAGCATTCCAGTATCGGGAGCGGATCGCGCCTGATTCAGGCGCACACGGGTTCGGGAAGGCGCGCGTCAGCGGCGCCAGGGCAGCTCTGCCGTCACCCGGGTGGGGCCGCCGGCGGGGGAGTCGACCACGAGGATCCCGTCCACCGCGTCCAGCCGCTCGGCGAGTCCGGCCAGCCCCGAACCGGCGGACACGTCGGCCCCGCCGACCCCGTCGTCGATGACCTGGAGCATCAGCCGGTCCTCCGAGCGCCACACGTCCACGGTGGCCGACGTGGCGCGGGCGTGCTTGCTGACGTTCTGAAGCAGCTCGGAGACCGTGAAGTAGGCGATCCCCTCGATGGCGGGGGCCGGCCGTTCGCCGAGGTCCACCTCGACCTGGACCGGCACGGTGCACCGGGAGGCGACGGAGGACAGGGCGGCGTCCAGGCCGCGGTCGGTCAGTACGGCGGGATGGATGCCGCGCGCCAGGTCCCGCAGCTCCTGAAGGGCCGTCTTCACCTCGCCGTGCGCGTCCTCGACCATGCGGGCGGCCGCCTTCGGGTCCTCGGCGAGCTTCTCCTTCGCCAGCCCCAGATCCATGGCCAGCGCCACCAGCCGCGCCTGCGCGCCGTCGTGCAGGTCCCGCTCGATGCGCCGCAGGTCGGCCGCCGCCGTGTCCACCACGACACCCCGGTCGGACTCCAGCTCCACCACCCGCTTCGCCAGCCGCGACGGCCCGAGCAGCCCCAGCACCATCAGCCGGTCCACCGTCGTCAGCGCCCGTACGATCCACGGCGTGGCCATCGTGAACAGCAGTCCGACCAGCGCCGTCACGGTGATCTCGAACGGGTTGTCGAGGTAGATGCTGTGGTGGGCGTCGCCGTACAGCTGAAGCCCGCCCTGGCCGCCGTACATCGGGAACAGCCAGAACCACAGCGGGTACGTCAGCAGCGCCCAGCCGTACACCCAGAAGTTGACGGCGACGACGAAGGAGAGCACCGCCCACGGGAAGTGCAGCAGCGCGTACAGCAGGTGCCGCCAGGACGTGCCGCTCTTGAGGACCGCGCCCATCCAGGCCAGCGCACCGTTCTTGCGCACCCGCAGCGGCTCCGGTTCGGCCACCTCCAGACGGAGCAGCCCGCGCGCCCGCGCCCGCTCCAGCGTCCCCAGCCCCCGGCAGCCCGCCAGCGCTCCGGCCAGTACCGGGATGCCGAGGAACGTCACCAGCAGGCCCGCGCCGAGCGCCACCATCGTCACGGCGTAGACGAAGGTCAGGACGGCGATCGGCAGGTTCAGCAGGACGTAGCCGAACTCGCGCCAGCTGCGGGCCTCCAGCGGCGCCCGCAGCGCGGCGGGCAGCCGGTTCGGGCGGTGCCCCCAGTCGTCGGCGCCGTGGCCTCCGGACCGGCCGCCGTGCCCGTACCCCTGCCCGTACCCCTGTCCGTACTCCGTGGCCATCGGTGTCGTCCCGTTCTCCTCGTCGGCGGCTGTGTTGCCCTGCATCCAGGCTGCTGCGGCGCAGGTCGACGGGCCATGGAGGCCGTCGGCGTCTTGGCCGGGGGGTTTTCCCTACCCCTGCCCGGGGGCCTGTGTCCGGTCCCGCCAGGGCAGCTCGGCGGTGATGGTGGTCGGCCCGCCCGTGGGTGAGTCGACGACGAAGAGCCCGTCGACCGCGCCGAGCCGCTCCGCGAGCCCCCGTATCCCCGTGCCGCCGTCCAGCCGGGCGCCGCCGCGCCCGTCGTCCCACACCTGGATCAGCAGCCGGTCCTCGGACCGCCACACCTCGACGGACGCGGATCTCGCCTGGCTGTGCTTGCTGATGTTCTGGAGCAGCTCGGAGACGGTGAAGTAGGCGATGCCCTCGATCGCGGCGGCCGGCCGCTCCGCCAGGTCGCTGGTGACCTTCACCGGCACCGTGCAGCGGGAGGCGACGGAGGACAGGGCCGCGTCCAGGCCGCGGTCGGTGAGGACGGCCGGGTGGATGCCCCGCGCCAGATCGCGCAGTTCCTGGAGGGCCAGCTTCACCTCGCCGTGCGCCTCGTCGACCATCGCGGCGACGGTGTCGTCGGCGCGACCCTCCAGCAGTCTCTCCTTCGCCAGGCCGAGCCCCATCGCCAGATTGACCAGCCGGGCCTGCGCCCCGTCGTGCAGATCGCGCTCGATGCGCCGCAGGTCGGCCGCCGCCGTGTCCACCACCACTCCGCGGTCGGACTCCAGTTCGGCGATACGGCGTTCGAGCTCATCGGAGGGCGACAGCAGCCCCCGCACCATCGCCCGGTCCGCGTTCGCCAGGCCCCGCGCGATGAACGGCAGCACCGGCCACAGCACGAACAGCGAGGCGAAGGTGATGACGAAGGTGAGGATGCCCCAGGGCAGCCGGATGAAGTCGTACAGCAGCGTCCGCCAGCCCACCGGGTCCTTCAGGGCCATCCACAGCCGCTGGAGCAGCCCGCCGCCCTTCCTGAGCGGCAGCGGAGTCGGCTCCTCCACCCGCATCCCGAGCAGGCCCCGCGCCCGGGCCCGCTCCAGCTTCCCCAGCTGGCGCGCGCCCAGCAGACTCGCCGCGAGCAGCGGGAACCCGACCACGGTGAGGGTCAGGATGCCGCTGACGAACAGCACGCTGACGACGTAGGTGAAGCCGAAGATCGCCGCCGGCAGGTTGGCCAGGAGGTGCGCGATCTCCTTCCAGGTGTACTTGTCGAAGGCGAAGCGCGCCGGGGGCAGACGGTGCTCGTCGGCACTGGGGTCGGGTGCGGTCATACGGGTTAGCGTGCCGTGCCCGGCGCCTCGGCGCCATGAGGTCCGCCGCCGCCGTCCACTGGGGAAAACCCCACCCTCGCCGTGCTCTCCCGTCCCAGGGTGTGACGGGCTGCTTACCCGTTCTTTATCAGGGCCTAGACTCCCGTGCGTACACATCGTCGAATCACGTCAACCACCACGGGTGGCGATTCACGGTTCACCGCAGTCACCGGGTCAGGGAGCGAGGGGCGCACGTTGCGGGAGACGTTGGGGGACTCGACCGTCGTCGCGGCGGACTACTTCCAGTCATATTCGGTCGTGGGACTGCTCGCCCTGGTCGGCGTGCTGTTCGTCGCGGTCGCATTCGGGGCGGGCCGCCTGCTGCGGCCGGTCGTACCCACCCCGGAGAAACTGCTGACCTACGAGTGCGGCGTCGACCCCGTCGGCGAGGGCTGGGCACACACCCAGGTCCGCTACTACGTCTATGCCTTCCTCTACGTGATCTTCGCGGTCGACTCGATCTTCCTGTTCCCCTGGGCGACGGTCTTCGCCGCCCCCGGCTACGGCGCCACGACGCTGGTGGAGATGTTCATCTTCCTCGGCTTCCTCGCCGTGGGCCTGCTGTACGCATACAAGAAGGGCGTCCTGACATGGACGTGACCCCCACTCCTTCCGAGCCTGTCCTGCTTCCCGAGCCGAAGCGGCTGGGCGCGCTCGCCCGCCTGGCCCCCGAGCCGATGAAGGTGGTCCTGAACTGGGGCCGCCGCTACTCGCTGTGGGTCTTCAACTTCGGTCTCGCCTGCTGCGCGATCGAGTTCATCGCCGCGTCCATGGCCCGCCACGACTTCATCCGCCTCGGCGTCATCCCCTTCGCACCGGGCCCGCGCCAGGCCGACCTGATGGTGGTCTCCGGCACGGTGACGGACAAGATGGCCCCGGCCGTCAAGCGCCTGTACGAACAGATGCCCGAGCCCAAGTACGTCATCTCCTTCGGTGCGTGCAGCAACTGCGGCGGGCCGTACTGGGACTCCTACTCGGTGACCAAGGGCGTCGACCAGATCATCCCGGTCGACGTGTACGTACCCGGCTGTCCGCCCCGCCCCGAGGCCCTCCTCCAGGGCATCCTCAAGCTCCAGGAGAAGATCGCCCAGGAGTCGCTCGACGAGCGCTACGGCACCGGCGGAGCCCCGCGCGCCTCCACCGCGGCCCTCCAGAGCGGCCTCGTGCGGCCCCCCGCGCAGCCGTCCGGCGGGGAGGGTGACGCCCGATGACCACCGTCGGCTGGCTCCCCGCACCCGTCGAGGACCTCTTCGGTACGGAGGCCACGGCCGAGGAGTCCTACGAGGTCCTGACGGTCGACGTACCGCCCGCCTCCTGGATCCCGGCGCTGGAGACCGCGCGCACCACCCTCTCCTGCACCTACTTCGACTGGCTGAGCGCGGTCGACGAACCGGGCACGGGCTTCCGCGTCTCGGCGCATGTCGTCGCCCTCTCCCCGGTCCGCCGGCTCCTGCTGCGCACCACGGTCCCGCACGAGGCGCCCACGCTCGCCTCCGCCGTCGGCGTCTACGCGGGCGCGGCCTGGCACGAACGCGAGACGCACGAGATGTTCGGCGTCCACTTCGAGGGCCACCCCGCCCTGGACCACCTCCTCCTCCCCGAGACCTTCGAGGGCCACCCCCTGCGGAAGGACTTCGTCCTGGCCGCGCGGGTCGCCAAGGCCTGGCCGGGCGCCAAGGAACCCGGCGAATCCGAGCACGGCGGACCCAAGCGCCGCCAGATGCTTCCCCCGGGCGTCCCCGACCCCAACGAGTGGGGCCCGCTCAAGGGCCAGCTGCCCCCTGCCCCGGCCCGCCCGGCACGAGGCGCGGGACGCGCGGCGGCCACCGGGGAGCGTCCCGCGCGCGCGGCGGGGGAGCGGCCGGTACGCGCGGCGGGGGAGCGGCCGGTACGGCGGACACGTACCGCCGCGGAGGGCTCGGCGAGCCAGGCCCCGGCGGCCGAGGCCCCGGCGAGCGGGGCTGCGGGAGCCGGGGCCGCCGCCGAGGCTGCCCCCGCGGAGGCGCCGCCCAGGGGACCGCGCCGGGCCCGCAGTGCGAGCGGGGGGTCCGCGTCGCAGCGTGCGGAGGGCACGGAGCGCACGGAGGGCACAGAAGGCGCGGAGGGTGTGGAGAGTGCGGGGGGTGCACAGGACGCACAGGGTGCACAGGGTGCCCCGCGCGGTTCGGACGCCCCCTGGCACCACGCCCGCCCGGCCTTCGACGAAGCGGAGGCCAAGCGCGAGCCGGATGCCGAGCCGGATGCCAAGCCTGAACCGGTGCCCGAGTCGGAGCCCGAGTCCGAGCCGAAGCCCGAGTCCGGGGCCGAAGCCGGCGAGGAGTCCCCGTCCCCCACCCGCAACGACCCCACCGGAGGCCCGCAGTGAACGACGCGCTGGACGTCGCCCTGCGACTCCTGGTCGTGTTCGTCGTCTTCCTCACCTTCCCCCTGATCGTCGGCCAGACCGAGCACAAGGTGATGGCCCACATGCAGGGCCGCCTCGGCCCGATGTACGCCGGCGGCTTCCACGGCTGGGCCCAGCTCATCGCGGACGGCGTGAAGTTCGCGCAGAAGGAGGACGTCGTACCCGCGGGCGCGGACCGCCGCATCTTCCAGCTCGCCCCCGCCGTGGCCCTCCTGCCGTACCTCCTGGTGCTCCTCGCCATTCCCATCGGCCCGAGCGAGAGCGCGGTCGGCCAGGTCCTGGACGCGGGCGTGTTCTTCGTGCTCGCGGTGATGGGCGTCGGCGTCCTCGGCTCGCTCATGGCCGGCTGGGCCAGCGCCAACAAGTTCTCCCTCCTCGGCGGCCTGCGCACCGCCGCCCAGCTCCTCGCCTACGAACTCCCGATGCTGCTCGCCGCCGCCTCGGTGGCGATGGCCGCGGGCACCGTGTCGATCCCCGGGATCCTCCACGCCTTCCACTGGTGGTGGCTGCCCTGGCAGATCGTCGGCGCGGTCGTCTTCTTCGTGGCCGGATTGGCCGAGCTCCAGCGCCCGCCCTTCGACATGCCCGTCGCCGACTCCGAGATCATCTTCGGCGCGTACACCGAGTACACCGGCCTGCGCTTCGCCCTGTTCCTGCTCGCCGAGTACGCCGGCATCGTCGTCCTGTGCGGCCTGACCACCGTCCTCTTCCTGGGCGGCTGGCACGGCCCCTGGGGCGCCGACGGCCTCGGCTGGCTCTGGACCCTGCTGAAGACCGCGATCCTCGCCTTCCTCGTCATCTGGCTCCGCGTCACCTACCCCCGCCTGCGCGAGGACCAGCTGCAGAAACTCTCCTGGACCCTCCTCGTGCCCCTCTCCCTCGCCCAGATCGCCCTCACCGGCATCGTCAAGGTGGTGATCTCCTAATGGCCCCCATCCCCGGCTCAGGTCTGGCCAAGGGCCTGGCCGTCACCCTCCGCACGATGACGAAGAAGACCGTCACCGCGCAGTACCCGGACGTCCAGCCCGACCTCCCGCCCCGCACCCGCGGCGTCATCGGGCTGTTCGAGGAGAACTGCACCGTCTGCATGCTGTGCGCCCGCGAGTGCCCGGACTGGTGCATCTACATCGACTCCCACAAGGAGACGGTCCCGGCGGCGACCCCCGGCGGCCGCGAACGCAGCCGCAACGTCCTCGACCGCTTCGCCATCGACTTCTCCCTGTGCATGTACTGCGGTATCTGCATCGAGGTCTGTCCTTTCGACGCCCTTTTCTGGTCCCCGGAGTTCGAGTACGCCGAGACCGACATCCGCGAACTCACCCACGAGCGCGACAAGCTGCGCGAGTGGATGTGGACGGTCCCGGCCCCGCCCGCCCACGACACCGGCGCGGAGGAGCCGAAGGAGATCGCCGGCGCCCGCAAGGCGGCCGAGAAGCTGGCGGCCGCCCAGGCCCAGCCGGCCGAGCCGCAGGAGGGGGACTCGTGAGCCTTGCCGCCGAAACCCACGGCTTCCTCTCCCCGAACGGCGTCGAGATCGCCTTCCTCCTGGTCGGCCTGGTCACCTTCGGCGCCGCGCTGGTCACCGTCACCACCCGGCAACTGGTGCACGCCGCCCTGTGGCTGGTGGTGACCCTCGGCGGTCTCGCGGTGGAGTACCTGCTGCTCACCGCCGAGTTCATCGCCTGGGTGCAGGTCCTCATCTACGTCGGTTCCGTCGTCGTCCTCCTCCTGTTCGGGCTGATGCTCACCCGGGCCCCCATCGGCCGCTCCCCGGACGCCGACTCCGGCAACCGCTGGGCCGCCCTCACCGTGGCCGTCGCCGCCGCGGCCGCCCTGGTCTGGGTGGTCGTCGACGCCTTCCGCGCCACCTGGATCGACCTGGGCGGCCCGGCCGCCGGCTCGACCAAGGTCACCGGCGCGAGCCTCTTCCAGAACTGGGTCCTCCCCTTCGAGGCCCTCTCCGTCCTCCTCCTCGCCGCCCTGGTCGGCGCGATCGTCCTGTCCCGCAAGGCGAAGGCGGACGCCGCCGACACCGGCCCCGCCGTCCCGGGCGCCCGCGACGGCAAGGGAACCGACCCGGCCGACAAGGAAGGTGTCCGCTGATGCACCTCGCCTATCCCGCCGTGCTCTCCGCCCTCCTGTTCTGCACCGGCCTGTACGGCGTCCTCGCCCGCCGCAACGCGATCCTGGTCCTGATGTCGGTCGAGCTGATGCTCAACGCCGTCAACCTGAACCTGGTCGCCTTCGACGTCTGGCTCAGCAAGGCCGCCGTGGAGACCCTGCACTCCGGTCAGGCCCTGACCCTGTTCACCATCGCCATCGCCGCCGCCGAGATCGGCATCGGCCTCGCGATCGTCCTCGCCGTCCACCGCAACCGCGGCACCTCCGACATCGACAAGCTCCGCGACACCGCCGAGGGCCACCCCACCGGCCCCGACACCGACAACCCAGCGGCCGAGAAGGCTGAGGCCACCGCGTGACCACGACCACCCTCGCCGTTCTCGTCCCCCTCCTGCCGTTCCTGGGCGCCGCCGCCGGCCTGCTGCTCGGCCGCACGGCCCCCGGTTTCACCCGCCCGCTCGCCGTCCTGCCGCCCCTCGCCTCCCTGGTGCTGGCCGTGCTGGTCGCCGTGCGCCAGGGCGGCGGCCAGGCCATCAACGCCCAGACCGAGCTCACACCCACAGGTTCGGTCCCGATCGAACTCGCCCTGCACATCGACGGCTTCGCCGCCCTCGTCGCGATCCTGGTCGGCGTCGTCGCCACCTGCGTGCAGATCTACTCGACCGGCTACCTGCGCGACGACCCGCGCTACCCCTCCTACGCGGCCCTCGTCTCCCTGTTCACCTCCGCGATGTTCCTGGTCGTCTACTCGGGCGACCTGATCGTGCTGCTGGTGGGCTGGGAAGTCATGGGCATCTGCTCCTACTTCCTCGTCGGCCACTACTGGGAGACCCCGGAAGCCCGCGCCGCCTCCCTCAAGGCCTTCCTGGTCACCAAGCTCGGCGACGTGCCCTTCCTCATCGGCCTGTTCGCGCTCGGCACCGACGCCGGGTCCTTCCAGATCACCCGCGTCCTCGGCACCGTCGCGAACGGCGGCCTGCACCACCCGACGCTGATCGCCCTGCTCCTCCTGGCGGGCGTGGCCGGCAAGTCCGCGCAGTTCCCGCTGCACACCTGGCTCCCCGACGCGATGGCGGGTCCCACACCCGTCTCCGCGCTGATCCACGCCGCGACGATGGTCGCCGCCGGTGTCTACTTCGTCGCCCGTCTCCTCCCCGTCTTCGAGGCCTCCTCGGCCGCGCTGCTCGTCCTCGCCGTCATGGCCGCAGTCACGATGACCGGCTCCGGTCTCGCCGCACTCGCCCAGGACGACATCAAGCGCGTCCTCGCCTACTCGACGATCGGCCAGCTCGGCTACATGACCGGCGCCCTCGCCGTCGGCGACCGTGGCGCCGCCGTCTTCCACCTCCTCTCGCACGGCGCCTTCAAGGCGCTGCTGTTCCTCGCGGCCGGCGTGATCATCCACGCCGCCGGCACCAACTCGCTCGCCGCGATGTCCCGCATGAGCCACCTGCGCGACCGCATCCCCGACGCCTACTGGACGATGACCGTGGCGCTCCTCGCGCTCGCCGCGATCCCTCCCTTCAGCGGCTTCTTCTCCAAGGAGTCCGTCCTCGGCGCGGCCGAGCACGTCGCCACCGGCCACACCGAGCACGCCCCCGCCGCCGCGGGCTGGCTCGTCCTCGTCGCAGGCCTGCTCACCGCCCTGCTCACCGCCGCCTACGCCACCCGCCTGTGGCTGCTGGCCTTCCGCGGGCGCGGTGCCGAGGCCCCCGAGCACGGGCGGCAGCCGCTCACCATGACCGTGGTGCTGTGGGTGCTCGCCGTCCCGTCCCTGGCCTTCGGTGCCGTCGCCTACCGGGCGCTGCCCGACTGGTTCGGCGGCCGAGACCTGACCCCGACCCTCATCACGTCCATCCTCGGCACCGGCCTCGCCCTGGTCGGCGGGATCGTCACCTACGGCGCCTGGCAGCGCACCACCGCACTGGCCGCCCGTGTCCCGCTCGGCGCGGTCGCCGCCCACCCCGAGGGGGACGCCGGACTGGTCGAGGCCGAGGCCATCGCCAGCCACGCACCCGTCTACGGCGGCGTCGCCTACGCACCCGACCCGGCCGACCCCGGACGGCTGCTGCTCGGACCGCTGCACCGGCACGCGGCCGTCGGCTTCCATCTGGACGCCGTGTACGCGGCGCTGTTCGTCCGCCCGGTCCAGGCCGGAGCGAGCCTCGTCCGGTTCCTCGACCGCGAGGTCGTCGACACCTATGTACGCGGCGCGGCCGCGCTGCCCCGACTGCTCGGGGCCGCCGTACGGCGCGCCCAGACCGGCAATGTGCAGACCTATGTGAGCGCGCTGCTCGCCGGCACCGTCGTCCTGGCGGTCGCCGTCCTCCTCGTCGCCTCGGGAGCGTGAGCAGGCGTGATCGATATCAGCGAGTCCGTGATGCAGTTCCTTCTGGCGTTCGTCGTCGTCGCCCCGCTCCTCGGTGCGCTGGCCGCTCTCCTGCCGGCCCCGCCCGGGCTGAAGGGGAAGTCGCCCGAGCAGGCCGTGCTCCGGCACGGTGTCACCGTGACCGGCGCGATCCTCATCGCCGCGATCGTCCTCGCGCTCGGCTTCGACCGCGACCATCCGTCGAAGATGCAGGCCACGACCGACATCAGCTGGATCCCCGCACTCGACGTGCGGATCCACCTCGGCATCGACGGCATCTCCCTCCCCCTTCTGGTCCTGACCGCGCTGCTGACCTTCCTCTGCGCGCTCTACACGTACTTCAAGATGCCGTCGGGCCCGACCCCGAAGGCCTTCGTCGCACTGCTGCTCGTCCTCGAGTCCGGCACCCTCGCGAGCTTCGCCGTCCTCGACCTGCTGCTGTTCTTCCTGGCGTTCGAGATGGTGCTCATCCCGATGTACTTCCTCATCGCCCGCTGGGGCGGCGAGGGGCGGACCCAGGCCGCCTGGAAGTTCATCCTCTTCACACTGCTCGGGTCCGTGGTCATGCTGCTCGGCCTGCTCCTGATCGGAATCAAGGCGGGCACGTTCGACATGGTGGCACTCGCCACTGACAACGGCCGGTCGCTGCCCACATCCGTGCAGGTCATCGCCGTTCTGGCGATCGGGATCGGGCTCGCGGTCAAGACGCCGATGTGGCCGTTGCACAGCTGGCTTCCGGACGCCCACACCGCGGCGCCCACCGTCGGCTCGGTCCTGCTGGCGGGTGTCCTGCTCAAGATGGGTACGTACGGGTTCGTCCGGATCCTGCTGCCGATCGCACCCGACGGCTTCCACACCTTCGCGCCCTACCTCGCCGCCTTCGCCGTCGTCGGGATCATCTACGGGTCCCTGGCCTGCCTGGCCCTGGCCAAGCAGGGCGCGAAGGGCGATCTGAAGCGGCTCATCGCCTACTCCTCCGTCGGCCACATGGGCTTCGTCCTGCTCGGCATCGCCAGCACCACGCCGACCGGCGTGAACGGCGCGCTGTTCGCCAACATCGCCCACGGCCTCATCACCGGCCTGCTGTTCTTCCTGGTCGGCGCGCTGAAGGACCGCACCGGCAGCACGGACCTCGACACCCTGGCCGAGGAGAGCGGCGCCGCGCTGTACGGCAAGGCCCCCCGTCTCGGCGGCCTGCTCGCGTTCGCCGCGGTCGCCTCGCTCGGCCTGCCGGGCCTCGCCGGGTTCTGGGGCGAGATGCTGGCGCTGTTCGGCGCGTTCAACCCCGCCGCCGGCCTCAGCCGCCCCGCGTTCCTCACCTTCATGGCGATCGGCGCGTTCGGCACGCTGCTGACCGCCGCGTACATGCTCATCGTGGTCCGCCGCGTCTGCATGGGCGCCGTACCGCAGGACGTCCCGAAGCTCGCCGACGTCCACAGCTACGAGTTCGCGGCCTGGACCCCGCTCGTCGCCCTCACCGTCGTCGCCGGGCTCTGGCCGAAGGCCCTCCTCGGCCTGACCGACCCGGCCGTGCAGCAGCTCCTCGCAGGAGGCACCCGATGAGCGCCCTGGCCCAGTCCCTGGCCCAGCCGGTGGTCCAGTCCGTCGACTGGCTCGCGATCGCCCCGCCCACCCTCACGGCCGTCGTCGCCCTAGCCGTCCTCGTCGCCGACCTGTTCGTGCCCGACGCCAGGAAGGCCGCACTCGGCTGGGTCTCCGTCGCCGGGCTCGCCGCCTCGGCCCTCCTGCTGCTGCCCCTCCTGGACGGCGACCGCAGCACCTTCTGCCTCACCGGCGCCACGCACGCGTGCAGCTACACCGCCGACCGGTTCACCCTCGTCATCCAGTTCCTCGTACTCGGCGGCGCCCTCCTCGCGGCCCTGCTGTCGGTCACCGCGCTGAAGGACGCCGGGCGACGCGTCCCCGAAGGCGAGTTCTGGTTCCTGCTGCTCTCCTCCGCCGCGGGCGCCGCCCTCCTGCCCGCCTCCCGCGACCTCGCGACCCTCATCGTCGCCCTGGAGGTCGCCTCCCTGCCCGCCTTCGCCCTCGTCGGCATCCGGCACGGCGACCGGAGGTCCTCGGAAGCGGCCCTGAAGTTCTTCCTGTCCTCCGTCACCGCCACCGCGGTCAGCCTGATGGGCATCAGCTTCGTCTACGCCTCCACCGGCACCCTCTACCTCACCCAGGTCGCCGACCGGATCCAGCACGTCGACGGACAGCTCCACACCCTCGCCCAGACCGGCGTCGTCCTCACCCTCGTTGGCTTCGCCTTCAAGACGGCCGCCGTCCCCTTCCACTTCTGGGTGCCCGACACCTACGTCGGAGCCCCGCTGCCCATCGCCGCCTACCTGTCGGTCGTCGGCAAGGCGGTCGGTTTCTCCGGGCTGATCCTCGTCACCGTCGTCGCCTTCCCGTCGTACGCCGACGTCTGGGGCCCGGCCCTCGCCGTCCTGGCCGCCCTCACCATGACCGTCGGCAACGTCGCCGCCCTGCGCCAGCAGGCCACGCGCGCGTACAGCGCGGTACGGCTGCTCGCCTGGTCCTCCGTCGGCCAGGCGGGGTACCTGCTGGTGCCGATCGCCGCCGCCGGATACACCAAGGACGCCCAGAAGGCCATCGGCTCCACCGTCGCCTACGCCCTGATGTACGCCGCCGTGAACCTCGGAGCCTTCGCCGTGGCCGCGCTCGTCGGCCGTACCAAGTCCCTCAACCGGATCACCGACTACCGGGGCCTCTACGCGTCGAACCCGCTCACCGCACTGCTCCTGGCGTTCTTCCTGCTGTGCCTCGCCGGACTCCCCCCGGGCATCATCGGCCTGTTCGCCAAGGTCACCGTCTTCTCGGCGGCCGTCGACGCGGGCCTCGGCTGGCTCGCCGTCGTCATGGCCGTCAACGTGGTGATCGCGCTGTTCTACTACCTCCAGTGGACGGCCCTGCTGTTCCGTGCCCCCGAGGGCGAGCCCGGCCGCCACCACGTCCCCGCCCCCCTCACCGCCGCGCTCGCCCTCACCGGCGTCCTCGGCGTCGTCCTCTCCGGCGCACCCCAACTCGTCCTGCGCTTCGCGGCCACCGGCCTGTTCGGGTGACTCGCCACGCGCGCACGGGGCACCCGTGTTCCTACGTGCGCGTGCGGTCATAAGGGCACGTCACCCGTACGGCCGACACGCGCCGCCGTCTGTACCAGGGAACTCGCGGCGGTCACCTGGCGTTGACCAGAGCGGGAGGGTCCACTGGACCCAAGAGTTTCCCTGCTGCGCGATTTGGAGGGCGTACCGTGCACCGCCGGCACAACGGGCTCAGGACGGCAGTACTCCTCGGTGGACTGTCCGCACTCATCATCGTCATCGGCAGCCTCTTCGGCCGCATGGGGCTGATCATCGCAGTCCTCGTGGCCCTCGGCACGAACGCGTACGCGTACTGGAACAGCGACAAGCTGGCGCTACGCGCGATGCGCGCCCGCCCGGTCAGCGAATTCGAGGCCCCGGCCCTGTACCGCATGGTCCGCGACCTCTCCACCCAGGCCCGCCAGCCCATGCCGCGCCTGTACATCTCCCCGACGGAGGCACCGAACGCCTTCGCCACGGGCCGCAACCCGCGCAATGCCGCCGTGTGCTGCACCGAGGGCATCCTGCGCATCCTCGACGAGCGCGAACTGCGCGGCGTCATCGGCCACGAGCTGAGCCACGTCTACAACCGCGACATCCTCATCTCCTCGGTCGCCGGCGCGCTCGCCTCGGTGATCATGTTCCTGGTCAACTTCGCCTGGCTGATCCCGATCGGCCGCTCCGACGACGACGAGGGCCCCGGTCTGCTCGGCATGCTGCTGATCATGATCCTGGGCCCGCTTGCCGCCAGCCTGATCCAACTGGCCATCAGCCGGTCCAGGGAGTACGAGGCGGACGCCTCCGGCGCCCAGCTCACCGGCGACCCCCTCGCCCTCGCCAGCGCCCTGCGCAAGCTCGAGACCGGCACCCAGCAGCTTCCGCTGCCCCCCGAGCCCCGCATCGAGACCGCGAGCCACATGATGATCGCCAACCCCTTCCGCCCCGGACAGGGACTGTCGAAGATGTTCTCCACGCACCCGCCGATGGCGGACCGCATCGCCCGGCTCGAGAAGATGGCAGGTCGTTACCAGTGAGAACCATCCTGAACGTCATCTGGCTGATCCTGAGCGGCTTCTGGCTGTTCCTCGGCTACCTGCTCGCGGGCGTGCTGCTCTGCATCACGATCATCGGCATCCCGTTCGGCATCGCGGCCTTCCGTATCGGCGTCTACGCCCTGTGGCCCTTCGGGTACACCACCGTCGAGCGCCGCGACGCGGGCGCCGCCTCCTGCGTCGGCAACGTCCTGTGGCTGGTCCTCGCCGGCTGGTGGCTGGCCATCGCCCACATCGTCACCGGGATCGCCCTCTGCGTCACGATCATCGGCATCCCGTTCGGCATCGCCAACTTCAAACTGATCCCCGTCTCCCTGTTCCCGCTGGGCCGGGAGATCGTGCCGACGGACGAGCCGTTCGCGACGCGCTGACAGCCGTCCACCTCGCCTGACCGTCCTTCAGGCCCGTGCTTCTCGCGCCGAGTTGTCCACAACCGGCTCGTTGTCCACAGGCCCGCCCGCCTGTCAGTGGCGACCTGCATCATGTGTACCGAGGCCCACCCGCCGCCGTACCGCGTAGGCCGCCACACCCACGGCCAGCACACCCGCCCCCACGACGACCGAGACAACCGGCAGGGCGAACGCCAGCGTCACGCACCCCAGCAGCCCCACCGCCGGCACCGCACGTGCCGACGGAGCGGGGCTCAGGGTCCAGGCCGAGGCATTGGCGATCGCGTAGTAGGCGAGCACACCGAAGGAGGAGAAGCCGATGGCGCCCCGTACGTCCACCGTCGCCGCCAGAACGGCGACGACCGCGCCCACCGCCAGCTCCGCGCGGTGCGGGACCTGGAAGCGCGGATGCACGGCGGCCAGCGCCCCGGGCAGATGGCGGTCGCGGGCCATGGCCAGCGTGGTCCGCGACACGCCGAGGATCAGCGCGAGCAGCGACCCCAGCGCGGCCACGGCGGCCCCCACCCGCACCACGGGCACCAGCCCCTGCGCCCCGGCCGCCCGCACCGCCTCGGCCAGCGGCGCCTCCGCCTGCCCGAGAGGGCCCGCGCCGAGCACGGACAGAACGGCGACGGCCACGCACACGTACACGGCCAGCGCGATACCCAGGGCGAGCGGGATCGCGCGGGGAATGGTGCGCGCCGGATCCCGCACCTCCTCACCGAGGGTCGCGATCCGCGCGTACCCGGCGAACGCGAAGAAGAGCAGCCCGGCCGCCTGAAGCACCCCGGCCACGCCCGAGGACAGCCCGATGCCCAGCCGCCCGGCATCTGACCGCCCGGAGGCCAGGCACACGACCACCACGGAAGCGAGGACCGCCAGCACCACGGCCACGATCACCCGCGTCAGCCAGGCGGACTTCTGGATGCCGCCGTAGTTCACCGCGGTCAGCGCCACAACAGCCGCGACCGCCACCACGTGCGCGTGCCCCGGCCAGACGTACGCGCCGACGGTGAGCGCCATCGCCGCGCAGGAGGCCGTCTTCCCGACGACGAAGGCCCAGCCCGCGAGGTAGCCCCAGAACACCCCGAGACGCTCCCGCCCGTACACGTACGTGCCGCCCGAGGCCGGATACAGGGCCGCGAGCCGTGCCGACGAGGTGGCGTTGCAGTAGGCCACCACGGCGGCGACGGCCAGCCCGAGCAGCAGCCCGGACCCGGCCGCGCGGGCGGCGGGCCCCAGGGCGGAGAACACCCCGGCGCCGACCATCGAGCCGAGCCCGACGACCACGGCGTCCCGCACTCCCAGGGTGCGCCGCAGCTCTGAACCGGAGCGTGTCATGCGCTGGACCCTACTGATCGATGCAACCGCCCGGTGTGCCCGCGGCGTCCTGTGCAGCAACACGGCACGAACACGCGCACGACGGACAGACGGTCCTCACCGAATTCTCAAGGGCCGTACAGTGCGGCCACAGCGCGGAAGGGCAGGTTCAGGGCATGAGCATCATCGGTTGGATCATCCTGGGACTTCTGGCCGGAGCCATCGCCAAGGTCCTGCTGCCGGGCCGTGACCCGGGCGGCTTCATCGGCACGACCCTCATCGGTGTCGCCGGTGCGTTCATCGGCGGCTGGATCTCGGCCCGCTGGCTGGACCATCCGGTCTCCAAGCACTTCTACGACGGCGCCACCTGGGCCGCCGCGATCGGCGGCTCGCTCGTCCTGCTGATCATCTACCGCATCCTGTTCGGCAACTCGCGCGACTGAGACGACTGGCACGACTGACACGGCGGAAGGGCGGGCACCACCGGGTGCCCGCCCTTCCGCGCAGTGGAGTGCCTTCCTACCGGTAGTTCACGAACTGCAGCGCGAAGTCGAAGTCCTGGCCCTTCAGGAGGGCGATCACGGTCTGAAGGTCGTCGCGGCTCTTGGAGCTGACGCGCAGCTCGTCGCCCTGCACCTGCGCCTTGATGCCCTTGGGGCCCTCATCGCGGATGATCTTCGCCACCTTCTTGGCGTTCTCCTGGGAGATGCCTTCCTCGATGGACGCGAAGATCTTGTACTCCTTGCCGGAGAGCTGCGGCTCGCCGGCGTCCAGCGCCTTCAGCGAGATGCCGCGCTTGATCAGCTTGGACTGGAAGACGTCGAGGACCGCCTTGACCCGCTCCTCGGAGTTCGCCTCCAGCAGGATCTTCTCGCCGGACCACGAGATCGAGGCACCCACGCCCTTGAAGTCGTAGCGCTGGGAGATTTCCTTGGCGGCCTGGTTGAGGGCGTTGTCGACCTCCTGCCGCTCGACCTTCGAGACGATGTCGAAACTGGAGTCGGCCATGTCCTGTGGCTCCTTGTATCGGGGTGCTTATCGGGGTGCGCATCGGGTGCGTGTCGGCGTGCGCGGCGGTCGCCGCCGAGCCCGGCACGAGAGCCGGACCGCATCCGCACCAGCCTAGCCACCCCGCGTCCCCGAGGGGCCGATCAACCGAGTGGCGAAGCACCCCTACCCATCGGGTATTGTTTACGTCGTTGCCAGGGAGTACCGCCGAAAAGCGGGACGACCGGCATCAACCCCCGGCGGTGTGCCCGAGCGGCCAAAGGGAGCAGACTGTAAATCTGCCGGCTCAGCCTTCCCAGGTTCGAATCCTGGCGCCGCCACACTGGGGAAGACCCCCGTCCGATCTGCGGAGACGCAGGCCAGACGGGGGTTTTTGCATGGCCTGGTGTGTCGCTCCGGATCATGGAGTGACGTCCGTCACCTCGCCTGCGTGGCGTTGTCAGTGCCCCGGGGCACACTGGCTGCATGTCCTCCGCGTCCTCCCGGTCCGGCCCGTCCGGCCGCCGCAGAACCTGCCCGGTGTGCCGTCGTGAAATCGCCGTCGTCGCCGGGAGGTTCGCGCGGCACGATCCGCCCGGGGTGCGGCGCAGCGGTGAGCTCGTCTCGTGCTCCGGGTCGCGGCGGCAGGCGGAACTGGGGGCCGTGCAGCCGTCGTTGGACGGGTACGCGCTGCCGGACTTCCCCGGGCAGTTGCCCCTGTTCTGATCACCCGTCACCGCTCGGGCCCCGACCGTCAGCCTCAGTTGCCCGCCACCGACTTCACGGCCACCGTCATCGGAGTCGACCCGCCGATCAGCTCCAGCGTCAGGCCCGCCGTCGCCGGGGTGTCCACCAGTTCCGCCAGGACGGCCGCCACGTCGTCGCGCGGGATCGAGCCGCGGCCGGTGTGCGCCTCCAGGCGGACCAGGCCGGTGCCGGAGTCGTCCGTCAGCGAGCCGGGGCGCAGGATCGTCCAGTCCAGGGCGTCCAGGCCGCGGACGTAGGCGTCGGCCTCGCCCTTGGCGCGCAGGTACACGTCGAAGACGTCGTCACCCTGGTGCGCCGGATCCGCGCCCATGGACGAGACGACCAGGAAGCGGCGTACCCGCGCCCGGACGGCGGCGTCCGCGAACAGCGTGGCCGCACCCCTGTCCACCGTGTCCTTGCGGGCCACGCCGCTGCCCGGGCCGGCGCCCGCCGCGAAGACCGCCGCGTCCGCGCCCTGAAGGTGCGCCGCGACCTCCTCCACCGAGGCCGACTCCAGGTCGAGCAGAACCGGTTCGGCGCCCACCTCCCGCAGGTCGTCGCCCTGTTCCGGCTTGCGGATGATGCCCGCGACCTCGTCTCCGCGCCCGGCGAGCAGCCGCTCCAACCGCAGCGCGATCTGACCATGACCACCAGCGATGACAATGCGCATGTTTCCGACCGTACGCCCGAAGGGCCGCATCCGCCGCACGACTTCGCCGCGGCCCCACCCGCCCGGACCGCAGCGGTCAGGACAGCTCGCCCCGGCCCTGCCGCGGCAGCCCCAACTCCGCCGCCGCGGCCGAGTTCCAGTACTCGCGCACCGCGCTGGTGCGTGCCACCACACGTCCCCGGTGCACCACGATCCGGCTGTACGCCAGGGACAGCGCTCCGGCGAGATGGTCACCGCGCACGGCGAGGAGTTCGGCGGGGAACCCGGCCTCGACGCGCACCTCCGGCAGGCCGAGCACCGCGCGGGCGGAGGCACTGACCGCGTCGTAGGCGTCCGCGGGGCCCAGGCCGTGACGGGAGGCCAGCAGGTAGGCCGCCTCCAGGGGATCGCCGCGTCCCACCGGGTTCGACACGTCCCGCAGCGCGCCGCTGCCGGCCGCGACCCGCACCCCGGCGGTGCGCAGCAGCCGTACCGGAGCCGTGTCGCGCCCCTCGACGTTCCCGCAGCCGCCCTGGGGCAGGCACACCACCGTCACGCCGGCCGCCGCGAGGCGGTCCGCGATGCGCGAGGCCGCCTCGGCGGGCAGCCGGGCCAGACCGGCGCACGGGCCGAGCGTCACGCCGGGGCGCAGGCCGCCCGCCATCGCCGCGAGCCGGGCCAGACGGGCCGGGTCGGTGGCGTCCGTGTGCAGGTCCACCGGGCAGCCGTACTCGGAGGCGATCTCCAGCACCGCCTCCACATAGCCCGTCGGATCCGGGTCCAGATCCGGACAACCGCCCACCACGGAGGCGCCCATCTTCACCGCGTCCCGCAGTATCGCCAGCCCGTCCGCCCCCGCCACCCCGGTCAGCACGCGCGGTACCGCCACCGCCGTCAGCTCCGCCAGCCCTTGCAGCGAGCGCCGCGCCCGTAGTACGGCGGCCAGCGCGCCCAGCCCCTGGACGTCGCCCACGCGCACGTGCGCCCGCAACGCCGTCGCCCCGTGGCCCAGCTGGAGCAGGGCGGCCTCGGTGGCCCGGCGCTGGACGTCGTCGGGGTCGTACGAGACCGGACCGTCGTCCTCGGCGGACAGTGCCGTGTCGCCGTGGGCGTGCGGCTCGGCCGGGGCCGGGAGCAGCAGATACCCGCCGAGGTCCACGCGCGCGCCGCCGGCCCGGGCCGGTCCCGACGCCAGGCTGCCGGCCGTGCCGACCGCCTCGATGCGCCCGCCGTCCAGCCGTACGTCCACGGCCCGGCCGTCGGTCAGGCGCGCCCCGCACAGCAGGAGGGGCGCCGCGTCGGGCTGTCCCGACGACGAGGAAGGCGGCTGCGGTCGGCTCTCGGGCATCGCGCTCCAGGGACTCGGGGCTGCGTGAACGGGCGCGTGATCACGCAGAGTGAGTCGAGCCTAGGGTGGCGGGCCGCGCCTGGCGGGGAGGAGCGCAATAGTCGTACCGGCGTGGTCCGGCCCTCGGGGTGCTGGTCGCGGGGCATGCGGAGGGTGTGCGGGAGGGACGTACGAGGCCGGAGAGAGCCCTGCTGGAGGGGGCGGGGTGGGCCGTCCGGAATGGATTTGGGCGAACGGCGGCCGAGCGTGTAATGTCTTCATCGCTCGCCCCAATAGCTCAGTCGGCAGAGCGTCTCCATGGTAAGGAGAAGGTCTACGGTTCGATTCCGTATTGGGGCTCTGGTGTGAGAGGTTCCCGTCGCGAGGCGGGATCCGATCGCATCAAAGCGGTGTAGCTCAGTCGGTAGAGCAAGCGGCTCATAATCGCTGTGTCACCGGTTCAAGTCCGGTCACCGCTACTGACAGTAGCCGATTGCGGGGTCGGTCCTTCGATCGGCTACTCTTTCTTGCGTTGAATTAACCCACCCGTTCGTCAAGGAGCACTCACGTGGCTGCCACCGACGTCCGCCCGAAGATCACGCTGGCCTGCGTGGAGTGCAAGGAGCGGAACTACATCACCAAGAAGAACCGGCGTAACAACCCGGACCGTCTTGAGATGAAGAAGCACTGCCCGCGTTGCAATGCGCACACCGCGCACCGCGAAACGCGATAAATCAGGCTCGTACGCGAGGCCGTCCCCGGAAGATCGGGGGCGGCCTCGCGTCGTTGAGCGACTAGTACCGGTCAGTAGAGCAAGCAGGAGGTGCCGAGCCCATGGCGCTCGACCAGTCCTTCGTGGGGCGGACCTACCCGCCCACCGAGCCCTATGAGGTGGGCCGGGAGAAGATCCGCGAGTTCGCCGAGGCGGTGGGGGACACCAACCCGGCGTACACGGACGCGGAGGCCGCCAAGGCGCTCGGCCACCCCGATGTGATCGCCCCGCCGACCTTCGTCTTCGCGATCACCTTCAAGGCCGCGGGACAGGTCATCGAGGATCCTCAGCTCGGCCTCGACTACAGCCGTGTGGTGCACGGCGACCAGAAGTTCGCCTACACCCGCCCGGTGCGCGCCGGTGACCGGCTCTCGGTCACCTCGACCATCGAGGGGATCAAGTCCCTCGCGGGCAACGACATCCTGGACGTCCGCGGCGAGGTCCACGACGAGGCGGGCGAGCACGTCGTGACCGCCTGGACCAAGCTCGTGGCGCGTGCCGCGGACGAGAAGGCATGAGGAAGCGATGACGGCGAAGATCGCGTACGACGACATCGAGGTCGGCACCGAGCTGCCGGCGCAGACCTTCTCTGTGAACCGTGCCACTCTCGTGCGGTACGCGGGTGCCTCCGGGGACTTCAACCCGATCCACTGGAACGAGAAGTTCGCCAAGGAGGTGGGCCTGCCGGACGTCATCGCGCACGGCATGTTCACCATGGCCGAGGCGATCCGTGTGGTCACCGACTGGACCGGTGACCCGGGCGCGGTCGTCGAGTACGGCGTCCGCTTCACCAAGCCCGTCGTCGTCCCCAACGACGACCAGGGCGCCACGATCGAGGTCAGCGCCAAGGTCGCGGCCAAGCTCGACGACAACACCGTCCGCGTCGATCTCACGGCGACCAGCGGAGGGCAGAAGGTACTGGGGATGTCCCGGGCGGTCGTCCGGCTCGCGTGACCGGCCAGCCCATGTAAGAGGCACAGAGGCACAAGTAAGGGGCGCCCGCCATTGCGGGCGCCCCTTACTTGCCGTGTGTCCCGCACTTCACCTGCCGGGCCGCCCCGAACCTCCCGGACAGCGCCCCGACGACCTGCACCCCGGCCGCCGTCAGCAGGGTGCCCGGCAGCGACCGGCCGATCATCGGGCCAGCCACCGCCGCGCCCAGGGCGAAGCCTGTGATCTTCAGGCTGGCGCCGGTGGTGAAGACCTGGCCGCGCAACCGCTCCGGCGCCTCCCGGTGCCGCACCGCGAACAGAGCCGTGAGCTGCGGCCCCTCCCCGGCCCCGGCCAGCACGACCGCGGCGGCCAGCGGCGCCGGGCGGCCGGTCGCGGCCAGGGCGAGGGCGGCGGCCTGTAACAGCGCGCCGATACGGACCACGAGGTCCGGGGCGGGCCGACAGCCGGGGAGGCGGGCGGGTAGGCGGGCGAGGACGGCGTTCGCGACGAGGGACACGACGGCGACACCGGAGAGCAGCAACGCGCCGCGCCCGGTTCCGCCGAGGGACCGTGCCCCCAGTACCGGCGTGCAGGTGATCAGCATGCCCTGAGCCGTACAGGAAGCGACCGACGTCAGCGTGGCCCCGGCCAGGGAGGGGCTGCGGCCGATGCACCGCACACCGGCCGTGAGGTCGCCCACCACCGTGCCCGCGCGCGGACCAGGACGTGCCGCCGGGCCCGTCTCCGGTCCCGTCCCCGCTGCCGTTCCCGGCCTCGGCTCCGTCCCCGGCCCCGTCCCCGGTCGTCCGGGCAGCGTCCACGCGACCGGCAGCGCCGCCCCGATGAGCGTCACCGACAGCACGACCGCCGCGGGAGCCCCCAGCAGCCCCGCCGCGGTGCCGGTCAGGGCGGGGCCGGTCAGGCTCGCGGCGCCGAAGGTCATGGCGTCGAGCGCGGTGGCGCGCGGCAGCCACTCCGGCGGGACGACGCGGGGCAGCTGGGCGGTCCAGCCGCCCGACAGGGCCGGCCCGAACAGTCCGGTGCCCACGGCGATCGCGAGCACGAGGGCGGGCGGCAGGCGGCCCAGAGCCGAGAGGATCAGCGTCAGCCCGGCCGCGTACAGCGCCAGTGCGGCCGCCAGCAGACGGCCCGGTCGTGCCGCCCGGTCGAGGAACACCCCGAGCACGGGACCGCCCACCGCCGCCGTGACTGTCAGGGCCGCGAGCAGCGACGACGCCTGGACAGTGGAGCCCGAGGCCGCCAAACCGGCCAGCAGGAGCGCCGGGCCGGACATCTCGTCGCCGGTGCGGGCGGCCGTCGCCGCGGCCAAGTAGACATGTGCGTAACGCCTTTTCATCGGCACGACGTTACGTACGTAACTCAAAACGGCTCAATATGCGTTACGTTCCCGGCATGCCCACCCGCGACACCGACTGGTCCACCCGTCACTCCGTGCTCACCAACGCCCGCCGCACCGCCGCCCTGGTCAACGCCCTCACGGTCGGCCCGGCCCCGGACCCGGAGGCGGTCGCCGCCGTGCTGCACGAGTTCGGCGAGAAGGGTCCCCTCCACCTGACCGCCCAGGACGTCGGGCGCATGCGCGTGGCCGCCGTGCCGCTCCGCGAGGTCTTCGCCGCCGACGACGTGGACACGGCCGCCGCCACGCTCAACCGCCTCCTCCGGGAGTGCGCGGGGCCGCTTCGCCTCACCTCGCACGGCGGCGGCACGCCCTGGCATCCGCACCTCGACCGTGACGACGACGCCCCCTGGGACGAGTGGCTCCTGACCTCCTCGTGCCTGGCCCTCGCTGTCCTCGTGTGGGACCACCAGCGTCCGCCGGGCCGGGTCTGCGCCTCGTCGGCCTGCGGGAACGTCTTCGTCACGCAGGGGCAGGGCCCCGAGCGCCGGTACTGCTCCCGGCGCTGCGCGACCCGCGAGAGGGTCGCGGCCCACCGCCGTTCGCGGCCGGGCGCACGCCCCATGACCCGAGCGCTCCCGCCACCCCTTGACGAAGTTAGTGATTGAGTACTAACTTATTCGCATGGTCAGGATGAGCGCAGAGGAGAGGCGCGAGAGCGTCATCCGTGCGGCGATGAGCGAGTTCGCGCGGGGCGGTTACCACGGGACGTCCACCGAGGCGATCGCCAAGCGCGTCGGTGTCTCGCAGCCGTATCTCTTCCGGCTCTTCCCGGGCAAGAAGGCGATCTTCCTCGCGGCGGCCGAGCGGTGCGTGGAGGACACGATCCGCACCTTCGAGGAGGCCGCCGAGGGGCTGGAGGGCGAAGAGGCCCAGCAGGCCATGGCGAACGCGTACGTCAAGGTCATCGCGGAGCGGCCCGAGCGGCTTCAGATGCAGATGCAGATGTACCTCGCGGTCGCCGCCGCCGACGAGGAAGGCGATCGCGCCTTCGGGGAGTCCGTGCGGGCCGGCTGGATGCGCCTGTGGGACACCGTGCACCTCCCGCTCGGCGCCGACGCGAACGAGACGACGGCCTTCATGGCGTACGGGATGCTGATCAACTGCCTGGTGGCCATGGGGTTTCCGCCCGGGCACCGGGTGTGGGAGGGGATCTACCCGGACGCGCGGGTCACGGGTCGGCTGGAGAAGTAGCGCGGGCGGCGAACGGTGACGCCCGCCGTCGCTTGCGCACAAAAGTTAGTCATCAATAACTAATCAACTGTCACGAGCACTCCCTGGGGGAGAGATGCCACAGCAGCTGGCACAGCAGACGCAACAGCAGAGCACCCGTCGCGGGGGAACCGTCTGGGCCCTCGTCATCACCAGCGTCGCCGGATTCATGGCGTCCCTCGACAACCTCGTCGTCACCACCGCCCTGCCCTCGATCCGCCAGGACCTGGGCGGTGCGCTGGACGACCTGGAATGGACTGTGAGCGCCTACACGCTCACCTTCGCCGTCCTGCTGATGTTCGGCGCGGCGCTCGGCGACCGCTTCGGCCGCCGCCGGCTCTTCATCGCCGGGCTCACCGTCTTCACCGGCGCCTCCGCGGCCGCCGCGATGGCACCCGGCATCGGTTCCCTCATCGCCGCCCGCGCCGTCCAGGGCGTCGGCGCGGCCGTGATGATGCCGCTGACCCTGACCCTGCTGACCGCGGCCGTGCCCGCCGCCAAGCGCGGGCTGGCGTACGGCATCTGGGGCGCGGTCAACGGCCTCGCGGTCGCCTCCGGGCCGCTGATCGGCGGCAGCCTCACCGAACACGTCTCCTGGCACTGGATCTTCTGGCTGAACGTCCCGCTCGGCGTGGCCCTGCTGCCGCTCGCCCGGCTGCGCCTGGCCGAGTCGTACGGCACCGGCGCCGCGCTCGACCTCCCCGGCACGCTGCTCGCCAGCGGCGGGCTCTTCGGGATCGTGTACGGCCTCGTCCGCGGGCCCGCCGACGGCTGGACCGACACCGTCGTACTGACCGCGCTGTTCGCGGGCAGCGCCCTGCTGGCCGGCTTCGTCCTCTACAGCACCCGCGCCAAGAACCCGATGCTGCCCATGCGCCTGTTCCGCTCCCGCGCGTTCACCGGGATCAACGCGGCCAGCCTGCTGATGTTCGTCGGCATGTTCGGCTCGATCTTCCTGCTCAGCCAGTACATGCAGGGCGTACTCGGCTACTCGCCCACCGAGGCCGGCTTCCGGATGCTGCCCTGGACCGGGATGCCGATGCTCGTGGCGCCGGTCGCCGGGATCCTCTCCGACCGCATCGGAGGCCGCCCGGTCGTCGCCACCGGTCTGTTCCTCCAGGCCGTCGGGCTCGGCTACATGGCCTCCGTGGTCGCGGCCGACGTCTCCTACGCCGCGCAGCTGCCCGGCCTGATCATCAGCGGCGTCGGCATGGCCCTGTACTTCGCCCCGGCCGCCAACCTCGTGATGTCCAGCGTCCTCCCACAGGAACAGGGCATCGCCTCCGGCGCCAACAACGCGCTGCGCGAGGTCGGCGGCGCCCTCGGCATCGCGATCATGTCCTCGATCTTCTCCGCGCAGGGCGGCTACGAGTCCGCGCAGAACTTCGTCGACGGCCTGAAGCCCGCCCTGGTGACGGGCTCCGGGGTCGTGGCGTTCGCCGGAGCCGCGGCACTGCTGATCCCGGCCGGGCGACGGGCCGCCACCCCGGCCGCCACCCCGGTCGACGGCCCGGCCGACGGCCCGGCCGAGCCGGCGCCCGCCCCGGTCGTCGAAGCCGCCTCCCACTGACAGCGGACGCCGACCCCGGTCGCGCCCGAGAGGAGCCCGAGATGCCCACGCTGCCCTGGACCGCGCCGAACACCCCGCCCGAGGACACCGAGGTCCATGTCTTCGCCTCCCGCTTCGAGACCCGCACCCTCTGGGGAGCCTTGCGGTTCCTCGTCCGCACCCCGGCGGTGTGGCGCCAGGTGAGCGGCGCGCCCGGCGCCTACGGTGCCTCGCTGAAGGCGCGGCCGTTCCGGCGGACCTTCTGGACGCTGTCCGCCTGGGAGTCACCGCGGGCACTGAAGGCCTTTGCCACCTCCGGCAGCCACGCGCCGACGTCCAGGGGACTCGCCTCCCAGATGCGGGACGTGAAGTTCGCCACCTGGACCACGACGAGCGCCGACCTCCCCTTGAGCTGGGAGGAGGCGGTCCGACGACTCACATGAGACCCCCACGCGCGCGTGGGGCACGGAAAACACCATGACGGCCCGGCTCCCCGCCGGGCCGTCGGGCTGTGTCCCGGCGCTGTCAGTGCCGTCTCGTAGTCTTGGGCGCGTGCTGGAACTCCACGACGCCCCCCTCGCCCCGCTGACCACCTTCCGGCTGGGCGGTCCCGCGACCCGGCTGGTCACCGCCACCACCGACGCCGAGGTGATCGACGCCGTCCGCGAGGCCGACGCCACCGGTACGCCGCTGCTGGTCATCGGCGGCGGATCGAACCTGGTCATCGGCGACAAGGGCTTCGACGGCACGGCCCTGCGCATCGCCACCACCGGCTTCGAACTGCGCGGTACGACACTGGAGCTGGCGGCCGGCGAGGTGTGGACCGACGCCGTCGCCCGCACCGTGGAGGCCGGGCTCGCGGGCATCGAGTGCCTCGCCGGTATCCCGGGCTCGGCGGGCGCGACACCGATCCAGAACGTCGGCGCGTACGGCCAGGAGGTCTCCTCGACCATCACCGAGGTGATCGCCTACGACCGGCGGTCCCACGAGACGGTCACGCTGACCAACGACGAGTGCGCCTTCTCCTACCGCCACAGCCGCTTCAAGGCCGACCCGGCGCGCTATGTGGTGCTGCGCGTCCGCTTCGCCCTGGAAGCCGCCGACGGACTGTCGGCGCCGGTCAAGTACGCCGAGACGGCCCGCGCCCTCGGTGTCGACCCCGGTGACCGGGTGCCGCTCGCCACCGCCCGCGAGACCGTCCTGAAGCTGCGCGCCGGCAAGGGCATGGTCCTCGACCCCGACGACCACGACACCTGGTCGGCAGGGTCCTTCTTCACCAACCCGATCCTCACCGACGCCCAGTTCGGCGCCTTCCACGCGCGCGTGCGGCAGCGCCTGGGCGACGGCGCCGAGCCGCCCGCCTACCCGGCGGGGGAGGGCCACACCAAGACCTCGGCGGCCTGGCTGATCGACAAGGCCGGCTTCACCAAGGGCTACGGCACCGGGCCCGCCCGCATCTCCACCAAGCACACCCTCGCCCTCACCAACCGGGGCGGCGCCACCACCGAGGACCTGCTGTCCCTCGCCCGCGAGGTCGTCGCCGGAGTCCGCGAGGCCTTCGGCATCACCCTGGTCAACGAGCCAGTGACGGTGGGCGTCGCCCTGTAGGCCGTCACACGCCTAGTACGCCACCCCGACCCCCTGCTTCACCGTCCCCGGATCGTCGATCATCGCCAGCATCGCGTGGGCCACGTCCGCCCGCGCGATGAAGCGCCCCTTGAGCGGGAAGCCGCCGACGACCGTCCGGTACGAGCCGGTCAGGGGTTTGTCCTGTAGCCGCGGCGGCCGTACGGACGTCCAGTCCGTGCTGCTGCGGGCCAGCTCGTCCTCCATCTCCCGCAGGTCGGCGTAGACGTCCTTGAGCAGCGCCGAGACGATCCCGCGCACACCGCGGTCCAGGAAGCCGTCCCCCTCCGGCTCCGGGCCCACCGGCCCCGCGCTGACCACGAGCACCCGGCGCACGCCCTCGGCCTCCATGGCCCGCAGGACCGTACGGGTCAGCCGTGCCGCGACCCCGGCGTCCTTACGGCTGCGGGCACCCAGGCCGGACAGGACCGCGTCCCGGCCGGCGACCGCGGGGCGTACCGACTCCGGGTCGGTGAGGTCGGCGCGGAACACCTCCAGGCCAGCACCGGTCACGTTCAGCCGGGCCGGGTCGCGCACCACGGCCGTGACCCGATGGCCCGCGGCGAGCGCCTGACGGACGACCTCCTGCCCGATTCCTCCCGTGGCACCGAAAACGGTGAGGTTCATGACCCACTCCTCCGTTGGTGGGTGAGTACTCACTCACCCTGCTGGCCTCTACAGTGAGTAAGTACTTACCCACCCGTCAAGAATCCTTGGAGAGGCCATGCAATCCTTGGGCGCCATGCAGCAGAAACCGGCCCGCGCCCGCATCCTCGACGCCGCCCACGAACTCATGCTCACCGTCGGGCTGGCCCGCGCCACGACCAAGGAGATCGCCAGGGCGGCCGGCTGCTCCGAGGCCGCCCTCTACAAGCACTTCACCGGCAAGGAGGAGCTGTTCATAGAGGTCCTCCGCGAACGGCTCCCGGCACTCACCCCGCTGCTGCGCGCCCTCACCGCCGAGCCGGGCCGGCACACCCTGGAGGAGAACCTCACCGAGATCGCCCGGCAGGCGGCCCTGTTCTACGAGCAGAGCTTCCCGATCGCGGCCTCCCTCTACGCCGAGACCCAGCTCAAGAAGCGCCACGACGACGCGATGCGGCAGATGGGCTCGGGCCCGCACATGCCCATCGAGGGCCTCGACACCTATCTCCGGGCCGAACAGGCGGCCGGCCGGGTCCGCCCCGACACGGACACCTTCGCGGCCGCCTCGCTGCTCCTGGGCGCCTGCGCCCAACGGGCCTTCGCTTACGACGCCACGAGCAACGGCGAACCGCCCCCCGTGGACGACTTCGCCCGACGGCTGGCCCGCACGCTGCTGACCGGGATCGCCGTATGAGGCTGAGACTGCGCCAGTTCCGGCCGAGGACCGGTCCGCACCAGCACCGGATCGTCCAGCCCTGGGCGACCCTGCGCCACACCTCCCTGCGCGCCCCCGACCCGATCGGCCTGCTGCTGGGCGACCACGACGGCCTGAACCGGCTCGCGGGCCTGTTCTCCTTCGCCGCCTACTCCCGCCACACGATCGTCCACGTGCCCTTACGCGACGGAGTCCCGCCCGACGAAGGCCGGGGCGAGCCGGTCGACCTCGTCCTCGCTCACCACACCCTCGGCCTGCGCCCCAGCCAGTGGCCCGAACTGCGCCAGAAGCTGCGCCACGGCACCCCGCTGACCGTCCGCACCGACGAGGCGCGCACCGCCCGGGACGCCGCCAGGTGGCGCGAACGGTGGGAACGGGCGGACTTCCGTGACGAGTTGCGGCACGCCACGCACGCCGGCACGTTCTTCCTCTTCGGCAGCCGCGACGTCTTCGCCGAGACCGCCACCTACTTCGCCCACGCGGCGGGCTGGGGGCCGCGCCAGAAGGGCGTGGTGAAGGGATACTCAGCGCTGATGGCGGAGCTCCCGGCGCTGGTCCAGCCACCCGGCGGCGGACACCCCCTGGACGTCCTGATCTGCTTCAAGGCCTATCCGCCCTACGCCCACTTCAAGCGACCGGGCCACTGAGCCAGCCGTCCACGCCCGCCAGCAGCCGGGCCTTCACGTCCTCCGGCGCCGCCGAACCCCGGACCGACTGCCGGGCCAGCTCGGCCAGTTCGGCGTCCGAGAAACCGTGGTGCAGGCGGGCGAACTCGTACTGGGCCGCGAGCCGGGAGCCGAAGAGGAGCGGGTCGTCGGCGCCCAGCGCCATCGGGACGCCCGCCGCGAAGAGCGTGCGCAGCGGCACGTCCTCCGGCTTCTCGTACACGCCCAGTGCCACGTTCGACGCCGGGCACACCTCGCAGGTCACACCCCGGTCCGCGAGCCGCTTCAGCAGCCGCGGGTCCTCCGCCGCGCGCACCCCGTGGCCGATCCGCGAGGCGTGCAGGTCGTCCAGGCAGTCCCGGACCGAGGCCGGACCGGTCAGCTCGCCGCCGTGCGGGGCCGCGAGCAGACCGCCCTCCCGCGCGATGTGGAAGGCCCGGTCGAAGTCCCGCGCCATGCCCCGCCGCTCGTCGTTCGACAGCCCGAAGCCGACCACACCCCGGTCGGCGAACCGCACCGCGAGCCGGGCCAGGGTGCGCGCGTCCAGGGGGTGCTTCATCCGGTTCGCGGCCACCAGCACCCGCATGCCCAGGCCGCTCTCCCGGGACGTCGTGTCCACCGCGTCCAGGATGATCTCCAGCGCCGGGATCAGCCCGCCCAGCCGGGGCGCGTACGAGGTGGGGTCCACCTGGATCTCCAGCCAGCCCGAGCCGTCCTTGAGATCCTCCTCGGCCGCCTCGCGCACCAGCCGCTGGATGTCCTCGGGCTCTCTGAGGCAGGAGCGCGCCGCGTCGTAGAGCCGCTGGAAGCGGAACCAGCCCCGCTCGTCCGTGGCCCGCAGCTTCGGCGGCTCCCCGCTGGTGAGGGCTTCGGTCAGCGCCTCGGGCAGGCGCACACCGTACTTGTCGGCCAGTTCCAGGACGGTCGCCGGCCGCATCGAGCCGGTGAAGTGCAGGTGCAGATGGGCTTTCGGCAGCTCAGAGACATCACGTACACGCTCCATCCCAGGATCCTGCCGTACGTTCCCGCCATCCCGGTAGCTGATTCCCCGAACGTGGTCTTGCTCGCACACAGAGGCGGGGGCACCTCCCGGCATCGAGAGGTGCCCCCGTGGACAAGAAGCGGACGTCAGTCCTGCGCCTCCGCCAGCAGCTTCTGCATCCGGCTCACGCCCTCGACGAGGTCCTCGTCACCGAGCGCGTAGGACAGCCGCAGATAGCCGGGGGTGCCGAAGGCCTCGCCCGGGACGACCGCGACCTCGGCCTCCTCCAGGATGAGGGCGGCCAGCTCCACCGTGTTCTGCGGGCGCTTGCCCCGGATCTCCTTGCCGAGCAGGGCCTTCACCGACGGGTACGCGTAGAAGGCGCCCTCGGGCTCCGGGCAGAGCACGCCGTCGATCTCGTTGAGCATCCGCACGATGGTCCGGCGGCGCCGGTCGAAGGCCTCGCGCATCTTCTCGACGGCCGACAGGTCGCCGGAGACGGCGGCCAGGGCCGCGACCTGGGCCACGTTCGAGACGTTCGAGGTGGCGTGCGACTGGAGGTTCGTCGCGGCCTTCACCACGTCCTTCGGGCCGATGACCCAGCCCACGCGCCAGCCCGTCATGGCGTACGTCTTCGCGACGCCGTTGACCACGATGCACTTCTCGCGCAGCTCGGGCAGGAGCGCGGGCAGCGAGGTGAACTTCGCGTCCCCGTAGACCAGGTGCTCGTAGATCTCGTCCGTCAGCACCCACAGGCCGTGCTCGACCGCCCAGCGGCCGATCGCCTCGGCCTCCTCGGCGCTGTAGACGGCGCCGGTCGGGTTCGAGGGGGAGACGAAGAGCACGACCTTCGTCTTCTCCGTGCGGGCCGCCTCCAGCTGCTCCACGCTCACCCGGTAGCCGGTCGTCTCGTCCGCGACGACCTCCACCGGCACACCGCCGGCCAGCCGGATCGACTCCGGGTACGTCGTCCAGTACGGCGCCGGGACGATGACCTCGTCGCCCGGGTCGAGGATCGCGGCGAAGGCCTCGTAGATGGCCTGCTTGCCGCCGTTGGTGACCAGGATCTGTGCCGGGTCGACCTCGTAGCCGGAGTCGCGCAGCGTCTTCGCGGCGATCGCGGCCTTCAGCTCGGGCAGACCGCCGGCCGGGGTGTACCGGTGGTACTTGGGGTTCTTGCAGGCCTCGACGGCCGCCTCGACGATGTAGTCCGGCGTCGGGAAGTCGGGCTCACCCGCGCCGAAGCCGATCACCGGACGCCCGGCGGCCTTGAGGGCCTTGGCCTTGGCGTCCACGGCGAGGGTGGCGGACTCGGAGATCGCGCCGACTCGGGCGGAGACCCGGCGCTCGGTGGGAGGGGTTGCAGCGCTCATGGGGCCATCGTTCCAGACCGGAAACCTGCCCGGCACGCGGGTTTCACCCACTGAACAGGATCGTGCCGACCTGTGAACAAGGGTCCGAATTCGAGCCCGGGTCAGGACGATCTTCCGGCGGGAGGGCCCGTACGGGCACTTTCTGTTCGACGCCGGGCCCGCGACCACGTACACTCTCACCTCGTTGGCCTCCAGCAGCCGCGGTACAGCAGGTGCACACCGAGCACCCGGTCGCATGCGGTACGTTGGGGAACACACAAAGGGTCGTAGCTCAATTGGTAGAGCACCGGTCTCCAAAACCGGCGGTTGGGGGTTCAAGTCCCTCCGGCCCTGCTACACACACCGCCAGGATGTGTGCGCATGTACGTACATCATTGCACCGCCGTGCGGCTCAGGAACCGGGCGCGGCACGGCCACGACCCGGGATCAGGTGAGGATGAATGACGGACGCCGTGGGCTCCATCGACACGCCTGACGCTCAGGATGAGGTGCAGGAGACCAAGAAGGCCCGCAAGGGTGGCAAGCGTGCCAAGAAGGGCCCGCTGAAGCGCCTCGCGACCTTCTACCGCCAGATCATCGCGGAACTCCGCAAGGTCGTCTGGCCGACGCGTAACCAGCTGACGTCGTACACCACCGTGGTGATCTTCTTCGTCGCCATCATGATCGCGCTGGTGACCGTGATTGACTATGGGCTCAACCACGCCGCCAAGTACGTCTTCGGCTGAGCAAAGAGCGAAGGGCGCCGTGGTACCGGCGCCCGTTTTCGCATGTTCCACCCCTATGTATCCAGGAAGAAGCAGCCATCGTGTCTGACCCGAACCTGAACGACGCCACCGAGCCTCGCGAGAATGCCGCCGAGACGGTGGACGACGAGCTCGACATCGTCGAGGGCGCGGATGAGCAGGACGAGTTCGAGGCTGCGGAAGCCGCACTGGGTGAGGCTGCCGAGGAAACCGCCCTGCACGTCGAGGACGAGTCCGACGAGGACGAGTCCGACGAGGTCGAGGACGACGCTCTGGCCCTGGCCGACGAGGCCGAGGAAGAGCCCGCCGAGCCGGTCGACCCGGTCGAGGCCCTCCGCGAGGAACTGCGCACCCTGCCCGGCGAGTGGTACGTCATCCACACCTACGCCGGTTACGAGAACCGCGTGAAGACCAACCTGGAGCAGCGGGCCGTCTCGCTGAACGTCGAGGACTACATCTTCCAGGCCGAGGTGCCGCAGGAAGAGGTCGTCCAGATCAAGAACGGCGACCGCAAGACGATCAAGCAGAACAAGCTGCCTGGTTACGTCCTGGTCCGCATGGACCTGACCAACGAGTCCTGGGGCGTCGTCCGCAACACCCCGGGCGTCACCGGCTTCGTCGGCAACGCCTACGACCCCTACCCGCTGACCCTGGACGAGATCGTCAAGATGCTCGCCCCGGAGGCGGAGGAGAAGGCCGCCCGCGAGGCCGCCGAGGCCGAGGGCAAGCCGGCCCCGCAGCGCAAGGTCGAGGTCCAGGTCCTGGACTTCGAGGTCGGTGACTCGGTCACCGTCACCGACGGCCCGTTCGCCACGCTCCAGGCGACCATCAACGAGATCAACCCCGACTCCAAGAAGGTCAAGGGCCTGGTGGAGATCTTCGGCCGCGAGACGCCGGTCGAGCTCTCCTTCGACCAGATCCAGAAGAACTAGTTCCTTCTGGACCCACCGCTTCCGCGCAGGTCAGGCGAACGCTCGACGGACGTCTGACCTGCGCGGTTTTTGGCCGCGCATCTATACCCGTTATCGTTGTGCGGTATGCCTGCGTCCGGGTTGTCCCCCGATCGCAGGCAGGACCCGAACCGAAAGGACCCGGAGAGCTATGCCTCCCAAGAAGAAGAAGGTCACGGGGCTCATCAAGCTCCAGATCCAGGCCGGTGCCGCCAACCCGGCTCCGCCGGTCGGCCCGGCGCTGGGTCAGCACGGCGTCAACATCATGGAGTTCTGCAAGGCCTACAACGCCGCGACCGAGTCGCAGCGTGGCTGGGTCATCCCGGTGGAGATCACGGTCTACGAGGACCGTTCCTTCACCTTCGTGACCAAGACGCCGCCGGCCGCGAAGATGATCCTCAAGGCCGCGGGCATCGAGAAGGGCTCGGGCGAGCCGCACAAGACCAAGGTCGCCAAGATCACCGAGGCGCAGGTCCGTGAGATCGCCACGACCAAGCTGCCCGACCTCAACGCGAACGACCTGGACGCCGCGGCGAAGATCATCGCCGGTACCGCGCGCTCCATGGGCGTCACGGTCGAGGGCTGATCCCCACCCCGTAGTAGTCATGCGGCCGTGACCGGTCGCACGTGGCAGGGCCTGCTCGGCCCGTACCACGACTCCTTTCAGAACACACAGGAGCAGTTGTGAGCAAGCGCAGCAAGGCCCTCCGCGCTGCGGACGCCAAGGTCGACCGGGAGAAGCTCTACGCCCCGCTCGAGGCCGTCCGTCTCGCCAAGGAGACCTCCACGACCAAGTTCGACGGCACCGTCGAGGTCGCCTTCCGTCTGGGTGTCGACCCGCGCAAGGCCGACCAGATGGTCCGTGGCACCGTGAACCTGCCGCACGGCACCGGCAAGACTGCCCGGGTCCTGGTCTTCGCGACCGGTGACCGTGCTGCGGCCGCGGAGGCCGCGGGCGCCGACATCGTCGGCTCCGACGAGCTGATCGACGAGGTCTCGAAGGGCCGTCTGGACTTCGACGCCGTCGTCGCCACCCCGGACCTCATGGGCAAGGTCGGCCGCCTCGGCCGCGTCCTCGGCCCCCGTGGTCTGATGCCGAACCCGAAGACCGGCACCGTCACCCCCGACGTCGCCAAGGCCGTCACCGACATCAAGGGCGGCAAGATCGAGTTCCGCGTCGACAAGCACTCGAACCTGCACTTCATCATCGGCAAGGTGTCCTTCGACGACAGCAAGCTGGTGGAGAACTACGGCGCCGCGCTGGAGGAGATCCTCCGTCTGAAGCCGTCCGCCGCCAAGGGTCGCTACATCAAGAAGGCCGCGATCAGCAGCACGATCGGCCCCGGCATCCCGGTCGACCCGAACCGCACCCGCAACCTCCTCGTCGAGGAGGACCCGGCCGCCGTCTGAGCCTCGCGCTCACCCCGGTAGCCGCGTCAGGGACGTGACAAAAAAGGGGCGGGCCCCGCAACCTTTCGAGGTGCGGGGCCCGTCCTTTCTTTGTGCGGCCTTCCGTACGACTGTCAGTGGCCTGGGTTACGGTGCTGGCACACAACTCGCTTAGGGGTGGGACGAGATGAAGAGCACGACCGTGCGCCGGGTGACCCTTTCCGTCGCGGTGCTGACCGCGCTCACCGGGGTGGCCGCCTGCGGCACCGACAACGGGAGCTCCGGAAAGGGCGACAAGGCGGGCGGCAACGGCGTCACGCACCTCAGCCCCGTCGCCGCCCTGCTCTCCGCCGAGAAGTCCACCGACAAGGCCGAGTCGGCCAAGGTCCGCTCCACCACGTCCATCGGCGGCATGATGTCCATGACGGCCAACGGCGCCCTCTCCTGGGGCGATGGCTTGCGGGGCGACCTCACCATCACGTACACCGGCGGCCAGATGGCCGACGCGATGCGCAAGGCCGGCTCGACGTCGATGGAGGCCCGCTATCTGCCGGACGCCTACTACGCGAAGATGAGCGAGAAGTTCGCCGCGTCGTTCGGTGGCAAGCACTGGATCAAGTACGCGTACGACGACATCGCCAAGCTCGCCGGCGGCTCGGGCGCGTACCTCAAGGACCAGATGCAGAACACCACGCCGAACCAGTCGGTGAAGATGCTGCTGGCCTCCGGCGACGTGAAGAAGGTCGGCCAGGAGAAGATGGCCGGGGTGCAGACCACGCACTACTCGGGCACCGTGAACGTCGCCGACCTCGCCGGCAAGAGCAGCAACCTCAGTGCCTCCCAGCTCGCCGACCTGAAGAAGCAGCTCAAGCAGGCAGGCGTCACCACGGACACCGTCGACATCTGGGTCAACGACCAGAACCTGCTGGTCAAGAAGATCGAGAAGGCTGACATGGCGACCGGCCCGATGACCAGCACGGCGTACTACAGCGACTACGGCGTGAAGGTCACCGCCGAGGAGCCCCCGGCCAGTGACACCAAGGACTTCAAGGACCTCATGAAGTCCGCCGGGACCGTGGCGGGCAGCGGCACCACCTCCTGACCCGCACCCCATGAGACCGTCCGCCGGCGCCGCCGCGCTCGCCGCCGTACTGCTGGCCGGGGGCGCCGCCGGCTGCACCCGGGGGGACGACCCGTCGGCGGCCCCGGCGACGCCCGCCGCGGCCGTCGCCCGGGCCGCCGAGAAGACCGCCGGGCTCACCTCCCTGCGCTACCGGGCGACCGGCCGCATACCGGGGGAGGGCCGCATCCGGGCCGAGGGCTCCTACCGGGCGAACGCCAGCAGCGTGAAGACGCGGGTGACCGGCGGAGAACACCCCGGCACCGGAGAGATGCGGCTCGTGGACGGGATGCTGTACGGCACCGCCAAGCCCCTGCACGGCAAGCACTGGATCTGCTACGGCTCCCTGGAGCGCGGCAAGCTCGACGACTTCCTGGTCCTGAACACCAGGAACGAGCGGGACGAGACCGGCCGGAACCCGGCCAGGGAGGCCGCCTTCCTGACCGCCGCGAAGGACGTGAAGGACGCCGGCGCCGAGACCGTCGACGGCGTGCGCACCACCCACTACACCGGCACGGCCGGCCTCGACGCGATCGACGCCGAGGTGAAGCCCGGCAAGAGCCTCAGGCCGTACCGGACGATGGGCGTAGACGCGCTCACCCTGGATCTGTGGGTCGGCCCCGACGACCGCGCCCGGCAGGTGCGGCTGCGGGGCATGGGACGCCATGGCGAACTCGACCTCACCCTCACCTTCCTCGCCTACGACAAGCGGGTGACGGTCGAGGCCCCGGCCCCCTCCGACACCTCGGACCTCACCAAGCGGCTCAAGCCGGTCAAGGGCTGATCACGCGGGGAAGGCCGGGCCGAACGGACCCGAACGGGCGGATTTGCTTGGCCGCGGTCCGTTCACGTACTCTCCTACAGAAGCCAAAGACCGCTGGTCGTTGCCGTGCACTCGCAGGAGGGCGCGGTGGCCGAAGGATCCGCTGAAATGCGGGCGACCCGCGCAGGTGACCGTGGAAGAACTCCCGGAGCAGGTGCGTCCCCGCTCATGCGCCCGGTTGAGTCCGCCCCGTGCCCCTGCGCCGGGGCGTTTCGTTTTCCCCAGTCCTCCTTCGGGTCCGCGCGGTCAGAATCACCCGGAAGGAGGCCGAGGCTCTATGGCGAGGCCCGACAAGGCTGCCGCAGTGGCCGAGTTGACGGAGCAGTTCCGCAACTCCAGCGCTGCCGTGCTGACCGAGTACCGCGGTCTCACCGTGGCGCAGCTCAAGACGCTGCGCCGGTCGCTCGGTGAGAACGCCCAGTACGCCGTGGTGAAGAACACGCTGACCAAGATTGCGGCCAACGAGGCCGGGATCACCACGCTGGACGACCTGTTCAACGGTCCGACGGCTGTCGCCTTCGTCACCGGTGACCCGGTGACGTCGGCGAAGGGTCTCCGTGACTTCGCCAAGGACAACCCGAATCTCGTCATCAAGGGCGGTGTCCTTGACGGCAAGGCGCTGTCCGCCGACGAGATCAAGAAGCTTGCGGACCTCGAGTCCCGCGAGGTTCTGCTCGCCAAGCTGGCGGGTGCCATGAAGGGCAAGCAGACGCAGGCTGCTCAGCTCTTCCAGGCGCTCCCGTCGAAGCTCGTCCGCACCGTGGACGCGCTTCGCGCCAAGCAGGACGAGCAGGGCGGTGCCGAGTAACTCGGCTCGCGAAATGACCGCCGCCTGAGGCTTCCCGCCTGAGGCAGAGGTCGTAGCGGGCCGAACGTACGCCCGCCAGACATGTACATCCGGCACCAGCCGAGATTTAGTGGAAGGAAAGCCATCGTGGCTCTCACCCAGGACGAACTGCTCGCCGAGTTCGAGGGCATGACCCTCATCCAGCTCTCCGAGTTCGTGAAGGCGTTCGAGGAGAAGTTCGACGTCACCGCCGCCGCCGCGGTCGCCGCCGCCCCCGTCGGCCCGGTCGCCACCGCCGAGGCCCCGGAGGAGAAGGACGAGTTCGACGTCGTCCTCACCGGCGCCGGCGACAAGAAGATCCAGGTCATCAAGGTCGTGCGTGAGCTGACCTCCCTGGGTCTGAAGGAGGCCAAGGACCTCGTGGACGGCGCCCCGAAGCCCGTTCTCGAGAAGGTCGCCAAGGACGCCGCGGAGAAGGCCGCCGAGGCCCTCAAGGGTGCCGGCGCCTCCGTTGAGGTCAAGTAACACCTTCGCGGTCGGCAAGACCGTAGCGAGGGCCGAAACAGTCCCGTAGGGCTGTAACGGTCACGCACCGAGGAGCGATCATCCATCCGGGTGGTCGCTCTTCGGCGTTTCCGGGGTCCGGCCACGGTTACCTTGCACCTGTGATGGCGAGGGGTAAGGTGATCTTCGTCTTGTCCCCGGGTACCCCGGTTCGGGCCAGGGGGCCTTGACGAACCGCACGCAGCGCGCAATTCTCAGGACGCGTCGTCACAAGGATCCGAATCCGAGGCATGGATCGACGGCGAAGAGGGCAGTATCAACGTGCGTTGAGGGCAGGCATGCCGAGGGCGTTGGGAAGAGCGGTGAGCACGGCGAGGGTCTCAAGAAACCCGCACTGGACATCAGTGGGCCAAGTGGCTACACTGACCCTTTGCGCTGCCTGTTAGCTGTCCCCTGCCCGTCACCAGGGGTCTGCCCTCACTCGAGCATCGACGACGAATGTTCCCTGACCTGGCCCTTTGGCCACTTGGGCACAGTCTGTCTCGATGCGTGGGAGAGGGGCCGGTACGCGCGTAGTGAGTCCGAGCCCTCGGAAGGACCCCCTCTTGGCCGCCTCGCGCAACGCCTCGACCGCGAATACGAACAACGGCGCCAGCACCGCCCCGCTGCGCATTTCCTTTGCAAAGATCAAGGAGCCTCTCGAGGTTCCGAACCTGCTCGCGCTGCAGACCGAGAGCTTCGACTGGCTGCTCGGTAACACCGCTTGGCAGAGTCGGGTCGAGGAGGCTCTGGAGAACGGTCAGGACGTCCCCACCAAGTCCGGTCTCGAGGAGATCTTCGAGGAGATCTCCCCGATCGAGGACTTCTCCGGGTCGATGTCGCTGACCTTCCGTGACCACCGCTTCGAGCCGCCGAAGAACTCGATCGACGAGTGCAAGGAGCGCGACTTCACGTACGCCGCGCCCCTGTTCGTGACGGCCGAGTTCACCAACAACGAGACCGGCGAGATCAAGTCCCAGACCGTCTTCATGGGCGACTTCCCGCTCATGACGAACAAGGGCACCTTCGTCATCAACGGCACCGAGCGTGTCGTGGTGTCGCAGCTGGTCCGTTCGCCGGGTGTCTACTTCGACTCCAGCATCGACAAGACGTCCGACAAGGACATCTTCTCGGCCAAGGTCATCCCGTCCCGGGGTGCCTGGCTGGAGCTGGAGATCGACAAGCGCGACATGGTCGGTGTCCGCATCGACCGCAAGCGCAAGCAGTCCGTGACCGTCCTCCTGAAGGCGCTCGGCTGGACCACCGAGCAGATCCTCGAGGAGTTCGGCGAGTACGAGTCCATGCGCGCCACCCTGGAGAAGGACCACACCCAGGGCCAGGACGACGCGCTGCTCGACATCTACCGCAAGCTGCGTCCGGGCGAGCCCCCCACGCGTGAGGCCGCGCAGACGCTGCTCGAGAACCTGTACTTCAACCCGAAGCGCTACGACCTCGCCAAGGTCGGCCGCTACAAGGTCAACAAGAAGCTGGGTGCGGACGCGCCGCTCGACGCGGGCGTCCTGACCGTCGAGGACGTCATCTCGACGATCAAGTACCTGGTGAAGCTGCACGCCGGCGAGACCGAGACGAGCGCCGACAACGGCCAGATGATCGTCGTCGAGACCGACGACATCGACCACTTCGGCAACCGTCGTCTGCGCAGCGTCGGCGAGCTCATCCAGAACCAGGTCCGTACGGGTCTGGCCCGTATGGAGCGCGTCGTGCGTGAGCGCATGACCACGCAGGACGTCGAGGCGATCACGCCGCAGACCCTGATCAACATCCGGCCGGTCGTCGCCTCCATCAAGGAGTTCTTCGGCACCAGCCAGCTGTCCCAGTTCATGGACCAGAACAACCCGCTGTCCGGGCTGACGCACAAGCGTCGTCTGTCCGCGCTCGGCCCGGGTGGTCTCTCCCGTGAGCGGGCCGGCTTCGAGGTCCGTGACGTGCACCCCTCGCACTACGGCCGCATGTGCCCGATCGAGACGCCGGAAGGCCCGAACATCGGTCTGATCGGCTCGCTCGCCTCGTACGGCCGGGTCAACGCGTTCGGTTTCGTCGAGACCCCGTACCGCAAGGTCGTCGACGGCCAGGTCACCGACGAGGTGGACTACCTGACCGCCGACGAGGAGGACCGCTTCGTCATCGCGCAGGCCAACGCCACCCTCAACGACGACCTGCGGTTCACCGAGAACCGCGTCCTGGTCCGCCGTCGTGGTGGCGAGGTCGACTACGTCGCCGGTGACGACGTGGACTACATGGACGTCTCGCCGCGCCAGATGGTGTCGGTCGCGACCGCCATGATCCCGTTCCTCGAGCACGACGACGCCAACCGTGCCCTCATGGGCGCGAACATGATGCGGCAGGCCGTGCCGCTGATCAAGAGCGAGTCCCCGCTCGTCGGCACCGGCATGGAGTACCGCTCCGCCGTCGACGCCGGCGACGTGGTCAAGGCCGAGAAGGACGGTGTGGTCCAGGAGGTCTCCGCGGACTACATCACCACCGCCAACGACGACGGCACGTACATCACGTACCGCCTGGCCAAGTTCTCCCGGTCCAACCAGGGCACCTCGGTCAACCAGAAGGTCATCGTCAACGAGGGCGACCGCATCATCACCGGCCAGGTGCTGGCCGACGGTCCGGCCACCCAGAACGGCGAGATGGCCCTCGGCAAGAACCTGCTCGTGGCGTTCATGCCGTGGGAGGGTCACAACTACGAGGACGCGATCATCCTGTCGCAGCGCCTCGTGCAGGACGACGTCCTCTCCTCGATCCACATCGAGGAGCACGAGGTCGACGCCCGTGACACCAAGCTCGGCCCCGAGGAGATCACCCGGGACATCCCGAACGTCTCCGAGGAGGTCCTCGCCGACCTCGACGAGCGCGGCATCATCCGCATCGGCGCCGAGGTCATCGCCGGCGACATCCTCGTCGGCAAGGTGACCCCGAAGGGCGAGACCGAGCTGACCCCCGAGGAGCGCCTGCTGCGCGCGATCTTCGGTGAGAAGGCCCGTGAGGTCCGTGACACCTCGCTGAAGGTGCCGCACGGCGAGACCGGCAAGGTCATCGGCGTCCGCGTCTTCGACCGCGAGGAGGGCGACGAGCTTCCCCCCGGTGTGAACCAGCTGGTGCGCGTCTACGTCGCGCAGAAGCGCAAGATCACCGACGGTGACAAGCTCGCCGGCCGCCACGGCAACAAGGGTGTCATCTCCAAGATCCTGCCCATCGAGGACATGCCGTTCCTCGAGGACGGGACCCCGGTCGACATCATCCTCAACCCGCTGGGTGTGCCGTCCCGAATGAACCCGGGACAGGTTCTGGAGATCCACCTCGGCTGGCTCGCCAGCCGCGGCTGGGACGTCTCCGGCCTCGGCGAGGAGTGGGCGCAGCGCCTCCAGGCGATCGGCGCCGACCAGGTCGACCCCGGCACGAACGTCGCGACCCCCGTCTTCGACGGTGCGCGCGAGGACGAGCTCGCGGGTCTGCTCCAGCACACCATCCCGAACCGCGACGGCGAGCGCATGGTGCAGCCGACCGGTAAGGCGAGGCTGTTCGACGGCCGCTCCGGCGAGCCGTTCCCGGACCCGATCTCCATCGGGTACATGTACATCCTCAAGCTGCACCACCTGGTCGACGACAAGCTGCACGCCCGCTCGACCGGCCCGTACTCGATGATCACCCAGCAGCCGCTGGGTGGTAAGGCCCAGTTCGGTGGCCAGCGCTTCGGCGAGATGGAGGTGTGGGCCCTCGAGGCCTACGGCGCCGCCTACGCGCTCCAGGAGCTGCTGACCATCAAGTCCGACGACGTCACCGGCCGCGTGAAGGTCTACGAGGCCATCGTCAAGGGCGAGAACATCCCCGAGCCCGGCATCCCCGAGTCCTTCAAGGTGCTCATCAAGGAGATGCAGTCGCTCTGCCTGAACGTGGAGGTGCTGTCCAGCGACGGTATGTCCATCGAAATGCGTGACACCGACGAGGATGTCTTCCGCGCTGCGGAGGAGCTCGGCATCGACCTGTCCCGGCGCGAGCCGAGCAGCGTCGAAGAGGTCTGACGGGAGTCCGGCGGGGCCCTGACCCACAAGGGCCCCGCCGACCCCCAGGCCCCCGTTTCAGACCAAAGACTTACGACCCTGAGAGGGATTGACGCATAGTGCTCGACGTCAACTTCTTCGACGAGCTCCGGATCGGCCTGGCCACCGCTGACGACATTCGTCAGTGGAGCCACGGCGAGGTCAAGAAGCCCGAGACCATCAACTACCGCACCCTCAAGCCGGAAAAGGACGGGCTCTTCTGCGAGAAGATCTTCGGCCCCACCCGGGACTGGGAGTGCTACTGCGGCAAGTACAAGCGCGTCCGCTTCAAGGGCATCATCTGCGAGCGCTGTGGCGTCGAGGTCACGCGCGCCAAGGTGCGCCGTGAGCGGATGGGCCACATCGAGCTCGCCGCGCCCGTCACGCACATCTGGTACTTCAAGGGTGTCCCGAGCCGTCTGGGCTACCTGCTCGACCTGGCTCCCAAGGACCTCGAGAAGGTCATCTACTTCGCCGCGTACATGATCACGTACGTCGACGAGGAGCGCCGTACCCGCGACCTGCCCTCCCTGGAGGCGCACGTCTCCGTGGAGCGCCAGCAGGTCGAGAACCGTCGCGACGCCGACCTGGAGGCCCGCGCCAAGAAGCTCGAGTCCGACCTGGCCGAACTCGAGGCCGAGGGTGCCAAGGCCGATGTGCGCCGCAAGGTGCGCGAGGGTGCCGAGCGCGAGATGAAGCAGCTGCGCGACCGTTCGCAGCGCGAGATCGACCGCCTCGACGAGGTGTGGACCCGGTTCAAGAACCTCAAGGTCCAGGACCTCGAGGGCGACGAGCTGCTCTACCGCGAGCTGCGTGACCGCTTCGGCACGTACTTCGACGGCTCGATGGGTGCCGCGGCGCTTCAGAAGCGCCTGGAGTCCTTCGACCTCGAGGAGGAGGCCGAGAGGCTCCGCGAGATCATCCGTACCGGCAAGGGCCAGAAGAAGACCCGCGCCCTGAAGCGGCTGAAGGTCGTGTCTGCCTTCCTGCAAACCTCCAACAGCCCCAAGGGCATGGTGCTCGACTGCGTGCCGGTCATCCCGCCGGACCTGCGTCCGATGGTGCAGCTGGACGGTGGCCGCTTCGCGACCTCCGACCTGAACGACCTGTACCGCCGTGTGATCAACCGCAACAACCGATTGAAGCGGCTTCTCGACCTCGGCGCGCCCGAGATCATCGTGAACAACGAGAAGCGCATGCTCCAGGAGGCCGTCGACGCGCTGTTCGACAACGGCCGTCGCGGTCGCCCCGTCACGGGCCCCGGCAACCGTCCGCTGAAGTCCCTCAGCGACATGCTCAAGGGCAAGCAGGGTCGATTCCGTCAGAACCTGCTCGGTAAGCGTGTGGACTACTCCGCGCGTTCCGTGATCGTCGTCGGTCCGCAGCTGAAGCTGCACCAGTGCGGTCTGCCCAAGGCGATGGCGCTGGAGCTCTTCAAGCCGTTCGTGATGAAGCGCCTGGTCGACCTGAACCACGCGCAGAACATCAAGAGCGCCAAGCGCATGGTGGAGCGCGGCCGCACCGTCGTGTACGACGTCCTCGAAGAGGTCATCGCCGAGCACCCGGTGCTGCTGAACCGTGCGCCCACCCTGCACCGCCTCGGCATCCAGGCCTTCGAGCCGCAGCTGGTCGAGGGCAAGGCCATCCAGATCCACCCGCTCGTCTGCACCGCGTTCAACGCGGACTTCGACGGTGACCAGATGGCCGTGCACCTGCCGCTGTCCGCGGAGGCGCAGGCCGAGGCCCGCATCCTGATGCTGTCCTCGAACAACATCCTCAAGCCCGCCGACGGCCGTCCGGTGACGATGCCGACCCAGGACATGGTCCTCGGTACGTTCTTCCTCACCACCGACGCCGAGGGGCGCGACGTCAAGGGTGAGGGCCGCTCCTTCGCGGCCGTCGCCGAGGCGATCATGGCCTTCGACGCCGGCGAGCTCTCGCTCCAGGCGCCGGTCGACATCCGCTTCCCGGTGGGCACCATCCCGCCGCGCGGCTGGACCCCGCCGGCCCGCGAGGAGGGCGAGCCCGAGTGGCAGCAGGGTGACAGCTTCCGTCTGAAGACCACGCTCGGCCGTGCGCTCTTCAACGAGCTGCTGCCCGAGGACTACCCGTTCGTCGACTACGAGGTCGGCAAGAAGCAGCTCTCCGAGATCGTCAACGACCTCGCCGAGCGCTACCCGAAGGTCATCGTGGCGGCGACGCTCGACAACCTGAAGGCGGCCGGCTTCTACTGGGCCACCCGTTCCGGCGTCACCGTCGCCATCTCCGACGTCGTCGTTCCCGAGGCGAAGAAGGAGATCGTCAAGGGCTACGAGGCGCAGGACGAGAAGGTCCAGAAGCAGTACGAGCGCGGTCTGATCACCAAGGACGAGCGCACGCAGGAGCTCATCGCGATCTGGACCAAGGCGACCAACGAGGTCGCCGAGGCGATGAACGACAACTTCCCGAAGACCAACCCGATCTTCATGATGGTGAACTCGGGTGCACGAGGCAACATGATGCAGATGCGTCAGATCGCCGGTATGCGTGGTCTGGTGTCGAACGCGAAGAACGAGACGATCCCGCGTCCGATCAAGGCGTCGTTCCGTGAGGGCCTGTCCGTGCTGGAGTACTTCATCTCCACGCACGGTGCCCGTAAGGGTCTGGCGGACACCGCCCTTCGTACCGCCGACTCGGGTTACCTCACCCGTCGTCTGGTCGACGTCTCCCAGGACGTCATCATCCGCGAGGAGGACTGCGGCACCGAGCGCGGTCTGAAGCTGCGGATCGCCAACCGCGACGCCGACGGCGTGCTGCGCAAGGCGGAGGATGTCGAGACCAGCGTCTACGCCCGCATGCTCGCCGAGGAAGTCGTCATCGACGGCAAGGTGATCGCGCCCGCCAACGTGGACCTCGGCGACGTGCTCATCGACCAGCTCGTGCACCACGGTGTCGAGGAGGTCAAGACCCGCTCGATCCTGACCTGCGAGTCCCAGGTCGGCACCTGCGCGATGTGCTACGGCCGTTCGCTGGCCACCGGCAAGCTGGTCGACATCGGTGAGGCGGTCGGCATCATCGCCGCCCAGTCCATCGGTGAGCCCGGCACCCAGCTGACGATGCGTACCTTCCACACCGGTGGTGTGGCCGGTGACGACATCACCCAGGGTCTGCCGCGTGTCGTCGAGCTCTTCGAGGCCCGTACCCCGAAGGGTGTCGCCCCGATCTCCGAGGCCAACGGCCGCGTCCGGATCGAGGAGACCGAGAAGACCAAGAAGATCGTCATCACGCCGGACGACGGCAGCGACGAGACGGCGTTCCCGATCTCGAAGCGCGCCCGACTCCTGGTCAGCGAGGGCGAGCACGTCCAGGTGGGCCAGAAGCTCACCGTGGGTGCCACCAACCCGCACGACGTGCTGCGCATCCTGGGCCAGCGTGCCGTCCAGGTCCACCTGGTCGGCGAGGTCCAGAAGGTCTACAACTCGCAGGGTGTGTCGATCCACGACAAGCACATCGAGATCATCATCCGGCAGATGCTGCGCCGTGTGACGATCATCGAGTCCGGCGACGCCGAGCTGCTGCCCGGCGAGCTGGTCGAGCGCTCGAAGTTCGAGACCGAGAACCGTCGTGTGGTCCAGGAGGGCGGTCACCCGGCCTCCGGTCGTCCGCAGCTCATGGGTATCACCAAGGCCTCGCTGGCGACCGAGTCCTGGCTGTCGGCGGCGTCCTTCCAGGAGACGACCAGGGTCCTGACGGACGCGGCGATCAACGCCAAGTCCGACTCCCTGATCGGCCTCAAGGAGAACGTCATCATCGGTAAGCTCATCCCGGCCGGTACGGGTCTGTCCCGCTACCGCAACATCCGGGTCGAGCCGACCGAGGAGGCCAAGGCCGCGATGTACTCGGCCGTCGGCTACGACGACATCGACTACTCGCCGTTCGGCACCGGCTCCGGCCAGGCCGTTCCGCTGGAGGACTACGACTACGGTCCGTACAACCAGTAAGCGAGCAGCATGAAGGGCGGCCATCCCGTTACGGGGTGGCCGCCCTTCGGCGTGTCTGGGGGCCGTGCGCGGGGTGTCAGCCGTACTGCTGGAGGTACGGCTGGAGATGGTGCAGCCGCGTGTGGTGGTCCGGATGCGAGGACAGCAGCTTGGCCAGGACGCTCTCCTCGACGGGGACGCCGCCGTTGAGCGCGGTGACCGCGGCCTTCTCCTGCTCCTCCTGCTGGTGCAGCTTGTGCAGTACGCCGACCAGCATGGGCGCGAAACCGAGCGCGGCCGCGTGTTCGTCGGCGCGCAGCTCGGAGCGGCGGCCGACGGCGGCGAGTGCGTAGGGCACGCCGAGGATCAGCAGCGGAAGGCCGTACAGCGTGCTGATGGTCGCCACGGCGAGGCCGCCGACGCCCAGTACGACGAAGGCGACGCCGAAGCAGCCGAAGGCCTTGGAGACGTGGAAGGCGACGGAGGAGACGGCCTTCAGGACCCGCCAGGCGATGCGGCCGGGCAGCGCGTACCAGTAGCCGAGCAGCCCGGACCAGGCGTGGCCGCCGACGTGGTGGCCCAGCTCGTGCGCCAGGACGGCGGCGAGTTCGCCGTTGGGGAGGTTGTTCATGGCGAACCGGGTGACGCCGACGATGTGGCCGGCCGCGGCGACCGCGTTCAGGGCGTCGCTGTCCTCGACCCAGAGTTCGTAGTTGCGGCCCTCGACGCCGGCGCGAGCCGTGACTTCCCGCCAGACCGGTTCGAGTTTGGCTCGTTCTTGTGGAGTGGGGTAGCGCAAACGGAGCAGACGGCGCGCGAGGGCGCTTTCCGTGGGGCGGTGGAAGACGAGTGCGCCGCTGGCGAGCCAGAGCAGGATCACGAGGAACGCGAGCTTGCCGAAGAAGACGGAGAACAGGCCGACTACGCAGAGACTGCACAGGAAGTTCGGCAGGTAGAGCAGCAGGGCACCGATCGCTGTGGCGTCCGTGTGGCGCTGCTGGCCGGCGATGTGGACGCGGCGGGCGTCGGTGCTGATGTGGTGCGGGTGGTGCGGATCCTCCGCGGCCGGCGGGGCCGGAGTCGGCGGTGCGGCCGGCGCGGCGGCGGGGGGCGTGAACGGGTACTGCGCGGGCTGCTGGTACTGGGGGGCTTGCGGGTACTGGGGCGGTATGGGGGCGGAGGACGCCGGGTACTGCGGGGCTGCCTGCGGGTACTGGGGCGCGGCCTGGGGGTACTGCGGCGGGTACGGGTGTCCGGGGTACGGCTGTCCCGGGTACTCCGACGGGGAGGGCGGCGGCTGGGTCATGGTCGTTCCTTACGTTCGTGCTTCTCGAGCGGTGTGCTGTGTGCTGTGGGGAGTGGCGGGTCAGCCGATCAGCAGGGAGGCGGGCAGCAGGACCGTGCCGGTGCAGAAGGCGATCAGGCCGGTACGGATCCACTGGTGCTTGCGTGCGGCGATACGGCTCATCTCGGCGAGCGCGGCCGTCAGCCCGGTCGTCGGGTCGCGCCGGGTGTCCGCGAGCGCCTCCTCCAGCCGGCCCATCCGGACGGCCTGCCGGATGTCGCCGAAGTACGACAGGGGGCGGCCCGGTGCCCATGTCCCGGAGCGGAATCGGGGCAGTACGGCGAGCAGCAGGGCGAAGAGCGACAGGCCGAGCGACAGGGTGCCGGCCCACCACAGCGCCGTGGCCGGGCTCGACAGCTCCGAAGGCGTCCAGTTCCGCCCGGCCAGCAGGCCGCTGAACACACCCGCGGTCATGCCCAGCGCCGCGACCAGCACGGACGCCTTGCTGTCGGCCCGCGCGACCTCGTTGCGCAACTCGTTGAGGAGCCGCTCGCACAACGGCACGAGGTCGGCCGGGGAGGGCGGATCCGGCGGCGGCACGGTCGGCGCGGGGCCGGGGGCGGGGGCGGTCATGAGCCATCGCCCTCCGGGTCCTTGCCGGGCTGGGTCGGAGCACTCCCGTATCCGGGCGGCGGCTCCCAGGCGGGCGGTGCGGGCGGTGCGGGCGGGGGAGCGGCTGCGGGGGCGGCGGCGGGCGGTTGCGGGTCCGGTGCCGGGACGGCCGGAGGGACGGCCGAAGGGACGACCGGCGGTGTGGTCGGTGGTGCGGTCGGTGGTGCCGTCGGAGGCGCGGCGTACGGGCCCGGACCGGGCGCTCCGTACCGACCGGGAACGGGCGGCATGGCGGGCGTTCCGTACGGAGCAGGGACGGGTGGCATGGCAGGCGGCATGGCAGGCGTCCCGTAGGGCCCCGGGACCGGCGGCATGCCGGGAGTGCCGTACGGCCCCGGGAAGCCGGCCGGGGCGGGTGCCCCCGGCGCCGTGTGCTGCCGCGCCCCCTCCTCGGGGGTCTGGGGGCAGGCCGGCCCCTCGCCCGGCGCCAGCGGCGGAGGCGTCTGCGGTACGCCCGGCAGGCGCTGGTTGAGGATGTCGCTGACCGTGCGCAGGGCCAGCTGCTTGGGGCCCTCCAGCTCCCAGTTCTCCGCCGCGTCACCGGCCATCAGCTGCTTCACCAGCTCCATCTGTGCCTGGATCATGCGCAGTTGGTCCTCACGCATGCTGTTCATGACGAGCCCGGAGTCCTCGGGGTGCTGGGCCAGGTGCAGCGCCCAGGCGTGCACACCGCCCTGCTGGAGGTGGTACTGGTAGAAGTTGATCTTCTCGGCCTCCAGCCGCTGCAACTCCATCTGCTGTTGCCCCGCCAGCAGCGCCTGCTGGTGCTGCCACTGCTGCTGCTGGAGGAGATAGACCTGCTGCTGCTGGCCGTACGCCATGGCCCGTTCGATCTGGAGCGCGTCCTGCTGCCGGCCCCGCTGGTCGACCGCCACGTCGATGTCCATGCCCCGCTGCGCCGCGAGGACCTGCTCGTCGGCGGAGTGCCCGATGGCCTGCTTGCGCAGCTCGTGTTCGATGTTGGCCTGGTCCCGGCGCACCCGCAGCGTCCAGGTGACCTGAAGACCGGCGGTGGCGCCGAGCGGACCGAGCAGCCGCATCCGCTCCAGCAGCTCCGCCTCCGCCGCCGCGCTGTCGGCCACGGCGAACCGGCGGGTCACCGGCCGCGCCGCCTGCTGGAGTTCGCCCAGCAGCAGCGCGGGCACGTCCCGGTGCCCGGTGGCCACGAACCGGGCCGGGTCCAGCACCTGCCAGTCCAGGTCGACCTCGGCCGTGAACTCGAGCGCGTCGTTGTCGCTGGGCAGCAGCAGGTCGGAGGTGTGCCGGTGCACACCCATGTCGACCTCGTACACGGCCGTGTAGTGGTTCGCCACGATCTCGGGCCGCGTCGGCCGCAGCGGAGGCAGGTACGCCCTGTACTCGCCCTGGGAGGTGGAGAAGACCAGGGCGTTGTCGATACGGACGTACGACTTGAGGTTGAACTCGAAGCGGGTGAGCTGGCGCACGGTCAGGACCGGGTCGACCAGTTGCGAGTGCCGGTCGGCCTGCTGCTGCCACTCGGGCTGGCGGAAGGTGGGCATGGGCGGATCTCCTGGGGCGGTCCCGCGGCCGGGCGCGGGCGTGGTGGTGACGTGGGTCAGCGGTGCGGAAGCGTGGTCAGCAGGCGGGCCGCCACCGAGGGCGGGGGCTTGCCGTCCTCGCCGGGCATGGTGCGCAGCAGATGGCTCAGCCGCTGGTGCTCGGCGGCCGTGGTGACGAGCGTGGGCAGCAGGGCGGCCAGCGCCCACTCGGTGGCGGAGGCGCGGTCGGCGATCAGCACCCACTCACGCAGCACGTCGAGCGCGGTCCGGGTGGAGCCCGGGTCGGCCAGCGCGGCCCGCCACAGGTACGGGATGTCCCGCACCGGGGCGTCCCCGGCGGTCGCCGCGCGGGCGTACCAGGCGAGGACCAGCGGGGTGCCGTAGCGCTCGTCGCCCTCCTTGCGGCGGCAGGCGCCCACGAAGCCGGCGAGGGTGAGGTCGCGGACCGCACGGTCGTCGTCGAGGTGGTCGCGCAGTTCGGCGAGGACCCGCTCGCTGGCCGGGGACAGCAGCAACAGCTCCACGGCCTCGGCGAGTTCGCGGGCCATCGACTCGTCGAGGTCACCGGGACCGTCCTCGTACAGTCGCCGTACCGCCCCGCGCAGCGCGGCCGTCGCCTGTTCCGGGCGCTCCGGGCCGATGAGTCCGTACGACCGCACGGCCACCCAGCGCAGCCGCGCGTCGTCGCCCTCGCACCAGGCGTCGAGGATGCGCGGGATGTTGGGTGTGTCGATGAGGTGGGCGAGGGTGAGCGCGTTGACCGCGACGAGCCGCTGCCGGAACCGCTTGGAGGTCGCCCAGGGCTCGATGACGAGGGCCATCGCCGAGGGCAGGTCGGTGCGGGCGAGGACGGCGACGGTGGAGGCGGCGCGGGTGCGCACCAGTGGACGTCCGTCGTCGGCGAGCCGGCGCAGCCAGTGGATGAGGGCGGGCCGGGCGGAGGGGTGGCCGGTCCACACCTCGCGCAGCAGGACGAGGGAGGACCGCTCGTCGCGAAACCTCGCCTTCTGCTGGGTCACCGGGCCCCACTCGGTGTGCTCGTCGTCCTCGAACCGCTCGGCGCGGGCGAGTTGGAGCCGCTTGCCGACGTGCGTGCCGAAGACCGGGACCTCGGGGACGTGGGAGGGGTTCTCGGTCTCCTGGAGGAAGCGGTAGAGCAGGTCGCTCAGTTCGGCGGTGAGCGCGTAGGGACCGCCGTCGAAGGCGGCCAGGGCGACGAGGAACGCCTTGTCACGCAGGTGGATCGCGCTCTCGTCCTCCTCGAACCACTCCTGGACCTGGTTCTCCAGCGAGAGCAACGAGAAGTCGGCGACGGCCCGTTCGGACGCCTCCCCGGCCGCGTACCGGCCGAGCAGCCGGGCGAAGGCGGTGACCTCGCGCAACTGGTGTCCGCGCGCCAGGAATTCGGTCACGGCCGTGAGCCCGAGCAGCTTCTCGGCGGTCACCTCGTCGGTACAGGCGCGCAGCTGCGAGGCGAGGACCTCGGCGGCGGCGGGCGGCCGCCACTCGACGGCCGCCACGTCCTCCAGTACGGCACTCGGGCCGAGGGTGACGACCAGGTAGGCGTCCCGCTCGGCGAGGCGGTCCCGGGCGGCGAGCAGGTGCGGCTCGCGCAAGGGGCGGTCGCGGCGGGTGGCGAGGTCGCACAGGACGTGGCCGCGGGCCTGGTCGTCGGCGGTGAACCGCTCGGCGAGCGCGCTCGGGTCGGTGTCGCGGAGCAGGGTGCGCACCGGGGCGGCGCCCAGGCGGTGCAGCAGCATCAGGGCGGCGGTGCGCCGGCCGGTGAAGCGGGCGCCGGACAGGACGAGCACGCGGTCGCGGCGCAGCCGTTCGAGCAGGCCGGTCATGACCTCCTCGTCGGCGACGAAGGTCCGCGCCAGGCGTTCCAGGGTGACCTGCGGCACCTCGCCGGACGCGGCGGCGGGCGCGGAGAGGCCGGGTATCGCGAAGTGGTACTCGGTCTTGCTGCCCATGATGACGTCGCCGGTGACCCGGCCGCCGCTCACGGCGTGCTGGTCACCGCCCGCCAGGCCGCCGCCGAAGCGGGACCGGTCGCCGACGTTCATGGTGCGCGGGCTGTGGTCGATCAGGTCGCGCCGGGCGGCCCAGGCGTCCTGCGGCTGGTCGCGCTCCTCGTCGGTCTCGGCGGGGCGCGGCCGCTCCTCCTCGGGGGCGGGTGAGTCACCTGCCTCCGGAGCGGTTCCGGGGGCAGGTCTGCCGCTCTCCGGCTGCTCCGGGGTGCTCAAGCGCGCTCACCCCGTTCGTTGCCGCCCAGGCTGACGTCGCCGGTGACGGTGCCGCCGCTGACGCCGTGCTGGTCGCCCGCGACCAGGCTGCCGCCGAAGGACGGCGTGCCGCCGTTGAAGTTGAAGACCGCACCCGGCGCCGGGGCTCCCCGATGTCCGTCCGGCGCCGGGCGGTCCTCGGGGGGCCCACCCTGCATGGGCACCCGTGGCGCCGGGCGGTCCCCCGATCCGCCCGGCGCCCCCCCTTCCCCCCTACCACGGTGGTCCGTCACGTTTTTCGCGTCCGCGGTCCCGGCGGCGGACGGCACCGGGCCGTGCAACCACGCCGTCAGCGGGCCGTTCTTGCTGTCCACGGTCACGCTGCGGAAGTCGGTGGCCGGGATGCCGGGGTGGTCGTGGCGTACGACGCCCTCGTACAGCGCGCTCGAGACGCACAGGGCGAAGTCGCCGGTGCGCTCGCGCAGGGCGGCCCGCAGCACGTTCGCGTCCAGCAGGCGGCAGGCGTGGTTGAGGTCGGTACCGACCCAGCCGTCGTGTTCGTCGACGGCCACCCAGCCGGTGGCCAGTACGCCGCGCAGCCGGATCTGCGCGGAGCGGGACGCCATCCGGTTGACCGTCCGCAGCTGGGCCGGCACCTCGGTGAGCAGGGCTCGCAGCAGTGCGGTCACCGGGGCGCCCGCGTCGATCAGCTCCATCACCGAGTCCCCGCGGTCGGCCCGCAGCCGGCGCGTCTCGTCGATGCCCGCGCTCTCCAGCGTGCGGTCGGTGATGTCGTAGAGCATCCGCCGCAGATAGGCCTGCTCCACATCGTCCCGGTCACTGAACCTCTCGATGTCCAGCAGCAGGATCGTCCGGATCACGGGGTCGGTCATCGTCGCCTCTCGAGGGTCGGCCGGGCAGACCAGAAGCCTGCTGGCCACAGGGGCGTCCCTGTGAGGGCGGATGACCCACTCGGAGTGTGACGGGATACACAGAAGGCGTAGTGGGGCGCGCGTGACGGGGGTGGAACGAGGGGTCTGTGCCCGTTCAGTGTTCTCTCGGTTCTCTCGGACCCGGTGGGGAAGGGATGCCCGCCGCCGGGTCCGTCGCCGCGATCCGGCGGAGGATGTCCGGGCGCATGATCAGCATGGTGCGGCGGCCGGTGGCGACGGCTTCCTTGTCGCGCAGCTCCTTCAGCAGGCGCTGCACCATCTCGCGGGAGGCGCCCACCGAACCGGCGAGTTCCTGTTTGCTCAGCGGTACGGCCAGCTCGATGCCCGACGGCGTCCGGCGGCCGTGGGTGCGGGCGAGGTCGAGGAGCAGGATCGCGAAGCGCTCCCGCACGCTCAGCGACGCGAACTCAAGCCGGCGCCGGTCGGCCGCGCGGGTGCGGTCCGCGGTGAGGCCGAGCAGCGCGAAGGAGACGGCGGGGGAGTGGCCCAGGAAGTCCCGGAAGCGCTCGCGGTCCACCGCCACCGCCCGCACCCGCTCCAGCGCGGTGACCGTCGCCGACCGGGAGCGCCCGGTCAGCGCCGCCGACTCGCCGACGACGTCACCGGGGCCGCGCAGCGCCAGCAGGGCCTCGTAGCCGTTGGCCGCCGACGCGGTCACCTTCGTCCAGCCGGTGACCAGGAACAGTACGTGCGCCGACGGCTCGTGCTGCCGGATCAGCACCGTGCGGGGGGTGAAGTCCAGGGTGCGGCCGAGGGCCAGCAGCCCCGAGCGGTCCTCGCTCTCCAGCCGGGCCAGGAACGGCACGCGGTCGTCCAGACCACCGTCGTCCGGTGAGTACGCCGGTGTCCACGTCGTCATGTTCGGCCCCCGAGAACCCGCTACGCGCAACGGACGGATCAACGTACAGAAAGCGCGCGGACGCGGAGCGTGGAAGAGCGCGAACCGGCCATTGGCGGAAGATCATTCCGGCGCCCGGGACAACTGGGGTGAATCAGATCAGGGTGGGCGGGGAACCCGGCGTGTCGAGGTGCACTCCATTTGTTTTGACCGAAGTCCTTGAGGTAGGTACGCTCAGACCTTGTGCCTGGGGTGTGCCCTGGCTCTCGTGCGTGCCTTCAAACCGCATAGCGAGCCGTCACCGGCCACCGTAATCTGCGCCCTTTTCGCCTTGCGGCGAGAGTCTGCCGGATTCGACACACCCGACCGCGTGGGTCGGCGACGTTCCAGGTTAGCTTCACCATTCGGCACACAGAAACCGGAGAAGTAGTGCCTACGATCCAGCAGCTGGTCCGTAAGGGCCGGCAGGACAAGGTCGAGAAGAACAAGACGCCCGCACTCGAGGGTTCCCCTCAGCGTCGTGGCGTCTGCACGCGTGTGTTCACGACCACCCCGAAGAAGCCGAACTCGGCCCTGCGTAAGGTCGCGCGTGTGCGTCTGACCAGCGGGATCGAGGTCACCGCTTACATTCCGGGTGAGGGACACAACCTGCAGGAGCACTCCATCGTGCTCGTGCGCGGCGGCCGTGTGAAGGACCTGCCCGGTGTTCGCTACAAGATCATCCGCGGCTCCCTTGACACCCAGGGTGTCAAGAACCGCAAGCAGGCCCGCAGCCGCTACGGCGCCAAGAAGGAGAAGTAAGAATGCCTCGTAAGGGCCCCGCCCCGAAGCGCCCGGTCATCATCGACCCGGTCTACGGTTCTCCTCTGGTGACCTCCCTCATCAACAAGGTGCTGCTGAACGGCAAGCGCTCCACCGCCGAGCGCATCGTGTACGGCGCCATGGAGGGCCTGCGCGAGAAGACCAGCAACGACCCGGTCATCACGCTGAAGCGCGCACTGGAGAACATCAAGCCGACCCTCGAGGTCAAGTCCCGCCGTGTCGGTGGTGCGACGTACCAGGTTCCGATCGAGGTCAAGCCCGGTCGCGCCAACACGCTCGCGCTGCGCTGGCTGGTCGGTTACTCCCGCGCCCGTCGCGAGAAGACCATGACCGAGCGTCTGCTCAACGAGCTTCTCGACGCCTCCAACGGCCTGGGTGCCGCTGTGAAGAAGCGCGAGGACACGCACAAGATGGCCGAGTCCAACAAGGCCTTCGCGCACTACCGCTGGTAGTCGCTACCCACATCGAGACCGAGAGAAGACTGAAGCCTTATGGCTACCACTTCACTTGACCTGGCCAAGGTCCGCAACATCGGGATCATGGCCCACATCGACGCGGGCAAGACGACCACCACCGAGCGGATCCTGTTCTACACCGGTGTGTCGTACAAGATCGGTGAGGTCCACGACGGCGCTGCCACCATGGACTGGATGGAGCAGGAGCAGGAGCGTGGCATCACGATCACCTCTGCTGCCACCACCTGCCACTGGCCGCTGGAAGACGTCGACCACACCATCAACATCATCGACACCCCGGGGCACGTCGACTTCACCGTCGAGGTGGAGCGTTCCCTGCGTGTGCTCGACGGTGCCGTGACGGTGTTCGACGGCGTCGCCGGCGTTGAGCCGCAGTCCGAGACCGTGTGGCGTCAGGCGGACCGCTACGGCGTTCCGCGTATCTGCTTCGTCAACAAGCTCGACCGCACCGGTGCCGAGTTCCACCGCTGCGTCGACATGATCAGCGACCGCCTGGGCGCGCAGCCGATCGTCATGCAGCTGCCGATCGGTGCCGAGGCCGACTTCAAGGGCGTCGTCGACCTCGTGACGATGAAGGCCCTGGTCTGGTCCGCCGAGGCCACCAAGGGTGAGATGTACGACGTCGTCGACATCCCGGACACGCACGCCGAGGCTGCCGAGGAGTACCGCGGCAAGCTGCTCGAGTCCGTGGCCGAGAACGACGAAGAGATCATGGAGCTGTACCTGGAGGGCACCGAGCCCACCGTGGAGCAGCTGTACGCCGCGATCCGTCGTATCACCATCGTGTCCGGCAAGTCCCAGGACATCACGGTCACCCCGGTGTTCTGCGGCACCGCGTTCAAGAACAAGGGCGTCCAGCCCCTGCTCGACGCGGTCGTGCGCTACCTTCCCTCTCCCCTGGACGTCGAGGCCATCGAGGGCCACGACGTCAAGGACCCGGAGACGGTCGTCAAGCGCAAGCCGTCCGAGGACGAGCCCCTCTCCGCGCTGGCGTTCAAGATCATGAGCGACCCGCACCTCGGCAAGCTCACCTTCGTCCGGGTCTACTCGGGCCGCCTGGAGTCCGGCACCTCGGTGCTGAACTCCGTCAAGGGCAAGAAGGAGCGCATCGGCAAGATCTACCGCATGCACGCGAACAAGCGTGAGGAGATCGACTCGGTGGGCGCCGGCGACATCATCGCCGTCATGGGTCTGAAGCAGACCACGACCGGTGAGACGCTGTGCGACGACAAGCAGCCGGTGATCCTGGAGTCCATGGACTTCCCGGCGCCGGTCATCCAGGTCGCCATCGAGCCCAAGTCGAAGGGCGACCAGGAGAAGCTGGGCGTCGCGATCCAGCGTCTGGCCGAGGAGGACCCCTCCTTCCAGGTGCACACCAACGAGGAGACCGGCCAGACCATCATCGGTGGTATGGGCGAGCTGCACCTCGAGGTGCTGGTCGACCGTATGCGCCGTGAGTTCAAGGTCGAGGCCAACGTCGGCAAGCCGCAGGTCGCCTACCGCGAGACGATCCGCAAGGCCGTCGAGCGCGTGGACTACACCCACAAGAAGCAGACCGGTGGTACCGGTCAGTTCGCCAAGGTGCAGATCGCGATCGAGCCCATCGAGGGCGGCGACGCCTCGTACGAGTTCGTGAACAAGGTGACCGGTGGCCGTATCCCGAAGGAGTACATCCCTTCGGTCGACGCCGGTGCGCAGGAGGCCATGCAGTTCGGCATCCTCGCCGGCTACGAGATGACGGGCGTCCGCGTCACGCTCATCGACGGTGGCTACCACGAGGTCGACTCCTCCGAGCTCGCCTTCAAGATCGCCGGTTCGCAGGCCTTCAAGGAGGCCGCGCGCAAGGCCAGCCCCGTGCTGCTCGAGCCGATGATGGCCGTCGAGGTCACCACGCCCGAGGACTACATGGGTGAGGTCATCGGCGACATCAACTCCCGCCGTGGCCAGATCCAGGCCATGGAGGAGCGGGCCGGTGCCCGCGTCGTCAAGGGCCTCGTGCCCCTGTCGGAGATGTTCGGCTACGTCGGCGACCTCCGCAGCAAGACGTCGGGTCGCGCAAGCTACTCGATGCAGTTCGACTCCTACGCCGAGGTTCCGCGGAACGTCGCCGAGGAGATCATCGCGAAGGCCAAGGGCGAGTAACGTTCAGCGTTCTCACGCTTTAGGCTTGACTCCGGAGCCTCAAGGGGCATTCAGCCGTATTCCAGGATGAATGCCCCGGGTTCCGGGACTTAACAGCAAAGATCACCTGGCGCCGATGAAGTAAGGCGTACAGAACCACTCCACAGGAGGACCCCAGTGGCGAAGGCGAAGTTCGAGCGGACTAAGCCGCACGTCAACATCGGCACCATCGGTCACATCGACCACGGTAAGACGACCCTCACGGCCGCCATTACCAAGGTGCTGCACGACGCGTACCCGGACCTGAACGAGGCCACCGCTTTCGACAACATCGACAAGGCGCCCGAGGAGCGCCAGCGCGGTATCACCATCTCCATCGCGCACGTCGAGTACCAGACCGAGGCGCGTCACTACGCCCACGTCGACTGCCCGGGTCACGCGGACTACATCAAGAACATGATCACCGGTGCCGCCCAGATGGACGGCGCGATCCTGGTGGTCGCCGCGACCGACGGCCCGATGCCGCAGACCAAGGAGCACGTGCTCCTGGCCCGCCAGGTCGGCGTTCCGTACATCGTCGTCGCCCTGAACAAGGCCGACATGGTGGACGACGAGGAGATCTTGGAGCTCGTCGAGCTCGAGGTCCGTGAGCTCCTCTCCGAGTACGAGTTCCCGGGCGACGACCTGCCGGTCGTCAAGGTCTCCGCTCTGAAGGCGCTCGAGGGCGACAAGGAGTGGACGCAGTCCGTCCTGGAGCTCATGAACGCCGTCGACACCGCGATCCCGGAGCCGGAGCGCGACGTCGACAAGCCGTTCCTGATGCCGATCGAGGACGTCTTCACGATCACCGGTCGCGGTACGGTCGTCACCGGCCGTATCGAGCGTGGTGTCCTCAAGGTCAACGAGACCGTCGACATCATCGGCATCAAGACCGAGAAGACCACCACCACGGTCACCGGCATCGAGATGTTCCGCAAGCTGCTCGACGAGGGCCAGGCCGGTGAGAACGTCGGTCTGCTGCTCCGCGGCATCAAGCGCGAGGACGTCGAGCGCGGCCAGGTCATCATCAAGCCGGGCTCGGTCACCCCGCACACCGAGTTCGAGGCGCAGGCCTACATCCTCTCCAAGGACGAGGGTGGCCGCCACACGCCGTTCTTCAACAACTACCGTCCGCAGTTCTACTTCCGTACGACGGACGTGACCGGCGTCGTGACCCTCCCCGAGGGCACCGAGATGGTCATGCCGGGTGACAACACCGAGATGAAGGTGGAGCTCATCCAGCCCGTCGCCATGGAAGAGGGCCTGAAGTTCGCCATCCGTGAGGGTGGCCGGACCGTGGGCGCCGGCCAGGTCATCAAGATCAACAAGTGATCTTGAACTGACCCGGCAGGACTCTGCCTGGTAGCTCCGAGAGGCCCGTACGACTTCGGTCGCACGGGCCTCTTGGCCTTTCCGGGGTCTGGGGTTCCGGGGCTCGAAACTATTCGGCGCGTACGACCCGTTGTCCCCTCGTGCCACTCCGGCTCAGCATTTGTCATGCCGCTGACCAAATTCGGGTGGAGGGGTGAGGCATGTCTGTCAGGCGCAGGACTGTGCTGGGGGCGGGGCTCGCTGCGATGCCGGTGCTGTCCTCGGGGGTCGCACGGGCCGGGGGCGACGACGGCCTCCGGGTGACGGATCCGGGGGCGTACATCTCCTTCACCGGCGGGGTCTTCTCCCTGGTGGGCGCCCCGGTGGTGGTCAGCGCGGAGGACCATCCCGGAGTCGTACGGGTCGCGGGCGACCTCCGCGACGACATCGAGCGGGTGACCGGCGTACGGCCGGGCTCCACCATCGGGCGGCATCCGGTGCTCCTGGGCACGATCGGCCGCAGCCCGCTGATCGACGGCTTGATCGCGGCCGGGAAGCTGGACGTCACCGGCGTGCGCGGCAAGTGGGAGACCTCGCTCCAGACGGTCGTGGACCACCCGATGCCCGGGGTGGAGCGTGCGCTTGTCATCGCGGGCAGCGACCAGCGCGGCACGGTCTTCGGCGCGTACGACGTCTCGTACGGCATCGGCGTCTCCCCCTGGCACTGGTGGGACGACGTGCCCCCGACGCCCAGGAGCGGCGTCTGGGTGCTGCCGGGCCGGTACACGCAGGGCACCCCCGCGGTGAAGTACCGCGGCTTCTTCATCAACGACGAGAACCCGGCCCTGGGCACCTGGGCGCCGGTGTACTTCGGGCCGGGCAGGGCGCCGGGCTACCCGGGCGGCTTCAACGCGGACTTCTACGCGAAGGTGTTCGAGGTCCTGCTGCGCCTGAAGGGCAACTACCTCTGGCCGGCGGTCTGGGGCAGGGCCTTCGCGGAGGACGACCCGGACAACCACCGGCGGGCCGCGGAGTTTGGCGTTGTCATGGGCACGTCTCACGAGGCGCCGATGATGCGCGGCATCGAGGAGTGGAACCGCCACGCGAGCGGCGGCAAGGACCCTTACGGCGGCACGGGGGAGTGGTCGTACCGCCGCAACGCCGAGGCGATCCAGAAGTACTGGCGCGCCGGCATCCAGCGCATGGTGGACGAGGGCTTCGAGGGCGTCGTGACCCTGGGAATGCGCGGCAACGGCGACACCAGCCTCCCCGACGGCGACGGCATCGAACTCATGCAGGAGATCATCGCGACGCAGCGCCGGATCATCGAGGAGGTGACGGGCCGGCCCGCGGCGCGGACCCCGCAGGTGTGGACGCTGTACAAGGAGGTGCAGCGGTACTGGGACCGGGGCCTGCGGGCACCGGACGACGTCACGGTCGTCCTGACCGACGACAACTGGGGCAACATCCGCAAGCACCCGGACCCGGCGGAGGCGGCGCGGACCGGCGGCTACGGCCTGTACTACCACTTCGACTACGTGGGCGCGGGCCGGAACTACAAGTGGGTCGACACGGCGAACCTGCGCAACACCTGGGACCAGCTCCACCAGGCGCACGCCTACGGCAACCACGGCCTGTGGGTGGCGAACGTAGGCGACCTGAAGGGCAACGAACTGCCGACCGAGTTCTTCCTCACCTACGCCTGGAATCCGGACCGCTGGGACCTGGACCGGCTGGGCGAGTGGGAGCGGAGGTACGCCCGCCAGAACTTCGGCGGCGCGCAGGCGGAGGCGATCGCGTCCGTACTGGCGGAGTACGGCCGGCTACAGGCCCGCCGCAAGCCGGAACTGCTCAACCGCCGGATCACGCTGGACGGCGCCGGCCAGGTGGTGAACGACGACCAGCAGACCCCGTACCACTTCGGTCACCGGGAGCTGGAACGGGTGACGCTGGAGTGGAAGGGCCTGGCGCACAAGGCGGGCCGCATAGCGCGGAGGCTGCCTGCTGGGACGCAGGACGCGTGGTTCGAGCTGGTGGGCTACGAGGTGGCGGCGACCGCGAACCTCTACGCACTGCGGCAGGCGGAGTTCCAGAACCTCCTCTACGCCAAGCAGGGCAGAGCGGCGACGAACGACCGCGCGGCGGAGGCGGAAGCGGGACTGGAGAAGGACTTCGAGCTCGCCGACCGCTTCAACTCCGAGGTGGCCGGAGGCAAATGGAGGGGCTTCCAGACCCAGCCGCACATCGACTACGGGGACGTGGACCGGTACGGCCCGAACGCGCCGTGGCAGCAGCCGGAGAAGGACAACGTGGCGCTGCCCGACGTCCTCTTCCCGGCGGTGAAACGGCTGGAGGTACCGGCCGACGCGGTCCTGGGCGTGTCGGTGGACGGCGCGGAGGACTCGGGGGAGTGGTGGCCGGGGGGTGCGTCGGGTCGGCGGGCGGTGCTGCCGGTGTTCAGCCCGTACCAGACGCGGCCACAGCAGTACGTGGAGCTCTTCAACCGGGGCCGCACCCCCTTCGACTACCGGGTGGAGACTTCGGCGCCGTGGCTGGTGGTGGACGGCCCGCGAGGGCGGGTTGCGCAGCAGGTGCGGCTGGAGGTCCGCGTGGACTGGTCGAAGGCTCCACGCGGCCGATCGGAGGCATCGCTGACGGTGACCGGCGCGGGCAGCTCGGTGACGGTCGCGTGCGTGACGGACAGCCCTTCCCGCCGACCCCTGCGCGGCTTCGTCGAGGCGGGCGGCTACGTGGCCATAGACGCGGAGCACTACGACCGCGCGCTGGGCACCTGGCGACGGCTGGAGGGGATCGGCCGCACGGGGGCGGGGATGACGCCGTGGCCGGTGACGGGGGCGAGGAGGGTGCCGGGGGGAACTTCGCCGCGGCTGGAGTACGAGGTGAGCCTGCTGTCGGGATCAGGCTCGGGTTCGGGGGAGGTGACGGTGTGGGCGTACGTGTCCCCACGGAACCCGGCATTGCCGACCGGGGGACTGCAATACGGCGTGTCCTTCGACGACGCGGACATCCAGACGGTCGACATCAACACCGGCGCCGACGACGGCCTGCTCAACGCGGTCTGGGCCCGCAACACCTCCGACAACATCAACCGCACGGCGACGAGGCACACGGTCTCCCGGCCGGGGGTCCACAGGCTCAAGTTCTGGATGGTGGACCCGACGGTGGTACTCCAGAGGCTGCTGATCGACACGGGCGGCCTGGAGCCGACGTATCTGGGCCCCCTGGAAAGCAGGCGGATCTGAGGGGGGCGCGGCCCGACCAGCCCGCCTTCTTGGCGAGGTCGTCGTCCAGCTTCTTGAACTCGCGGACCTCCAACGACCCCGCCACCATCAGCTCCCAACTCGCCGTGAAGAAGGCGAAGGGAGACGCCTGGCGCAAGGTGACGACCGTCGAGACTCCCGGGGTCGGGCCGGCTTCCCGGCCGCACGGTGAGCCGCCCCTGGCGGCGTCCCCGGTTTGACCTACATCACCTTCGGGGTAATCTCTTCGGCCCGATTGGCGGAGGACCCGCCCCATATGGCAGACTGTCGGAGTTGCTCGGTCGAGCGTTGATGCTGCGCGCCTCCCGCCGGGAGGACCGGAAGCGAGTCCCACAGTACTCGTCGCCCTAACTGCCACCACGGCAGCACTGGGGCGGACGTACGGGAATCTTCCGGGAAGTGTGAGCGCAACACCGGCCAGGCGCCCGGTGGGCCCGAGGTCCCCGGTCCGCGGTTCCGGAAGGGCCGTGTGCATTCCCGCAGGGATGTTCGAACAAGGGACATCTGTGTCGGCGGGAGCGCGACACGCCCGACCGCGTGGGTCGGAGAAACGAAGGCAGCAGAAGGAATCCACCGGGTTCCGGAGCGTAAGAAGAGACAGGACTACTGAGTAGCCATGGCGGGACAGAAGATCCGCATCCGGCTCAAGGCCTACGACCACGAGGTCATCGACTCCTCGGCGAAGAAGATCGTCGAGACGGTGACCCGCACTGGTGCGTCGGTCGCGGGCCCGGTGCCGCTGCCCACTGAGAAGAACGTGTACTGCGTCATCAAGTCGCCGCACAAGTACAAGGACTCGCGCGAGCACTTCGAGATGCGCACGCACAAGCGCCTGATCGACATTCTCGACCCCACCCCCAAGACCGTTGACTCTCTGATGCGACTCGACCTCCCGGCCGGTGTCGACATCGAGATCAAGCTCTGAGGGTCGGTGAGCTGAGAATGGCTAAGCAGATCAAGGGCATCCTGGGCGAGAAGCTCGGCATGACGCAGGTGTGGGACGAGAACAACCGCGTTGTTCCGGTCACCGTCGTCAAGGCCGGACCGAATGTCGTGACCCAGGTCCGCACGAACGACGTCGACGGCTACGAGTCCGTCCAGATCGCGTTCGGCGAGATCGACCCGCGCAAGGTGAACAAGCCCCTCAAGGGCCACTTCTCCAAGGCCGACGTCACCCCCCGTCGTCACCTCGTCGAGATCCGCACTGCGGACGCCTCCGAGTACACGCTGGGCCAGGAGATCTCCGCTGAGGTCTTCGAGGCCGGTGTGAAGGTCGACGTGACCGGCAAGAGCAAGGGCAAGGGCTTCGCCGGTGTCATGAAGCGTCACAACTTCAAGGGCCTCGGCGCCGGACACGGCACCCAGCGCAAGCACCGCTCCCCCGGTTCCATCGGTGGCTGCGCCACCCCGGGCCGTGTGTTCAAGGGCCTCCGCATGGCGGGTCGCATGGGCAACGAGCGGGTCACCACCCAGAACCTGACCGTCCACGCCGTTGACGCGGAGAAGGGTCTGCTGCTCATCAAGGGCGCGGTTCCCGGTCCGAACGGCGGCCTCGTCCTGGTCCGCACCGCGGCCAAGGGGGCCTGAGGTACCGATGAGCACTGTTGACATCCTTTCGCCTGCAGGCGAGAAGACCGGTAGCGTCGAGCTCCCCGCGGAGATCTTCGGCGTGGAGAAGATCAGCATCCCGCTGATCCACCAGGTCGTCGTCGCGCAGAACGCCGCTGCCCGCCAGGGCACGCACAAGACCAAGCGTCGCGGTGAAGTCCGTGGTGGCGGCAAGAAGCCGTACCGCCAGAAGGGCACCGGCCGCGCCCGTCAGGGTTCGACCCGCGCCCCGCAGTTCGCCGGCGGTGGCGTCGTCCACGGCCCGCAGCCGCGTGACTACTCGCAGCGGACCCCGAAGAAGATGAAGGCCGCGGCCCTGCGCCACGCCCTCACCGACCGGGCCCGCCACAACCGCATCCACGTCGTCACTGGCGTGATCGAGGGCGAGACCCCCTCCACGAAGGCCGCCAAGTCGCTGTTCGGCAAGATCTCGGAGCGCAAGAACCTGCTCCTGGTCGTCGACCGCGCCGACGAGGCCGCGTGGCTGTCCGCCCGCAACCTGCCCCAGGTCCACATCCTGGAGCCGGGCCAGCTGAACACGTACGACGTTCTCGTCTCGGACGACGTGGTCTTCACCCAGGCCGCTTTCGAGTCCTTCGTGTCTGGCCCCAAGGCCGCTGACACCGAAGGGAGCGAGGCCTGATGGCTACGCGTCACCCGAGCATTGCCTCGAAGGCCGCCAAGGCCGCCAAGGCCGCGCGTCTCGCCAAGGCGAAGCGCCACGCCACCGAGGGCAAGAACACCGTCGAGACCCCGCTGAGCAAGTCGTACACGGACCCCCGTGACGTCCTGCTCAAGCCGGTCGTCTCCGAGAAGAGCTACGCGCTCCTCGACGAGAACAAGTACACGTTCATCGTCGACCCGAACGCCAACAAGACCCAGATCAAGCAGGCCGTCCAGGCGGTCTTCTCGGTCAAGGTCACCGGGGTCAACACGATCAACCGCCAGGGCAAGCGCAAGCGCACGAAGACCGGCTTCGGTCAGCGTGCGGGCAGTAAGCGCGCGATCGTGACCCTCGCCGAGGGCGACCGTATCGACATCTTCGGCGGTCCGACCGCCTAAGGGCGGTCCGGATCGTCCGATATCGGACGAGGACTGAGAAATGGGAATCCGCAAGTACAAGCCGACTACGCCGGGCCGTCGTGGCGCCAGCGTCGCCGACTTCGTCGAGGTCACGCGGTCCACGCCGGAGAAGTCGCTGGTCCGCCCGCTGCACAGCAAGGGCGGCCGTAACAACGCCGGTCGTGTGACCGTTCGCCACCAGGGTGGCGGACACAAGCGCGCCTACCGAGTGATCGACTTCCGTCGTCACGACAAGGACGGCGTGCCGGCGAAGGTCGCGCACATCGAGTACGACCCCAACCGCACCGCGCGCATCGCGCTGCTGCACTACGCCGACGGCGAGAAGCGCTACATCCTCGCCCCGCGCAACCTCCAGCAGGGTGACCGCGTCGAGAACGGTCCCGGGGCCGACATCAAGCCGGGCAACAACCTGGCCCTCCGCAACATCCCGGTCGGTACCACGATCCACGCGATCGAGCTCCGTCCCGGTGGCGGTGCCAAGTTCGCCCGCTCCGCGGGTGCCTCCGTGCAGCTGCTCGCGAAGGAGGGCGCCTACGCCCACCTCCGTATGCCGTCCGGTGAGATCCGCCTGGTCGACGTGCGCTGCCGCGCCACCGTCGGCGAGGTCGGCAACGCCGAGCAGAGCAACATCAACTGGGGTAAGGCCGGCCGTAAGCGGTGGCTGGGCGTTCGCCCGACCGTCCGTGGTGTCGTGATGAACCCGGTTGACCACCCGCACGGTGGTGGTGAGGGCCGGACCTCCGGTGGTCGCCACCCTGTGTCCCCGTGGGGCAAGAAGGAAGGCCGTACTCGTTCGCCCAAGAAGGCGTCGAACAAGTACATCGTCCGCCGCCGCAAGACGAACAAGAAGCGCTAAGGACGGGTTGAGATGCCTCGTAGCTTGAAGAAGGGACCCTTCGTCGACGACCACCTGGTGAAGAAGGTGGACGCTCAGAACGAAGCCGGTACCAAGAACGTCATCAAGACCTGGTCCCGCCGCTCCATGATCATCCCGGCGATGCTCGGCCACACGATCGCGGTGCACAACGGCAAGACCCACATCCCGGTGTTTGTCACCGAGTCGATGGTCGGCCACAAGCTCGGCGAGTTCTCGCCGACGCGCACCTTCCGGGGTCACGTCAAGGACGACCGGAAGTCGAAGCGCCGCTAGTAGCGGGGTGGAATGACCATGACAGACACTGGAAGGACAACCATGGAAGCCAGGGCCCAGGCGCGGTACATCCGCGTCACGCCCATGAAGGCCCGCCGCGTGGTGGACCTTATCCGTGGCATGGACGCCACGGAGGCTCAGGCGGTCCTGCGTTTCGCCCCGCAGGCCGCGAGCGTGCCGGTCGGCAAGGTGCTGGACAGCGCCATCGCCAACGCCGCGCACAACTACGACCACACCGACGCCGACAGCCTCTTCATCTCCGAGGCGTACGTCGACGAGGGCCCGACCCTGAAGCGGTTCCGTCCGCGCGCCCAGGGCCGTGCCTACCGGATCCGCAAGCGGACCAGCCACATCACCGTGGTCGTCAGCAGCAAGGAAGGAACCCGGTAATGGGCCAGAAGGTAAACCCGCACGGGTTCCGGCTCGGTGTCACGACCGACTTCAAGTCGCGTTGGTACGCCGACAAGCTGTACAAGGACTACGTCAAGGAAGACGTCGCCATCCGTCGGATGATGACGTCCGGCATGGAGCGCGCCGGCATCTCCAAGGTCGAGATCGAGCGCACCCGTGACCGCGTGCGTGTGGACATCCACACCGCTCGTCCGGGCATCGTCATCGGCCGCCGTGGCGCCGAGGCCGACCGCATCCGCGGTGACCTCGAGAAGCTCACGGGCAAGCAGGTCCAGCTGAACATCCTCGAGGTCAAGAACCCCGAGACCGACGCTCAGCTGGTTGCTCAGGCCGTTGCCGAGCAGCTCTCCTCCCGCGTCTCCTTCCGTCGGGCCATGCGTAAGAGCATGCAGTCCGCCATGAAGGCCGGCGCCAAGGGCATCAAGATCCAGTGCGGTGGCCGCCTCGGTGGCGCCGAGATGTCCCGCTCGGAGTTCTACCGCGAGGGCCGTGTGCCCCTGCACACGCTCCGTGCGAACGTGGACTACGGCTTCTTCGAGGCCAAGACGACCTTCGGCCGCATCGGTGTGAAGGTCTGGATCTACAAGGGCGACGTCAAGAACATCGCCGAGGTCCGCGCCGAGAACGCTGCGGCCCGTGCGGGTAACCGCCCGGCCCGTGGTGGTGCCGACCGCCCGGCCCGTGGTGGCCGCGGTGGCGAGCGGCGCGGTCGCAAGCCGCAGCAGGCTGCCGGCGCCGAGGCCCCCAAGGCCGAGGCTCCCGCGTCCGCTCCGGCTGAGGCGCCGTCCTCTTCTACTGGCGGAACGGAGGCCTGACCGAAATGCTGATCCCCCGTAGGGTCAAGCACCGCAAGCAGCACCACCCGAAGCGCCGTGGTCAGGCCAAGGGCGGTACGACGGTTGCGTTCGGCGAGTACGGCATTCAGGCCCTCACGCCGGCGTACGTGACCAACCGCCAGATCGAGGCGGCTCGTATCGCGATGACCCGCCACATCAAGCGTGGCGGCAAGGTCTGGATCAACATCTACCCGGACCGTCCGCTGACCAAGAAGCCTGCCGAGACCCGCATGGGTTCCGGTAAGGGTTCGCCGGAGTGGTGGATCGCGAACGTTCACCCGGGTCGGGTGATGTTCGAGCTGTCCTACCCGAACGAGAAGATCGCCCGTGAGGCGCTCCTTCGTGCGGCCCACAAGCTGCCGATGAAGTGCCGGATCGTCAAGCGCGAGGCAGGTGAAGCGTGATGTCGGCCGGTACCAAGGCGTCCGAGCTGCGCGAGCTGGGCAACGAGGAGCTTCTGGGTAAGCTCCGCGAGGCCAAGGAAGAGCTGTTCAACCTCCGCTTCCAGGCGGCGACCGGTCAGCTCGAGAACCACGGTCGGCTGAAGGCCGTCCGTAAGGACATCGCGCGGATCTACACCCTGATGCGTGAGCGCGAGCTGGGCATCGAGACGGTGGAGAGCGCCTGATGAGTGAGAGCAACGTGACTGAGCAGACTGCAGAGGCCCGCGGCTTCCGCAAGACCCGTGAGGGTCTCGTCGTCAGCGACAAGATGGACAAGACCGTCGTCGTCGCCGTCGAGGACCGCGTCAAGCACGCGCTGTACGGCAAGGTCATCCGCCGTACCAACAAGCTCAAGGCGCACGACGAGCAGAACGCCGCGGGTGTCGGCGACCGCGTCCTCCTCATGGAGACCCGGCCGCTGTCCGCGACGAAGCGCTGGCGCGTCGTCGAGATCCTCGAGAAGGCCAAGTAATTTCCTGCGGGGCCAATCCCGCAGGTCAGTTCCGCCAGGCTCGGCAGGGGTCCTCGTACTGAGGCCCCTGCCGGGAACCGGCAGACGATCAGGAGATAGACGTGATCCAGCAGGAGTCGCGACTGCGCGTCGCCGACAACACTGGTGCGAAGGAGATCCTTTGCATCCGTGTGCTCGGTGGCTCCGGTCGCCGCTACGCGGGCATCGGTGACGTCATCGTCGCCACCGTCAAGGACGCGATCCCCGGCGGCAACGTGAAGAAGGGTGACGTCATCAAGGCGGTCATCGTTCGCACCGTCAAGGAGCGCCGCCGTCCGGACGGCTCGTACATCCGCTTCGACGAGAACGCCGCTGTCATTCTGAAGAACGACGGCGACCCTCGCGGCACCCGCATCTTCGGCCCGGTCGGGCGTGAGCTGCGCGAGAAGAAGTTCATGAAGATCATCTCGCTCGCGCCGGAGGTGCTGTAAGCATGAAGATCAAGAAGGGCGACCTGGTCCAGGTCATCACCGGTAAGGACAAGGGCAAGCAGGGCAAGGTCATCGCGGCCTACCCCCGCGAGGACCGTGTCCTGGTCGAGGGTGTCAACCGGGTCAAGAAGCACACCAAGGCCGGTCCGACCGCCAGCGGTTCGCAGGCCGGCGGCATCGTCACGACCGAAGCCCCGATCCACGTGAGCAACGTTCAGCTCGTCGTGGAGAAGGACGGCAACAAGGTCGTCACGCGTGTCGGCTACCGCTTCGACGACGAAGGCAACAAGATCCGCGTTGCCAAGCGGACGGGTGAGGACATCTGATGACGACCACCACCAGCCCGCGTCTGAAGCAGAAGTACCGCGAGGAGATCGCGGGCAAGCTGCGTGACGAGTTCAAGTACGAGAACGTCATGCAGATCCCCGGTCTCGTCAAGATCGTGGTCAACATGGGTGTCGGCGACGCCGCCCGTGACTCGAAGCTGATCGAGGGCGCCATCCGCGACCTCACCACGATCACCGGCCAGAAGCCGCAGGTCACCAAGGCCCGCAAGTCCATCGCGCAGTTCAAGCTGCGTGAGGGCCAGCCGATCGGTGCCCACGTCACGCTCCGTGGCGACCGCATGTGGGAGTTCCTGGACCGCACCCTGTCGCTCGCGCTGCCGCGCATCCGCGACTTCCGTGGTCTGTCCCCCAAGCAGTTCGACGGCCGTGGCAACTACACCTTCGGTCTCACGGAGCAGGTCATGTTCCACGAGATCGACCAGGACAAGATCGACCGTACCCGGGGCATGGACATCACCGTGGTCACCACGGCGACCAACGACGCTGAGGGCCGCGCGCTCCTTCGTCACCTCGGCTTCCCGTTCAAGGAGGCGTGAGCGAGATGGCGAAGAAGGCTCTGATTGCCAAGGCTGCTCGCAAGCCCAAGTTCGGTGTGCGTGGCTACACCCGCTGCCAGCGCTGCGGCCGTCCGCACTCCGTGTACCGCAAGTTCGGCCTGTGCCGCGTGTGCCTTCGTGAGATGGCTCACCGTGGCGAGCTGCCGGGCGTGACCAAGAGCTCCTGGTAGTCCCGCTAATTCGGGATTCCCAAGGCTCTCGGTAAGCAGATAGGGCGGTAGGACGCCCACCTCGCATGCCTTAGGCTTGCGGGGTTGGGCGTCTGTCGCCGCCCATACGACTTACTACGCCGTAGGTCCACCGCGCCGCACCCGTCCCGTCTCGGATCGGGGAGAGGGATGGCGCACCAGGAAACCCCGGCGAGAGAGGCCGAAGGCCAATTCATGACCATGACTGATCCGATCGCAGACATGCTTACGCGTCTGCGGAACGCGAACTCGGCATACCACGACTCCGTGACAATGCCGGCGTCCAAGATCAAGTCGCACATCGCGGAGATCCTCCAGCAGGAGGGCTTCATCACGGGCTGGAAGGTCGAGGACGCCGAGGTCGGCAAGAACCTCGTCCTCGAGCTGAAGTTCGGCCCGAACCGTGAGCGCTCCATCGCGGGCATCAAGCGGATCTCCAAGCCCGGTCTCCGGGTGTACGCGAAGTCCACCAACCTGCCGAAGGTGCTCGGCGGCCTCGGCGTGGCGATCATCTCCACGTCGCACGGGCTCCTCACCGACAAGCAGGCCGGCAAGAAGGGCGTGGGTGGGGAAGTCCTCGCCTACGTCTGGTAGCGGAAGGGAACGGAGGAAACAGCTATGTCGCGTATTGGCAAGCTCCCCATCACGGTTCCCGCCGGCGTGGACGTCACCATCGACGGCCGTACGGTCTCGGTCAAGGGCCCCAAGGGCACGCTGACCCACACCGTCGTCGCGCCGATCGACATCGCCAAGGGTGAGGACGGCGTTCTCAACGTCACCCGCCCCAACGACGAGCGTCAGAACAAGGCCCTGCACGGCCTGTCCCGCACGCTGGTGGCGAACATGATCACCGGCGTGACCCAGGGTTACGTGAAGAAGCTCGAGATCAGCGGTGTCGGTTACCGCGTCGCGGCCAAGGGTTCGAACCTCGAGTTCGCGCTCGGCTACAGCCACCCGATCACCGTCGAGGCGCCCGAGGGCATCACCTTCAAGGTGGAGACCCCGACCCGCTTCCAGGTCGAGGGCATCGACAAGCAGAAGGTCGGCGAGGTTGCGGCCAACATCCGCAAGCTGCGCAAGCCTGACCCGTACAAGGCCAAGGGCGTCAAGTACGAGGGCGAAGTCATCCGCCGCAAGGTCGGAAAGGCGGGTAAGTAAGCCATGGCATACGGGCAGAAGATCCTCAAGGGCGACGCCTACAAGCGCGCCGCGATCAAGCGCCGTCACATCCGGATCCGCAAGCGGATCTCGGGTACGGCGGAGCGTCCCCGTCTGGTCGTGACCCGCTCCAACCGCCACATCGTGGCGCAGGTGATCGACGACCTCAAGGGCCACACCCTGGCGTCCGCGTCCACGCTGGACGCGTCCGTCCGCGGTGGCGAGGGCGACAAGTCCTCGCAGGCCAAGCAGGTCGGCGCCCTGGTCGCCGAGCGTGCCAAGGCCGCCGGTGTCGAGGCTGTCGTGTTCGACCGTGGTGGCAACCAGTACGCCGGGCGCATCGCCGCCCTGGCGGACGCCGCCCGCGAAGCCGGGCTCAAGTTCTGAGCCTGCCGTAGCTAGCGGAAACAGAGAGAGGTAATTCCAATGGCTGGACCCCAGCGCCGCGGTGGCGGTGCCGGTGGCGGCGAGCGGCGGGACCGGAAGGGCCGTGACGGCGGCGCTGCTGCCGCCGAGAAGACCGCGTACGTTGAGCGCGTCGTCGCGATCAACCGCGTCGCCAAGGTTGTGAAGGGTGGTCGTCGCTTCAGCTTCACCGCGCTGGTCGTGGTGGGCGACGGTGACGGCACCGTGGGTGTCGGTTACGGCAAGGCCAAGGAGGTGCCGGCCGCCATCGCCAAGGGTGTGGAGGAGGCCAAGAAGCACTTCTTCAAGGTCCCCCGGATCCAGGGCACCATCCCCCACCCCATCCAGGGTGAGAAGGCTGCCGGCGTCGTGCTGCTCAAGCCCGCGTCCCCCGGTACCGGCGTTATCGCCGGTGGTCCGGTGCGTGCCGTGCTCGAGTGCGCCGGTATCCACGACATCCTGTCGAAGTCGCTCGGCTCCGACAACGCGATCAACATCGTGCACGCGACCGTGGCGGCCCTGAAGGGTCTCCAGCGTCCCGAGGAGGTCGCGGCCCGCCGTGGCCTGCCGCTCGAGGACGTCGCGCCCGCGGCTCTGCTGCGTGCCCGCGCCGGAGTGGGTGCGTGATGGCTCAGCTGAAGATCACGCAGGTCAAGTCCTACATCGGCAGCAAGCAGAACCACCGTGACACCCTGCGTTCCCTTGGTCTCAAGGGCATCAACACGCAGGTCGTCAAGGAGGACCGCCCCGAGTTCCGCGGCATGGTGCACACCGTCCGCCACCTCGTGTCGGTCGAGGAGGTCGACTGATCATGGCGGAGCAGAACCCGCTCAAGATCCACAACCTCCGTCCCGCCCCCGGCGCCAAGACCGCCAAGACCCGTGTGGGTCGTGGTGAGGCGTCGAAGGGTAAGACGGCTGGTCGTGGTACCAAGGGCACGAAGGCCCGTTACCAGGTTCCGGAGCGCTTCGAGGGTGGCCAGATGCCCCTCCACATGCGCCTCCCGAAGCTGAAGGGCTTCAAGAACCCGTTCAAGACCGAGTACCAGGTCGTGAACCTCGACAAGCTGGCCGCGCTCTACCCCGAGGGTGGCGAGGTCACCGTCGAGGGTCTGGTGGCCAAGGGTGCCGTTCGCAAGAACAGCCTCGTCAAGGTCCTCGGCCAGGGCGAGGTCTCCGTGGCGCTCCAGGTGACGGTCGACGCCGTCTCCGGCTCCGCCAAGGAGAAGATCACCGCCGCCGGCGGTACGGTCACCGAGCTCGTCTGAACCCCTCAGGCGTATCGATGACGTGAGCGATCCCGACCGGGGATACCCCACATTTTGGGGTATCCCCGGTTGGTCGTTCCAGAGGGGGCGGTCTCGCCGGTAAGGTGGCCTGCACTGCCCACTTTCACTGGGTGCTCACATCGGGCACTCTGAGCGGCAGTTGACCGTTCCGTATTTGTCGAAACCTCAGACTCACCCTTGACGCAGTTGCGCGGGGGTCGCAGGAGGCACCGTGCTCACCGCGTTCGCCCGGGCGTTCAGGACGCCCGACCTGCGCAAGAAGCTGCTCTTCACGCTGGGCATCATCGTGGTGTACCGGGTCGGTACCCACGTCCCGATCCCCGGCGTCAACTACCAGGCCGTCCAGCAGTGCGTCAAAGAGGCGTCCGGCAACCAGGGCCTGTTCGGTCTGGTCAATATGTTCAGCGGCGGCGCGCTGCTCCAGATCACGATCTTCGCACTGGGGATCATGCCGTACATCACGGCGAGCATCATCCTTCAGCTGCTGACCGTGGTGATCCCCCGACTGGAGGCCCTGAAGAAGGAGGGCCAGGCGGGTACCACGAAGATCACGCAGTACACCCGCTACCTGACCGTGGCGCTCGCCATCCTCCAGGGCACCGGCCTGGTGGCCACCGCCCGCAGCGGCGCCCTGTTCAACGGCTGCTCCGTCGCCACCGGCATCGTCCCGGACCGGGCGATCTTCAGCACCATCACCATGGTCGTCTGCATGACCGCCGGTACGGCCGTCGTCATGTGGCTCGGTGAGCTGATCACCGACCGCGGCATCGGCAACGGCATGTCGATCCTGATGTTCATCTCGATCGCCGCGACCTTCCCGTCCGCGCTGTGGGCCATCAAGAAGCAGGGCACCCTGGCCGGCGGCTGGATCGAGTTCGGCACCGTGATCGTGGTGGGCCTGGTCATGGTCGGCCTGGTGGTCTTCGTGGAGCAGGCCCAGCGCCGTATCCCCGTGCAGTACGCGAAGCGCATGATCGGCCGCCGCTCGTACGGTGGTACGTCCACCTACATCCCTTTGAAGGTGAACCAGGCGGGTGTGATTCCCGTCATCTTCGCCTCGTCGCTGCTCTACATCCCGGCGCTGGTGGCGCAGTTCTCCGGAGGTAACTCGGGCTGGAAGAGTTGGGTTCAGCAGAACCTGACCAAGGGTGATCACCCGATTTACATCACTCTGTACTTCTTCCTCATCGTTTTCTTCGCGTTCTTCTACGTGGCGATCTCCTTCAACCCCGAAGAAGTCGCCGACAACATGAAGAAGTATGGTGGCTTCATCCCGGGCATCCGGGCTGGCCGACCGACCGCTGAGTACCTGAGCTACGTGCTCAACCGGATCACCTGGCCGGGTTCGCTGTATCTGGGTCTGATCGCTCTCGTACCGACAATGGCGTTGGTCGGCTTCAACGCAAGCCAGAACTTCCCGTTCGGCGGGACCAGCATCCTGATCATCGTGGGTGTGGGTCTCGAGACGGTGAAGCAGATCGAGAGCCAGCTCCAGCAGCGCAATTACGAAGGGTTCCTCCGCTGATGCGAATCGTCCTCGTCGGGCCGCCGGGTGCCGGTAAGGGAACGCAGGCAGTGCGCCTTGCCGAAAAGCTGCGCATCCCGCACATCTCCACGGGTGACCTGTTCCGCGCCAACATCAGCCAGCAGACGGAGCTCGGGAAACTCGCGAAGTCCTACATGGACGCCGGCAACCTCGTCCCGGACGAGGTCACCATCGCCATGGCCAAGGACCGCATGGAGCAGCCGGACGCCGAGGGCGGCTTCCTGCTGGACGGCTTCCCGCGGAACGTCTCCCAGGCCCAGGCGCTGGACGAGCTGCTCGAGAACGAGGGCATCAAGCTCGATGCGGTACTCGACCTCGAGGTACCCGAGGAAGAGGTCGTGAAGCGGATCGCCGGCCGGCGGATCTGCCGCAAGGACTCCTCCCACGTCTTCCACGTGACGTACAGCGCGCCGAAGCAGGAGGGCGTCTGCGACGTCTGCGGCGGTGAGCTCTACCAGCGCGACGACGACTCCGAGGAGACGGTCCGCAAGCGGCTGGAGGTCTACCACACGCAGACCGAGCCGATCATCGACTACTACAAGGCTCAGGGGCTGGTCCGTACGATCTCCGCGCTGGGCCCGGTGGACGAGGTCACCGAGCGGGCGCTGGACGCCCTCAAGCGTGAGAAGGCCGAGAAGAAGTAGCTCGCGGTCCTTCAGGCCGCGGCGCCCCCCCCGGGTGCCGCGGCCGTACTGTTGTGTAGGTAACCGAGTCGACTTGAGTGACGGAGAGCGCAGGCCCCCCATGGTGCAGATCAAGACCCCGGAGCAGATCGCGAAGATGCGTGCGGCGGGGCTGGTCGTCGCCGCGATCCACGCGGCCACCCGGGAGGCAGCGGTGCCCGGGGCGACCACCAAGGACCTGGACGAGGTCGCGCGGAAGGTGCTGGCCGAGCACAACGCCAAGCCGAACTTCCTCGGCTACGGCGGCTTCCCCGCGACGATCTGCACCTCGGTGAACGAGGTCGTCGTCCACGGCATCCCCTCCGACGACGTCGTCCTCAAGGACGGCGACGTCATCTCCATCGACTGCGGCGCGATCGTCGAGGGCTGGCACGGTGACGCGGCCTACACCGCCTTCGTCGGCTCCGGTCACGCCCCGGAGCTGGTCGAGCTCTCCCGGGTCACGGAAGAGTCCATGTGGGCCGGCATCGCGGCGATGAAGCAGGGCAACCGCCTGGTCGACGTCTCCCGGGCGATCGAGACGTACATCCGCCGCCAGCCGAAGCCCGGCGGCGGCCGTTACGGCATCATCGAGGACTACGGCGGCCACGGCATCGGCACCGAGATGCACATGGACCCGCACCTGCTGAACTACGTCGACCGCCGCCGCGGCAAGGGCCCCAAGCTGGTCTCCGGTTTCTGCCTGGCCATCGAGCCCATGGTCTCCCTGGGCACCCCGAAGACCGAGGTCCTCTCCGACGACTGGACGGTCATCACCACCGACGGCACCTGGTCCTCCCACTGGGAGCACTCCGTCGCCCTCCTGGAGGAGGGCCCCCTGGTCCTCACGGCTCCCGACGGCGGCAAGGCCAAGCTGGCGGAGCTCGGCATCACGACGGCCCCGGACCCGCTGGCCTGACCACGGCTCCCGATCGGCCGGGTGTCTCGTGCATACCGATCTTGAGCGCCGGGCAGGCTTCCTCGATTCGTGTTTCCGGGTGCGCTGACGTAGACTGACTCGTCGGCTCTCGTGCACCCGCATGTCCGCATGCGCCCGCAAGGGAAAGCTTGAGAGTCGATCAAGGTAGTCGATTCGAAGGGCGAAGCGTGGCCAAGAAGCAAGGTGCCATCGAGATCGAGGGCACTGTCGTCGAGTCTCTGCCGAACGCCATGTTCAAGGTCGAGCTCCAGAACGGCCACCAGGTCCTGGCACACATCAGCGGCAAGATGCGTATGCACTACATCCGCATCCTCCCTGACGACCGGGTCGTGGTGGAGCTGTCTCCGTACGACCTGACGCGTGGCCGGATCGTCTACCGATACAAGTAGATCTTGCCCGAGCCCCGGGCCCGCCCGGAGCGCTGGCACTGACCCGGAGAACCTCACCCAATGAAGGTCAAGCCGAGCGTCAAGAAGATCTGCGACAAGTGCAGGGTGATCCGCCGTCACGGTCGGGTCATGGTCATCTGCGAGAACCCGCGCCACAAGCAGCGCCAGGGCTGACGCACGACCGATCCCTCTGCACCCTAAGCAGAGATTCGCGCGACGCAAGCTGAATATGTTCATACGCAGGGCCCGAGTCGATCAAGGCTCGACACCCCCGGTTCGGAGGCCGGGGACCCAGTTCGTACCTAGTACGGCGGCTGGGAGCCGGTCCTGTGGAAGACCTCCGAAGATCAAACTGGAGCCATTGAATGGCACGCGTTTCCGGTGTTGATATCCCGCGCGAAAAGCGTGTGGAGATCGCCCTCACCTACGTGTTCGGCATCGGCCGGACCCTTTCGCAGCAGACGCTGGCTGCCACCGGCATCGACCCGAACACCCGCGTTCGCGACCTCTCCGAGGAGCAGCTCGTCGCGATCCGCGAGTTCGTCGACAACAACATCAAGACCGAGGGTGACCTCCGTCGCGAGATCCAGGCCGACATCCGCCGCAAGGTCGAGATCGGCACGTACCAGGGTCTGCGTCACCGCCGCGGTCTGCCCGTCCGCGGTCAGCGCACCAGCACCAACGCCCGTACCCGCAAGGGCCCGCGTCGCGCCATCGCCGGCAAGAAGAAGCCGGGCAAGAAGTAGTCCGCAGCGGACCGCCTGTCCACGGTCTTCGCTGTAGGACCGACCACCTCCCGTAGGAGTTAAGAGATGCCCCCCAAGGGACGTCAGGGCGCTGCCAAGAAGGTGCGCCGCAAGGAAAAGAAGAACGTCGCTCACGGCCACGCGCACATCAAGAGCACGTTCAACAACACGATCGTCTCGATCACGGACCCGTCCGGCAACGTGATCTCCTGGGCCTCCGCCGGCCACGTCGGCTTCAAGGGTTCCCGGAAGTCCACGCCGTTCGCCGCGCAGATGGCCGCCGAGTCGGCTGCCCGCCGCGCCCAGGAGCACGGCATGCGCAAGGTCGACGTGTTCGTCAAGGGTCCGGGCTCCGGTCGTGAGACCGCGATCCGCTCCCTTCAGGCCACGGGCCTCGAGGTCGGCTCCATCCAGGACGTCACCCCGACCCCGCACAACGGCTGCCGTCCGCCGAAGCGCCGTCGCGTCTGACGTTCGCTTCACCGGGCCTTTCGGGCGGTACGGCTCCTTTGGGTCGTGCCGCCCGTACCCTTGCAGTACCCGCGCTTTTCACGGGCGCGGTTTCCGTCGGACGTCAAATAGCGGGCGTCCACGAAAGAAGGATCTGATCCACACATGCTGATCGCTCAGCGTCCCTCGTTGACCGAAGAGGTCGTCGACGAGTTCCGCTCCCGGTTCGTGATCGAGCCGCTGGAGCCGGGCTTCGGCTACACCCTCGGCAACTCGCTCCGCCGCACCCTCCTGTCGTCGATTCCCGGTGCCGCTGTCACCAGCATCCGCATCGACGGCGTCCTGCACGAGTTCACCACCGTGCCGGGCGTCAAGGAGGACGTCACCGACCTGATCCTCAACATCAAGCAGCTGGTCGTCTCCTCGGAGCACGACGAGCCGGTCGTGATGTACCTGCGCAAGCAGGGTCCGGGTCTGGTCACCGCCGCCGACATCGCGCCCCCGGCCGGTGTCGAGGTGCACAACCCCGACCTCGTCCTCGCCACGCTCAACGGCAAGGGCAAGCTGGAGATGGAGCTGACGGTCGAGCGCGGCCGCGGCTACGTCTCCGCCGTGCAGAACAAGCAGGTGGGCCAGGAGATCGGCCGTGTCCCGGTCGACTCGATCTACTCGCCGGTTCTGAAGGTCACGTACAAGGTCGAGGCCACGCGTGTCGAGCAGCGCACCGACTTCGACAAGCTGATCGTCGACGTCGAGACCAAGCAGGCGATGCGTCCCCGTGACGCCATGGCCTCCGCCGGTAAGACGCTGGTCGAGCTGTTCGGTCTCGCCCGCGAGCTGAACATCGACGCCGAGGGCATCGACATGGGCCCGTCCCCCACGGACGCCGCCCTTGCCGCCGACCTGGCGCTGCCGATCGAGGAGCTGGAGCTCACCGTTCGGTCGTACAACTGCCTCAAGCGCGAGGGCATCCACTCCGTGGGTGAGCTCGTCGCCCGCTCCGAGGCCGACCTGCTGGACATCCGCAACTTCGGTGCGAAGTCCATCGACGAGGTCAAGGCGAAGCTGGCCGGCATGGGCCTGGCCCTCAAGGACAGCCCGCCCGGATTCGACCCCACGGCCGCCGCCGACGCCTTCGGCGCCGACGACGACGCGGACGCCGGGTTCGTCGAGACCGAGCAGTACTGACCGGTTCCACCTCCGGGGGTCTCGCAGAGGCCCCGGATCTCCGACAGGCGACCGCCTGCTCGGATACTGACCCCGGTACCTGATACGGCCGGGGCAGACACACAGGAGAAGAACAATGCCGAAGCCCACCAAGGGTGCCCGTCTGGGCGGCAGCGCCGCGCACGAGAAGCTCCTCCTCGCGAACCTCGCGAAGGCGCTCTTCGAGCACGGCCGTATCACCACCACCGAGGCGAAGGCCCGCCGCCTGCGCCCGTACGCCGAGCGTCTGGTCACCAAGGCGAAGAAGGGCGACCTTCACAACCGCCGTCAGGTGCTCCAGGTCATCACGGACAAGAGCGTCGTCCACACGCTCTTCACCGAGATCGGCCCGCGCTACGAGAACCGTCCGGGTGGCTACACCCGTATCACCAAGATCGGTAACCGCCGTGGCGACAACGCGCCCATGGCCGTCATCGAGCTGGTCGAGGCGCTGACCGTGGCGCAGCAGGCGACCGGCGAGGCCGAGGCCGCCACCAAGCGTGCGGTCAAGGAAGCCGACGAGGCCAAGGTCGAGGAGACCAAGGTCGAGGACGCTGCTCCGGCCGACGAGGCTCCGGCTGAGGAGTCCAAGGACGCCTGAGGCTCTGCCTCGCACTGAACGGGCCCACCCCCCAGGGGGCGGGCCCGTTCCGCGTTTCCTGAGAGGATCCAGGAGTGAGTGACGAAGTACAGCCCGGTTGTGTCCGTGTCCGCCTCGACCTGTCCTACGACGGCTCGGAGTTCCACGGCTGGGCCAAGCAGGCCGGGGGCCGGCGGACCGTGCAGGGGGAGATCGAGGACGCCCTGCGTACGGTCACGCGGTCCAGGGAGACGTACGAGCTGACCGTGGCCGGCCGGACGGACGCCGGGGTGCACGCGCGCGGGCAGGTCGCCCATGTCGATCTGCCGAGGGAGGTGTGGGTCGAGCACCACGCCAAGCTGCTCAAGCGGCTCGCCGGGCGGCTGCCGAGGGACGTGCGGGTCTGGGCCCTCAGGGAGGCGCCCAGCGGATTCAACGCGCGCTTCTCCGCGGTCTGGCGGCGCTACGCCTACCGCGTCACCGACAACCCGGGCGGGGTCGACCCGCTGCTGCGGGGGCACGTGCTCTGGCACGACTGGCCGCTGGACGTCGACGCCATGAACGAGGCGGCCCGGCAACTCCTCGGCGAGCACGACTTCGCCGCGTACTGCAAGAAGCGCGAGGGCGCGACCACGATCCGTACGCTCCAGGAGCTGTGGCTGGAAAAGGGCGCCGACGGGATCATCACCGCGACCGTCCGCGCGGACGCCTTCTGCCACAACATGGTGCGCTCGCTCATCGGGGCGCTGCTGTTCGTGGGTGACGGGCACCGCCCGCCGGACTGGCCGGGGAAGGTGCTCGCGGCCGGGGTGCGTGACTCGGCGGTGCATGTCGTGCGGCCGCACGGGCTGACCTTGGAGGAGGTCGGCTATCCCGCGGACGAGCTGCTGGCCGCGCGGAGCAAGGAGGCGCGGAACAAGCGGTCGTTGCCCGGCGCGACAGGCTGTGCAACCTGTTAGTGCCCTCGGCGCCGCCTTCGAGCCGGACTCCGCCGGCATTCGCGACTCATCCGCGCCGAATGTGGCCGCACGGCTACGCCTGGACGGCGCCGACGTGAACGTTACGACCCCGCGGCCATGGACAACGCCCGCAATGCGTTCCCGCTGCTCGGCTACGCCGTGTCGGCGTCGGACGCGTTGCGCGGGGCCGATATCGTCCTGCATCTGACCGAATGGCCGCAGTTCCGCGCGATCGACCCCGAGAAGGCCGTCGCGCTGGTGAACCGGCCGAACATCGTGGACGGCCGAGGGGTACTCGACGCGGACCGCTGGACCGCGGCGGGCTGGCTGTTCCGGGCGCCGGGCAGACCGGCGCCGCGAGGGGAGAAGGCATGACGGGGCAGGGCAACGGCACACCGATCACCGTGGTGATGCCGACGTACAACGAGGCGGCGAACGTGCCGCGGATGGCCGAGGCGGTGCTCGGGCTGCCGCTGGACGGGCTGCACCTGAAGATCGTCGACGACTCCAGCCCGGACGGCACCGGGCGGATCGCCGAGGAGCTGGCGGAGAAGTACAACGCGGACGGGACCGGCCGGCCCCGGATGAGCGTGCTGCACCGCACCGAGAAGGACGGGCTCGGCCGGGCCTACACCGCGGGCATGACCGCCGCGCTGGAGGAGGGCGCCGAGTACGTCGTCCAGATGGACGCCGACGGCAGCCACCCGGTGGAGGCCGTGCCGCGCATGCTGGAGGCGGCCGTGACCTCCGGCGCGGGCCTGGTCGTCGGCAGCCGGTACGTCGAGGGCGGCTCGCTGGACGAGGACTGGGGCGCGCACCGCGTCCTGCTTTCCCGCTTCGCCAACCGCTACGCGCGCACCATCCTCGGCAGCCCGATCCACGACATCACCGCCGGCTTCAACCTGTGGTCGGCCGGCACCCTGCGTGACGTGGATCTGGCCTCGCTGGACAGCGCGGGCTACAGCTTCCAGGTGGAGCTGAAGTACAAGGCCGTGCGGGCGGGGCACCGCGCCGTCGAGGTCCCCATCCGCTTCGAGGAGCGCACGGAGGGCGTCTCGAAGATGACCCTGCGTACGCAGCTGGAGTCGGCGGTGGTGCCGATCAGGCTGCGCCTGAAGCGACGCTAGGGCAGGCCGGCCCTGGTCGCTGATCGGCTACTGGTTCGCCGCCGCGGAGGCCTGTGCCTCACCCCGGCGGCGGATCTGCCGGAAGGTGAACTCGGCCAGGTCGTCACCGGTGCGGAAGACCTTGGTGTCCTTCGTGGTCACGTTCTTGCCGTCGGTGAAACCGGCGATCGTGAAGTAGGCGTAGCGGCCCAGGGTATTGGTCGTCGAGCGGCAGACCGCGGCGTCGCAGAACGCCTTGACGCCCTTGCCCGTCAGCGACTTCACGATGCTCTTCTTGTCGGCCTCGCCCTTGGCCTTGAGGGCCTTGGCCTCGGTGTCGAAGACGGCGACACCGACGGTCACGGCGACGTTGTCCTTGGTGTAGCTCACCCGCAGCAGGCGGGTGCAGCCGTTGGCGGTGAGCACCTTGGGGAGGGTGTTGCCGGCGGCCGAGGCGCAGTTCGTGGTGTCGGCCGTGGGGCCCTTCTTGTACACGTTCTCGCCCATGGTCAGCTGGGTGCCCGGGAAGAGCGTCTCCGCGCTGAGCGGGGCCGTGTCCTTCTTCGCGCTGGCTATGAAGTCCTTCGGGTCCAGCGGCGGCGGCGCGCTGGTGGGCTCGAAGGACGGCGCCGGTGCGGAGTCGCTGGGCAGTGAGGCGCTCGCGGGCAGGTTGGAGGGCTGGCCCGAGGCGTTGTTGTCCTTGTTCGCCGATACGACGCTCATCGCGACGGCAGCGCCGATCGCCACCGTGGCGACGGCGCCGCCGATGATGAACAGCACCTTGCGCCGCTTGTGCCGCGCTTCCGAGGCATCGGCGAGCGCGGCCCAGTCCGGCGACTGGCCGTCCCCGTCGCTGGTCCAAGGCTGCTGCGAGTTCGGTTTCCAGGGATCCCACTGGGACTGGGGTCCCCCCTGCCCATAGCTCATGGGGCGCATCTTAGACGGGGGCCGGGGGATGCTGGTGCGCCGCTACTAGGAGCGATAGGGGACCTTTCACCGCAACCCCACCCACGCCCACCCTGCCCGTGGCCGGTTTGTTTCCCATCCGCCCGGCCCGCGTCGTCCGGCCCGTCCGGCGTTCGAGGACGAGGTGGTGGGGCGGCCTACACTGGAGGGGCGAGACAGGGCGGAGCCCAGTGGCAGCGAGCCCGTTTTGACCGGGGCGCGGCGCCACGGGTATCCTGCCTCTTCGTTGTGTATTGGCTTGCTCATTCTCACGGGACGGGCCCTTACACCGGTCCACCGGGCCGATGACCAGCGACCCCACGTACGCGGTATGCGTCGCCGCCGTGCGGTACAGGCTGTCGTGATCGTTTCGGTGACCTGTTCAGGACCATTCACTCGAAGCGAAGGCTACGAACCGTGCGTACGTACAGCCCCAAGCCCGGCGATGTGACGCGCCAGTGGCACGTCATCGACGCTCAGGACGTTGTCCTGGGTCGTCTCGCCACCACCGCCGCGTCCCTTCTGCGGGGCAAGCACAAGCCGATCTACGCGCCCCACGTCGACACCGGTGACTTCGTCATCATCGTCAACGCCGACAAGGTGCACCTGTCCGGCAACAAGCGGACCCAGAAGATGGCGTACCGCCACTCCGGCTACCCGGGTGGTCTGCGCTCCGTCCGTTACGACGAGCTGCTGGACAAGAACCCCGAGAAGGCCATCGAGAAGGCCGTCAAGGGCATGCTCCCCAAGAACTCCCTGGGCCGTCAGATGCTCTCGAAGCTGAAGGTCTACAAGGGTGACCAGCACCCGCACGCTGCCCAGCAGCCGGTGCCGTTCGAGATCACCCAGGTCGCGCAGTAAGTCCGGCCACCCCCTAAGACCGAAGAGAATCTGAGGAGAATCGTGGCCGAGACCACTGCCGAGCAGCCGCTCGAAGAGATCGACATCGACAGCTACACCACCGAGTCCGAGGTGCCCGTCGAGGGCGAGTACACCTCGGAGTCCATGGCCTCCCGCTTCGGCGAGCCCCAGCCGGCCGCCGGCCTGGGCCGCCGCAAGAACGCCATCGCCCGCGTCCGGATCGTCCCGGGCACCGGCAAGTGGAAGATCAACGGTCGCACCCTCGAGGACTACTTCCCGAACAAGGTGCACCAGCAGGAAGTCAACGAGCCCTTCAAGGTGCTCGAGCTCGAGGGCCGCTACGACGTCATCGCCCGCATCGCCGGTGGCGGTGTCTCCGGTCAGGCCGGTGCGCTCCGTCTCGGTGTCGCCCGCGCGCTGAACGAGGCCGACGTCGACAACAACCGCGGCCCGCTGAAGAAGGCCGGCTTCCTCAAGCGCGACGACCGTGCGGTCGAGCGCAAGAAGGCCGGTCTGAAGAAGGCCCGCAAGGCCCCGCAGTACAGCAAGCGCTAATCTCAGCTGCCTGCTCGTACTCCGAACGCCCCGGCGGCACGCCACTGTGCCGTCGGGGCGTTCGTTTATCGCAGCGCAAGGGCGTATAACGACACAAGCCGCTCAATGGCTAGTGTGATGGGATGTTCAGGCGGCGACCGCCATCGCAACTGACGCTTCCTCAGGAGGACAAGTGGGACGACTCTTCGGTACGGACGGCGTGCGCGGTGTCGCCAACGCGGATCTGACGGCCGAGATGGCGCTCGGCCTCTCCGTCGCCGCGGCGCACGTGCTGGCCGAGGCGGGCACCTTCGAGGGCCACAGGCCGAGGGCAGTGGTCGGACGGGACCCGCGCGCGTCCGGGGAGTTCCTGGAGGCCGCCGTGGTCGCGGGCCTCGCGAGCGCGGGCGTGGACGTCCTGCGCGTCGGCGTGCTGCCGACGCCCGCCGTGGCGTACCTCACCGGCGAGCTCGGCGCCGACCTCGGCGTCATGCTCTCCGCCAGCCACAACGCCATGCCCGACAACGGCGTCAAGTTCTTCGCCCGCGGCGGCCACAAGCTCGCCGACGAGCTGGAGGACCGGATCGAGGCCGTGTACGAGTCGCACCGCCACGGCGAGCCCTGGGAGCGGCCGACGGGCGCGGGCGTCGGGCGCGTACGGTCCTACGACGAGGGCTTCGAGCAGTACGTGAGCCATCTGCTCGGCGTGCTCCCGAACCGCCTCGACGGACTGAAGATCGTCCTCGACGAGGCGCACGGCGCGGCCGCCGGTGTCTCGCCCGAGGCCTTCTCGCGGGCCGGTGCCGAGGTCGTCACGATCGGCGCCGAGCCGGACGGCCTCAACATCAACGACGGCTGCGGCTCCACCCACCTCGACAAGCTCAAGGCCGCCGTCGCCGAGCACGGCGCCGACCTCGGCATCGCCCACGACGGCGACGCCGACCGCTGCCTCGCCGTGGACCACACCGGCGACGAGGTCGACGGCGACCAGATCCTGGCCGTGCTCGCGCTGGCGATGCGGGAGCGTTCCGCGCTGCGCTCCGACACCGTCGTCGCGACCGTGATGTCGAATCTGGGCTTCAAGCTGGCCATGGAGCGCGAGGGCATCCACCTCGTGCAGACCGCCGTCGGCGACCGGTACGTCCTGGAGGAGATGAAGCAGCACGACTTCGCCCTCGGCGGCGAGCAGTCCGGCCACGTCATCATCCTCGACCACGCCACCACCGGCGACGGCACGCTGACCGGCCTGCTGCTCGCCGCCCGCGTCGCCCAGACCGGCCGTACCCTCCGGGACCTCGCCTCGGTCATGGAGCGGCTGCCGCAGGTGCTGATCAACGTCCGCGACGTCGACAAGTCCCGGGTGCAGACCTCCGCGGACCTCGCCGCCGCGGTGACCGAGGCCGAGCGTGAGCTGGGCTCGACCGGCCGGGTGCTGCTGCGGCCGTCCGGCACCGAGCCGCTGGTGCGCGTGATGGTGGAGGCCGCCGACCTCGACCAGGCCCGCTCGGTCGCCGGCCGGCTGGCCGACGCGGTCAAGTCGGCGCTGGGCTGATCCACTTTCGGGGCACGCCGAGGCCGGCGGTCAGAGTTTCCGCAGCCTCAGGCGTTGCACCTTGTGGTCCGGGCCCTTGCGGAGGATGAGGGTGGCGCGGCCCCGGGTGGGGGCGATGTTCTCCTCCAGGTTGGGCTTGTTGATCGTCCGCCACTGCGTCCGCGCGTAGTCGAGGGCCTCCTCCTCGGACACCTGGGTGTACTTGCGGAAGTAGGAGGAGGGGTTCTGGAAGGCGGTCTGGCGCAGCTTCTTGAACCGGTTGAGGTACCAGCGCTCGATGTCCTCGCCGCCCGCGTCGACGTACACGCTGAAGTCGAAGTAGTCGGCCAGACCGACCCGGGTGCGGCCGTCCTTGCCGGGCAGCGCGGGCTGGAGGACGTTGAGCCCCTCGACGATCAGGATGTCGGGCCGGCGGACGGTGAGCCGCTGGTCGGGCACGATGTCGTAGATCAGGTGGGAGTAGACGGGCGCCGTCACCTCGTCCTTGCCCGCCTTGATGCCGGCGACGAAGCGGGTGAGCGCCCGGCGGTCGTACGACTCCGGGAAGCCCTTGCGTGACATCAGGCCACGGGCCTGAAGCTCCCTGGTGGGCAGCAGGAACCCGTCCGTCGTGACCAGTTCGACGCGCGGATGCTCGGGCCAGCGGGACAGCAGCGCCTGGAGCAGGCGGGCGACGGTCGACTTCCCGACGGCGACCGAACCCGCCACACCTATGACGAAGGGCGTGCCCGACTGGGAGCCCTGTTCGCCGAGGAACGTGTTCAGCGCCCCCCGCAGTCCGTCCGTGGCGCCGACGTAGAGGTTGAGCAGCCGGGACAGCGGCAGGTAGATGTCGCGCACTTCGTCGAGGTCGATGACGTCGCCGAGACCGCGCAGCTTCTCGACCTCTTCCGCGGTGAGCGGCAGCGGCGTCTTGTCGCGCAGGGCGCTCCACTCGGCGCGGGTGAGGTCGACATAGGGAGTCGCCTCCGGCCTGTGCCGGTGGGCGCTCCGGGGCATCGAGGAGACCGGAGAGATCACATTCCATTGTTAACGGAGTTTGAACGGCGTGGCGGGTGGGGTCGGTCACGCCCAGCCGCGGCTCTAGTGCGGCACATGGCTGTGATCGATCCTGCGAGGGTGGGAAGTGCCCTGAGAATTTCCGAATCCGGGCACGCGGAGACAGTTTTGGACCGGTCTCGGGTCGTAGGCTGCGGCGCATGTGCGGAATCGTGGGATACGTGGGGTCGCAGGCGGCGCTCGAGGTCGTGATGGCCGGGCTGAAGCGGCTGGAGTACCGGGGTTACGACTCGGCGGGCGTCGCCGTGCTGGCGGACGGGGGTCTGGCCGCCGCGAAGAAGGCCGGGAAACTGGTCAACCTGGAGAAGGAACTCGTCGACCGGCCGCTCCCGACGGGGTCGACGGGTATCGGGCACACCCGCTGGGCCACGCACGGCGGCCCGACGGACGACAACGCGCACCCGCACCTGGACAACGCGGGCCGGGTCGCCGTCGTCCACAACGGGATCATCGAGAACTTCGCCGCGCTGCGCGCCGAACTGGCGGAGCGGGGCCACGACCTCTCCTCGGAGACGGACACGGAGGTCGTCGCCCACCTGCTCGCCGAGGAGTTCTCCTCCAGCGCCGACCTCGCCGAGGCCATGCGGCTGGTGTGCCGCCGCCTGGAGGGGGCGTTCACGCTGGTCGCGGTGCACGCGGACGAACCGGACGTGGTGGTGGGCGCGCGGCGGAACTCCCCGCTGGTGGTGGGCGTTGGAGAGGGTGAGGCCTTTCTCGCCTCGGACGTCGCCGCGTTCATCGCCCACACGCGGTCGGCGATCGAGCTGGGTCAGGACCAGGTGGTGGAGCTGCGCCGCGACGGCGTGACGGTGACCGGTTTCGACGGCCGTCCCGCGGAGGTCCGCTCGTACCACATCGACTGGGACGCCTCGGCCGCGGAAAAGGGGGGTTATGACTACTTCATGCTCAAGGAGATCGCCGAGCAGCCCAAGGCGGTCGCCGATACGCTCCTGGGCCGCATCGACGCGGCCGGCTCACTGACCCTGGACGAGGTCCGGATCAGCGCCTCCGAGCTGCGCGAGGTGGACAAGGTCGTCATCGTCGCCTGCGGTACGGCCTTCCACGCCGGCCTGATCGCCAAGTACGCCATCGAGCACTGGACGCGCATCCCGTGCGAGGTGGAGCTGGCCAGCGAGTTCCGCTACCGGGACCCGATCCTGGACGCGCGGAGCCTGGTGATCGCCATCTCGCAGTCCGGCGAGACCATGGACACCCTGATGGCCCTTCGCCACGCCCGCGAGCAGGGTTCCAAGGTGCTGGCCATCTGCAACACCAACGGCTCGACGATTCCCCGGGAGTCGGACGCGGTGCTGTACACGCACGCCGGCCCGGAGGTCGCGGTGGCGTCGACGAAGGCGTTCCTCACCCAGCTGGTGGCGTGCTACCTGGTCGCGCTGTACCTGGGCCAGGTCCGGGGCACCAAGTGGGGCGATGAGATCGGGGCCATCATCCGCGACCTGTCGCGGATCTCCGCCGAGGTCGAGCGGGTGCTGGAGACCATGGAGCCGGTACGGTCGCTCGCGCGCTCCCTGGCCGCCAAGAACACGGTGCTGTTCCTCGGGCGGCACGTGGGCTATCCCGTCGCCCTCGAAGGCGCCCTGAAGCTCAAGGAGCTCGCCTACATGCACGCCGAGGGCTTCGCGGCGGGCGAGCTCAAGCACGGCCCGATCGCGCTCATCGAGGACGATCTGCCGGTGGTCGTGGTGGTGCCCTCCCCGCGCGGCCGTTCCGTCCTCCACGACAAGATCGTCTCCAACATCCAGGAGATCCGGGCCAGGGGCGCGCGCACGATCGTGATCGCGGAGGAGGGCGACGAGGCGGTGGTCCCCTACGCCGACCACCTGATCCGCATCCCGGCGACCCCCACACTGCTCCAGCCACTGGTGGCGACGGTCCCGCTCCAGGTCTTCGCGTGCGAGCTCGCCACCGCGCGGGGGAACGAGGTGGACCAGCCCCGCAACCTCGCGAAGTCGGTGACGGTGGAGTAGGTACCGAGCCGCGAGGACCTGCCCGTCGCCATAGGCTGCCCGGCATGACCATCATCGGCGTCGGTATCGACGTGGCCGAGATCGACCGGTTCCGGGTGTCGTTGGACCGTACGCCCGGGCTGGCCGACCGGCTGTTCGTCGGGAGCGAGTTGTTGTTGCCCAGCGGGGAGCGGCGGGGCATCGCCTCCCTTGCCGCGCGTTTCGCGGCGAAGGAGGCGTTGGCCAAGGCCCTGGGCGCTCCGCCCGGACTGCACTGGACGGATGCGGAGGTGTACGTCGAGGACAGTGGTCAGCCGCGGCTGAGGGTGAAGGGCACGGTGGCGGCCAGGGCGGCCGAACTCGGGGTGCGGTCCTGGCATGTGTCGCTCAGTCACGATGCGGGAATCGCGTCGGCCGTGGTGGTCGCGGAGGGGTGACCCGACACGGCCGGGCCCGGGGTGCGGGCGTGCCCGGATCCGGGGCAGACTCGTTCGCATGCGTACCGCGTACAGCGTAGAGACGGTAAGGACAGCCGAGCGTGAGCTCATGGCACGGCTCCCCGACGGTGCCCTCATGCAGCGGGCCGCCGCCGGACTGGCCGCCGCCTGTGCGGACTTGCTGGGGCGGGTGTACGGGCGCCGGGTCGTGCTCCTCGTCGGCAGCGGGGACAACGGCGGGGACGCCCTGTACGCCGGCGCCCGGCTCGCCCGGCGCGGCGCCGGGGTCGCGGCCGTGCTGCTCAGCCCCGACCGCACCCACCCGGGCGGCCTCGCGGCCCTGCGCCGCGCGGGCGGCACCGTGGCCGGCCCCGGCGGTGCCGCCGAGGACCTCGTGGGCCGGGCCGACCTCGTCGTCGACGGCATCGTCGGGATCGGCGGCAAGGGCGGCCTGCGCCCCGACGCCGCGGCGCTCGCGGAGGCCGTCCGCGGTTCCCGCGCCGCCGTCGTCGCCGTGGACCTGCCGAGCGGGGTCGAGGCGGACACCGGCGAGGTGCGCGGGGCCGCGGTCCGCGCCGACCTGACGGTGACCTTCGGGACGCACAAGCCGGGCCTGCTGATCGACCCGGCCCGTGAGTACGCCGGGACCGTCCGCCTCGTCGACATCGGGCTGGAGTTGCCCCCCGAGGCCGAACTGGAGGCCCTCCAGCACGCCGACGTGGCCCGGCTGCTGCCCCGGCCCGCCGCCGAGAGCGACAAGTACCGGCGGGGCGTCGTCGGCATCGCGGCCGGCTCGGCGCGGTATCCGGGCGCGGCCGTCCTCGCGGTGTCGGGCGCCCTGCGCGGCGGTGCGGGCGCGGTGCGGTACGTCGGGCCCGCCGGGGACACCGTGATCGCCCGCTTCCCCGAGACCCTCGTCTCCGACCAGGGGCCGCGCAAGGCGGGGCGGGTGCAGGCGTGGGTGGTCGGGCCCGGCGCCGGGGACGACGCCGCCACCGTCGCCGAGGTGGTGGAGACGGACGTGCCGGTGCTCATCGACGCGGACGGGCTGCGCCTCGCGGACCGGGACGCCGTACGGGCCCGTACCGCGCCGACCCTGATGACCCCGCACGCCGGTGAGGCCGCCGCGCTGCTCGGTGTGGCCCGCGAGGAGGTCGAAGGGGCACGGCTGGAGTCCGTACGGAAGCTGGCGCTGCTGTACGGGGCGACCGTGCTGCTGAAGGGGTCGACCACGCTGGTCGCGGACGCCGGGGGCGGGGCCGTACGGGTGAACGCGACGGGCACGCCCTGGCTGGCCACGGCCGGGAGCGGGGACGTCCTGTCGGGGCTGGCCGGGTCGCTGCTGGCGTCGGGGCTCCCGGCGCTGGACGCGGGGAGCGCGGCGGCGTATCTGCACGGTCTCGCCGGGCGGTACGCGGCGGACGGGGCGCCGGCCGGGGCGCACGACGTGGCGGCGGCCATTCCGGAGGCCTGGCGGGACGTACGCGACTGACGTACGCGCCGGTGTCTCCCGGCGGGCGGCGTCCACCCCTCGGGTGACCTGCCCGCGCGGCTGCCGGGATTCGGGAGTGCGGGCCGCTTGGCTGATCATGTGAAATATGGACATATTGCTTACCAGGTCACCGCCTACCGGGTCATCGCCGTGCTCCTGGCCGCCGCCGCCACCGTCCTCCCGACGGCGGGGACCACCCGGGCCGCCGCCGCCCCGGCGTCCCCGCCGCCCGCCGCGGGCGCCACGACCGAACTGGTACCCGGCATCCCCCCGGGCCCGCAGCAGCCCTGGCAGTTCGACACCCCCGACCAGATGCTGCCGCCGAAGGTGTACACGCCGACCCCCGAGGAGGACGCCGTCGAGCCGCGGGAGGCGCCGCCGGGGACGTACGACCTCATCGAGTACGTGCCGCTCGGTGACGCCGTCGCCAAGGTGGCGTGCAGCAAGCAGGCCGGGCCCTACCAGCGGCAGGTCGAGCGGTGGCTGAAGCTCAAGGCGGACGGGAAGCAGTCCGCGGCGGACTGCAAGGCCATCCGGAACTTCCAGAAGAAGCACGGGATCAAGCCCGCGATCGGGTTCGCCGGCCCCGTCACCTGGGCGCAGATGATGCTCATCTCGGCCAGGAAGAACCCCAACGCGGCCAAGAAGTGCCCGGTTCGGACCTACCGGGTCGCCTGCGTGGACCTCGACCGGCAGGTCACCTGGGTGCAGAAGGGCAAGAAGGTGGTGTTCGCGCCGGTGCCGATGCGCAGCGGCCGCAAGGGGTACGCCACCCGGGCCGGCTGGCACACCGTGTACTGGCGGCACAAGAACCACTGGTCGACGCTGTACAACCAACCGATGCCGTACGCCCAGTTCTTCGACGGCGGCCAGGCCTTCCACGCCGTCTACGGCAGCATCCACACCACCGTCGGCTCCTGGGGCTGCGTGAACCTCAAACTGGCCGACGCGCGCAAGCTGTGGGGCGTGTTGAAGAAGGGCGACCGGGTATTCGTCTGGGGCCGCAGGCCCGGCTCCTAGACCGTGCGAGGGGCCTGCGCCCGGAGGTTGCCGGGGGCCTCTGAGACACTGGGGGCGCGATGACTGAAAGACCACCTGCGCCGACCGCGCCCCTGCGCGCCCGCGCCGAGATCGACCTGGCCGCCCTGCGGGCCAACGTGCGGGCGTTGCGTGCCCGCGCGCCCAAGTCGGCCCTGATGGCCGTGGTGAAGTCCGACGGGTACGGCCACGGTGCGGTGCCCTGCGCCCGCGCGGCCGTCGAGGCGGGCGCGAACTGGCTCGGCACCGCCACACCCGAGGAGGCGCTCGCGCTGCGCGCCGCCGGGCTGCCGGGGCCGATCCTGTGCTGGCTGTGGACCCCGGGCGGGCCGTGGCGCGAGGCGATCGAGGCCGGCATCGACGTGTCGGTCAGCGGTATGTGGGCGCTGCGGGAGGCCGTCGAGGCGGCCCGGCAGGCCGGCCGGCCCGCGCGCGTGCAGCTCAAGGCAGACACCGGACTCGGCCGCAACGGCTGCCAGCCGGGACCGGACTGGGCCGAACTCGTCGCCGAGGCGCTGCACGCCGAGCGTGAGGGGCTGGTGCGGATCACCGGGCTGTGGTCGCACTTCGCCTGTGCCGACGAGCCCGGACACCCCTCGATCGACGCCCAGCTCGTCCGCTTCCGGGAGATGCTGGCGTACGCGGAGGGACGGGGCGTGCGCCCCGAGGTGCGGCACATCGCCAACTCCCCGGCCACGCTCACCCTGCCGGAGACCCACTTCGACCTCGTCCGCACGGGCATCGCCCTGTACGGGATCTCGCCGAGCCTGGAGATCGGCAGCCCGGCGGACTTCGGGCTGCGTCCCGTGATGACACTGTCGGCGTCGCTGGCGCTGGTGAAGCACGTACCGGGCGGGCACGGCGTCAGCTACGGGCACCACTACATCACTCCGGGCGAGACGACCCTCGGCCTGGTTCCGGTCGGTTACGCGGACGGCATCCCCCGGCACGCCTCCGGCAGCGGCCCTGTCCTGGTCGGCGGCAAGTGGCGTACGGTCGCCGGGCGGGTCGCGATGGACCAGTTCGTGGTCGACCTCGGGGGGGACGAGCCCGAGGCGGGAGCACAGGCCGTGCTGTTCGGGCCGGGCGACCGGGGCGAGCCCACGGCCGAGGACTGGGCGCAGGCGTCCGGCACGATCGCGTACGAAATCGTCACGCGCATCGGAACGCGCGTTCCTCGCGTCTATGTGAACGGGGAACAGGACCGGCAGGACGGGTGACCCGCCCGGAGGGAACTCGCGGTGGCGTGGCCCCGGTGACGCCTGTGACGGCAGCAGCAGTCGTGATGAGGAGCGGTACGTGAGCGAGAGCAGTGCGGAGGTCGTTGCGGACGTGGCGGACGCCGCCGCGGCCGTCGTCGTCTCCGCCGCGGGGGCGGCCGGAAGCTGGCGCAGGGCGACCGGCCTCGCCGGTGCCGCGATAGGTGTGCTCGCCGCGGGCGCGGCGGCCGGTGTCGCCATCGAACGGATGACCGTCGGCCGGGGGATGCGCAGGAAGGCCCGGCTGGCGCTGGACTCGACGGGCCCGTACGGGGCGCTGCGCGGCACCCCGGGCAAGGCGCGCGCCGACGACGGCACCGAGTTGTACTACGAGGTCGACGACGTCGAGCCCGACACCGGTGGCCCGAACCTCTCCCCGCGCCGGCGCCGGCTCTTCGGCCGCAAGGCGCCCGCCCCGGTCACCGTGGTCTTCAGCCACGGCTACTGCCTCAGCCAGGACTCCTGGCACTTCCAGCGCGCCGCCCTGCGCGGTGTCGTACGCACCGTGCACTGGGACCAGCGCAGCCACGGACGGTCGGCGCGGGGAGTGGGCCAGGTCCAGGACGGAGTGCCCCTCACCATCGACCAGCTCGGGCGGGACCTCAAGGCCGTCATCGACGCGGCCGTGCCCGAGGGTCCGATCGTGCTGGTCGGGCACTCCATGGGCGGGATGACGGTGATGGCCCTGGCCGCGCAGTACCCGGAGCTGATCCGGGACCGGGTGGTCGCCACCGCCTTCGTCGGTACGTCGTCCGGACGGCTCGGCGAGGTCAACTTCGGGCTGCCCGTCGCCGGCGTCAACGCGGTGCGCCGGGTGCTGCCCGGGGTGCTGAAGGCGCTCGGGCAGCAGGCGGCGCTGGTGGAGAAGGGGCGGCGGGCCACCGCCGACCTGTTCGCGGGGATCATCAAGCGGTACTCGTTCGCCGGGCGGGACGTCGACCCGGCGATCGCCCGGTTCGCGGAACGCATGATCGAGTCCACGCCGATCGACGTGGTCGCCGAGTTCTACCCGGCGTTCACCGACCACGACAAGACCGAGGCCCTCGCCTGCTTCACCGACATGCCGGTGCTCGTGCTGGCCGGGGTCCAGGACCTCGTCACGCCCAGCGAGCACAGCGAGGCCATCGCCGACCTGCTGCCCGAGGCCGAACTGGTCCTCGTGCCGGACGCCGGGCACCTGGTCATGCTGGAGCACCCGGAAGTGGTCACCGACCGCCTCGCCGACCTCCTCACCCGCGCGGGTGCCGTGCCCGCAGGGGCTACGGTAAGTGGCTATGGAAGCACCAGCAGCACCGCACAACCCCGTTGAGACCCAGCTGACCGTCACCTCTCCGGAGCAGATGCGGGAGCTGGGCCGCCGCCTGGCCGAGCTGCTGCGCGCGGGCGATCTGGTGATGCTCAGCGGTGAGCTGGGCGCGGGCAAGACGACGCTCACCCGCGGGCTGGGCGAGGGGCTCGGTGTACGCGGCGCGGTCACCTCGCCAACCTTCGTGATCGCCCGTGTCCATCCGCCGCTGGGCGACGGCCCGCCGCTCGTCCACGCCGACGCCTACCGGCTGTCCGGCGGTCTGGACGAGATGGAGGACCTCGACCTGGACGTCTCGCTGCCCGACTCGGTGATCGTCGTGGAGTGGGGCGAGGGCAAGGTCGAGGAGCTGACCGAGGACCGGATGCAGGTCGTCATCCACCGCGCCGTCGGAGACACCACCGACGAGGTACGCCAGGTGACCCTCACCGGCCTGGGCGAGCGGTGGGCGTCCGTGGACCTGGAGGCACTGGCGGTCTGAGACCGCCCGACACTTTCCGACAAGCCGTCGGCAACATATTGCGCCGGGCCTGGCAGCCGTGATGACATGGTAGCCAGTCCGTAGTTAGGTCTGCCTAACTACACCCGCCCCCGCACCTCAGGAGGCGTCCCATGCCCGCTCCCCAGCCCACGGTGCCGTGGCGGCCGCCCATGTCCGCCGGGGTGTCCATGCGCGACCTGCTGGCCTCCTGCGCGGCGGCCGAGGCGATCTCGAACCCCCCGCGGAACCCCGAGCCGGAACAACTGGATCCGGCAGAGCGGCACCGCGACGCGGCATAGCGTTACCGCGCGCTACCGGACCACGACGACCGGCACCCCGATCGTCCCGAACATCCACATCGCCTGCCCGTCCGTACGGGTCTCCCTGATGCCGCCGGTGCGCACGGCCGGGTCCGGTGCCGGGGTCAGGTCCGGGTTCACCGCGGCGCTGAAGCCGATGGCGACGTCGTCCACGCTGGTGAAGCGCACGACGTGCTCGACGGGGACGCCGTCGGTGCCGGTGACCGCGTGCGAGCGGGACGTCACCACGTACGCGCCCGGGTACGGATCGACCCGGCCGGGCTTCACCTTGAAGGTGCGCACGACCTGGTTGTGCTCGCCGACCAGCCACACCCGGTCGTCGTCCACCGAGTACACGACCCGTTCACCCGATCCGGAGACGGCGGGCAGCGCGGTGGGATTCCTCCGGTCCCGGGGTGCCTTGGCCAGGAGTGACGCGCTCGCCCGGGGCTTGTCGCCGAGGCCGGCCGGGACCGTGGCGGAGGCCTGGTAGGCGAGGAAACCGACCGTACCGACGGCCGCCGCGGTGAGCCCGGCCACGATTCCCGCGCTGGTCCCTGCCACGTACGCCCACCTCTGTCTCGCGTCGCCGTATTACATCATTTGTCGTACTTCGTACAGAACTTTATGCAGACGGTAGCAGTCGGTGACCACCTGACCGGGACGGCCGCCGCGTACGCGCTGGAGCCGTAGGCTGTTCGCGTGCTCTTGCTCGCTCTGGATACCGCCACCCCCGCCGTCACCGTCGCGCTGCACGACGGCACGGACGTCATCGCCTCGTCGAGCCAGGTGGACGCGCGCCGGCACGGCGAGCTGCTGCTGCCGGCCGTCGACCGCGTGCTCGCCGAGGCCGGGCTGAAGCTCGACGCCGTCACCGGGATCGTCGTAGGCATCGGGCCCGGCCCCTACACCGGGCTGCGCGTCGGCCTGATGACCGCCGACACGTTCGGGCTCGCGCTCGGCGTGCCCGTGCACGGCCTGTGCACGCTCGACGCCCTCGCCTACGCGGCCGACATCGAGAAGGGCCCCTTCGTCGTGGCGACCGACGCCCGCCGCAAGGAGGTCTACTGGGCGAAGTACGCCGACTCCCGCACCCGGCTGACCGACCCCGCCGTCGACCGGCCCGCCGACATCGCCGAGCGGGTGACGGGGCTCCCGGCCGTCGGCGCGGGCGCCCTGCTCTACCCCGACACCTTCCCGCAGGCGCACGCACCCGAGCACGTCTCCGCCGCCGCCCTCGCCTCGCTGGCCGCCGGGAAGCTGGCCGCGGGCGAGGAACTCCAGGCTCCCCGGCCGCTGTACCTGCGCCGCCCCGACGCCCAGGTCCCCAAGAACTACAAGGTGGTCACCCCCAAGTGACCGAACCCGCAACCCCTCGACTGCGCGAGATGCGCTGGTGGGACATCGACCCCGTGCTGGAGCTGGAGAAGGGCCTCTTCCCCGAGGACGCCTGGTCGCGGGGCATGTTCTGGTCCGAGCTGGCCCACTCCCGGGGCGCCGAGGCGACCCGGCGGTACGTCGTGGCCGAGACGGGCGGCCGGATCGTCGGCTACGCCGGCCTGGCCGCGCAGGGCGAGTTGGCCGACATCCAGACCATCGCCGTCACCCGCGACCTCCAGGGCACCGGCCTGGGCGGCCTGCTGCTGGCCGAACTGCTGCGGGCCGCGACCGCCTTCGAGTGCACCGAGGTGATGCTGGAGTGCCGCGTGGACAACGTCCGCGCGCAGAAGCTGTACGAACGCTTCGGCTTCACGCCCATCGGCTTCAGGCGCGGCTACTACCAGCCGGGGAACGTGGACGCCCTGGTGATGCGCCTCACCACGGAACCCGACGGCGGCTCCGTCCCCGGTTCCGTCCCCGGTTCCACCCCTGAACAAGGAACAGAGAGCACAGAGAGCAATGGCTGACGAACCCTTGGTCCTGGGGATCGAGACCTCCTGCGACGAGACCGGCGTCGGCGTCGTCCGCGGCAACACCCTGCTGGCGGACGCCGTCGCCTCCAGCGTCGACGAGCACGCCCGCTTCGGCGGAGTGGTGCCCGAGGTCGCCTCCAGGGCGCACCTGGAGGCGATGGTGCCCACCATCGACCGCGCGCTGAAGGAGGCCGGTGTCTCCGCCAGGGACCTGGACGGCATCGCGGTGACCGCGGGCCCGGGGCTCGCGGGCGCCCTGCTGGTCGGCGTCTCGGCGGCGAAGGCGTACGCCTACGCCCTCGGCAAGCCCCTGTACGGCGTGAACCACCTCGCCTCCCACATCTGCGTCGACCAGCTGGAGCACGGCCCGCTCCCGGAGCCGACGATGGCGCTGCTGGTGTCCGGCGGCCACTCCTCCCTGCTGCTGTCCTCGGACATCACCTCGGACGTGCGCCCGATGGGCTCGACCATCGACGACGCGGCGGGCGAGGCCTTCGACAAGATCGCCCGTGTGCTCAACCTGGGCTTCCCCGGCGGCCCGGTCATCGACCGCTACGCCAAGGAGGGCGACCCGCAGGCCATCGCCTTCCCGCGCGGCCTGACCGGCCCGCGGGACCCTGCGTACGACTTCTCGTTCTCCGGCCTCAAGACGGCCGTGGCCCGCTGGATCGAGGCCAAGCGGGCGGCGGGCGAGGAGGTCCCGGTCCGTGACGTGTCCGCCTCCTTCCAGGAGGCCGTGGTGGACGTGCTGACCCGCAAGGCCGTGCGCGCCTGCAAGGACGAGGGCGTCGACCACCTGATGATCGGCGGCGGCGTGGCCGCCAACTCCCGCCTGCGCGCCCTCGCCCAGGAGCGCTGCGAGGCCGCCGGTATCCGGCTGCGCGTCCCGCGCCCCAAGCTGTGCACGGACAACGGCGCCATGGTGGCCGCCCTCGGCGCCGAGATGGTCGCCCGCAACCGGGCCGCCTCCAGCTGGGACCTGTCGGCGGACTCCTCCCTGCCGGTGACCGACCCGCACGTCCCCGGCCACGACCACGTCCACGAGGTCAGCAAGGAGAACCTGTACTCGTGACGGTCGCCCTGATGTGGGAGGCCCGCGCGGTGGCGGGGCGCGGCGGGGAACTGCTGGCCTGGGCCCGGGTGCAGAGACTCGCCCGGGAGCCGCTGCGCCGGGAGACCCTGCGCGCCCCGCAGGACCGCGTCCTCGTCATCACCTGGTGGGACGCGGAGTACGACGCCGAGCTGCCCGAACTGCCGGAGCCGGGCGGGGAGTTGGTCACGAGGGCGGTGCATCGGTGGCGGTTCGAGTCGGTGGGGTCCGACTGACGGGGGAGTAGGCCAGTCGCCACGGTTCGCTCGCGAAGGCCCCTCGCCACACGAGCCGGCCGTTCCTGCGTTCCCAGTGGGCGCACACCGCCGCCTTGGCCGGCCAGTCCAGTGACAGCAGCAGCAGGAACGGCCAGGACTGCGCCGAGAAGAACGTCAGTGCCGCCGTCGGCAGGGACAAGGACGAGCAGACCCGGGTCGAACCAACTGCGGCCCGGGGAGCGGCCGTCGGCCGGCAGGGGTGCCGCGGACTCGAACGTGGGGATGTCACCGATCCACTTGAGCCGTGAGGCCCGCAGGAGAACCGACAGCAGGAGGCACCCGGACGCGACGGCGGCCCAGAGTGCCACGGCCCCGGCCCGCACCTGCGGGATCCCGCGCACACCGGCCGCCACCGCGGAGCCGGCCACCATGCCGGTCAGCCAGGCCAGCGCGGCCATCAGCTCGTGGTGCACCAATCGGGCCACCGCGTCCCCCGTGTCCCCGCCCGCCGGGGGTCACCCCGCCCCCGACACCTCCGTCTCGCACCGCAGCCGCCGGCCGGCGCCGAGTTCCCGTACCGGACCCGTGAGGCTCAGCCGTGCCGTGTGCCGTACGTCCGCGCTGGATGCCGCCAACCGTAGTTCCAGGGCGCCCGGTTCGACCACCCTTGTACCCGAACGGCCGGTGAACGCCGACAGGTCCGTGTGGAAGCGGAAGGTGACCCGGACCGCCTCCCCGGGCTCCAGTTCCACCCGCCGGTAGCCGATCAGGCGGACGTCCGGGCGGGTCACGGAGGCCACCGGGTCGTGCAGGTACAGCTGGACGGCCTCCGCTCCGGCGCGGTCGCCGGTGTTGCGGACCGTGAGCGAGAGGTCGTACGACCCGTCCGTGCCGATCCGCGGATCCGTGCCCGTGAAGTCCTCCCACCCGAACGTCGTGTAGGAGCGCCCGTGGCCGAAGGGGTACAGGGGCGTCGGGTCGAGGTTGCTGACCTCGTCCGCCAGGCCCAGCGGCGGCTGGAGGTACGTCCACGGCTGGCCTCCGGGGACGTGCGGGACGCTCACCGGGAGGCGGCCCGAGGGGTTCACGCGGCCCGACAGCACTCCCGCCACGGCCGGCCCGCCCCCCTGCCCCGGGAAGAACGCCTGGACCACGGCGGCCAGCCGGTCGTGCCAGCGGCCGAGGGCGTACGGGCGGCCGGTCAGCAGGACCAGCACCACGGGGACGCCGGTGGCGATCAGCGTGTCCAGCAGATCGCCCTGCACGCCGGGCAGCCGCAGGTCCGTCACATCGCAGCCCTCGCCCGAGGTGCCCCGGCCGAACAGCCCGGCCCGGTCGCCGAGCACCGCCACGCACACATCGGCCTCGGCCGCGCGGGCCACCGCCTCCTCGAAGCCGGCGGTATCCGGGTCGGACACCCCGCAGCCTTCCGCGAACGTCACCTTGGCGTCGGGGAGTTCGGCGCGCAGGGCCTCCAGGACCGACGGGACGCCGATGCCCGTCGGCACCTCGGGGTGGTGCGTGAGGACATGGGAGGGGAAGGAGTAGCAGCCGAGCATCGCCAGCGCGTCGGCCGCGCGCGGGCCGACCACCGCGACACGGGTGCCGGGGGCCAGCGGCAGCAGGCCGTCGGGGTTGTCGAGGAGCACCACCGACTCCTCGGCCAGTCGGCGGGCCAGCGCCCGGTTCGCCGCCGAGTCCAGGTCGACCGGGCCGGCCGGCTCCGGCCGCCAGTCCTCGTCGAGCAGGCCCAGTTCGCACTTCTGCGTCAGCACCCGGCGGGCCGCCCGGTCCACCAGCGCCTCCGGGACGCTGCCCTCCCGTACCGCTGCCACCAGCGGCTTTCCGTAGCACTTGAGGGTGGGCAGCTCCACGTCGATGCCCGCCTCCAGCGCCAGCCGCGCCGCCTGGGCCTCGGTGCCGGCGACCCGGTGCAGGGTTTCGAGGAAGCCGATGCCGAAGTAGTCGGCGACCACCGTTCCCGTGAAGCCCCATTGCTCCCGCAGGAGTCCGGTCAGCAGGCCCGGGTCCGCCGACGCGGGGACACCGTCCGTCTCGGTGTACGCCGCCATCACCGAGCGCGCCCCGCCCTCGCGCAGCGCCATCTCGAAGGGCGGCAGGGTGACGTCCGCGAACTCCCGGACCCCGGCCCGCACGGGCGCCAGGTTCCGCGCGCCCGCCGAGGACGCGTACCCGGCGAAGTGCTTGAGCGTGGCGACGATCCCGGCGGACTCCAGGCCCCGCACATAGGCCGTGCCGATCGTGCCGACCAGGTAAGGGTCCTCGCCGATCGTCTCCTCCACGCGGCCCCAGCGCGGATCCCGTACGACGTCCAGCACGGGCGCGAGGCCCTGGTGGACGCCGACCGAGCGCAGGTCGTGGCCGATGCGCCGGCCCAGCTCCTCGACGAGGGGCGGGTCGAAGGTCGCGCCCCAGGCCAGCGGCACCGGGTAGGCGGTGGCGCCCCAGGCCGTGAAGCCCGCCAGGCACTCCTCGTGGGCGACCGCCGGGATGCCGAGGCGGCCCGCCGCGGCGATGCGGCGCTGGGCGCGGGCCAGTGCCTGCGCGCCCAGCGCCGGGTCGACGGGGGCGGTGCCGAAGGAGCGGGTCAGCTGGCCGAGGCCGAGCGTGATCAGCTCGTCCCAGTCGTAGTCGGCGGTCATCTCGCGCTGGAGCGGGGCGACGCCGTCGCCGTCCGTGGCGGCACCCACCCATACGCCGTACAGCTGGGCGGCCTTCTCCTCCAGGGTCATTCTCGCGAGCAGGTCGTCGACACGGGCGGCGGCGGGCAGGGCGGAGTCGCGCCAAGGAACGGTTGTCATGTAACTCCCGTCTCTGCTCACGAATGTTTCGGACTTAACATCGAATGTTCCGGGAACCTATGGCGGGACAAGGTCTTCGTCAAGAGGGTGTGCAGGGATACGATCGCCCGCATGAAGCCTCCGAAGCCCGCAGGAACGCAGACCGCGACCCTCGCCGAAATCGCTCGTCAGGCCGGTGTCTCCGCTCCGACTGTTTCGAAGGTGCTCAACGGCCGTGCCGACGTCGCCCCCGCCACCCGCACCCGCGTCGAGGAGCTCCTGCGCGCCTACGGCTACCGGCGGCGGCGCGCCGAGGCCTCCCGCTCGCCCCTGATCGACCTGGTCTTCCACGAGCTGGAGAGCGCCTGGGCGATGGAGGTCATCCGGGGGGTGGAGAACGTGGCCCGGGACGCGGGGCTGAGTGTCGTGCTCAGTGAGAGCGCGGGGCGGCTCACCCCCGGCCGGACCTGGGCCGACCAGGTCGCCGCCCGCCGCCCGCACGGCGTGATCCTGGTCCTCTCCGGGCTCGACGAGTCTCAGCGCGCCCTGCTGACCAGCAGGTCCATCCCGTTCGTGGTGATGGACCCGGCCGGTGACCCGGGCGCCGACGTGCCCTCGATCGGCGCCACCAACTGGCAGGGCGGCCTCGCCGCCACCCGCCACCTCGTCGAGCTCGGCCACACCCGCATCGGCGCGATCAGCGGCCCCTCCCGGATGATGTGCAGCCGCGCCCGGGTCGACGGCTACCGGGCCGCGCTGGAGACCGCCGGGCTGCCCGTCGACCAGGACATGATCAAGGCCGGGGACTTCCATCACGAGGCCGGCTACCGGCTGGGCCTGGAGCTGCTCGGCCGCCCCGACCGCCCCACCGCTGTCTTCGCGGGCAACGACCTTCAGGCGCTCGGGCTGTACGAGGCCGCCCGTGAGCTGGGGCTGCGCATTCCGGAGGACCTGAGCGTGGTCGGCTTCGACGACCTGCCGGTGGCCCGCTGGGTGGGGCCGCCGCTGACGACCGTACGGCAGCCGCTGACCGAGATGGCCGAGGCCGCGGCCAAGCTGGTGCTGGACCTCGGGCGCGAGGACGCCTCCACGGCGGCGACCCGGGTGGAGCTGGCGACGAGCCTGGTGGTGCGCAGCAGTACGACGGCCCCCGCCGCGCCGTGACGGGCGTGGCCGGAAGTTGACGTATTGACGGGTGGTGCGGGTGCGCCCACACTCCTCCGAAGTCAATCGGTTGCACGACCGAAACTTTCGGAGGCACCCGCATGAGATCCTCCAGAACTCCCTTGGCCAGGCGGCTGGCCGCGCTGGCCACCGGCGCCCTGACGGCCGTCGGTCTGTTCGCCGCCGGAGCCACGACCGCCCACGCCGCGGACACGCCCCTGCGTACTCTCGGGGCGGCGAAGGGCAAGGTCATCGGCACGGCGGTCACCGGCTCCAAACTCACCGGGAGCTACGGCGACATCGCGGGGTCGCAGTTCAGCTCGCTCACCCCGGGCAACGCCATGAAGTGGGGCTCGGTCGAGCCCACCCAGGGCAGCTTCAACTGGACCGAGGCCGACCAGATCGTCGCCTTCGCGCAGGCCCACAACCAGCAGGTGCGCGGCCACACCCTGGTCTGGCACAGCCAGAACCCGAGCTGGCTGACCAACGGCAGCTGGACGTCCGCGCAGCTCAGCAGCCTGCTCCAGAACCACATCAGCACCGAGGTGGGCCGGTACAAGGGGAAGATCGCGGCCTGGGACGTGGTCAACGAGCCCTTCAACGAGGACGGCACCTACCGTTCGACCCTCTGGTACAACGGCCTCGGCTCCGGCTACATAGCGAACGCTCTGACCTGGGCCCACGCGGCCGACCCGGACGCCAAGCTGTACATCAACGACTACAACGTCGAAGGCGTCAACTCCAAGAGCACCGCCCTCTACAACCTGGTCAAGTCCCTGAAGCAGCAGGGCGTTCCGATCGACGGCGTCGGCCTCCAGGCCCACCTGATCCTCGGGCAGGTCCCGTCGACCCTCCAGCAGAACATCCAGCGCTTCGCCGATCTCGGCGTGGACGTGGCGATCACCGAGCTGGACGTACGGATGGCACTGCCCGCCGACAGCACGAAACTCGCCCAGCAGGCCGCCGACTTCAAGTCGGTGGTGGCCGCCTGCGTGGCGGTCACCCGCTGCGTCAACGTCACCGTGTGGGGCTTCACCGACTCCGACTCATGGGTGCCGAGCACCTTCCCGGGGTACGGGGCGGCGACACCGTACGACGAGAACTACAGCCCCAAGCCCGCCTACTACGGCATCGCCGAGGCGCTCGGCGGCAGCGGCACGACCCCGCCGCCGACGAACGGCGCCTGTACGGCGACGTACAGCGTCACCAGTCAGTGGAACACCGGCTTCACCGGCCAGGTGAAGATCGCCTGCGCCGGGGCCTCGCTGTCCTCCTGGAAGGCGAGCTGGACCTATGGCGCGGGCCAGCAGATCACCCAGGCCTGGAACGCCGGCTGCACCCAGTCCGGTTCGGCCGTGACCTGCGCGAACGCCTCGTACAACGGGTCGGTCCCGGACGGCGGCTCGGTGACCTTCGGGTTCAACGCGTCCTGGAGCGGCAGCAATCCGGTGCCCACGGTGACCCTGAGCTGAGCTGAACTGAACTGAGCTGAGCGGGGGATGAGAAGCGTGAGATTCTCCGAAGAAAACCGCCTCGGGCGGATCTCGCTAACACTCTCCTAATAATTCGGACTTACGTTCCTCCTCGTGACGGGACACGACGGGGACAGACGGACGGGCCGGCGGCAGGCGGTAGTGAAGGCCGCCGGCCTCACCCTCGCCGCGGCGCTGGTGCTCGGCGGCGCGGCGGCGGGCTGGGCGTACTGGCACCTGAACAACAACATCCGCAGCGTCGACATCAACAGCGCGCTGGGCGACGACCGTCCGGCGAAGGCGGTCACCACCCCGTCCGTCTCCGCCTCCGCCTCGGCGTCCGCGTCCCCGCTGCCGACCGAGGCGCTGAACATCCTCGTCCTCGGCTCCGACTCGCGCAGCGGCAAGGCGAACAAGGAGCTCGGCGGCGGCGACAGCTCCGGCGCCCGCTCCGACACGGCGATGGTCGTGCACATCGATGCCGGCCGCACCGAGGCCACCGTCGTCAGCATCCCGCGCGACACACTGGTCACCCGCCCCTCCTGCCCGCTGTCGTCGGGCGGCTCGACCTCGGTGGCGTACAACGCCATGTTCAACAGCGCCTATTCGCTGGGCGGGCCGGTGTGCGCGGTGAAGACGGTCGAGTCGGTCACCGGCGTCCGCATGGACCACTACATCGAGATCGACTTCTCCGGTTTCGCCAAACTGGTCGACGCCCTCGGCGGGGTCACGGTCACCACCGGCCAGGACATCGACGACGACAAGAGCCACCTCCACCTCGCGGCCGGCACCCACCACCTGAACGGCAAGCAGGCCCTGGCCCTGGCCCGCACCCGGCACGGCATAGGCGACGGCAGCGACCTCGGCCGCATAGGCCTGCAACAGAAACTGGTGAAGGCCCTCCTGGAGCAGATCGCCGCCACCGACCTCCTCACCGACCCCGCCAAGCTCTACCAGGTGGCCGACGCGATCACCGGAAGCCTGACGACGGACACCGGCCTGAACTCACTGAGCGAGCTCATGCACCTGGGCCAGAGCCTGAAGGGCCTCACGGCCGACCAGGTCAGGACGGTGATGATGCCGGTCGTCACAGCCCCCTCCGACCCCAACCGGGTCATCGCGAAGGAACCGGCGGCGAGCAAGCTGTGGAAGTCGCTGCGCTAGGGCCACAAAAAAATCTTCGAAGAATTCCGGGGAGCCTGTCGATCCGGGTGTCTCCCGTTCGACGCAGGGGTGAGAAGGCGGGGAGAGCCCCCGCCGGCCCACCGAAGGAGTCACCATGCCCCGCTACCTGTCGCTCATTCGCATCGACGAGAACAACACCCCCGCCGAGGGCCCCAGCCCCGAGCTGATGCAGCGGATGGGGGAGCTGATCGAGGAGATCACCAAGGCCGGCGTGATGCTGGACACCGCCGGGCTCACCCCCTCCGCGCAGGGCACCCGGGTCCACTGGGAGAACGGGCGGCTCTCCGTCACCGACGGCCCCTTCACCGAGACCAAGGAGGTCATCGGCGGCTACGCCCTCATGCAGTGCAAGGACAAGGCCGAGGCGCTGGAGTGGACCAAGCGCTTCCTGAAGGTCCACGAGGAGTTCTGGACCGTGACCTGTGAGGTCCGGGAGATCGAGGGCTGATCGCTCATTGGCGCAGACCCGGCCGGGGGTGTTGCATGGTGGGCTGTGGAACAGCAGCCCACCGCCGCCCAGGCCGCCAAGACCGCCCAGGCCGCCAAGACCGCCGAGACCGCCGATGCCGTCGAGACGGCCATCGAGACCGTCTTCCGCCTGGAGTCGCCCCGCCTCATCGCCGGCGTGACCCGGATCGTGCGCGACATCGGGATCGCCGAGGAACTGGCCCAGGACGCGCTGGTGGCCGCCCTGGAGCAGTGGCCCCGGGACGGCGTGCCGGACAACCCCGGCGCCTGGCTCATGGCCACCGCACGGCGCCGCGCCGTCGACCTCATTCGCCGCCGCGAGAACTACGCCCGCAAGCTCGCCGAGATCGGCCGCGACCTGGAGACCACGGCCGGGCCGCCGGAACCCGCCGACCCCGAGGACATCGACGACGACCTGCTCCGCCTGGTCTTCACCGCCTGCCACCCGGTGCTGTCCCCCGAGGCCCGCACCGCGCTCACGCTGCGCCTGCTCGGCGGCCTGACCACGGCCGAGATCGCCCGCGCCTTCCTCGTGCCGGAGCCGACGATCGCCCAGCGCATCGTCCGTGCCAAGCGCACCCTCGCGACGCGGAACATCGCCTTCGAGGTCCCCTACGGCCCCGACCGCGAGGCCCGCCTGGGCTCCGTCCTCGACGTCATCTACCTGATCCACAACGAGGGCTACGCGGCCACCGCCGGCGACGACTGGCTGCGCCCCGCCCTGTGCGAGGACGCCCTCCGGCTGGCCCGCGTGCTGTCCGCCCTGATGCCCAAGGAGCCGGAGGTGCACGCCCTGACCGCCCTCCTGGAGTTCCAGTCCTCCCGCGCCGCCGCCCGCACCGGCCCGCACGGCGAGCCGGTCCTGCTGAAGGACCAGAACCGCCGCCGCTGGAACCGCATGCTCATCGCCCGCGGCGTCACGGCCCTCGGCCGCGCCGAGGCCACGGCCACCGGCGCCCCCGGCCCGTACGCCCTCCAGGCGACGATCGCGGCCTGCCACGCGCACGCCTACACCTACGAGGAGACGGACTGGGCGGCCATCGCCACCCTGTACGACCTGCTCGCCGCCCGAGCCCCGTCCCCCGTCGTGGAGCTGAACCGCGCGGTCGCCGTCTCGATGGCGCGGGGCCCGGCCCCGGCGCTGGAGATCGTGGACCGGCTGGCCGCCGAACCCTCCCTCCGCGACTACCACCTGCTCCCCAGCGTCCGCGGCGACCTCCTGGCCCGCCTGGGCCGCCCGGCGGAAGCACGCGCGGACTTCGAACGCGCGGCACGGCTGACCCGGAACGAGCGGGAACGGGAGATGCTGTTGCGGAGGGCGGGGGAGTGCGCGTGAGTCACCCCAGCGGGTGGCCGATCAGCATCGTCGGTGCCCCCGCCACCCGGGTGAGGAACACCGTCGCCGAGTTCGGCCCCTGGGGCTTGACCTTCCTGCGGAGCTCCTCGGGTTCGACCGCCGAGCCGCGCTTCTTCACGGTCAGGACGCCGACCTCGCGCTCCCTGAGCAGGGCCTTCAGCTTCTTCAGGTTGAAGGGGAGCCGGTCGGTGATCTCGTACGCGGAGGCGTACACCGTCGGCCGTGGGGCGTCCGCCGTGATGTAGGCGATGGTCGGGTCGATCAGCCCGCCGTCCACCTCCTCGGCGACCTCGGCCACCAGGTGCGCCCGGATGACGGCGCCGTCGGGCTCGTACAAGTACCGCCCCACGGGCCGTACTTCGGGGTCGGGGAGGCCCCGGGAGAGCAACGAGCGAGGCCCCGGCAGCAGCGTGGCCCGTACGGCCGCGCCGCCGGTGCCGGCGCCGAACCACAGCACCGCCTCCTTCACGTCCCCGCCGTCGGAGATCCACTCGGCCTCGGCCCGCGCGGGGACCGCCTCGTGCGGGATGCCGGGGGCGATCTTCAGGGCGGCCACCCGGGCGGCGGACGCCACGCCGACGGCCCAGGACAGGGGCGGCGAGTAGGCCTCCGGGTCGAAGATGCGGCCCCGTCCGCCGCGCCGGGCGGGGTCGACGAAGACCGCGTCGTACCCGGCGGTGTCGACCTCCGTGACATCCGCCTCCCGCACCTCGATGAGGTCCGCCAGCCCCAGCGCCTGGGCGTTCGCGCGGGCCACGGCCGCCGTCAGCGGATCGCGGTCCACGGCGAGGACGCGGATCCCGGCGCGGGCGAGGGCGATCGCGTCGCCGCCGATGCCGCAGCACAGGTCGGCGACGGACGTCACCCCCAGCTCTTTCAGCCGGCCGGCCCGGTAGCCCGCCACGCTCGTGCGGGTCGACTGCTCGACCCCGTTCGGCGTGAAGTACATCCGCTCCGCGTCCTCGGCCCCGAACTTCGCCGCCGCCCGCTGCCGCAGCCGGGCCTGGCCGAGGGCGGCCGAGACCAGGTCGGCGGGGTGGTCGCGGCGCAGGCGGGTGGCGACGGCGAGTTCCTCGGCCGGTGCCGTGCCGCGCACCTCGTCGAGGAGGGCGCGGCCCTCGGGGGTGAGCAGGGAGTGGAAGGGGAGCAGGTCGTTCACCGGGTCATTGTGGGCCAGTCGGTGGATGGTGCGCCCGCGGCGGCGGTGTCGGGCGGGTTCGGGTCGGGGGTACTGCGAAGATCCAGCACCATGCGAGTAGTAGTACAAAATGACAAAAATGGTGCATGGCGGAGGCGGGCGGCCTCCCGGACCGGCCTGGTCGCGCTCACCGTGGCCGCCGTCGTCTCCGGCGTCGTCGTCTCCGGCTGTACGGCACCGGACGCGGCCCCGGACGTCCGGCCCGCCCCGGGCCAGCAGCGCCACCAGGGGCCCGCCGAGGCCCTGGACTCCTACGCCTCGCGGCTGCGCGCCTCCCACACCGCCCTGGTCGCCGCCGCGAAACGCTGGGGCCTGGACGGGGTCCCCCTGACACCCCCGCCGCCCCCCGCCCGCAAACCGAGGATCACCGCCCGCGCCGGATTCGAGGTCCACGACCAGGAGGAACTGCACCTGCCCCCCGTCTTCACCACGATCCCCACCAAGCAGAAGGTCGTCTTCCTCACCATCGACGACGGCGCCGAGAAGGACCCGGCCTTCCTGCGCATGATGAGCGACCTGAAGATCCCCTACACCGCGTTCCTCAGCAACTACCTGGTCGAGGACGACTACGGCTACTTCCGCAGGATGCAGGCCAAGGGCATCACCCTCAACAACCACACCCTCACCCACCCCTACCTGCCCGGCCTGTCCTACGACGAGCAGCGGGACGAGATCTGCGGCATGCAGCGGATCATGCGCAAGCAGTTCGGCAAGAGCCCGACCGTCTTCCGCCCGCCCTACGGCAACTACAACCACGACACCCTCGTCGCCGCCAAGTCCTGCGGTATCAAGTACGCGCCCATCTGGGACGAGGAGGTCTTCGTCGACCACTGGGAGTACCGGGAGGACGACCGGAGCCTGCATCCCGGGGACATCGTCCTGACCCACTTCCGGGGACGGGACGACTGGAACGGCACGATGATCGACGACATGCGCCGGTTCCTGAACAAGGTCACCCGCGAGGGATACGCGGTGGCCCGCCTGGAGGACTACCTGTGAGGCGGCGGTGGCGGCGACACCGGGCCCAGGCCGCCGCCGCGCTCACCGGGGCCGCACTCCTCCTCGCCGGCTGCGCCCAGTCCGTCGACCCCATCGAGCGGCTGGGCGAGAAAGCGGCCCAGCGGGTACGCCACCCCGCGCCCGCCCGCGACCTCGCGTACCGCCACTGGGGCCTGCGAACCCCGCTGCCCCCCGCCCCGAACCCCCCGGCCCGCGTCCCCCTCCGCCTCCGCACGCCCCGCCGGAGGGGCCCGTACCTCCCCCCGGTCGTCGACCACGTCCCCACCCCCGACAAGGTCGTCTTCCTCACCTACGACACCAACGACACTCACGACGACGGAGAAGAGAAGGACCCGCGCTTCGCCGACATGGTCCGCGAACTGCGCCTCCCGGTCACCGCGTTCCGCACCGACAGCGCCGAGATCTGCGACCGCCGGCAGAAACTCCGCCCCCACCTCTTCCGCCCGCCCCACGGCACGTACGACACCACCACCCTGCACGCCGCCGCCGACTGCGGAGTCTCGGCCGTGGTCCTCTGGCGCGCCTCCATGACCACCGGCACCCTCACCTACACCAGGGGCCCCCACCACCTCCGCCCCGGCGACATCATCCAGATGGCCCCCGAGGCCCCCACCGCCCAACGCCTCCTGCGCAAGGTGCAGTCCCGGGGCCTGACGGTGGGCCGCTTGGAGGACTACATCTGAGGGGACTCCCAAACCTCGGCCGCGGCACAACTCAGCCCGTCCGGCGTTTGAGGGCGAGGCCGTTCAGGCCGATGGGGGGTCTGGGGGCGTGGCCCCCAGCAGAGGCCCACTGAGCCCACCCCCACAGCAGACGCGCCGCACGGCAATTGGCACTCCGCTTGACCGAGTGCTAATCGCGGTCATAGTCTCGGCTCTGGCACTCGACAGAGGAGAGTGCCAACACAGCGACGGGCAGGTCCGGCACCCGCGACGACGGATCGACCTGGTCGCCACCTCAGACAGTTAACCCCGTGAGATCTCCGAAGGGGGAGGTCGGATCGTGACGACCGCCAGCTCCAAGGTTGCCATCAAGCCGCTCGAGGACCGCATCGTGGTCCAGCCGCTGGACGCCGAGCAGACCACGGCTTCGGGCCTGGTCATTCCGGACACCGCCAAGGAGAAGCCCCAGGAGGGCGTCGTCCTGGCCGTGGGCCCGGGCCGCTTCGAGGACGGTAACCGTCTTCCGCTCGACGTCTCCGTCGGCGACGTCGTGCTCTACAGCAAGTACGGCGGCACCGAGGTGAAGTACAACAACGAGGAGTACCTCGTTCTCTCGGCTCGCGACGTGCTCGCGATCATCGAGAAGTAATCACCTCGAGCATTCCTGCTTCGAGCTGCGCCCTCGGCCCCCGCGACCGTTAACAAGCCGGGCGCCGGGGGCGCAGTTCGTTTGACCGACAGCATTGTTTGCACCCTAGATTTCCCGAGAGGGCTACGCTCCCATGGCGAAGATCCTGAAGTTCGACGAGGACGCCCGTCGCGCCCTCGAGCGCGGCGTCAACAAGCTCGCCGACACGGTCAAGGTGACGATCGGCCCCAAGGGCCGCAACGTCGTCATCGACAAGAAGTTCGGCGCCCCGACCATCACCAACGACGGCGTCACCATCGCCCGTGAGGTGGAGATCGAGGACCCGTACGAGAACCTCGGCGCCCAGCTGGTGAAGGAGGTGGCGACCAAGACCAACGACATCGCGGGTGACGGTACGACCACCGCCACCGTGCTGGCCCAGGCGCTCGTCCGCGAGGGCCTGAAGAACGTCGCCGCCGGTGCTTCCCCGGCCGCCCTGAAGAAGGGCATCGACGCCGCCGTCGCCGCGGTGTCCGAGGACCTGCTCGCCTCGGCCCGGCCGATCGACGAGAAGTCCGACATCGCCGCCGTCGCCGCGCTGTCCGCCCAGGACCAGCAGGTCGGCGAGCTCATCGCCGAGGCGATGGACAAGGTCGGCAAGGACGGTGTCATCACCGTCGAGGAGTCCAACACCTTCGGTCTGGAGCTGGACTTCACCGAGGGCATGGCCTTCGACAAGGGTTACCTGTCGCCGTACTTCGTGACGGACCAGGAGCGCATGGAGGCCGTCCTCGAGGACCCGTACATCCTCATCAACCAGGGCAAGATCTCCTCGATCCAGGACCTGCTGCCGCTGCTTGAGAAGGTCATCCAGGCGGGTGCCTCCAAGCCGCTGCTGATCATCGCCGAGGACGTCGAGGGCGAGGCCCTCTCCACCCTCGTCGTGAACAAGATCCGCGGCACCTTCAACGCGGTCGCGGTCAAGGCCCCCGGCTTCGGTGACCGCCGCAAGGCGATGCTCCAGGACATGGCGGTCCTCACCGGCGCCACGGTCATCTCCGAGGAGGTCGGCCTCAAGCTCGACCAGGCCGGTCTGGACGTGCTGGGCTCCGCCCGCCGCGTGACGGTCACCAAGGACGACACGACCCTCGTCGACGGCGCCGGCAACTCCGAGGACGTCGTGGGCCGCGTCAACCAGATCAAGGCCGAGATCGAGAACACCGACTCCGACTGGGACCGCGAGAAGCTCCAGGAGCGCCTCGCGAAGCTGGCCGGCGGCGTGTGCGTGATCAAGGTCGGCGCCGCCACCGAGGTGGAGCTGAAGGAGAAGAAGCACCGTCTGGAGGACGCCATCTCCGCGACCCGCGCCGCGGTCGAGGAGGGCATCGTCTCCGGTGGTGGCTCCGCGCTCGTCCACGCCGTCAAGGTCCTCGAGGGCAACCTCGACAAGACCGGCGACGAGGCCACCGGCGTCTCCGTGGTCCGCAAGGCCGCCGTCGAGCCGCTGCGCTGGATCGCCGAGAACGCCGGCCTCGAGGGCTACGTCATCGTCTCCAAGGTGGCCGAGCTGGAGAAGGGCAACGGCTACAACGCCGCCACCGGTGAGTACGGCGACCTGGTCAAGGCCGGCGTCATCGACCCGGTGAAGGTCACCCGCTCCGCCCTGGAGAACGCCGCCTCCATCGCCTCCCTCCTGCTCACGACCGAGACCCTGGTCGTCGAGAAGAAGGAAGAGGAAGAGCCGGCCGCCGCGGGCCACGGCCACGGTCACGCCCACTAGGCGCTGCGCTTTGCTTTGACCGGTGCCCAGTCCCCTGCGGGGGGCTGGGCACTCGGCGTTGTCCCCGGCGGGTTCACGTCTGCCGGGGCGGGCTCGTTGCCGGGTGCGGGTTCGCCGGGGTTGTTCGCGCAGTTCCCCGCGCTCCTTTGGGGCGCGGGGACACCACATGCTTGTACCATGTGACTGGTACGGCATTCCCGTACCAGTTCTGTCGATCCCATGGAGGGAGAGGGCCGTGTCCATCACTGCCAGCGAGGCCCGGGCCAGGCTCTTCCCGTTGATCCAGCAGGTCAACGACGACCATGAGCCCGTCGAGATCACCTCCAGGGGCGGCAACGCCATACTGATGTCCGCCGACGACTTCCGCTCCTGGCAGGAGACCGTCTACCTGCTGCGTTCGCCGGCAAACGCCGCCCACCTCATGGCGGCCGTCGCCGCCGACAAGGCGGCCGACACTCCGATGATCACCAAGGGCATGGAGGAACTTCAGTCCCTGGCGGAGGACGGGGAGTGAGGGACGTACGGTTCCGTCCCACCGGGTGGGAGGACCTCCTGTACTGGCAGGACGCCGACAAAAAGCTGTTCCGTAAGCTCGTCCGCCTCATCGGTGAGATCCAGCGTGACCCGTTCACGGGCATCGGTAAACCGGAACCGCTGAAGGGTGACCTGTCCGGCTACCGGTCTCGCCGGATCGACGACGAGCACCGGCTCGTCTACCGGGCCACCGAGAAGGAAGTCGTGATCATCAAGGCCCGGTACCACTACTGACGGACGACGGCCCAGACGGTCTTGCCGGGAGCGCCGATGGGCGCCTACAGGCGCCTGACCAAGAGAAACGGGCCTACAGCGGGATTCTGTGTAGGCGACGCCGGGGTGTGGGGGCTGTCGGTCCCCCGGAGGACTACAAGCCTCGGCGCGCCGTCGAGCGCGGCTCGTCGAGGGTGATCCAGTAGCGGCGCTTGACCCAGATCCCGGTGCTGCGTACCTCTTCGAGGACGCCGCCGTTGCTCTCGATGGTGCGCGCCGACCCGGCGTTGCCGTCGTCACAGGTGAGCAGGACCCGGTCCAGGCCCAGCGCCGGCGCCCTGAGCAGAACCGCTCCCAGCGCCCACGTGGCCAGTCCGCGTCGTCTGGCGGAAGGCCGGACGCTGTAGCCGATGTGTCCGCCGCCTTCCAGCAGCACGGCGTTCAGGTAGTGCCGGAGGTCGATGGCCCCGAGATACGTCTCGCCGTCGACGATCCACCAGTGGGTGGCGTGGACGCGTCCCTCCCCGACAGGCAGCGACCGGTCCGACTGCTGCCGCAGGCGCTCGACCCATGAGGCGAACCCGTCCGGGCTGTCGAGGTCATCGTCACCGACCAGACGCAGGCCGGTCCCGTCCTGGTGAGCACCGGGCTGCCACTCGCCACGCGCCGTGAGCCACGAGGAACGCAACCGTGCCGTGGGAGCGATCAGTTCAGCCATGCGGGGGACGATAACACCGCAACTCCCTTTGCGATCAAGCCCTTTGAAGATGGGCCTCTGCCTGATGACCGTCCAGGACTCGGTCGCGGAGGTCACCGACGCACAGGCGCGCTGGCTTGACGAGGTCGGTCTTGGAGACTCCTGCGTCCGTACGGCCCGACTCCAGGACGGCCTGGAACTCCTCGGCGGGGTTGCCCTCCCGCACTGGTCAGCCCAAGGACCAGAGCAGGGCTGCCAGGCCGTTCGGCCGGACCTCTCGCCGGGTGAAGCCGGTGGCCGCGCAGAACGCCTTCAGGACTGAGCGGACCGGGCGCCCTGGGTCGGCGTGGCGGAGCCCGACGGGCCCCGCCGCACCCGCGGCGACGACGAGGGCGACCTCATCGCCGGAGGCGAGCCGTAGCAGGAGGACGTCCCACTCCCTGCCGTCCTGCTGGACGGTGTCCCACCAGCCGATCCGCGCGCCGATGTGATTGCGGTCCATCGCTATCCGGGCGATCTCCCGGGCGCCGGAGAACTCCTCCGGGAAGCGGTGCCCGTCCAGCCGTAGGTAGGGCGGATTGGACCACGGGCGAAGGGTGTCCATCCGGGCAAGCACCCGCCGCAGGAAGTCCCGGATGTCCTCGCCGCTGTGCTGCTCGGCGATCGGGGAGGCGAGATCCGCGCCGGACTCGACCGCCTGGAGAAGCGCCTGGTACTGCTCCTCCCGCTCAAGTCGGTACAGGGGCTGCCTGAGCAGCACCCCAGTGACCCGTTCGACCACGGCGTCGTCGAGGTCCCGATCGAAGATCAGGGAGTACGCGACCCCGCTCACCACACCCCGCCAGTCCTCGGCCAACCCGCGGCCCTCCCCCTCGGCGAGCTCTGGAGGCCCGCATTCATCGAGGGGCGAATCGTAGGGGACGAATGCGTTGAGCGGTCAAGAAGGGAGACCCGGGAGAAGAAGGAGGCGGCACGCCTGGCGAAGGAGGCGGCGCAGACGGCGAAGAAGCCCGGTCCGGCCCGCCCCGTCGGCAGCGGGTAGGCCCTTCGTGATCTTCTCTACCGCTCCAGCGCGTCCAGCGCCCCCAGCTGCTGCATCAGCCCCAACTGGTCGTGCTGCCACCAGGCCTCGGCGATCTTCCCGTTGTCCCCGAAGCGGAACACGGTCGTCCCGGTCATGGTGACCGGCTTTCCGGTGGCGGGAATCCCCAGGAAGTCCCTCTTGTGCGTGGCGTTCCAGGTCCACCGCGCGCAGGCCCGGTCGCCCTGGGCGATCACGTCCTCGACCGTGAAGGCGAAGTCGAAGGCGGCCCGCCACATCCGGTACTCGCTCCGGGCGGCGTCCAGCCCGATCGTGTCCTGCGGGTTGATCGGATCGTGGCTGTGGATGTCCTCGTCCAGCAGGTCGTTGAGCGGCGGCAGGTCACCCGGGGTGGCGAGCGTCTCGTAGAAGCGCCGGACGGTCTGCGTGCACAACGGCTCGTCCCGCACCACGTCCAGGTCGGTGAACGTGGGCATCTCGTCGCACAGGGCGACCATGGCCCGGAAGATCCGGTCGGTCTCCGGGAGGTTCGAGTTCCGCATCGCCTCCTCGTACGACGGGAACTCCACCACCTCGACGATGTGCGCCGCGTCCGAGCGGTCCTTGCCGACGACCGCGTGCATCGCGGTCCGCTTCCCCTTGGTCTGCTCGACCCAGTCGTCCAGGAGCCGGTTCATCTCGTCCAACCGGCTGGTCTTGCACTCGATGAGCTGTACGAAGGTCATGACGCCGCCTCCGGCCCCCCTGGTCCGGTTCCGTGTTCCGTCATGCCCCATTTTCGCACCGGACCGACGGCGCCACCCGTCCGCTACTGGGGCCCGTACTTGCGTCCCGTCCGCGAGCTGATCCCGCCCAACAGCCCGCGCGGCGCCACCTTCACCAGACCCATCAGCGCCTTGTAGCGGGGGTCCGGGATGGACAGCGACCTGCCGCGCGCGAGATCGGCCAGCGCCGCCGCGACCAGTTTGTCGGCGTCCAGCCACATCCAGTTCGGGATGTTGTCCGTGCCCATGCCTGCCCGCTCGTGGAACTCCGTGCGCACGAAGCCGGGGCACAGCGCCATCAGCCGTACACCGCTGCCCGCCAGGTCCTTCGCCGCGCCCTGGGTGAACTGCACGACCCACGCCTTGGACGCGCCGTACGTGCCACGCGGCAGGAAGGCCGCCACCGAGGCCACGTTCACCACGCCGCCGCGCCCGCGCTCCCGCATCGCCTCGGCCGCCGCCGACGTCAGCCGGAGCACCGCCTCGCAGTGCACCTTCAGCATCCGCAGCTCGTCCGCCATCGAGACGTCGAGATAGCGGCCCTTGTTGCCGAAGCCCGCGTTGTTGACCAGCAGGTCGACCGGGTTCCTGCGGTCGCCCAGGCGGGTCGCGACCACCTCGATGCCGTCGTCCGTCGCCAGGTCGGCGGTCAGCACCTCCGCCTCGATGCCGTGCCGGTCGTGCAACTCGGTCGCCTGCTCGCGCAGCCGCTTGGTGTCCCGCGCCACCAGGACCAGATCGTGCCCGTCCGCCGCCAGCCGCCGTGCGAACGCGGCGCCGATGCCCGCGGTCGATCCCGTAATCAGAGCCGTTGTCATGGCCCAAGGGTAGTTACCCGGACTGACGGCGTCCGCTACGGTGACAGGCCCTCAGCGGCCCTGTTCGGCCACGTACTTGCGGGCCGCCGCCAGCGCCTCCGGGTGCAGCGCCGCACCGGCGACGAGCAGGCGCGGCAGCAGTTCCCGCTCCGTGGTGACCGCACGGAACTGCATCGCCGCCGTCACCTCGTGGTCCGGCCGGTGCGCGATCTCGATCGGATCGCCCGCCCGTATCTCACCCGGCTCGATCACCCGCAGGTAGGCACCCGTCGCGCCCTTCCGGGTGAACCTCTTCACCCAGCCCCGTTCGCCCAGGTGGCCCTGGAACGTACGGCAGGGGATCCGCCCCGAGGTCACCTCCAGAACCACCTCGGAACCGATCCGCCAGCGCTCGCCGATCAGCGCCCCGGAGACGTCCAGACCGCTCGTCGTGAGGTTCTCGCCGAAGCGGCCGCCGGCCAGCGGCCGGCCCAGTTCGCGTTCCCAGGCGTCGAGGTCCTCCCGCGCGTACGCGTACACCGCCTGGTCGTCCCCGCCGTGGTGGCGCAACTCGCACACCGCGTCCCCGGCGAGCCCGCTCCCGCCCACTCCCTTGGGGCCCGGAGCCGCCACCCGCACCGGCCCGTCGGCCGGGCGCTTGTCGATGCCCGTCACGCCCGCGGGCTGGTCCGTGTACGGCACCGCCCGCGGACAGCCCAGATTGACCGAGAGAAGCTTCATGGCCGCACGGTACGGGACCGCTTCCCAAAGCGTCCACGCATTATTGGGCTCCACACCCAAGGGAGGCTTATGCTCGTGGGGTGATAGAGGCCCGTCATCTCCGCGTCCTGCGCGCCGTCGCCACCACCGGCTCCTTCTCGGCGGCGGGGCGCGAGCTGGGCTGCACGCAGCCCGCGGTCAGCCAGCAGATGAAGGCCCTGGAGGCGTCGGTCGGCACCCCGCTGCTGATCCGCAGCGGCCGGGAGATGCGCCTGACCCAGGCCGGCGAGGCACTCGTGCGGCACGCGTCCGGGATCCTGGCCGGGCTCACCGCCGCCGAGGAGGAGGTCGCCGCGATCGCCGGGCTGCGGGCCGGCCGGGTACGGCTGGTCTCCTTCCCCAGCGGCAGCTCCACCCTCGTCCCCACCGCCCTCGCCGCGCTGCGCGCCGCCCACCCCGGCACCCGGGTCTCCCTGGAGGAGGCCGAGCCCCCGAAGTCCGTCGAACTGCTGCGCGAGGGCGACTGCGATGTGGCGCTCGCCTTCCGGTACGAGGGGGCCGCGGGTGCCGAGGAGTGGGACGACCTCGTCGTACGGCCGCTGCTGAGGGACCGCCTGGTGGGTCTCGTACCCGAACGGCACCGCCTCGCGCGCGCGGAGTCGGTGGCCATCGGCGAACTGGCCGGGGAGCCCTGGATCGCGGGCTGCCCGCGCTGCCGGGGGCAGCTGGTGGAGGTCTGCGAGAGCGCGGGCTTCACGCCCCGCATCGACTTCGCCACCGATGACTATCCGGCGGTGGTCGGCCTGGTGGGCGCGGGTCTGGGGGTCGCCGTGCTGCCTCAGCTCGCGATCGAGTCCGTACGGCCCCGGGGTGTCCGCGTCCTCGCCCTGGAACCGGCGGTGCGCCGGGAGATCGTCGCCCTCACCCTGCCCGACCTGGCCCAGGTGCCGGCGGTGGCGGCCACGCTGGAGCGGCTGGCACGGGCCGCGCGTCGCTGAGCTGTCGCTCCGCAGAGAAATGGGCACGCGTGTGCGTGCCCATGGGGCTGGGATGGTGCTGATAGCGCAGAATCGTTCCTTCAATTGTTCGGGGCGGTGTCCCCGCTGGCCGACGATGCCGACACCAGCCGGTTCCGGGCCCGCCCCATGAGCTCCTCGCGCTCGTCCTCGGTCAGGCCGCCCCACACGCCGTACGGCTCGCGCACCGCCAGGGCGTGTGCCGCGCACTGCGCGCGGACCGGGCACCTCATGCAGACCTCCTTGGCCGAGTTCTCTCGAGCGCTCCGAGCCGCCCCGCGCTCGCCCTCCGGATGGAAGAAGAGCGAGCTGTCGACCCCGCGGCAGGCAGCCAGGAGCTGCCAGTCCCACAGGTCCGCGTTCGGTCCGGGAAGGCGGGAGAAATCTGCCATTGCGTGACCCCTTGTAGCCGTTCTGGGCGGATACGGTGCCAACGACCGTACATCTCCGGTCTAAGGAGATGAAAATATGACTCATTGCGAATCTAGCCCCAGACACCGAAAAACGGTACGAAAAACGGCTGAATGGGGCATAGGTTGTGATGAAAAGTTGAGGGTCCGCCGGGCATGTCTCCACCGTGTCGGCTCCCTCACGTAGAGTGCCGAAGATGGCATGCAGCCCCGTAACTCTTTCGAGTGACCGTCGTTGAGAGTGCGGAGGCGGTTGAAAACACAAGTGCTCGGGCAGACGTCCGAGACGTTCGACCGCACAGGTGACGATTCCGTACCAGCCTGGAGGCTCAAGGTGACGCGCATCAGCTGCGGAGGGCGGCGGCCATGACATCCGTCCTCGTCTGCGACGACTCCCCGCTTGCCCGAGAGGCGCTGCGCCGCGCGGTCGCGACCGTGCCCGGCGTCGAGCGCGTGACGACCGCGGCCAACGGCGAGGAAGTCCTCCGCCGCTGGGGCGCGGACCGCTCGGACCTCATCCTGATGGACGTGCGCATGCCCGGCCTGGGCGGCGTCGAAACCGTGCGCCGGCTGCTGTCCGCCGACCCGGGCGCGCGCATCATCATGCTCACCGTCGCCGAGGACCTCGACGGTGTGGCCCTGGCCGTCGCCGCCGGCGCCCGGGGCTACCTGCACAAGGACGCCTCCCGCGCGGAGCTGCGGGCCACGGTGACCCAGGCCCTCGCCGACCCGACCTGGCGACTGGCCCCGCGCCGGCTGCGCTCCGCCGAGATGGGCGCCGCGCCCACGCTCACGGCGCGCGAGATCCAGGTCCTGGAGGGCATGAGCCACGGCCGCTCGAACGCCGAGATCGGCCGCGAGCTGTTCCTCTCCGAGGACACCGTCAAGACCCACGCCCGGCGCCTGTTCAAGAAGCTCGGCGCCTCGGACCGGGCACACGCGGTCGCGCTCGGTTTCCGGTGGGGACTGGTCCGGTAGGACGGTGAGCCCTGGGGCCTGTGACGAAAGTCCCGTCGTCCGCCCGAAAGGCGGGCCCGGCACCCGTCACGACGGGGGTGCCCCCGCGCGAGCCCGTTGTAGCGCGGGGGAGACCGATGCCGCGGTCGGTGCGTGCTCTCGGCGTGCCGACGCGCAGGTCCCCGTACTGGTAGAGGCCGACCGTGCCCGGCGTCGCCGGGCCGGGGGCACCTGCCGGCCGAGGGCCGGGCGGACCTTCGCGACCGGCCCCGACGGGGGTGCCCGGCGGCCCTCCGGACCGGCCGGTGACGAGGTCTGTCGGGTGACCGACGCTTGTTTCGGCGCGGATGCCGCATCCTTGAGGTGTGGAGTTCCTCGGGGACGAGTCGGTCGAGCGGAAGGGGAGGGCGCAGGGAATGAGTGCCGGCGCACCTGCTCATAACGCTTCGGTGCACAACCACGAACACGATGCGACGGACCGGACGGCCGCAAGGCACCATGGACCGATGCGCGACGACGAGGCGGGCACGGCTCAGGGGACGTTCGGTGCGCTCGTGCATCGCGCCGTCGACGGGGACGAGCAGGCCACGCACGACCTGCTCGCCCATGTCCACCCCCTCGCGCTGCGCTACTGCCGCACCCGTCTGTCCCGGCTCCCGGGCGACGCGCGCCACTTCGTCGAGGACCTCGCGCAAGAGGTCTGCGTCGCGGTCCTGCTCGCCCTGCCGCGCTACCGGGACACCGGCCGGCCCTTCGAGGCCTTCGTCTTCGCCATCGCCTCGCACAAGGTCGCCGACCTCCAGCGCGCCGCGATGCGCCACCCCGGCTCGACGGCCGTCCCCTCGGACGAGATGCCGGAGCGCCCGGACGACTCCCTCGGCCCCGAGGAGCGCGCCCTGCTCAGCAGCGACGCCGAGTGGGCGAAGAAGCTGCTGGCCAACCTCCCCGAGAACCAGCGCGAGCTGCTGCTGCTGCGTATCGCGGTGGGCTTGACTGCGGAGGAGACGGGCCAGATGTTGGGAATGTCACCCGGCGCGGTCCGGGTGGCTCAGCACAGGGCGCTGAGCCGGTTGCGGGCGCTCGCCGAGCAGTGACCGCCGGTGGCCCAGGAGGCCGTAACCGCCTTCCTTGAGCAGGCGGCCGGCCCATTCCGTATGAACATACGAAGCTCGAGGTCCTCCGGAACCGTGGAATTTGCTAGCCGCGCTTCCCGTTAGCATGGACATCCGCACCGATCAAGGCCATTTGGGGAAGGTGTCATGACTGCAAACGTCGACGGAGTGCCCGGTAAATTCGCGACACTCGGGCTGACCTACGACGACGTGCTGCTGCTGCCGGGCGCATCCGAGGTGCTCCCCAACGCGGTCGACACCTCGTCCCGCATCTCCCGCAATGTCCGGGTCAACATCCCGCTGCTCTCGGCGGCGATGGACAAGGTGACCGAGTCCCGGATGGCCATCGCGATGGCCCGCCTCGGCGGTGTCGGCGTCCTGCACCGCAACCTCTCCGTCGAGGACCAGGTCAACCAGGTCGACCTGGTCAAGCGGTCCGAGTCCGGCATGGTCACCGACCCCATCACGGTGCGCCCGGAGGCGACGCTCGGCGAGGCGGACGCTCTGTGCGCCAAGTTCCGCATCAGCGGCGTGCCCGTCACCGACCCGGCCGGCAAGCTGCTCGGCATCGTCACCAACCGCGACATGGCCTTCGAGTCCGACCGCAGCCGTGAGGTGCGCGAGGTCATGACGCCGATGCCGCTGGTCACCGGCAAGGTCGGCACCTCCGGCGTCGAGGCGATGGAGCTGCTGCGCAAGCACAAGATCGAGAAGCTTCCGCTGGTCGACGAGGCGGGTGTCCTCAAGGGCCTCATCACGGTCAAGGACTTCGTCAAGGCGGAGAAGTACCCGAACGCCGCGAAGGACGCCGAGGGCCGGCTGCTCGTCGGTGCCGCGGTCGGCGCCAGCCCCGAGGCGCTGGAGCGGGCCCAGGCGCTCGCCGCCGCCGGCGTGGACTTCCTGGTCGTCGACACCTCGCACGGCCACAGCAGCAACGCCCTCGGCTGGATGTCGAAGATCAAGTCGAGCGTGTCGGTCGATGTCATCGGCGGCAACGTCGCCACGCGCGACGGCGCGCAGGCGCTGATCGACGCCGGTGTCGACGGCATCAAGGTGGGCGTGGGCCCCGGCTCCATCTGTACGACCCGTGTCGTCGCCGGCATCGGCGTCCCGCAGGTCACGGCCATCTACGAGGCCTCCCTCGCCGCCCGCCCGGCCGGCATCCCGCTCATCGGCGACGGCGGCCTCCAGTACTCGGGCGACATCGGCAAGGCGCTCGCCGCCGGTGCCGACACGGTCATGCTGGGCTCCCTCCTCGCAGGCTGCGAGGAGTCCCCCGGCGAGCTGCTCTTCATCAACGGCAAGCAGTTCAAGTCGTACCGCGGCATGGGCTCGCTCGGCGCCATGCAGTCCCGCGGCCAGGGCAAGTCGTACTCGAAGGACCGCTACTTCCAGGCGGAGGTCTCTTCCGACGACAAGCTCGTCCCCGAGGGCATCGAGGGCCAGGTTCCCTACCGCGGCCCGCTGGCCAACGTCCTGCACCAGCTCGTCGGCGGCCTGCGCCAGACCATGGGCTATGTGGGCGCCGCGAGCATCGACGAGATGGAGTCCAAGGGCCGCTTCGTCCGGATCACCTCCGCGGGCCTGAAGGAGAGCCACCCGCACGACATCCAGATGACGGTCGAGGCGCCGAACTACAGCCGCAAGTGAGGCGCACGCGCGCGTGAGGCGTGGCGTAAGGCGTACCGAGGGCGGCCCCGGAGCATCCGGGGCCGCCCTTGTCGTACCCGTCGGCGATACTGGAAGGCGCTGAACGCTTTCGTGGAAAGGCCACAGACGTGACTGAGATCGAGATCGGGCGCGGCAAGCGCGGCCGCCGGGCGTACGCCTTCGACGACATCGCCGTCGTCCCCAGCCGCCGTACGCGGGACCCGAAGGAGGTCTCGATCGCCTGGCAGATCGACGCCTACCGCTTCGAGCTGCCCTTCCTGGCCGCCCCCATGGACTCCGTCGTCTCCCCGGCCACCGCCATCCGCATCGGCGAGCTGGGCGGTCTGGGGGTGCTCAACCTCGAGGGCCTGTGGACGCGGTACGAGGACCCGCAGCCGCTGCTCGACGAGATCGCCGAGCTGCCCGCCGAGGCGGCGACCCGCCGCCTCCAGGAGATCTACGCGGCTCCCATCAAGGAGGAGCTGATCGGTGCGCGCATCAAGGAGGTGCGCGACTCCGGCGTCGTCACCGCCGCCGCGCTCTCCCCGCAGCGCACGGCCCAGTTCTCCAAGGCCGTCGTGGACGCGGGCGTGGACATCTTCGTCATCCGGGGCACCACGGTGTCCGCGGAGCACGTCTCGTCCTCGCACGAGCCGCTGAACCTGAAGCAGTTCATCTACGAGCTCGACGTCCCGGTGATCGTCGGCGGCTGTGCCACCTACACCGCGGCCCTGCACCTGATGCGCACCGGCGCGGCCGGTGTCCTGGTCGGCTTCGGCGGCGGCGCCGCGCACACCACGCGCAACGTGCTGGGCATCCAGGTCCCGATGGCCACGGCCGTGGCCGACGTGGCCGCCGCCCGCCGCGACTACATGGACGAGTCCGGCGGCCGGTACGTGCACGTGATCGCGGACGGCGGTGTCGGCTGGTCCGGTGACCTCCCGAAGGCGATCGCCTGCGGCGCGGACTCGGTGATGATGGGCTCCCCGCTGGCCCGCGGGACGGACGCGCCCGGCAAGGGCCACCACTGGGGCATGGAGGCCGTCAACGAGGAGCTGCCGCGCGGCAAGAAGGTCGACCTCGGCACGGTCGGCACCATCGAGGAGATCCTCACCGGCCCGTCCCACTTCCCCGACGGCTCGATGAACTTCTTCGGCGCCCTGCGCCGCGCCATGGCCACGACCGGCTACAGCGAGCTCAAGGAGTTCCAGCGGGTCGAGGTGACGGTGGCGGACAGCCAGCACAAGCGTTGACGCTCCGCTGGTTTGGCGGTTCGTTCAGCGCGGGCTGGTGAGGGCTGGTCGCGCAGTTCCCCGCGCCCCTTTCGGGGCGCGGTTGCCGCGCGCGTGTGACGTGAAGGGCCCGTCCACCTTGGGTGGACGGGCCCTTCGGTTGTTCTGGTGTCAGGCTGCGGCCTTCTTGGCGCCCGAGAAGGCCGCGAACGCGGCGATGGCGAAGAAGACGAAGGTGAGCGGGTCGGCGTCCGCCTTCCAGGCGTCCTGGACGAGGCCGAAGTGCTGGAAGAACAGCTTGGAGAAGCTGACGCCGACCTCGTCGGCGCCGATCATGGCCTCGCCGACCAGCTGGCCGATGTAGACCGAGCCCAGCGCGAGCGCCGCGCTGACGACCCCGAGGGCGGGGTTGCGGCCGCCCACCTTGCCCGCCGTGAGGCCGATGACGAAGCCGACGCCCACCGCGGCCCAGCCGATCTCGTGCTTGGTCAGGCCGATGATGACGCCGTAGAGGGCGGCGGCGACCAGGGCCGCGCCGACGGCGGCCGCCAGGCCGAGGCCGACGTTGTCCTTCTGCGGCGCGGGCGGCGGCACCGGCGGGGCGAACGGGGCCCCGGCGGGGGCCTGCTGGGCGTACGGGTTGGCGTCGGCCGGCTGGGGCTGCGGCTCGGAGTGCGGCGGCGGTGGAGCTGACTGGCTCATGACAGGAATCCCCCCGAAGTAAGGCGCGCACGGCTGTGCGACGAGTGGGGACATTAGCAGGCACCGGCGACAACACCGACGGCCTTTTTCGCCCGGAACGGCGGCGTTATGCGCCCGGAACGACGGCGTTATCGGCCCGGAATCCCCACCCGGCCGGCTCAGAGCCGGTGCGCGGTCCCCGCCGGCGTCGCCCCCCGCGTGTCCAGCAGCAGCTGGGCCTTCACCGACAGGCCCTGGAGGTCGTACGTGCGGTGCTGCTGGAGCAGGATCGTGAGGTCGGCCTCGGCGGCGGCCTCGTAGAGGGCGTCCGCGCGCGGGACCGGACGGTCCAGGACGCTCCAGGAGCCCACGTACGGGTCGTGGTAGCTGACGACGGCACCCAGCTCCATCAGCCGGGCGGCGATCTCCCGCGCGGGCGTCTCCTGCTGGTCGGCGAGGTCGGCCTTGTAGGTGACGCCCAGCAGCAGCACGCGCGCGCCCCGGGCCGACTTGCCGTGCTCGTTGAGCAGGGCGGCGGCGCGCTGGACGACGTACCGGGGCATCCGGCTGTTGACCTGCTGGGCCAGTTCCACCATGCGCAGATTGCGGCCGGTGTGCCCGGTCAGGTCCTGCGCGAGCCCGTGCCCGCCGACGCCGGGGCCCGGCCGGAAGGCCTGGAAGCCGAACGGCTTGGTCTCCGCGCAGCGGATGACGTCCCACAGGTCGACGCCCAGGTCGTGGCAGAGCACGGCCATCTCGTTGACCAGTGCGATGTTCACGTGCCGGTAGTTGGTCTCGAGCAGCTGCACGGTCTCCGCCTCGCGCGGGCCCCGCGCGCGTACGACCTTGTCGGTGAGCCGTCCGTAGAAGGCGGCGGCCGACTCGGTGCAGGCGGGGGTGAGACCGCCGATGACCTTGGGGGTGCCGGCCGGGGTGAAGTCGCGGTTGCCGGGGTCCACGCGGCTGGGGGAGTAGGCGAGGTGGAAGTCGCGGCCCGCGCGCAGTCCCGAGCCCTCCTCCAGCAGGGGGCGGAGGAACTCCTCGGTCGTGCCCGGGTGCACGGGCGACTCCAGGATCACCGTGGTGTGCGGGCGCAGCCGCTGAGCCAGGGTGCGGGCGGCCGTCTCGACCTGGCCGAGGTCGAGCCCGCCGTCCGCACCGCGCGGGGTCGGCGCGCAGATCACGGCGGTGCGCACCCGGCCGAGCGCCGCGGGGTCGTCGGTCGGCCGGAAGCCCCGCGCGAGCATCCGGCGCAGCTCGGCGGGGCTGAGGGAGCCGGAGTCGGGGCCGGCGGTGTATCCGAGCGTGGGGATGCCGGCGGCGACGGCGGCCTGGGCCAGGGGGAGTCCGTAGGGGCCGAGTCCGATGACGGCGAGGTCTGCGGGCATGTGGCGTGAGCCGTCCTTCCCAGTAGCCGAAGCGGGACAGGTGCGCAAGCCCGGTGGACAAGATGGACGGGCGCAATGTCAGACTAGGAGTAAATATGACCTTGATGCGGGATTGCGTTCTTGTGTCTTCCGCGTCTTCCGCTGGTCATGTGCCGGTTGTCCACAGGCTGGGGGCGCGTGGTGGCTGAAGTGGGGCAAGCCGGTCAGAATTTTGGGCATGGGGGGGGAGAGGAACCGGCCTTCGCCCACCGGGTGCGGCCGACGCGACCGATGACGGAGTAGCGGGAGGCAGCGGTGAGGACAGCGACACTGGGGCCGGCGCAGCGCGCCGAGTCCCTGGCGGCCATGGCCGAGCGTGAACTGGACGTGCTGGTCGTCGGTGGCGGGGTGGTCGGCGCGGGCACCGCGCTGGACTCCGTCACCCGCGGCCTGTCGACGGGACTGGTCGAGGCCCGCGACTGGGCGTCGGGCACCTCCAGCAGGTCCAGCAAGCTCATACACGGCGGCCTGCGATATCTGGAGATGCTCGACTTCGCGCTCGTCCGCGAAGCCCTGAAGGAACGCGGGCTGCTGCTGGAGCGCCTCGCCCCGCACCTGGTCAAGCCGGTGCCGTTCCTGTACCCGCTGCAGCACAAGGGCTGGGAGCGCTGGTACGCCGGCTCGGGTGTCGCCCTCTACGACGCCATGTCGATGGCCCGCGGCCACGGCCGGGGCCTGCCCATGCACCGCCACCTGAGCCGCCGTCACGCCCTGCGGGTGGCGCCCGCCCTGCGCAAGGACGCGCTGGTCGGCGCCCTCCAGTACTACGACGCCCAGATGGACGACGCCCGCTTCGTGGCGACCCTCGTGCGCACGGCGGTGTCCTACGGCGCCCGGGCCGCCAACCGTGCGCGCGTGACCGGATTCCTGCGCGAGGGCGAACGGGTCGTCGGCGCCCGGGTGCAGGACGTCGAGGGTGGCGGCGAGTACGAGATCCGCGCCAAGCAGGTGGTCAACGCCACCGGAGTGTGGACCGACGACACCCAGGCGATGGTGGGGGAGCGCGGGCAGTTCCACGTCCGTGCCTCCAAGGGAATCCACCTGGTCGTCCCCAAGGACCGCATCCACTCCACGACCGGGCTGATCCTGCGCACGGAGAAGTCGGTCCTGTTCGTCATCCCGTGGGGCCGGCACTGGATCATCGGGACCACCGACACCGACTGGGACCTCGACAAGGCCCATCCGGCCGCCTCCAGCGCCGACATCGACTACCTGCTGGAACACGTCAACTCGGTGCTCTCGGTGCCCCTGTCGCGCGACGACGTCCAGGGCGTGTACGCGGGGCTGCGCCCGCTGCTCGCCGGGGAGTCCGACGCGACCAGCAAACTCTCGCGGGAGCACACCGTGGCGCATCCGGCGCCGGGGCTGGTGGTCGTCGCGGGCGGCAAGTACACGACGTACCGGGTGATGGCGAAGGACGCCGTCGACGAGGCGGTGCACGGGCTCGACATGCGGGTCGCCGAGTGCGTCACCGAGGACGTCCCGCTGCTCGGCGCGGAGGGCTACCGGGCGCTGTGGAACGCGCGCGCCCGGACGGCCGCGCGGACCGGGCTGCACGTGGTGCGGGTGGAGCACCTGCTGAACCGGTACGGCTCGAACGCCGAGGAGGTCCTGGACCTCATCGCCGCCGACCCCGGGCTCGGCGAGCCGTTGCAGGCCGCCGACGACTATCTGCGCGCCGAGGTGGTGTACGCCGCTTCCCACGAGGGCGCCCGGCACCTGGACGACGTGCTCACCCGCCGCACCCGCATCTCCATCGAGACCTTCGACCGGGGCACCCGCAGCGCCCGCGAGGCCGCCGAGCTGATGGCGCCGGTACTCGGCTGGGACAAGGACCAGATCGAGCGCGAGGTCCAGCACTACGAGAAGCGGGTCGAGGCCGAGCGGGAGTCGCAGCGCCAGCCGGACGACCTGACGGCGGACGCGGCGCGGCTGGGGGCGCCGGACATCGTGCCGTTGTAGGCCCACGGGGGCCCGCGCGCGATGCGTACGACCCGATTTCGTACGGCCTGATACGGGATCAGTCGCCACCCCTCATCCCGACATGCCGAACCCGCACCTCACCCGGCCCGCACGTCCCACGGGCCTCCGGCGAAGTGCCGGGGCCCCCTGGGCGTCGAGCACTTGTCGGGTGAGGGACAATGGAGGCTCTGTCAGGGCGGGTTGCATGAGGGGACGCATGTCGGAGGCGGAGCGGGCGGGGACATCCCGTCAGGAGACTCGTCAGGACAAGAACGAGCGGCGTCTTCTCGCGGGGCGGTACCGGCTGGGTGACGTGCTCGGCCGCGGCGGCATGGGCACGGTGTGGCGCGCCGAGGACGAGACCCTCGGGCGGACGGTCGCCGTCAAGGAACTGCGGTTCCCGACGAACATCGACGACGAGGAGAAGCGGCGCCTGATCACGCGCACCCTGCGCGAGGCCAAGGCGATCGCCCGGATCCGCAACAACAGCGCGGTGACGGTCTTCGACGTGGTCGACGAGGACGACCGGCCGTGGATCGTGATGGAACTGGTCGAGGGCAAGTCCCTCGCCGAGGTCATCCGCGAGGACGGCGTGCTGGAGCCCAAGCGCGCCGCGGAGGTCGGGCTGGCGGTCCTCGACGTGCTGCGTTCGGCGCACCGCGAGGGCATCCTGCACCGGGACGTGAAGCCGTCCAACGTGCTCATCGCCGAGGACGGCCGGGTCGTGCTCACCGACTTCGGCATCGCGCAGGTCGAGGGCGACCCGTCCATCACCTCGACCGGCATGCTCGTCGGCGCGCCCTCCTACATCTCCCCGGAGCGTGCCCGCGGCCACAAGCCCGGCCCCGCGGCGGACCTGTGGTCCCTCGGCGGACTGCTGTACGCGGCGGTCGAGGGCGCACCGCCCTACGACAAGGGGTCGGCCATCGCCACGCTCACCGCGGTGATGACCGAGCCGCTGGAGGAGCCCAAGAACGCCGGCCCGCTCAAGGACGTCATCTACGGGCTGCTCAACAAGGACCCGGCCAAGCGGCTCGCCGACGCGGGCGCCCGGTCCCTGCTCGACGCGGTGATCAACGCCCCGGGACCGGACGCCATGGACGCCACCCGCGTCGTCCCGCTCCCGGCGCAGCCCGGCGGGTCCGACGACAAGGGCGGCGCGGGCGACGGCGGTTCGGGCAAGGAGCCCAAGGAGCCCAAGGAGCCCGGGGAGAAGCTGCGCGGGGCACTGCGTTCCGTCCGCAAGGCCGTGGCGACGGGGACGGCCACTTCGGGCTCCGCGTCCCGGACGAAGAGCGGTAACGGCAGCGGCGGCGGCAACGGCGGCGCGGCTGCCGCGGCGTCCGGCGGTGCGGCCGCCGGAAAATCCTCCGCGGGGAAGTCGACCGGTGCCGCGTCCGGCAAGGCGTCCGCAGCCGCGACCGGGGCGTCGTCGCCCTCGTCTCCGCCCCCGCCTCCGCCCCTGTCCTCAACCTCGTCCCCGTCCTCGTCCTCGTCCGCGCCGGGGCAGTGGTCGGGCGAGGGGCCCAAGAAGCCCAGTTCGGGGTGGCCCGTGGTGCCGCCGCCGGACCTGGATCTGCCGCCCAGGCCCGTACCCAGGGCGCCGCTCACCGACGTGGTGCCCAAGCGGACGCTGGTGATCATCGCGGTCGTCGTGGCGCTCGCCGTGCTCGGCACGGTGCTGGCCCTGATGTTCGGCGGTGACGACAGCGACTCCTCCAAGGGCGCGAAGAGCGGCGGCGGCAAGGCCGTGGCGAGTGCGAGAGCGGGCGCGAGCGGCGGTGCCGGCGGGAACTCGGGCCCCGACACCAAGAAGGACACGAGCGGCGGTACGCGTACGGACGGTGACGATTCCGCGTCCACCACGGCCGGCACGGCCACGACGTCGGGGACGGCCGCGAGCGCCGATACGGCCGGCAGCGAGAACGGCGACGGGTCGTCGGGTTCCGGCGGTGGCTCCAGCGCGCCGGCGGTGTCGACGTACAAGGGCGGCCAGGGCTACTCGATCGGCTTGCCCAAGGGCTGGAAGTTCCAGTCCTCCGGCGCCGCGGGAGACCGTTTCACCGGGCCCGACGGGCAGACGCTGCTCGTGGCCTGGACGAGCACGCCCAAGAGCGACCCGGTGGCGGACTGGAGGAACCAGGAACGCTACATGGTGAAGGCGCAGTACAAGCGGATCCGCATAGAGTCCGTGCACTACCGCGGATGGAACACGGCCGACTGGGAGTTCACCTACGCCGACGGCGGGACGAAGTACCGGACGATCGACCGCGGGTTCGTCGTCAACAGCCATCAGGCGTACGCGCTGATGTACACCGCGAAGGCGGCCACGTGGGGCGGCGAGCTGCGCAAGGACACCTGGAAGACCCTGACGAAGACCTTCCAGCCGAAGAAGTGAGCTGATCCGGAGCTGGTTTGGGGCGTGAGAATCCGGCATCCCTCAATGCAAGTTGCCTCCGGCACGTATCGTGAGTGGTTGCGGACCGTACGCATCCAGGTATGCATACACAACGGGCCGCGCCGCGAGCGGATTTGACCAACCGGGTGGCCGGGGGAGGCACAGTGGACGACTATGCGGGTCGGGTACTCGCCGACCGCTACCGCCTGCCGCTGCCGCCCTCCGACGAGTACGAACTCACCGAGACCCGGGCCTTCGACACCTACAGCGGGCAGGAAGTCCTGGTCCGCCAGGTGCCGTTGCCGGAGATCGTCGAGGCCGAGGTGCTCGACGCGGAAGGGCTGCCCGACGGTTTCACGGCACGTCAGACCGGTGCGCGGCGGCCTCCGGCGACCCGGGCCGCCACCCGGCAGCCCGCCGACCCGGCGGTACGGCGGGCCGTCGAGGCCGCGCAGGCCGCGGCCCGCATCCCCGACCACCCGCGGCTCGACCAGGTCTTCGACGTGTTCGCCGAGGGCGGCTCGCTGTGGATAGTGAGCGAACTGGTCGCGGCGCGTCCGCTCGCCGCGCTGCTGGCGGAGCGGCCGCTGACGCCGTACCGGGCCGCGGAGGTCGCCTCCGACGTGCTGATGGCGCTCAGGGTGCTGCACGCCCACGGCTGGGTCCACCGCAACATCACCGCCCGCACCGTCCTGATATGCGACGACGGGCGCGTGATGCTGACCGGTCTCGCGGTCGGCGCGGCGGAGGAGGCACTGTCCGGGTACGACCCGGTGCCCGCCCAGGACGGCTTCCCCGAGCGGCCGGCCGGGGGTGACACCGAAGGCCCCGACGGTCCCGACGGTCCCGACGGTCCCGCCGGTCCCGTCGCTTCCGGAGCCCCCCGTGGGGCGGCTGCCGTCGAGGTGGATCCCGAGGCAGCCCGGCGCGCCGCGATCCAGGCACGGGCGGCCGGGGGGCTCGCCCCCGGCGCGCAGGAGACGGACGCCGACCCGGGTCCGGGTGCGCCGGCCCGCCGGGCGCTGGAGAGCGGCGGGGACATCAGGGCCGCGCGGGCCGGGGCGATCGCCGCGTATCGCGCGGGCGCGCGGGCCGCGGCACGCGTGCAGGAGGCACAGCAGAACGGACGGGCCGCGCTGCCCGGCGCCCGCCCGCCCGCCGAGGACGACACCGGCGTCACGGGCCGGGCGAACGGCGCGGCCCAACCGCCGTACGTCGTCCCGGGGCAGGGCACCGACCAGCGGACCGGCACGACGCCCCCCGGCCAGATCGCCGACCCCTACGGTGTGCGGGCCGCGCCCTGGCACGGCGCCGTCCCGCGCGGCGCCCCCGAAGCCACGCCCCCGGCCGTGACCGGCGGTCAGCCGCGTACGGCACTGCCCCCGGGCGAGACCACCGCCATGCCCCTGCCCGCCGCCGGCCCGTCCGCCCCCGGCGAGCCCCACTGGGGCGCCCCGGCCCGCCGCACCCCCTCCGTCCCCGCCACTCCCCTCGCCGTGGAACGGGCAAGGCAGGTGCGGATGACCGTGGTGGGGCCGGTGACCGAGCGGTGGGCGCCGGAGCAGGCCGGGCCGGTGCACGAGAACTGGCAGCTGGCGGCTCCGATCGGCCCGGCCACCGACCTGTGGGCGCTCGGTGCGTTGCTCTTCCGGGCCGTACAGGGACACGCGCCGTACCCGGAGGACTCGACGGCCGAGCTGGTGCAGCTGGTGTGTGCGGAACCGCCCGCCTTCGCGGAGGAGTGCGGGCCGCTCAGGCCGGTGGTGGAGTCGCTGCTGCGCCAGGACCCCACCGAGCGGCTCGACTTCGAGGAACTGGGCGGCTGGCTGCGCTCACTCGTGCGTTCCGCGCCCGAACCGGAGGCCGGTACGCATGTGATAGCGGCGCCGCCCCCCGACCCGAGCCGGCTGCCGATCGTGCGCCGGCGCGGCGAGCTGGTGCGCAGGCGGCGCGCCGGGCTGCCCGCGAACAGCGCGCACGGCCGGCACAAGCGGGCCAGGCAGGAGGAGGGCTCGCCCCGCAGCCTCGGCCGCACCCTGCTGTTGCTGATACTGCTCCTGCTGGCCGGCGCGGTCGCCTACGCCATGCTGTTCATGCCGAAGTCCGAGAACAGCGGCGGAGCGGCGAGCGGCGACCGTACGGGAGCCGTGGGGGACGCGAGTCGGGCACCCACCCCCAGCGGCTCGCCGTCCTCGGCCGGGACCTCGCCGAGCACGGACCCGAGCCCCTCCCGGTCGGCCCCCTCCACCGAGACCCAGACCACCACGAACCCGGACGTCGCGGACGGATTCACCCTGAGCAAGGACTCCGAGGGCTTCCAGCTCGCCGTCGCCAAGGGCTGGGCCCGCACGCCCAAGAACGGGCGCGGGGAAGTCGTCTACTCCCACGGGAACTTCGAGCTCATCGTCGTACCGGGGCGGGACGGCGCGTCGAAGTACGGCAGCGATCCGATGGTGTACCAGCGGGACAAGGAGAGCGAGCTCCAGCCCTACCGCGACTCCAGCTGGGCCACGGCCACCGGCCTGAGGACCATCGAGGTGGGCGGACGGACCATGGCCGAGGGGCAGTTCACCTGGACCGACGGGGGACGCGACCTGTTCGTACGCAACATCGCGATCCTCATCGACGGCCGCTACCACATCGTGCAGGTCCGGGGCCCGGAGGCGGAGCGGGACGAGGTGACGCGGCTGTACGAGCAGGCGTCGGCTACTTACCGGTACACCGGGTGACGCCGCGACGTCGCCCCAGGGTTGCCCTCGGTCCCGCAAAGCGAGAACCGTCACAGTGCTGTCTCCATGACCCCCCACTTGTTCCCTGTCGGCAGGCGGGTCCTTAGTCTGACCCTGTCAAGACCATTGCGGGGCAACGTGAATCAGATGCAGGGCCTGCTCATCGCGGGCCGCTACCGGCTCGCCGACTCCATCGGCAGCGGTGGCATGGGCCGGGTGTGGCGCGCCCACGACGAGGTGCTGCACCGGACGGTCGCCGTCAAGGAGTTGACCGCCGCGCTCTACGTGTCCGAGAGCGACCAGGCGGTCCTGCTCGCCCGTACCCGGGCCGAGGCCCGCGCCGCCGCGCGCATCAACCACTCGGCCGTCGTCACGGTGCACGACGTGCTGGAGCACGACGGCCGCCCGTGGATCGTGATGGAGCTGGTCGAGGGCAACTCGCTGGCCGACGCGGTCAAGGAGCAAGGGCGCCTGGAGCCGCGGGAAGCGGCCCGTATCGGCCTGTGGGTGCTGCGCGCGCTGCGTGCCGCGCACGGCGCCGGGGTGCTGCACCGGGACGTCAAACCGGGCAACGTCCTGCTCGGCCGGGACGGCCGGGTCCTGCTCACCGACTTCGGCATCGCGCAGATCGAGGGCGACACCACCATCACCCGTACCGGAGAGGTCGTCGGCTCGGTCGACTACCTCGCCCCCGAGCGGGTGCGCGGCCACGACCCGGGCCCGTCCTCCGACCTGTGGGCGCTAGGCGCCACCCTGTACACGGCGGTCGAGGGCCGTTCGCCCTTCCGCCGCACCTCGCCGCTGTCCACCATGCAGGCGGTCGTCGAGGAGGAGGCCGGCGAGGCGCAGTACGCCGGTCCGCTCGGGCCCGTGATCACCGCCCTGCTGTCCAAGGACCCGGCGCAGCGGCCCGGCGCGGACGAGACGGAGCAGATGCTCGCCGAAGCGGCGGAGGGTCGGCGGCCGAGCGCGGCTCAGGCGTTCGTACCGACGCGGCACGACGGTTCGTTCACGCGGACCGGACCGCAGCATCCCGCCGGGACGGAGTACTCCAGCGGGTCGGGGTCCCCCTACTCCAGCGGGTCGGGGTCCCAGTACTCCAGCGGGACGGGGACGCCGTACCCGCCGGAGACGGCTGCGCCCCCGTACGGCCAGAACCACAGCCAAAGTCATGGCCAGGGCCCCGGCACCACGCCGACGACGGTCGGCCCCCCGGCCGTCACCCAGCCCCCGGCGACCGTCCGTCCCCGGCGCCGCCGCCTGCGTACGCTCGCGCTCGTCGTCGCCTTCGCCGCCGTCCTCGGTGGGGTCGGCGCGGTGGCATGGCAGAAGTACGGCTCCGGGCAGCAGCAGGACGACACCTCCGGCGCCGCACCGGCTCCCGGGGACTCGGGCTCCTCCTCCCAGGCTCCGGCCGGAGGCATCCCGGCCGGCTGGATCACCAAACACGACCCGCTGGGCTTCAGCATCTCCCTGCCCTCCGAGAGCTGGCGGCGTTCGGCGGACACCTTGGCCGGCGGCATCAAGCAGATCGACTACTCGCCCGACGGCGGCAAGCACTTCGTCCGCATCGCCGTCGACACCTCACCGGACTTCCTCGACGCCAACTCGCACCAGAAGGACCTCGAGGACTACCTTCGGCAGCACCTGGTCAACTACCAGCAGGCCACCCTGAAGGCCAACGTCTACCGTGACTGCAAGGGTTCGCTGTGGGAGTACACCTGGAACGCGCTGGCGAAGGACCCGCCGTACGTGGCCGGGCCGCGGCACGCCATCGAGGAGACGTACTTCTCGCGGGAGGGCACCGAGTACGCGATCTACATGTCCACGCCCCAAAAGGACTGGGCGAGGACGAGCAAGCAGTTCAAGTGGGTGTTGCAGAGCTGGCAGCCGCCCGTCGCCTGACCTTTCGGGCGTCGGTTGTCGGCCACCCGGGCGTACGGCCCGGAGCGGTCGCGTCCGTGTGGGGCATGATGGGCCCATGGGGACCGAGGGGGACGACTTCCGTGTGATCGCGGGCCGGTACCGTCTGGAGGCGCGGATCGGGCGCGGCGGTATGGGTGTTGTGTGGCGGGCGACCGACCAGTTGCTGGGCCGCCGGGTGGCGGTGAAGGAACTGGCCCTGGAGGCCTCCCTCTCGGCCGAGGAGGCACGGCAGCAACGCGACCGCACCCTGCGTGAGGCCCGTGCGGTCGCCCAGTTGCGCCATCCGCACATCATCGTCGTGCACGACGTCGTGGAGGACGGCGTGGCGGACGACGAACGCCCGTACATCGTCATGGAGTTGATCGACGGCGGTTCGCTCGCCGACCGGATCGCGGCGCGCGGCCCGGTCGACGCGGCCGAGGCCGCCCGGATCGGCATCGACCTGCTGAGCGCGCTGCGCACCGCGCACGAGGCCGGCGTCCTGCACCGGGACATCAAACCCGCGAACGTGCTCGTCGAGTCCGGCACGGACCGCGTCGTCCTCACCGACTTCGGGATCGCGCAGGTCGCCGGGGCCACGACGCTCACCGAGACCGGCTCCTTCGTGGGCTCGCCCGAGTACACCGCGCCCGAGCGGATGTCCGGGGCGCGGACCGGACCCGCGTCCGACCTGTGGTCGCTGGGTGCGCTGCTGTGCGCCGTGCTGAGCGGCGAGTCGCCGTTCCGCCGGGACTCGCTCGGTGGCATCCTGCACGCCGTCGTCGCCGCCGAGATCCGTCCGCCCGCGCAGGCCGAGCCGCTGCTGCCCGTCGTACGGGGCCTGTTGGAGCGGGATCCGGACCGGCGGCTGGGCGCGGCGGAGGCGGAGCGGATGCTGCGGGCGTTCCGGGAGACGGGCCGCACACCGGGGCCTGCGGTGCCGTACACGCCGACCCAGCGGGACGTCCCCCACCGCACACCGCCGCTCTCGCCCCCACCCCCGCCCTCGCCGGCTCCGGCCGGGCACTCCACGCGGGGCGTGCTGGTGGCGGCGCTGCTGGTCGCCGCGATGGCCGGGGCGGGCGTGTCGGCGGCGGCGCTGCTGATGCACGGGGGCGACGGGGACGGCGGCGGTACGCCGACGAGCTCGGCGCCGGGCCCCACGACGAGTGCGTCCGTCTCACCCACCCCCACGGTCACCGTGACCCGGGGCGCCGCCACCAGCCCGGCCGCCGCGAACTCCCACACCGCGCCCTCCGGTTACCGCCTCGCGCGGGACCCCGCCGGCTTCTCGCTCGCGGTGCCGGAGGGCTTCACCCGGGACCCGCAGGGCGAGCGCGTCTTCTACATGTCGCCGTGGGACACCTTCCGCCTCGGCATCAAGGCGGCCGACCCGCAGACCGGCGGCCCGCTGGCGGTGATGAGCCGCTCCGCAGCCAACGGCGCCAGCACGAACCCGGGTTACCACGACGGTCGGGTCACGCGGACCACGCACGACGGAAAGCCCGCCGCGCTCTGGGAGTTCACCTGGAACGGCTTCAGCGCGTCGGAGGGCCCCCGGCACACCTACGACCTGTGCTGGGAGGAGGACGGCCGGATGTACGACGTGTGGGTGTCGGCGCCGGTGGGGAAGGTCGCGGAGGCGCGGGAGTACTTCGACGTCGCGGTCGACACGTTCGCGCCTACCTGACCCGGAGCCGCCCCACGACCGCCTTCACGAGGTCGGTCTTCGCCACCTGTAGCGCGAACCGCCCGCCGCGGTCCGGGACGGGTTTGGCGTACCAGGGCAGGGAGCGTCGGTGCCACTTGGCCGGGACCAGGTTCGGGGGCGGTCCGGGCAGTGGCAGCACCCACTGCCCGAGGCGCAGTTCCCCGCTCCAGACCCCGGCGGGCAGCCCGGTCACCGGGACGCGGGCCACGAAGTCGGGGGAGTCCGGGACGCGGCGGGCCGGGAAGGCGATGGTGTGGTCCGCACCGTCCGTCAGCTCCACCACCAGAGCGCCCTCCGGGTACCCGGCGAGCGCGCACCAGCCGGTGACCTCCAGCTCGGTGGCTGCGTCGGCGGCCCAGCGGATGTCGCCGAGACCGAGACGCGGGAGCACCTCATGCTTGCGCTCATCGAGGTCGAGGGTGAAGTTGCCGTGCGGCTTGGTGGTGTAGAGGGTGACGGCGCGCAGTTCCTCGCCGGTACGGGCACCGGCACCGGCACCGGCACCGGCACCGGTGCCGGCACCGGTGCCGGGGACCACGTGCGTGCTCGCCTCGCCGGAGACGTTCTCGGCCCGCTTGCTGCCGATGCGGACCTCTTTGGACAGCCCCTGGGCGCCGATGGCGAGGGAGATGTCCCAGAGCCCGCCGGTGAGGGGCCTGCCGTCCGCGGCGGTGGTGATGTCGACGGTGGCTTCAAAGCCGGCGAGGTCGTAGGCGAAGCGCCCGTCGTCCTCGGCGGCCCCCAGTCCGGGCGTCGCGGTGTGGGTGACGGGCAGCCGGTACTCGACCTTGCTGCCACGCTCCCGCAGCACCAGCTCGGTGGCGACCTCGCGCGTCTCGACACGGTGGAGGTAGCCGTGGCCGGCCAGGTGGAGCGTGGTGCCGCGCGGCTCCGCGCGGGTGACGCGGTGCAGGGTGCCGAGCTGGGCGGTGACGTCGTAGCAGCTGTCCGGGACGGGGTGTGGGGGGTCGCGGAGGAAGGGGTAGCGGGCGTAGGCGCGGCCGGCTTCGACGAGGAGCGGGGTGGCCGCCTTGCTCCGGGCGAGCCCCTTCTCGAACTCCACCAGTTCCAGCAGCTCGTCGAGCATGCGGTTGCGTACGAGGTACAGCCGTAGCCGCGCCATCGCCGACAGCCGGTCGTTCAACCCGTCGTGCCACAACGGCTCGATGGCCTCGGCCAGTTGGCCGAGCATCTTCTCCTGGATCTCGCGGTGCTCGAAGACGAGCTGGTCCGCGAGGATCTGCTGGACCTCCACGGTCAGATGCCGGTGCGCCAGGTGGTCCCGGCCGGGGCCCGGCGGCACGTTCTCCAGGATCAGGTCGACCACGCGCGGCAGGAACCGCAGCCGCGGTTCCGAGCCCTTCAGCCTGCGGGTGATGTTTCCCTCGTCCTCGCGCAGCACCCAGAACAGGCAGTCGTAGTCGGCCACGACGGAGATGCCGGAGGCGTGCAGGTAGGCCGCGCCGACGAAGAGCTGGTCCTCGCCGATGGCCAGGTCGGTGGGGAAACGCAGCCCGTGCCGCTCCAGCAGCTCCCGGCGGAAGAGCTTCATCGGGTTGAGCGTCCAGTAGACGCGGGAGGAGAAGACGTCGGTGCGGGGCTGGTTGCGCTTGAACATCGACGTGGGCGCGCCGCGTCCGCCGACGCCGACCATCTTGCCGAGGACGACGTCCGTGCCGTTGTCCTGCGCCATGCGGACCATGCGTTCCAGGGCTTCGGGGCCGAGGTGGTCGTCGGCGTCCAGAAAGAACACGAACGTACCGCCGGCCAGCTCCAGCCCGGCATTGCGCGGCGCGGACGGACCACCCGAGTTCCCCTGGTGGACGACGCGCAGCAACCCCGGGTAGAGCCCGCTCAGCCGGTCCAGCTCGGCCGCCGTCCCATCGGTCGATCCGTCGTCCACCACGATGATCTCAAGCTTGTCGGGACCGATGCTCTGCTCGGCGACAGAGGTGATGCAACGCGTCAGATAAGGCATCGCATTGTACGCGGCGACAATCACCGAAATGGTGGGCTCAGCCATCTGGTGTTCTCCGGAGAATACTGGGCGTACCCCAGTCGATAGGGGCTCCAATATTCCTTGGAGACGCTATTCATGCGGGGGAGACCTGACGGAATGTGAACCTACCATGCGTCAATGGCGGTTGAAGCGCGAGTAGGTTGAAGGGCGCGCTTCTTCAAGCCGAGTTGACGGATGTGATTGGCGGATATAGGCCATGTCCAAGCGTGTTGACCTGTGACTTTGCTGGACGGACCCGGCCCGTATCTGCCAGTTGCTGAGCGACTGTGACTCATATCTCCGACCTTTGGATGAACGGTTGGAGTGCGAATGACAATCAGGGGGCCGAATCGGTTCGGGGCGGTGGTGGGGATCGATTGCGGCTCATGCACTCCGAACGCCCTGCCGATACCTCCCCGGAGTGACCCCGAACTCCCGGCTGAACGCATGTGACAGGGCGTACGGGCTGGCGTAGCCGGAATCGCGGGCCACGGTGGCGAGGGAGGCGTCCGTGTCGCGGAGGCGGGTGGCCGCCAGGGTGAGGCGCCACCAGGTGAGGTAGGCCATGGGCGGGCGGCCCACCAGGGAGGTGAAGCGGCGGGCCAGGGTCGCGCGGGAGACGCCGGCCTCGGTGGCCAGGCGGGCGTTGGTCCAGGGGGCCGAGGGGGCGGCGTGCAGGGCGCGCAGGGCCGCTGTGGTCACCGGGTCGGACAGGGTCGCCGACCAGGCGCCGGTGCTCGCCTCCGCCAGCCACGCCCGGACCATGTAGACCAGCAGGAGGTCCAGCAGGCTCGGCAGGGCGAGGGTCGCACCCGGGCGGTCGCCGGTCAGCTCGCGGGCCAGGAGGTCCACAGCGGCGCGGAGTTCGGGATGGGCGCCGACCCGGTTCGGCAGATGGACCACCTCGGGCAGTTCCGCCATCAGCGGGTGCACCCGGGCCCGGTCCAGGCGGTACTTGCCGCACAGCAGTTCCACGTGGGGCCCGCCACCGACCCGCCGTACGTCCGCCTCGGTCACCTCCTCGAACGGCACCGCCCGCCGCACATCCCCCGCCGGCACCGGCCCGTCCGCCAGCACATGCCCCGCCCCGTGCGGCAGCAGCACCACGTCACCCGCGCCCAGCGTCACCGGTTCGCCGCCCCCGTCGGGCAGCAGCACGCAGCCGCCGCCGAGCACCACATGGAAACCCGCCCCCTCGTACGCGGACAGCCGCACGCACCACCGCCCGCCCACCCGCAGCCGGTTGGAGGACGGCCGCCCGGTACGGACGACGGAGATCGCGTCGCTCACCACATCCATGAGACGCGAGCGTATCGACATGAGCCGTACGGGCATTGGAACGCTCATGCCCGTGCTCCTAGCCTCCGAGTCATGGCTGAAGACAGCGTGCAGAGATTCGTGATCGGTGATGTCGAGGTCCTCCGGATCGTCGAATGGCAGGGCCCCTTCGTGCCCGCGCCCGACCTCGTCCCGGGCGTCGGACCCGAGCTGTGGAAGGAGTACGAGGAGCAACTCGCCCCCGACCACTGGGAGCCCGGCAGCGACCGGGCGGTCGCCGCGATGCAGACCTGGGTGCTGCGCAGCGGCGGGCGGACCGTGCTCGTGGACACGGGGGTGGGCAGGGGGCGGGAGCGGCCCGGGAATCCGCTCTTCCACCAGCGGCAGGGTGACCTGCCGGGGCTGCTGGAGCGGGCCGGGGTGCGGACGGGGGACGTCGATGTCGTCGTCAACACCCACATCCACGCCGACCACGTCGGCTGGAACACCCACGACGCCGGCGGCGCATGGGTGCCCACCTTCCCCGACGCCCAGTACCTCCTCCCGGCCCCCGACGACCTCCACTTCGGGCCGGAGGGCGGGTACGGCGGATACGGCGGGGGCGAGCGCGTGGACGAGCGGCTCGTGTACGAGGACAGTGTCGCGCCCGTGCACCGCGCGGGGCTGGCGGTCCGCTGGGAGGGGGAGCACCGCATCGACGAGCACCTCACCCTGGAGGCCGCCCCGGGCCACACCCCCGGTTCGTCCGTGCTCAGGGTCGCCTCGCGCGGTGAACGTGCCGCCTTCGTCGGGGACTTGCTCCACAACCCGGTGCAGATCCTTCATCCGGAGTGCAGCAGTTGTTTCTGCCTCGATCCGCGACAGGCCGCCCGGAGCAGGCGACGGGTCCTCGAAAGGGCCGCTGACCAGGGGGAGTTGGTGATCCCGGCACACTTCGGCGGGGGCGGCGCCGTGGAGGTGCGGCGGGTGGGTGGCCGGTTCTCCCTGGGCCGCTGGGCGGCCTGACCCCGTCCGCGTCGACAAGGGCACGGTGTGCACGGTACTCATGGGACATGAGCGAAGACGGCGAACGTGTGCCCGGCGTACGTCTGCTCGGTGGGCGCTACCGGTTGATCGAGCGCATCGGCATCGGCATCGGCGGCACGGGCACCGGCACCGGCGCCGAGGGCGGTACCGGCACCGTATGGCGGGCGCTGGACCAGTCCACCAGGCGGTACGTCGCCGTCAAGCGGCCCCTGCCGCCCGGTGATCCGGAGGACGAGGAGCACACGCGGGCCGCCCACCGGCTGTACCGCGAGGCCCGCGCCGCCGCCCGCGTCGACCATCCGGCCGCCGTGCGCATCCACGACGTCGTCCTCGAGGACGGACTCCCCTGGATCGTCATGGAGTTCGTCCTCGGCGAGTCCCTGCACACGATCCTCGAACGAGGGCCCCTGCCCGACGCCGAGGCCGCCCGGATCGGTCTCGCCGTCCTCGGCGCCCTGCGCGCGGCGCACGCGATCGGCATCGTCCACCGCGACGTCAAGCCCGCCAACGTCCTCCTCGAATCCGGCACCGGCCGCGTCGTCCTCACCGACTTCGGCATCGGGCACGCCCACGGCACCGGTTCCCCGTCCGGCACCGACACCGGCACCGGCTTCGTCGCACCCGAGCGGAGGGTCGAGCCCGGCGCGGGCCCCGCCTCCGACCTGTGGTCCCTGGGCGCGCTGCTGAGCGCCGCCATCGGAAACGAGCCGGCCCCGGGCGGCAACGAGCCGGTCCCGGCCGGAAGCGGACCGGTTCCGGGCGGCAACGAACCGGTCCCGGGCGGAGTCGCCGCCGGTCTCCGCCCGCTGGTCGCCCGCCTGCTGGCGCCGGAACCGGCCGGGCGGCCGGAGGCCGAGGAGGTGGCCGCCGTGCTGGACGCCATCGCAGAGGACGCCGGGCAATCCCCGCCCGCACTCACCGCCACCCCCACAACGCCCTGATCAGCGCATTCACTGCCAGTGGTCACTGGCGTCGTGTGAGCAGTCGGTGAATCCCCGTTACCCACGGGTACCCAAAGGTGTGGTTCCGGCATACCCTGCGCCTCATGACGGACTCGCAGGCCCCGGAAAAGACCGGCACCAACCCCCTCGCCCCCGCCCCGGAGGGCGCCCGTACCGCCGCCGATGTGGTCACCCCGGAGCTGATAGCCCAGCTCACCAAGGGCGTCGTCGGCTCCGGCAAGACCGAGAGCCACACCCCCTTCACCGGTGACAAGCTGGCCGACCTGCCCGAGTCCACCCCCGAGGACGTGGCCGACGCCTTCGACCGGGCCCGCGCCGCCCAGGCCGTCTGGGCCCAGACCCCGGTACGGCAGCGTGCCGCCGTGCTGCTCCGCTTCCACGACCTGGTGCTGGAACGCCAGGCCGAGGTCCTCGACCTCATCCAGCTGGAGACCGGCAAGGCCCGTCTGCACGCCCACGAGGAGGTCCAGGCCGTCGCCGTCGCGGCCCGGCACTACGGCCGCAAGGCACCCTCGTACCTGAGGCCGAAGCGGCACACCGGCGCCGTACCGACCCTCACGAAGGTCACCGAACTGCGCCACCCGCGCGGTGTCGTCGGCCAGATCGCCCCCTGGAACTACCCGCTGGAACTGTCGGTCGGCGACGCGCTCCCCGCGTTCGTCGCGGGCAACGCGGTGGTGATGAAGCCGGACACGGAGACCTGCCTGACCGCCCTGTGGGCCCGCGACCTGCTCATCGAGGCCGGACTGCCCGCCGACGTCTTCCAGGTCGTGCTCGGCGAGGGACCCGTCGTCGGCCCGGAGGTCGTCAAGCACGCCGACTACGTCTCCTTCACCGGCTCCACCCGCACCGGCCGCGAGGTCGCCCAGGGCGCCGCCGCCCGCCTGGTCGGCGTCTCCCTCGAACTCGGCGGCAAGAACGCCATGCTGGTCCTGGAGGACGCCGACCTGGACAAGGCCGCGGCGGGCGCCGTCCGCGCCTGCTTCTCCTCCGCCGGCCAGCTGTGCATCTCCATCGAGCGGCTGTACGTCCACGAGTCGATCGCCGACGCCTTCCTGGAGCGCTTCGCCGCCCGCACCAAGGCCATGCGGCTGGGCAAGTCCCTCGCCTACGGCGCCGACATGGGCTCACTGGTCGGCGACCGGCAACTGGAGGCCGTCACACGGCACGTGGAGGACGCCGTCGCCAAGGGCGTCACGGTGGTCGCCGGCGGGGTCGCCCGCCCGGACATCGGCCCGTACTTCTACGAGCCGACGATCCTCGACGGCGTGACCGAGCCGATGTCGGTGTGCACGGAGGAGACCTTCGGCCCCGTCGTCTCCATCTACCGCTTCAGGACCGAGGACGAGGCGGTCGAACTCGCCAACTCCACGCCGTACGGCCTGAACTCCTCGGTCTGGACGAAGGACGGCGGCCGCGGCCGCGAGGTCGCCGCCCGGCTGCGCACCGGCACCGTCAACGTCAACGAGGGTTACGCCCCCGCCTACGGCAGCGTCCAGTCCCCGATGGGCGGCATGAAGGACTCCGGCCTCGGCCGCCGCCACGGCTCCGAGGGCATCCTCAAGTACACCGAGGCCCAGACGATCGCCCAGCAGCGGCTGCTGCCGATGGCGCCCTCGCTGGGCATGGACGACGAGAAGTACGCGGCGTTCATGAGCACCAGCCTGAAGCTGATGAAGGCGTTCCGCCTCCGGTAGCCGGCCAACCACCCAGCCCGACAGCACCCGTTCTCGACGAGGAGAGCACGTGTCGCAGGAGAAGTCTGTCCAGACCCGGGACGAGGACGGGTACGACGGTCACGACGAAGACGGTTACGACTACGACGTCATCGTGGTGGGATCCGGGTTCGGCGGGTCCGTGACCGCCCTCCGCCTCACCGAGAAGGGCTACCGCGTCGGTGTCCTGGAAGCCGGCCGCCGCTTCACCCGCGGCTCGCTCCCCAAGAACTCCTGGGACCTGAAGAACTACCTCTGGGCCCCCAAGCTCGGTATGTACGGGATCCAGCGCATCCACCTGCTGGGCAACGTCATGGTCCTGGCGGGCGCGGGTGTCGGCGGCGGCTCCCTCAACTACGCCAACACCCTCTACGTACCGCCGAAGGCCTTCTTCGACGACCCCCAGTGGCGGGACATCACCGACTGGCAGGAGGAGCTGAAGCCGTACTACGACCAGGCGCGGCGCATGCTCGGCGTACGGCTCAACCCGACGATGACCCCCTCCGACGTGCACCTGAAGGCGGCGGCGCAGCGGATGGGTGTCGGCGACACCTTCCACCTGGCGCCGGTCGGGGTGTTCTTCGGGGACGGCGAGGACGCGGACGGGACGGCGAAGGCCGAGCCGGGGGGGCCGGTCGCCGACCCCTACTTCGGCGGCGTGGGGCCGGACCGCAAGGCCTGCACCGAGTGCGGTGAGTGCATGACGGGCTGCCGGCACGGCGCGAAGAACACCCTCAACGAGAACTACCTCCACCTCGCCGAGAAGGCGGGGGCGGTCGTGCACCCCATGACGACCGTCGTGTCCGTCACCGACGACTCGCGCGGCGGACACGCGGTCGCCACCCTGCCCACGGACCAGAAGAAGAAGGGCAAGGGCCGCACCTTCACGGCCCGCCGGGTCGTCCTCGCCGCCGGCACCTACGGCACGCAGACGCTGCTGCACCGCATGAAGGCGCACGGCCAGCTGCCGTACCTCTCCGGCCGGCTGGGCGAGCTGACCCGCACCAACTCCGAGGCCCTGGTGGGCGCCCAGACGGACAACCGGCGCTACCGCAAGGCGCACGGCACGCCCGAGGCCGACTTCACGCGGGGCGTGGCGATCACGTCCTCCGTCCACCCGGACGAGAACACGCACATCGAGCCGGTCCGCTACGGCAAGGGCTCCAACGCGATGGGCGGTCTGTCCATCCTCCAGGTGCCCTACGCGGAGGGCTCCTCCCGCGTCCTGGCCTGGCTGGCGAACGCGGCCCGGCACCCGCTGCTGGTCGCCCGTTCGCTCTCCAACCGCCGCTGGTCGGAGCGGACCATCATCGGCCTGGTGATGCAGTCGCTGGACAACTCCCTGACGACGTATCTGAAGCCGGACGGCGTCGGCAAGGGTCTGCTGACCGCCCGCCAGGGCCACGGCGCGCCCAACCCCAAGCAGATCAGGGCCGCGTCCGAGGCCGCCTCCGCGCTCGCCGCCGAGATCAACGGCTTCGCGGGCAGCAACGTCGGCGAGCTGATGGGCACCCCGCTCACCGCCCACTTCCTCGGCGGCTGCCCGATCGGCGACTCCCGCGAGACGGGCGTGATCGACCCGTACCACCGGCTGTACGGCCACCCCGGCATCTCGGTCGTCGACGGCGCGGCGGTCTCCGCGAACCTGGGTGTGAACCCCTCGCTGACCATCACGGCGCAGGCCGAGCGGGCGATGTCGTACTGGCCCAACCAGGGCGAGGCGGACCCGCGTCCGGCCCAGGGCCGCCCGTACGAGCGGCTGAAGCCGGTGGAGCCGGCGAACCCGGTGGTCCCGGCCGACGCCTTCGGCGCCCTGCGGCTGCCGTTCCTGGGGATGCCGGCGGTGCCGCCGAAGAAGTAGGCACATGAGAAAAGAGGGACCTGCACCCCCCTCCGAGCGCAGGTCCCTCTTTTGTCTTGCGGCGTGTTACTCAGGCACTCGCTTACGCGCCGGCCTGGGCCTTGCGCCGGCGCACCGTGTACACGGCACCGGCACCGGCGACGACGGCGAGACCGCCGACCAGGCCGATGACGGGCAGGGCGGAGCTGGAGCCGGTCTCGGCGAGGTTGCCGGTCGGCAGGTCGGAGACGTTGCCCTGCGGCTTCTTCACCGGGTCCTTGCTGCCCTTGTCGTTCGGGGTGGCGTCACCGGGCTCGGGGTTGGAGGCACCGGCCTTCAGCACCTCGAAGTCGTACTGTGCCCAGCCCTCGGCGATGCAGTCCTGGCCCTCGACGTTGTCGAGGTAGGCGCCGGAGCCGAAGGAGTAGGCGTCACCGGCCGGGGCCTTGGCGTCGATGCTGACGCGCAGGTCGAGCGACTTGCTGGCGCCCGCCTTCAGGCTCTCCACGTAGAAGAAGTAGTCGCCGGCCCAGTCGTCGGTGCCGATGCGGTCCCAGGTGCCGTCCTCGGGGTTCTTGAACTCCAGGTCGACGTACGGGCTCAGGTACTTGGACTCGTCGAGCTCGTAGTTCTCCACCTCGGCGTAGAAGGCGACGCCGTCCACCTCGGTCTTCGACTCGTTGGTGACGACCAGCTTGAAGCCGTGGAAGCCGTCACCCGCGACGATCTTGCCCGGCAGGCCCTTGATGTCGGCGGACACCTTGGCGTCGCCGAAGTCCTCGTCGAGGTCCTCGCAGTACGGCACGTCGGGGTCCGACGGGTCCTCGCTCGGCTCGGCCGTGGTGGGCGTGGCCGTGGTGGGCGTGGGCGTGGCGGTGTCGGTCGGGGTGCCCGTCGCGCTGGTGGGGTCGGTGGGCAGGGTGGGGCTGGTGGGCGTGCCGGTGTCGGTCGCGGGCGACGTGGGGGCGGTCGGCGTCTCGGTCGACGGCGTCTCGGTCGCCGGCGTGCCGGTCGCCGTCACGGTGTCGGTGGGGTTCGGCGTCGACTCCTCCGCGAACGCGGCAGGCGCGGACAGCAGCGCGAGCGGGGCTATGGCAGCCGTCGCGGCCGCTGTGGCCATGGCACGGCGAAGCTTCATGAAGACCTCGGGGAGTCCGGTGTGCTGTGGTGGCAGCACGGTTGGTGGAGGGTGGCTTCGCGTGTGGGGCGCGGGTGACCCTTGGTTCTGCTGTGGTGTTTGATCCACGAGGTCTGTGAAGGGTTGCACCGCTGCTCACAGAATTTTTATGTGGCCTGGGTCACAGCCGCGGGGCCGCCATGGGAATGCCGTGGGAACGCCGTGCCTCCGTGGGAACGCCGTGCCTCCGTGGGAAGGGCATGACGAAGGGCCCCGCGGGACGGATCCGCGGGGCCCTTCGGGTGTTCCGGCGGCCGGCCCCGGGCGTCCCCGGAACCGACCGTTCTCCTGGGTGACCGGTCTGCTGTCCCCTGCCGTCCGGTCACTGTGCCGGAGCGATGTCCCACGACGCACGGCAAGATCCGTACGCCTCATCACTCCGGCGAGCCACGCGTGGTTCTTTCGGGCCCGCCCCTGGCTGGCACGGACACCCGGACCAACGAAGCGGTCGGCAGGGCGTCACGCGCCGTACGGGTGAGAGGAGGGCCGAACTCAGATGCGACCCCGGCACAGTTCGAGGAGGGTCATGGCGAGGGGGGTGCCGGGCTTGCCCAGGGCGTCCCTGTAGCGGCCGAGGATCTCCATCTCCCGGGACAGGTGCACGCGCCGCCCGCCGGAGGCGATACGGGTCTTCTGCACGACGGCGGACACGGCCATCCGCTCCTGGATGAGGCCGATGATCCGGTCGTCGAGCGCGTCGATGCGCTCCCGGGCGTCCGCGATGGTCCGGTCCGCGCCGGTGGTCTGTTCCGTGTCGGTGGTCTGTTCCGTGTCGCTGGTGGCGGTGGTCGTCATGTCGGGGGCTCCTCACAGAGATGTCCGGATGGTGTCCGGAGGGGGTGCCCCGGAGCGGCAGGACCCGGGAAACGACAGGCGCCCCGGGCCTTGTCGGCCCGGGGCGCCTGGGAAGTCGCTTGGCGGTTAGCTCAAGCAGCACGACCATGGCAGCCGGCGGGCCGGATGCCATAGGTAAAGAGGAAGGTCGTCTGCGTGAGCATGCGGCCAGTATGCCGTGCCGTCCGGGCGCGTCCAAGCCGGTTCGCATCCTGAGACGGGGCTTGCCCTCGGAGCCCTCCCGACGAGCCCGGTAGACTCGACGCATACACATCTCGCTCACCGCCGGAAGGCAACCCGTGTCCTCAGCGAACCCCGCAGCCGCTCCCGACACCGTCCTGGTCGTCGACTTCGGCGCGCAGTACGCCCAGCTCATCGCCCGTCGCGTCCGCGAGGCGCGGGTCTACAGCGAGATCGTGCCGAGCACCATGCCGGTCCAGGAGATGCTCGCCAAGAACCCCGCGGCGATCATCCTCTCCGGCGGCCCCTCGTCCGTGTACGAGGAGGGCGCCCCCCGCCTCGGCCGCGAGCTCTTCGAGGCCGGCGTCCCCCTCTTCGGCATGTGCTACGGCTTCCAGCTGATGGCGCAGACCCTCGGCGGCACGGTCGACAACACCGGCTCGCGCGAGTACGGCCGTACGGACCTGCACGTGTCGAAGTCGTCCTCCACCCTCTTCGAGGGCACCCCGGCCGAGCAGGCGGTCTGGATGTCGCACGGCGACGCCTGCTCCGCCGCCCCCGAGGGCTTCACCGTCACGGCCTCCACGGACGTCGTCCCGGTCGCCGCCTTCGAGAACGACGAGAAGAAGCTGTACGGCGTCCAGTACCACCCCGAGGTCATGCACTCCACGCACGGCCAGCAGGTGCTGGAGCACTTCCTCTACCGGGGCGCGGGCCTCAAGCCCGACTGGACCACCGGCAACGTCATCGAGGAGCAGGTCGCCGCGATCCGCGAGCAGGTCGGCGACAAGCGGGCCATCTGCGGCCTGTCGGGCGGCGTCGACTCCGCCGTGGCCGCCGCCCTCGTGCAGAAGGCCATCGGCTCCCAGCTGACCTGCGTCTACGTCGACCACGGCCTGATGCGCAAGGGCGAGACCGAGCAGGTCGAGAAGGACTTCGTCGCGGCCACCGGCGTCCAGCTGAAGGTCGTCGACGCCGAGGAGCGCTTCCTCACCGCACTCAAGGGCGTCTCCGACCCCGAGGAGAAGCGGAAGATCATCGGGCGCGAGTTCATCCGCGTCTTCGAGCAGGCCCAGGCCGAGATCATCGCGGACGAGGGCCCGGCGGTCGAGTTCCTCGTCCAGGGCACCCTCTACCCCGACGTGGTCGAGTCCGGCGGCGGCACCGGCACCGCCAACATCAAGTCGCACCACAATGTCGGCGGCCTCCCCGAGGACCTGGAGTTCAAGCTCATCGAGCCGCTCCGCAAGCTGTTCAAGGACGAGGTCCGGATGGTCGGCCAGGAGCTCGGCCTGCCGGAGGAGATCGTCCAGCGCCAGCCGTTCCCCGGCCCGGGCCTCGGCATCCGGATCGTCGGCGAGGTCGACAAGGAACGCCTGGACCTCCTGCGCGAGGCCGACGCCATCGCCCGCGAGGAGCTGACGGCGGCCGGCCTCGACCGGGACATCTGGCAGTGCCCGGTGGTCCTGCTCGCGGACGTCCGCAGCGTCGGCGTCCAGGGCGACGGCCGCACCTACGGCCACCCGATCGTGCTGCGCCCGGTCTCCTCCGAGGACGCCATGACGGCCGACTGGTCGCGACTGCCGTACGACGTGCTCGCCCGCATCTCCACCCGGATCACCAACGAGGTCCGCGACGTCAACCGCGTCGTCCTCGACGTGACCTCCAAGCCGCCGGGCACCATCGAGTGGGAGTGATCACTTGCGCTTGACGACGCGCAAGGGCTCACCGGGCTTCCAGACCTGGACGACCAGATACGTGTCGTCCTCGACGTAGGTCCTCACGACCTCCGTCAGCTCGGTGCGGAAGAGGTGGAACGGCTCCGGCGGTTCCACCTTTTCCGTGTACGCCCCCTTCACCGCCGGGTCGTCGACCTCGACCGCGCGCCCGCCGATCCGTACGTCCCCGCCGCCCAGCCCCGTGCCTTCGCCCGGGTTGGCCTGGAGCGCGAAACGCGGATCGCGGCGCAGGTCGAGCGCCTTGAGCGAGCCCGGCATCATGCCGAGCCACAGCTGACCGTCGAGGAACCGGACCTCGAGCCCGGACGTGCGCGGTGAGCCGTCCGCGCGCAGGGTGGCGAGCACATGGTGGGTGAAGGCGCCGAAGCGCTCCTCGACGGTCTTGGCGAATTCGGGTTCGGCGGCGCTGAAGGATTCCCAGGTCATGCGCGCCAGTGTTCCGTCGATACCAGACGTCTTCTGTCGGAATTCGAGCCTGTGCGCCATCTTTACAGAACAGCTCTGCCCTTTTGCGCTGACCGGGGGTAACTTCCGGCGCGTGAGCAATCCCAGTGCCGCAGGCTCCCTGCACGGGCCCACCCCGCCCCCGCCGCTGCCCACCGACCAGCTGCGGTTCGCCATGCCGCCGAAGTTCGACTCGGTCGACGACGAACGCCGACACCGGAAGGAGCGGCTCGCGGGCGCCCTGCGGATCTTCGGGCGGTCCGGCTTCGAGGACGGGGTGTCGGGGCACATCACCGCACGCGACCCGGAGTACACCGACTGCTTCTGGGTGAACCCCTTCGGGATGCCCTTCAGGCACGTCACCGTCAGCGACCTGGTCATGGCCAACCAGGACGGTCAGGTGATCGAGGGCCGCTACCACGTCAACCAGGCCGCGTTCACCGTGCACGCCCAGGTGCACGCCGCCCGCCCGGACGTCGTCGCGGTCGCCCACTGCCACTCGGTGCACGGCCGGGCCCTGTCCGCGCTCGGCGACCTGCTCGACCCGATCACCCAGGAGAGCTGCGCCTTCTACGAGGACCACGCCCTCTACAACACCTACACGGGCGTCGCCGTGGACGCCGACGAGGGCCGCCGGATCGCGACCGCGCTCGGCAGCCACAAGGCGCTGGTGCTGCGCAACCACGGGCTGCTGACCGTCGGCGACTCGGTGGACGCGGCGGCCTGGTGGTTCCTGTCCATGGAGCGGTCCTGCCAGGTGCAGCTGATGGCGAAGGCGGCGGGCCGGCCGCTGCTCATCGACCACAAGCTCGCGGTGGCCACCCGTGAGCAGCTCGGCGGCGACCTGGTCGGCTGGATCAACTACCAGCCGCTGTGGCAGGACATCAGCCGCAGCGAACCCGACCTGCTCAGCTGAAGCCCCGCAGCACCGCCGCCTTGGTCATCGCGAACTCCTCGTCCGTCAGCACCCCGTCCCGGTGCAGCTCGCCCAACTCCCTGAGACGGCGCAGCAGCACGTCGTGCTGATCGGCCGGCGCCGGTACGGCCGCCCCCGCCCCCGGCCACCCGTCGGTGTGCTCACCGCCGCCGCGGGTGGAGGGGTGCGGCAGGCGTGCGGTGACGGCGGCCGCGACCAGCGCGGTGAGCAGGTCACGCCGGACGTTTCCCCACAGGTCGAGGGTGTACGGGTCGCGCTCGGGCGGCAGCTTGGAGTACGCCGTCTCGCGGGTGACGAACCGCAGGAAGCCGTCCTCGTACCCCGAGTTCGGCAGCCACTCGACCTGGGCCAGGTCGCCGACGCCGATGATCCGCGGCCCCGTGGCCCGCTTGACCCGGTCGGAGGTGTCCGCCCAGTCGATACGGACCTGGCTGCCGTCGAAGGAGACCGTGCCGTCGGAGGACCGCACCGACACCGGCACCGGCGGCCCCGCCAGCAGATACGTCGTGGTGGGCTCCTTGGGGATCTGGTCCAGCAGCAGGGCGTGCCGGATCTCCTCGGCCACGTACTCCGCCACCCCGGAACGGTCCGCGTCCACGGTCAGCCGGTAGGGGTCCGCCGTGTCCGGCAGCCGTCCGCCCGTCGCGTGCAGCAGCGGGTCGGCGCCCTCGCGCAGCCGCATGCGCAGCCTGCCGCGCTTGCGCTCCGGTTCGTAGACGACGCCCGAGACGGCTTCCAGGGGCACCGTGATCTCCCCGTAGGTCTGCCGGAACAGCGGCACGGAGCGGTGGAGTCCCGGCGTGATCCGGACCGTGCTGCCGTCGAAGGCCCAGGTCCCGTCGCGCTGGATGATCTCGGCCATATCGGAATTCTCGCAGCAGGGTCAACAGTGCAGGACCCGCTTCACCCGCGGTGACCACACCTGCCGGGCAGGGAGGGCGTGGTGTAGGGCACAATGCGTCGTCGCAGGGGTCGCAGGGGAGTTCCACGGCGACGGCGGGGCCCGCGGAAGACGGTGCCGGCCGTGCCGGCCGTGCCGGGGTCGTGGTTCGTGGGGTCGTGGGGAAGGCGGGCATCGGGCGTGGCGGTGCAGGAGGCGAGACAGGGTGCGGACACGGGCGTCCACGCGGGCGGCTGCGCCTGCGGGGACTGTCCGGTCGGGGCGCGCGAGGGGCACCGTCGGGCGGTCGCGGAATTCCGGCTGAAACGGGACGAGTTCGCGGCCGGACAGGGCCTGCCGGTGGCCGTGGCCCACTCCGCGTCGGCGTCCCGGCAGTGGGTCTCCGAGGAGTTGACGCAGTCCGCCGAGGTGGTCGCCGAGCGCGGCCGGGTGGAGGGCGAGGCCTGGCTGGCCCGGCTGTGGGTGCGTACCGCGTGCGCGGTGTGGGCGGCCGTCTTCGCGCTGCTGCTGACCCAGTCGCTGACCGCGACCGGCACGGGCTGGACGAGCGCCCGCACCGCCGGACTGCTCGCCGCGCTGGTGACGGCCGGTGCGCTGACCGCCGCGTCCTGGTTCCACCGGGCGCGCGGCGGGGCGCTGGCCCCCGTCGTCGGCGAGGACAACCGGCTGTCCACCTCCCGTACCGTGGCCGCGGTCTGGGTGCTGTTCGTCGCCTACGCGGTACTGGTCCTGGCCGGCCGGCTGGCCGCCGCCTCCGGGCACGCCGAACGCGACGCGCTGATCTCCGGCCTCGATCTCGCGCGCGGGGCGGGCGTGGTGACCGTGCTCGCCGTGGTCTGCGGGATCGCGATGCTGGTCCGGCGGGTGGTCGGGACCCGGGTCACGGGGCAGCGGCTCCAGAAGGTGCGCGCCCATCGGCCGAGGGCGGCCGATCTGCTCACCGACGACGCCGGGCGGGGCACCTTCGCCGACATCCAGTACGTCGTGATCAGCGCCGTCGCCCTGCTGTTCGCCGCCGTCCGGCTCGCCCGGCGCCCCGACCAGTTGCCCGACCTGCCCTGGGGGCTGGCGGTGGTGATGCTGGTGTCGGCGGCCACCTATGTGGCGGGCAAGTACGCCGAGGGCGGCCGTCCGGTGATCCACTCCGTGGTCCGCGCCCGCGAGGCCGGCGACCTGGACGGGCCGATCCGCACCGGCGACGACATCGAGATCCGCGGCACCGGCTTCGTCCCGCCCGGCGCCCAGACCGCCGACCGCCTCTCCCGCATGGTCGTCCGCATCGGCGCGGTCAACGTCCACGTCCCCCTGATCCCGGTCACCGGCGGCTTCAGCAACCCCACGGACACCGTGCTGACCGTCCCCGTGCCGGCCGAGGTCGAGCCCGGATCGGTGGAGATCCAGGTGGTGACGGCGGTCGGGGTGGCGACCAACCGGTGCGTGGTCGAGGTGACCGAGTGACCCGGCTGTGCGGCCTTGCCCTCGCCGCTGCCGTCGGGCCTCCCGTACGGCAGATACGGGCATACATCTGACTCGTCCGGCTCATCCGACACTCCGCAGAAATTCGGAAAAACGTACGGCGCAGGATTGAGCAGCGCCGACTTGTCGTACGTATCGTCTTGTTGAGGGTGTCGGCACGTCGGGTGAGAGGTGGCTAGAGCGATGACTCACGGCATGCGCATGGACACGCAAAGTTCCTATCGTCACGGCGGGGGCCGGGACTGGCGGGATGCCGCTGCCCACTACGCGCTCCTTCCGCTGCGCGTCTTCCTCGGCGTGACCTTCATCTACGCCGGGCTCGACAAACTCACCGACAGTGCCTTCATGAAGTCCGGCGGCGCCGGCTCGATCGGCGACACCATGCGCTCGGTCCGGGATTCCTCGGCCATCCCGGCCCTGGTCGACCTGGCCCTGAAGAACCCCGTCGGCTTCGGCTACGCCATCGCCTTCGGCGAGCTGGCCGTCGGCATCGGCGCCCTGCTCGGCCTGCTCACCCGCCTGGCCGCACTCGGCGGCGCGCTGATCTCGCTCAGCCTGTGGCTGACGGTGAGCTGGGCCTCCGACCCCTACTACTACGGCAACGACCTCGCCTACCTGATGGCCTGGCTGCCCCTCGTCCTCGCCGGCGCACCGTACCTCTCCCTGGACGCGGCCCTGCGCACGAGGCGAGGACCACGGACGGACGATTTCCGCTAGGGGCGGATCTGCGCCGTGTCCGGCGTGCTGACCCGGCCGCGACGTCTGCGTATCGCCCGGGTCAGCGTGCCCACCGCGCCCGCCAGGCACAGGCCGCCGACGACCACGGGTATGCCCGCGAACCACGGGGCGTCCCAGGCGTCGCCCGCGTCGCCGGCGTAGATCGCGCCCGCGATGGTGAGGAAGAGACCGGCGACCAGCTTCCCCGGCTGGAACTCATGACGCAGCACGGGTGACCTCCACCTGTCCCACACCGACCTGGAGGTCGAGGTCGAGCGTGCCGGTGTTCTTGACGCCCGGCTTCGGCGACAGCGTCACGTCCTTGTGCCTGTCCGGCTTCACGTCCACGTCCTTCCTGTCCTCCCCAGGCAACCGGATGTCGCCCACACCCACGTCGATGCTCATTTTCACGGTCACGCCCGCCGGCGCGATCACCTTCAGTTGCCCCGCGCCGACCTCGGCCTCCGTCTTCAGCGTCTGCCCCTTGCCGGGCCGTACCCGGCTCAGGTCCAGGGTGCCGACGCCCGTGCCGAGGTCGTACGCGGGCCGCAGGTCACTCGCGGCGGCGGGCGTCCACGACGTGCGTATCCAGTGTGTGGTGATGTTCTTGGGCAGCACCGCCGTGCCGACCAGCAGCGCCGCCGTCACCATCGCCAGGAACACCGACCCTGCCCCGGTCCGCCCCAGGAAGGAGCTGACCGCGATACCGAGTCCGAAGACGACCAGCGCGCAGGCCAGGCCGGTCTGGAGGCTGGTGGCGAGCGGATGCTCCTCCCACGTCGCGCCGGTGCCCAGGCCCCCGGCCAGCAGAGCCAGCAGGAAGACCCAGCCGCCTATCCAGCGGGGGCCGCGCGGCCTGGCGGGCGGGGCGTGCCGGGCGCGTGTGCCGTCGTAGGCGAGCCAGGAGTCGCCGCGGGCGACGTAGACCCCCGCCGCGACATCGCGGTCGCGTGCCTCACCGGGGCCCCACAGATAGCCGGTGCCGCCGACGTGCGTGCCGTCCTTGACGATCGGATCGCGCCACCACGACGGGTAGGAGACGGCGACCGGCGGGGCCTGGGCCTCCGGAGGGGCGTCGGCGACGGCCTGCGCGGCCAGCGGATCGGGATCGGGGGCGTCGCGCCGCTGCGACCAGTACCCGGCGCCGGCCACGAGCAGGGAGAGGACCACGGCGAAGGTGAGCACCCCGCCGTTCCTCAGCATGGTCAGGAAGACCCCGCACCCGACCAGGGCGAAAAGCACGGCCGCCAGCGCCTGTCCGTCCACCCGGCCGGTCAGCAGCTTGCGGACCTCGTTCTCCTCGTCGTCCTCGTACGGCACGAAGAGCCAGGCGAAGCCGTAGAAGATGAGCCCGATCCCGCCGGACGCGGCCAGCACCGCGAGCGTGATCCGGAAGATCACGGGATCCATGTCGGTATGGCGCCCGAGCCCCGCGCACACGCCCGAGATCATCTTGTGCCGCCGGTCCCGCCGGAACCTCCGGGGAGCCTCGGTCGCGGCGGGCGCGGCATCCGTCGGCCCGGCGCCCCGGCTGGGGCTCGGGCCGGGGCCGGGTCCCGGACCCGTCGCGGCGATGTGGTGTTCCGTCATGCGTCCATGGTGACGGCCCGGCCGCCGCGGCGGCAGTCGGTATGACCCTGGGCGAACCCTGATATCCGCCCTGAGACGGAGCCCGTGACGTGTTCGACGTACAGATTTCCGAAGATCAGGGCTGTTTCGGGGCTGGACCCTGATGCCCCGCTGCTCCGGCCGTGTGACCATCGTTGGCATGCCGGAAGCCGCAGCAGTGCCCCACGACGACCCGCGGCCCCTGCGCAAGCTCTACCGCAGCAGCGACGGCCGCTGGCTCGGTGGCGTGGCGCGGGGCCTCGCCGGGCATCTCGGGCTGCCCGTGATCTGGGTGCGGCTCGTCTTCGCGGGCCTGTTCCTGGCCGACGGCCTCGGCGGCCTGCTGTACGCGGCGTTCTGGTTCTTCGTCCCGCTCGGTGTCGGAGGCGTCGGCGACCAGCGGCCGCCGTCCCTGGTCGGTACGGAGACCGCGCCGGACGGCCGGCGCCGGCTCGTCGCCCGCAGACCGGACCGGGGACAGATCGTCGCCCTGCTCCTCATGGTCGTCGTGGCCGTGGTCTTCGTGGGCAGCGTCAACCTCGGCAGCGCGGCCAAGGCGTATCTCATCCCCGCCGTCCTGGTCGGCGCGGGTGTCGCCCTCGTCTGGCGCCAGGCGGACAACGCCCGCCGGGCCCGCTGGGTGGAGGTCGGCAGACGCCGCCGCACCCTCACACTCCTGCGCGCGGTCGCCGGCGTCCTGCTCGTCACCGCCGGTGTCTCCGGCATGTTCGTGCTCCAGGGCTCCGCGGCCCACCTCGGCTCCGTCCTCCAGGCCGCCCTCGCGGTCCTCGTCGGCATCACGCTGCTCGCCGGTCCTTACCTCGTCCGCATGACGCAGGACCTCTCCGAGGAGCGCCTGATGCGCATCCGCGCCCAGGAACGCGCCGAGGTCGCCGCACACGTCCACGACTCCGTGCTGCACACCCTGACCCTGATCCAGCGCAACGCGGAGAACGCGGGCGAGGTGCGCCGCCTGGCCCGCGCCCAGGAGCGCGACCTGCGCGCCTGGCTCTACAAGCCCGAGGGCAACGGCAAGGACGAGGCCGACGAACCGGCCACCCTCGCCGAGGCGGTGAAGCGCAACGCCGCCGAGGTGGAGGACAAGCACGGCGTCCCCATCGAGGTCGTCGTGGTCGGCGACTGCCCGCTCGACGAACGGATCGGCCCGCAGATGCAGGCCGCGCGCGAAGCGATGGTGAACGCCGCCAAGTACGGTGGCGAGGGCGGCGCCGTGCAGGTCTACGCCGAAGTCGAGGGCAGGACGGTCTTCGTGTCCGTCCGCGACCGCGGCCCCGGCTTCGACCTCGACTCGATACCCGCCGACCGCATGGGTGTCAGAGAATCGATCATCGGCCGCATGGAGCGCAACGGCGGCACGGCCCGGCTGCGGGCGGTGCCGGACGGCGGCACGGAGGTCGAGCTGGAGATGGAGAGGGCGGAGAAGACGTCATGAGCGACGCGACCGAGGCGAACGGCACGGCGGGGGCGACGGGTGAGCGCCGGGTGCGCGTGGTCCTCGTCGACGACCACCGTATGTTCCGTACGGGAGTCCAGGCCGAGATCGGCCGGACCGAGGAGACCGGCGTCGAGGTCGTCGGCGAGGCCGCCGACGTCGACCAGGCGGTCACGGTGATCACCGCGACCCGGCCCGAGGTGGTCCTCCTCGACGTCCACCTCCCCGGCGGCGGCGGGGTCGAAGTGCTGCGCCGCTGCGCCGCGTTGATGTCCGACGCCGAGCAGCCGGTCCGCTTCCTCGCGCTGTCCGTCTCGGACGCGGCCGAGGACGTGATCGGCGTGATCCGCGGCGGTGCCCGCGGCTACGTCACCAAGACGATCACCGGCACGGACCTGGTCGACTCCGTCTTCCGTGTCCAGGAGGGCGACGCGGTCTTCTCCCCGCGGCTGGCCGGCTTCGTCCTGGACGCCTTCGCCTCCACCGACGCCCCACCGGTCGACGAGGACCTCGACCGCCTCACCCAGCGCGAGCGCGAGGTACTCCGGCTGATCGCACGCGGCTACGCCTACAAGGAGATCGCCAAGCAGCTCTTCATCTCCGTCAAGACGGTCGAGTCCCATGTGTCGGCGGTCCTGAGGAAGCTCCAGCTGTCCAACCGGCATGAACTGACCCGCTGGGCTACGGCGCGCCGGCTGGTGTGAGCGTCCCGTTGCCCCGAGGAGCGGGAGTCAGCGTGGGCGGAAGAGATAGGCGAGGTTGAGCACCACCAGCCCAGCCCAGGAGACCAGCACCGTGATCCCACCGGAAGTGAAGATCGTCGCGACGGTGCCGAGGACCAGCGAGGCGAGTACGACCCCGAGCTCCGCCCTGCGGTCGCGGGCCACAGCCCGCTGGAGGGGGCCGGGCTCCGCCAGCCGCTCGGCGTACAACTCGTCGAACGACGCGGCGACATGATCGTCGATCCGGTCCCCGAGCCGTTCGACGAACAGGTCCACGATGGTGTTCTCGCTGTCGCCTTCCGGGGTCTCGGCGCGCTTGGGGTGCTCGGCCGGTGCCGGGGGCTGCTGGGGCATGGTGGTCTCCTCCTGTGGTGTGGGCGGGGGTAATCCGGGGCGGTAGGGAGCGGTGGCCAGCACGACGCACAAGGCCGCCATCGGCAGTTCCGCGACGGCGGCCATCGCGATCGCTGCGGTGAGCTCGGCCCCGGGGGCTGCGGTGACGACGTCGAACCAGGCGTCGACGACCAGCAGTGCGCCCGTCGACGCCGCGGTGAGCGAGCGCCGAGGATCCCGGCGCAGCAGCAGTACCCCGGTGGCGACCAGCCCCACGGCCTCCAGCGCATCCAGCCCGACCCATGCGGCCGACCAGTGAGGGACGCTGGTTGTGGCGGGCAGCGAGACCGCCAGCACCAGCAGCCAGGGCAGCATCGCGATGCCGCACCCGATCAACGCGATGCCGGGCCACCGCGTCCTGCTACTCCTCCCTTGCTCACGCAGGCCGGCGGTGCGCGGGAAGAGGATCACGTCCGCGATGCCGGCGGCCGGCGCGTGCGCAGCGCCGCGGACCGCCGAATCGACAAGGGCCATGGGGATGCGTCTCCTCCTGATGCCGGCTGTGTGCCTTACAGGGACAAGCCTTCCTGCGGTGCGGGCCCGGGTCGGTAACGCGAAGGTCCGACTTGGGGGTGGCACCAGCTTCACCATCGATCCGGAAGCACGGTGCATGGCATGTCCATAACCTGGCGCTTTACCGTCGAGCCATGAGGACTTCCCGGACGCTGCGACGCGCGTCTCTTCGAGCGCGGCGGGACACCGGTTTCGTGGCGGCCGGGATTCCACTGCACCTTGCTCTGGTGCCGCTGTGGAGCTGGGGCGTGACGAGCGTCGTGGAGGCGAACGCGTGGGCCGTGGTCCCGATACCGTTCGCGCTGTTCCTCGTCGTCGCCCCGACGCTCACCGTTGTGCAGAGAATCCGTTACCGATCGCTACTCGGCGTGGAGGTCCTCCGGCTGACACCGACGCCGGAACGATGGCTGCCGAGGCGGGCCCTGCGGTGGCTGTCCTCCCCCCAGACCTGGCGGCAGGCCGGATACCACCTCCTGCTCGGGCCGTTCCTGGCGGTGCTGGAACTGCTGGTGCTCGCGGTGTGGGCCGCAGGCGTGGCGGGCGCGACCGTCTACGCGTGGGCCTGGGCGCTGCCGCTAGAGGTACGTCTGACCGAGTTCGCCTATACGACGCAGGCGCTGTACTACACCGTCGGCGGCGTCGTGCTGCTGTGCGGCGCGCCCTGGCTGGCCGGTGCGACGGCCCGGTCCGAGACCCGACTCGCGCTCGCGCTGCTCGGGCCCAGCCGGAGCCAGCGGCTTCAGCAGCGGGTCGAGCACCTGGCCGAAAGCCGCACCGATCTGATCGAAGCCGTCGACACCGAGCGCCGCCGCATCGAGCGCGATCTGCACGACGGCACCCAGCAGCGCCTGGTCTCCCTCGCGGTCAATCTGGGACTGGCCAAGGCCACCCTCACCGACCTGCCGGACGATGCCCGCACCGTGATCGACGAGGCGCACCGGGAGGCGAAGGAGGCCATCGCCGAACTCAACGACCTCGTGCGCGGGTTGCACCCCGCGGTCCTCGAAGACCGCGGGCTGGACGCGGCGTTGTCCGGCCTGGCCGCCCGGGTACCGTTGCCGGTGCGCCTACGAGTCGACATCGAAGAGCGGGCGGCGCCCACCGTGGAGTCGGTCGCCTACTTCGTGGTCTCCGAGGCGTTGACCAATGTCACCAAGCACGCCCGCGCCACGAGCGCGGAGGTGACCGTGAAACGGATCGGGAAGGTGCTGCGCGTGAACGTCACCGACGACGGGATCGGCGGCGCCGACGCCTCCGCCGGCAGTGGGCTGAGCGGACTGGCCAAACGCGTCGGCTCCGTCGACGGATCGTTCCGCGTCAGCAGCCCCGCCGGGGGCCCGACCACCATCGCCGTGGAGCTGCCGTGCGAGCCGTGATCGCCGAGGACTCGGTGCTGCTGCGTGTCGGGCTCGTCAAGGTGCTCGAGATGGCCGGCTTCGAGATCGCGGCCGACGTGGACGACGCGGACGCCCTGTTGACCGCCGTCGAGCAGCACCGGCCCGAACTCGCCCTGGTCGACGTCCGGATGCCACCGGGCTTCACCGACGAGGGGGTGCGCGCCGCGTTGGTGATCCGTCGCCAATGGCCCGGAACGGCGGTGGTTCTGCTCTCGCAGTACGTGGAGGAGCGGTACGCGGCCGATCTGCTGACCGCCAACACCAGCGGAGTCGGCTACCTGCTCAAGCAACGCGTCGCCGAGGTAGAGGAGTTCATCGCCGCGGTGCGGCGCGTGACGGACGGCGGCACGGCGCTGGACCCCGAGGTCGTCGCCCAGTTACTGCTGCGCCGCCACAGCGACCCATTGGAGCGGCTGACACCGCGTGAACGGGAGGTGCTGGCGCTGATGGCCGAAGGGCGCTCCAACGCCGGGATCGCCGAGGCCCTGGTGGTCAGCGACAGCGCGGTCGCCAAGCACATCAACAACATCTTCGCCAAACTCGACCTGCCCACCGCCGACGCCGACCACCGGCGCGTCCTCGCGGTGCTGAGATTCCTCGGCGCGTCCCCGGCCTAACAGCCCGGACCGGTGGCGAGTTCGAACCACACCTCCTTGCCGATGCCGCACTCCCTGCCCGCTGCGCCCCAGTCGTCCGCCAGCGCCGCCACCAGCGCGAGGCCCCGGCCCGACTCGTCGTCCGGGGAGGCCGTGCCCGGGGATGGGAGGGTTGCGCTCGCGTCCGTCACCGTGACGCGGAGGCGGTCCTCCGTGACCGCGCAGCGGGCCCCGATCTCGCGGCCGGCCGGGACCTTCGCATGGCGGTACGCGTTCGTCATCAGCTCGCTCAGGAGGAGTTCCGCCGTGTCCGTCACGTCCTGCGGGAGCCCCCAGGACGCCGCCTGTTCGCGGAACAGCGCGCGTGCCCTGCCCGCGCTTCGGGCATGACGCGGCAGCCGCCACTCGATGTCCTTCGGGGCGGCCGTCGTGGGCAGTGGGGGCCACGGGGTGTGCATGCGCTGTTCATCCCTTGCGTGGAAGTTCTGACGTTGTGCCAGATCACGCTCCTGGGGCGCGCGTAATCTCACGAGTAACCGTGCGGGTACAGAGGGTGGTGGTACCTGTCGTGGACCCGGTGGAGGTGTGCGTGACGACCGAGGTGAACTCCCAACCGCCGACCGCGTGGCGGTACTGCGGCAGCCAGATCAAGCTGTGGCGCGCGGAGGCCGGCATCGGCCGGGAGGCGCTGGCCAAGGAGGCCGGTTACGACTACGAGTACGTCAAGTCGATGGAGAACGGCCGCCGCCGGCCCACACTGCGGTTGTTGCAGATCGCGGATCAGGTGTGCGGGGCGGGCGGGAAGCTCGTCGCGGCGCAGGAGTACCTGAAGCCGGAACCGTTCCCGGCGCGGTCGCAGGAGTTCATGGTCCTTGAGGCAGAGGCGATCGCCGTCTCGTGGTACGAGCCTCTGCTGATTCCGGGCTTGTTGCAGACAGAGGCGTACGCGCGGGCGCTGATCGGCGACAGCTCACCGCCTCTTGATGACGAGACGGTCCACGAACGCGTGGCTGCCAGGCTTCGCAGGGCCGACGCGCTGCGGCGCAAGGTCGGGGTGATGTACGGGTTCGTGATCTACGAGGCAGCCCTCCGCACGTGTGTGGGTGGGACAGAGGTGATGGGTGAGCAGTTCCGGCACCTGTTGGAAGTAGGTGAGCTCCGTAACGTGTCGATCCAGGTCCTGCCCTTTGGGCGCTGTAGCGGTGTTGCCCTCAACGGCAGCATCGTTCTGTTGGAGACGCCTGAGCACGAGCACTATGGGTACATCGAGGCGCCGGAGGTCAGCGTTCTGCATGCCAGCCCCAGCAAGGTGAGTGCGCTGACTCAGGCTCATGCAATGATCCGCATGCACTGCCTCAGCGTGGAAGAGTCGGCCACGTTCATCAGAAAGGTGGCGGAGTAAAAATGAGCGAACCCTTGGCCTGGTACAAGTCCAGCTACAGCGACAGCCAAGGCGGCGCCTGCCTCGAAGTCGCCCCCTGCCCCCACACCGTCCACGTCCGGGACTCGAAACTCGGCCCCGACAGCCCCCGGTTCACGGTCGCCGGACAGGCCTGGGCCGCGTTCGTCGCGTACGCCCCAACCGTCCTCACGCCACCCGCGTAGCCCCCGCGAACGGCATCTCGTCGATCGGGGCCAGCCTTACCGGGGCCGACGGGTTGGGGGCGTGGATCATCTGGCCGTTGCCCACGTAGATGCCGACGTGGCTGATGCCGGAGTAGAAGAACACCAGGTCTCCGGGGGCGAGTTCGGAGCGGGAGACGCGGCGGCCCGCGTTGATCTGGGCGTAGGTCGTGCGGGGCAGGGAGATGCCGGCGGAGCGGTAGGCCGCCTGGGCGAGGCCCGAGCAGTCGAAGGCGTGGGGGCCGGTCGCGCCCCATACGTAGGGGCTGCCGAGTTTCTGGTAGGCGTACGCGACGGCCGCCGCGGCGCGTGAGTTCGGGGCCGTCGGAATGGCCTCGTCTGCGGCCGGAGGGGCCGGCGTGCGGTCCCGCGCGGGCAGTTGGGACAGCAGCCGCCGCGCCTCGGCCAGCTTCCCGGTGACGGTCTTCTTCTGCCGCTCCAGCTCCGCCTGCCTGGACCTGAGCGAGGTCAGCTCGACGTGGGCGGCGCCCCGCAGCTGCTCGATCTCCCGCAGGCGCTTCCGTACCCGCGCCACGGCGTGCGCCTGCCGGTCGCCGGCGCGTTCGGCGAACGCGGCCCCGTCCAGGTACTGGTCGGGGTCGTCGGACAGCATCAGCTGTAGCGCCGGATCGATGCCGCCGGCCCGGTACTGCGCCGTGGCGACGGAACCGAGCGCGTCACGGGCGGAGTTCAGCTTCTCCTGCTTGCGGGCGGCCTGGTCCCGCAGCGTGTTCAGCCGCCGCTGGGCCGTGTCCGCCTGCTCCTGGACGCCGTTGTACTTCTCGGTGGCGACCTCCGCCTCCTGGTACAGCTTGTCGACCTTGGCCCTGACCTCGGCCGGTGTCAGCTGCGGCGCGGCGTGCCCGGTCCCGTCGAAGCCCGTCGCGGTCGCCGCGCCCGCCAGGGCGATGGTGGCCGCCGTGCGGGCGGTGTTGCCGCTGAGCGGGCGCTGTCTTGGCTTGCGGTGCGCTGCCACCTGGACCGTCATGTCCTCTCGTACGACCGCCGTGGGGAGCGGTTTACGCGTCCGGCGGCGGCCCGCACAGGGGGAACGGGCCGCCGCCGGACCTTCTTGGCGGTGGTGTCCGACTGCCGCCCCTGGCCCGGGCGGCGTTGGGGAGCCGGTCACCTGGAGGAGGACGCTAGGCCCCACAGTGACGGCTTTGTAACGCAATGTACGCAACTGACCTCACAGGGTCGCCAGATGTCCGTACCTGACCGCGCTCCCGGCCCACAGTCGCCGACTTCGGGCAGCGCACTGACCGATGCGGCGGTTTCCCGGGTGTGCGCCGGCCATGGGGTGCTATGGGGCGCATATATGCGGCCCATTAGGCTCCGACCTCATGGACGTACTCATCCATCTCTTCGTCGGCCTGCACATCGTCGGCATCGCCGCGCTCCTCGGCGGCTTCCTGACCCAGATGAAGGCGATGGGACGCGGCGAGGCCCGCTTCGTCCCGGCCATGCTGCACGGCGCCTTCACCATGCTGGCGACCGGCGTGATCCTGGTCGGGCTGAACGAGGCCGACGACCACCACGTCAACACCATCAAGATCGGTGTGAAGCTGGCCCTGCTGATCGTGATCCTCGGGCTGGTCTACGTGAAGCGGGACGAGGAGCGGGTCGACAAGAACCTCTTCGGGCTGGTCGGCCTGCTGACCACGGCGAACATCTTCATCGCCGTGCTGTGGACCTGACCGCGCCCACGGCGACCACGAGCCACGCCGCCACCGAGATCCACACCAGCACCACCCCGGGCCCCCGCAGCCACGGGACCCCGAGGGCGGTGCCGACCGACAGCGTGCCCGCCGCGGTCATGCCCATCGGGAACACCGTCGACCAGCGGCGCACGTCGTAGCCCGGACGTGGCCGCACCGCCTCCGTGACCAGCAGGGCGGCGTACCAGGCCCAGTCCAGCACGAGCAGCGCGACCGTCACGGCGCGCAGGACGCCCTGGTCGTCGCGGCTCCACAGGTACAGGGGCGTGTCGTCGGCGGAGACCAGGCGCGCCCCGGCCAGCGCCGACACGGCGAGCGCGCCGCCGCCGATCCACTGGTCCCCGGCACCCTCCAGCAGCTGCCGCGGATCGAACCGGGCCAGGGCCAACCCGTAGAACACCAGTCCCAGCCAGAACAGCACGAGCGCGGTGTGCGCGAGCCACGCCGTGGCCGTCGCCGCGGCCAGCACGGCACCCAGCGCGGCGATCGACTCCGTGGCCACACAGCCCAGGAACACCGCCCCCGGCATACGCCGCTCCCACCGCCGAACGACGAGGACGAGCAGCACGGGCCAGAGCACGACCGCCGGCGCGAGCAGCGCCTCGGCCAGGACCGGCCGGCCCAGCAGTGAGAACCGGGTGCCCAGCACCGCCGTGGCGGCCACCGCGGTGAGCGCGCTCGGCGTCTCCGCCTCCGCCGCCCACCGCTCCCGCTCGCGCAGCAGCCGCAGGGTGAAACCGGCCGCGAACCCCAGCCAGGCGGCGCAGGCCAGCCCCAGGGCGACCCGGGACAGCACCTCGTGACCGATCAGCTGCAACCCCACCGACACGATCCCGGTCGCCATGACAGCGGCACCGGCCGCCGGTGAACGCCGAGCCCACCAGACGCGTATAGGTGAGTAGGGGCCGGGCATGAGCCCGATGCTAGGGCCCCGCCGGCTCAGGCCGGACGCACCACGCTGTGGATGATCGATTCGCCGCCGTAGTAGATCGACTCCTCACGGACGTAGGCGCCGGGCTTGGGGGCGTGGATCATCATGCCGTTGCCGATGTAGACGCCGACGTGGCTCACATCGTCGTAGAAGAAGACCAGATCACCGGGCTGGGCGTTGGCGAGGGAGACCGTGGTGCCGGCATTGACCTGGTCGTAGGTGGTGCGTGGCAGGCTGACGCCGGCGGCTCTCCAGGCGGCCTGGGTGAGGCCGGAGCAGTCGTAGGAGCCGGGGCCGGTGGCGCCCCAGACGTACGGCTTGCCGATCTGCGCGCGGGCGAACGCGATCGCCTTCGCGGCCTTGGCGGAGGACGAGGAGGTCGGCGTGGACGGCGAGGTCGACGTGGACGAGCCCGACGAGGAACCCGTCGAGGTCGACGTGTCCGACGAGCCGCTGTTCTGCTGCTGTGCCTTCGCCTGCGCGGCTGCCTGCGCCGCCGCCTGCTCCTTCGCGAGCTCCGCCGCCTTGCGCGCGGCCTCCTCCTGCTTCTGCTTCTCGATCGCCGCGAGCCGCGCCTTCTCCTGCGCCGTCAGCGTGGACAGCAGCTCACGCGCGGTGGAGAGCTTCTTCTGGACGGTCGACTTGGCGGCCTGGAGGTCGTGCTGGGAGTCGGTCAGCGTCTCGAGGCTCTGGGTGGCCTCCTGACGCTTCTTCATGGTCGCGGACTGCTCGGTGACGTAGTCGTCGACCGCGCCCTTCTCCCGCTTGGTCAGCCGGCTCATCAGCTGGGTCTGGTCGAAGTAGTCCTGCGGGGTGTCCGCGAGCAGGAAGGTGGCGGTGTCGGGGGCGGCGGCCCCGGTCCGGTACTGGGCCGCGGCGAACGAACCCAGCTTCTCGCGCGCCTTGTTCAGCTTCTCCGTGCGCTTGGCCACTTCGTCGAGGAGGGTGTCGACTCGCCGGCGCTGCTTGCCGGTCGTCTCCTTGGCCGCGTTGTACTTCTCGGTCGCCGACCCCGCCTGCCGGTACAGGTCGTCGACCTTCTTCTCGACCTCTTCCATGCTCGGCTTGTTGTCGGTGGAGGGGGTCGAGGGGGTGGCGTTGGCCGTCTGGGAGAGCAGGGCGACGGAGGTGAGGGCGGCGGTGGCGAGGGCGGGCTTGCGTATGCCTGCCCCACCCGAGGGGCGCTTGCGGTGCGACGCCAAGGGAGGCGACTCCTTCCAATGCTCCGCCTACCGGGTTAGCTGTCGGGTTCGGGCGGGTGGTTCGGAAGGGTTGCCCTACGGCCGTCGTCCCCGGTGGGGAGGGCGGGCCGATTCACCCCAAGGTCTCGGTGGGTCCCCGGCTCCGGCTGCCGTAAGGGGCGCACCGGACTCGGCGGAGGCCGCGCGGCCCGGCGAGGTTCGCCGGTGGGGGTCGAGCGGCCTGGCCGAACGCTAGCCAACTCGTGTGACTCATGTGAAGGTTGGTGCACTATATGTCCGATACATTTTCGTGACACGGGACACGCGTGTCGCTCTTGTGACCATGCGGTTCCGCAGGGTGAGGGGATCGTCCGCCGGCCAAGTTCCGAGGGTGGCGGCCGGTTGTCGGTGGGGCGCCCTAGACTCGGAGAGCGATGAGCAGCCTCTTTGACGACAGCTTCCTGGCGGACCTCCAGACCCCTCGTGGGCACGAGGAGGAACCCCCGCCGCCGCCCGAGGACGATCACGCTCCGGAGCCGGTTCCGGACGATCTGTTCGGCGGGAAGTTCGATGTGCCACCGGACCGGGACGGGTACTACCGTGACGGCGCCCCACGCCCGGCGATCGACGCCGCCGCGCTCCTGGACGGGCTGAACGAGAACCAGCGCGCGGCCGTCGTCCACGCCGGCTCCCCGCTGCTCATCGTGGCCGGCGCCGGTTCCGGCAAGACCCGCGTGCTCACCCACCGCATCGCCCACCTGCTCGGCGAGCGAGGCGTCCACCCCGGCCAGATCCTCGCGATCACCTTCACCAACAAGGCCGCCGGCGAGATGAAGGAGCGCGTCGAGCAGCTCGTCGGCCCGCGCGCGAACGCGATGTGGGTGATGACCTTCCACAGCGCGTGCGTGCGCATCCTGCGCCGGGAGAGCAAGAGGCTCGGCTTCACGTCGTCGTTCTCGATCTACGACGCCGCCGACTCCAAGCGGCTGATGGCCCTGGTCTGCCGCGACCTGGAGCTCGATCCCAAGCGCTTCCCGCCGAAGTCCTTCAGCGCCAAGATCTCCAACCTGAAGAACGAGCTGATCGACGAGGAGGACTTCGCCGCCCAGGCCGCCGACGGCTTCGAGAAGACCCTCGCCCAGGCCTACGCCCTGTACCAGTCGCGGCTGCGCGAGGCCAACGCGCTCGACTTCGACGACCTGATCATGACGACGGTCAACCTGCTCCGCGCCTTCCCGGACGTCGCCGAGCACTACCGCCGCCGCTTCCGTCACGTCCTGGTCGACGAGTACCAGGACACCAACCACGCCCAGTACGCCCTCGTGCGGGAGCTCGTCGGCACCTCCGAGCATCCGGCGCACCCGGCGGACGTGCCGCCCGGCCCGGACGACCTGACGCCCGCCGAGCTGTGCGTGGTCGGTGACGCCGACCAGTCGATCTACGCCTTCCGCGGCGCGACCATCCGCAACATCCTCCAGTTCGAGGAGGACTACCCGGACGCGACGACGATCCTGCTGGAGCAGAACTACCGCTCCACCCAGACGATCCTCTCCGCGGCCAACGCGGTCATCGAGCGCAACGAGTCCCGCCGCCCCAAGAACCTGTGGACCAACGCGGGCGCGGGCGCGCAGATCACCGGCTATGTCGCCGACACCGAGCACGACGAGGCGCAGTTCGTCGCCGACGAGATAGACCGCCTCACGGACGCGGGCGAGGCGAAGGCCTCGGACGTCGCCGTCTTCTACCGCACCAACGCCCAGTCCCGTGTCTTCGAAGAGGTCTTCATCCGCGTCGGCCTGCCCTACAAGGTCGTCGGCGGTGTCCGCTTCTACGAGCGCAAGGAGGTCCGGGACGTCCTGGCCTACCTGCGCGTCCTCGCCAACCCCGAGGACTCGGTCCCGCTGCGCCGCATCCTGAACGTGCCCAAGCGCGGCATCGGTGAGCGCGCGGAGGCGATGATCGACGCCCTCGCCCAGCGGGAGAAGGTCAGCTTCCCGCAGGCGCTGAAGCGGGTCGACGAGGCGTACGGCATGGCGGCGCGGTCGACGAACGCGGTCAAGCGGTTCAACGTGCTCATGGAGGAGCTCCGTACGATCGTCGAGTCCGGCGCGGGCCCGGCCACCGTCCTGGAAGCCATACTCGAACGCACCGGATACCTGGCCGAGTTGCAGGCCTCCACCGACCCGCAGGACGAGACCCGCATCGAGAACCTCCAGGAACTCGCGGCAGTGGCGCTGGAGTTCGAGCAGGAGCGCGGTGAGGGCGAGTCGGTGGGTCTGTCCGACTTCCTGGAGCAGGTCGCGCTGGTCGCCGACTCCGACCAGATCCCGGACGAGGAGGACGGCGACGGCGTCATCACGCTGATGACCCTGCACACCGCCAAGGGTCTGGAGTTCCCGGTGGTCTTCCTCACCGGCATGGAGGACGGCGTCTTCCCGCACATGCGTGCCCTCGGCCAGACCAAGGAGCTGGAGGAGGAGCGGCGCCTGGCGTACGTCGGCATCACGCGCGCGCGGGAGCGGCTGTATCTGACCCGGTCGGCTCTGCGCAGCGCGTGGGGCCAGCCCTCGTACAACCCGCCCTCCCGCTTCCTGGAGGAGATCCCGCCCGCCCATGTGGAGTGGAAGCGGAAGGGAGGGGCGGCGCCGATGCCCTCCGGACCGGCGTCCGGGGTGGCGGCCTCGCTGTCCTCCACCCGCTCGCGCTCCTCGGCGTCGGGCGCCTCGGGCTTCGCCACCCGCAGGAGCTCGGAGAAGCCGGTGGTGGCGCTGGCCGTCGGGGACCGGGTGACGCACGACCAGTTCGGGCTCGGCACGGTCGTCGGGGTGAAGGGCACGGGCGCGAACGCCGAGGCGACGATCGACTTCGGCGACACCAAGCCCAAGCGGCTGCTGCTGCGGTACGCGCCGGTGGAGAAGCTGTAGGGATGTAGGGAGAAGCCGTAGGAGGCGCGGGGCGCCGGGGTTCCGGGGGCGCGGCCCCCGGGGGCCTACGTCGGGTCGAGCCCGTGGCTGCGCAGCCACGGCAGCGGGTCTATGGCCGCTCCGCCGCCCGGCCGGACCTCGAAGTGCAGGTGCGGGCCGGTGGAGTTGCCGGAGTTCCCGGAGTACGCGATGGGCGTACCGGCCTTGACGCTCGTGCCGGCGGGAACCCGGTAACTGGAGAGGTGGCAGTACCAGGTCTGCGTGCCGTCCTTCGCCGTCAGGATCAGCATGTTGCCGTAGGCGCTGTTCCACTTCGTCGAGACGGTGCCGTCGGTCGCCGCCATCACCGTCGTGCCGTACGAGACGGGGAAGTCGATGCCGGTGTGCACCGACATCCAGTTCACGCCCGCCTGGCCGAAATAGGCGCTGAGCCCTTTCTGCGTGACCGGGAGGACGTACTTGGGGCGCAGCCGCTCCTTGCGGGCCGCCTCCGCGGCCGCCGCCTTCTTGTCGGCCTCCTGCTGGGACTTGAGGTCGATGCGTTCCTGCGTCCGGCTGGCCCGGTCGGCGAAGTCGTCGGCGCCGGCGGAGAGGGTCCTGAGCTGCGAGTCCAGCTTGCTGTTGGCGGCGGACGGTTTCACCGCATGTGTGTCCGAAGCGCTGGCCGTGGTGTCCTTGCCGCCGCCGTCGGTCAGGCTGCCGACGGAGGCGGCGGCGATCCCGGCCACCCCCATCACGCAGACCGAGGGCACGGCGACGGTCAGCAGGGCGGAGCGCTTGGGAGGCGTACGGCGACGGGAGCGGGCCGCGCTGCGGGAGCCCGGCCGGGGCGGCGCCGGGGTGACCTCTTCCTGGTCGTCGAGCAGGGGAGCGACGCCGGGCAACTCACCGGTGGCGGACAACTCGTCGCCGTCCGCGACGGGTTCCGCCTCGACGTCGTTCTCGTAGCTCTCCTCGTAGTTTTCCTCGTACCCCTCGTAGGAGACCTGCTCGAAGGTGGCGGTCCCCTGCTGGTCGAAGGACTGCTCGAAGGGCTCGGGTTCGGTGGCCGCGGCGGAGCCGTCGGAGTTCCACTGCGTGGCGTCGTACGCGCCGGTGTCGAAGGTCTGTGTGCCCCACTCCCACTGCTGGGTGTGGTCGGGCGCGGCCCCGGACTGGTCGGGCTGGAGCCAGGCGTTCGCTTCCCACTGGCCGCTGACGTCCGGGGACGTCGCCTGGTGCGGGATGCCGGCGAACTGCTGCTGGCCGGTCGTCCAGGCGGTGGCGTCGTAGGCGCCGGAGTCGTAGACGGTGTGGTGCTGGGCCGCGTACGGGTCGTAGTGCGCGCTCTGGCCGGCGCCGGTCGTCCACTGCGTGGTGTCGTACGCGCCGGTGGTGTGGCCCTGGCCCGGGAGATTGCCGAAGAGCGGGTCGGAATCGAAGGTCGCGGTGGCGTGGGCGCCGGTCTCGAAACCGGTGGCGCCGTACCCGTCGTACGTGGTGAAGTCGCCGTACTGGGTTTCCTGGCCGCCGTGGGTCGCGTAGTGCGCGGAGGCGGCGTCGGAAGCCGAAGCCGGGGTGGTCATGGTCCCCGACGGGTGACGGTCGTTCACCAACTTCTCTTTCGCCTCGACAACAGGGGCTGGCAGAGCAGTGCGGCGACTGTACCCGGCGGTACGCGGGCGCGACAATCTTCGGCCGGTTTCACGTTCGCGGGAAACGGGCATTCGGCCGTGTTTCGGGGGACGACGGGCGCGGGTTTGGCTTTGTGTTCGAAGGACGTTCGAAGCCGGATGGGTGTCGGCCCGGTAAACGGGCCGTCCCGGGCGGCTGTTGCACCGCCCGGTACGCGCGTGGCCGAGCCGGGATCAGGATGCGACCGTGAGGCCGTTCCGGCGCTTCGCCGCCCTTGCCGTCGGCCGCTCGCTGTCGAGGGCCTGCCGTATCCCGGCCGCGACGGCCGGATGCACCGGCAGGGCGAGATGCCCGATCCCCGTTACCGGCACATTCAGTGCCATCAGGTCGGGATGGTCGATACGGGCGGTTTCCAGCGGGTCCATCAGGGAGTCCAGGTCGCTCCAGAAGCTGACGAAGTACGTGCGGCAGCCGGGCGCCGGCCGGGTGAGCTCCTCGATCAGCTCGGAGTCGGGGCGCATCTGGCGCACGATCGGGTGCGCGTTCGCCAGCGGCACGGCCCGGGTGCCGCCGTGCGGGCTGCCCAGCGTCACGAGCGTACGGACCCGGTGGTCACCGCCGAGCCGCTGCACGTAGTAGCGAGCGATCAGCCCGCCGAGGCTGTGGCCCACCACGTCGACCTGCGGACTGCCGGTCCGCTCGCAGACCTCCTCTATGTGCCGGCCCAGCAGTTCCGCCGCGGCACGGATGTCCCGGGTCAGCGGCGAGTAGTTGAGCGACTCGATCCGCTGCCTGCCGTGCTGGAGGAGATTGCGGCGCAGCAGCAAGAAGACCGAGCGGTTGTCGACGAAGCCGTGCAGCAGGACGACCGGCGGCCGCTCCTGGACCGGCAGCTTCGCGCCGCCGTCCGGCACCGCCACGAGAGGGGAGCGGCGTTCCGGGAGGATGCCGGTCGGATACAGCAGCACATGCCCCGCGAGGATCGCGGCTTCCAGGGCGGTCGCCTTCAGGAGCGCCAGGGACAGGCCGGCGATTCTGTCCGGCACGAGACGGCGGCAGAGCGGGAGTATGGGGTCGAGTGCTCTGGTGACCATCATGGCCGGCCTCCTGTCGGCACGCCGGAGGACGGCTCCGCCCCCCGTGTGCGCTCATGGGATGCCACAAGAAGCGCGGTCGACGGGACACGAGTGGCCCGCGTGAGAGACGTGAGGCATGCGGCGCCCGCGGCGTCCTGCCCTACCTGCCCAACGTGCCTTTCGTGACCTCGTGGACCACGCCGCGGCTCCCTGACGTGTCCCACCGTGTGATTTCCCCCTCGGTCAGCGCCGTGAAACTGGTGGTTGCGGGATCCTGTAGATAACGTTCGTTCACTTCTCGCTTCATGGAGGCAGTCATGGGTGTGGCAGCCGGTCCGATCCGCGTGGTGGTCGCCAAGCCGGGGCTCGACGGCCACGACCGCGGCGCCAAGGTGATCGCGCGGGCGCTGCGCGACGCCGGTATGGAGGTCATCTACACCGGCCTCCACCAGACACCGGAGCAGATCGTCGGCACCGCGATCCAGGAGGACGCCGACGCGATCGGCCTGTCCATCCTCTCCGGCGCCCACAACACCCTCTTCGCGGCGGTCATCGACCTCCTCAAGGAGCGCGACGCCGAGGACATCCTGGTCTTCGGCGGCGGCATCATCCCCGAGGCGGACATCGCGCCCCTGAAGGCGAAGGGTGTGGCGGAGATCTTCACACCCGGTGCCACCACGGCGTCGATCGTGGAGTGGGTGCGGGAGAACGCGCGCCAGCCCGCGGAGGCGTAGCACCCGAGCCGGCTCGCCCGGCCGGGGCGGCGCGCCGGTCAGGGGACCTGGTGCCCCGGCGAGCGAGGGCACTGGGCCGCACCCAGCTCGTCCGCCATCGCCGCGCGCAGGCGCAACGTCGTGACGAGCCGCTGGAACGCCTCCGCCCAGTACCCTCCGGCCCCCGGCGACGCGTCCTCCGACTCGTCCGGCACCGCCAGCAGCCCGTCCAGTCGTGAGGCCTCCGCCGGGTCCAGACACCGCTCGGCCAGGCCCATCACGCCACTGAAACTCCATGGATAACTCCCCGCGTCCCGAGCGATGTTCAAGGCGTCCACCACCGCCCGCCCGAGCGGAGCGGCCCACGGCACCGCGCACATCCCGAGCAGCTGGAACGCCTCCGAGAGCCCGTGCGTCGCGATGAACCCAGCCACCCACGCGGCGCGTTCCGTCGCGTCCAGCGTGCCCAGCAGCTTGGCCCGCTCGGCCAGGGAGACCGCCCCGGGGCCACCCGCCTCGGGCGCCGACGGCGCTCCGAGCAGCACCCGGGACCACTCGGCGTCCCGCTGCCGCACCGCCGCGCGGCACCAGGCCGCGTGCAACTCGCCCAGCCAGTCGTCCGCGACCGGCAGCGCCACGATCTCCTGAGGTGTGCGCCCGCCGAGCCGTGCCGACCAGGTCCCGAGCGGTGCCGCTTCCACCAACTGGCCCAGCCACCACGACCTTTCTCCTCTACCCGTAGGAGGTTTGGGCACTACACCGTCTCTCTCCATCCTCGTGTCGCACTCAAGCGGTACTTCCACCACGATCGTCGCCCTGTCCCGCGTGTGATCGACGGCCACACAGGCCCCGGCCCGCACCGCCATCCGTGCGGAGAGCGCCGATCCCGGCAGCGCGGACAGCAACTCGGCGGCCGTCGCCCGTACGTTGCGGCTGCGGTCGGCCAGCGCCTGCTCCAGGAAGGGCTCGTCCTCCGCGGCGAGCCCCGTGCGCAGCGAGTCGAGGAACATCAGCCGGTCCTCCGCGCGCTCCGTCGCCCACGTGCCCGCCAGCAGCTCGCGCGCGACCGCCGGTCTGCCCGCCCGGACCGCCGCGAGCAGCGCGACCCGCTCGGCGAACAGCCCCTCCTCCCAGAGCCGTCGCACCCCGTCGGCGTCGTCCAGGGCCGGCAGCGCCGCGCCGCCACCGGGCGCCGCGCGCAGGGCGAACCGCCAGTCCGGGTTCAGCCGGGCCAGCCACAGTGCCCGCGCCCCCGCGAACTCCAGCACCGCCGCCCGCAGGTCCGTACGGCCCCGGGCCGCGTCCAGCAGTGCGGGCAGCGCCTGCGGGGGCGGAGCGTATCCGCGCGCGTTCGCCGCCGCGAGCCACTGGGGCAGCAGCTCCATGAGGTCGGGCGAGGTGCCCCGCCGGCCGCCCCCGCCCGTGCCGGGGCGGTCGGCCAGCAGCATCGCCAGCCTGCGCGCCGCCGGGGCGGGCAGTACGGGGCGCGGGTCCTCGGGCGCCGGTTCCGGCCGCCGGGCCGCCGGTGCGGGACGCAGCCCGGCCCGCCGCCGTACGGTCTCCACGGCCGCCGCGTCCAACAGCGCCACCGGGGCCTCCCGTCCGGGCGCGCCCCCGGCCGGTGGACGCCGGTCGGTACCGAGCAGGGCCGCGGTGACGAGCTCCTCCCACACGCCCGCGACGGGCGTGTCCGCCGGAGCGGGGGTGCTGTTCATGACGTGCCTCTCGGTCGGGGGCGGTGCGGCGAAGCGGTTGAACGGTCACCCACGCCGGGTGTCCCTCGGGACGGGCGATATGCGTACGTTCGCCCGGTCAGCACAGCGCCACCGCCTCTCCCACCCCCGCCGCCCAGGCCGTCAGGGGAGTGAAGCCCCGGTGGCCGCACTCGCCGAAGACCTTGACGGGAGCGCCGCCGGAGAGGGCGACGAGGCGCCACAGGCCCGGTCGGGAGCGGGCGGTGGGAGTGAGGGGGAGCGCCGAGTCGGTGCCGGCGTCCACCAGTTGCCAGGAATCACCGGCAGGGGCCGGGACGACCCGGTCCAGCGTGACCGGAACCGCGTCCAGCCAGGGATCGGCCCGCAGCGCCTCGCCGTACCGCGCGGCCGACTCGGCCGTGGTCAGACCCGGCGGCCGGATCGCCGCGGGCGCGGGCGCGGCGAACCGCTCGCCCAGCGCCGCCCGCGGCTGCCCGGCACCCGGGTACGCGGACACCTCGGCGTCCAGGGCCAGCCCGACCGGCAGCGCCAGCTCCGGGGGGCGGCCGGCCGCGCCGTACGACAGCAGCAGAGCCGTACGGCCCGACTCGGCGCCGTACAGCCATATCCGGCGCGTGGTCAGCTTCGGGTCGGAGGTGTCGTACTGGGCGAGGACGAGCCAGCGGTCGCGCACCGGCGGGCCGTCCGCCGAGGCGGGCAGACCGACGCGGGAGCGGACCGTCGCCGCGAGGCCGTCCGGAAGCCGCTCGCGGCGCAGCCAACCCTGGTCGAGCAGGTGCAGCAGCGCGCACTCCTCCAGCAGCCGCACCGGCCAGCCCGGCCCGGACGCCGGTATCGCCCCCAACTCCCGCACCCGGGCGGCCAGCCCCGGCGCCTGGGCGTCGACCATGCGGGCCGCGGTCTCCTCCCACAGTCCGTACCCCGCCGACTCCGCCGAGGCGAGGCCGCCGCGCAGCAGGTCCGCCAGCCGCTGCTCCAACTCCGTCGCGCCCGCGGTGACCCGCTCGGCCCGGCGCTCCGCCCGGCGCCGGGCCGCCTCCGGATCGGCGGCCCCGGAACCGGAACCGCCAACGTCACCCGCCCGTTTGTCCTCCGAGCGCTTACGTCTGCCCGAGATCCACTGCTCCGCCCAGTCCGGTGCCTGCGCCGCCCCCGGCACCGCGCCGTCCCCGCCCGCCCACAGCAGCAGCAGGCCGAGCGCGTGCTTGCACGGGAACTTCCGGCTCGGGCACGTGCACTTGTACGCCGGCCCGGCCGCGTCCGCGATGTCGACGACCGTCTGATACGGCCTGCTGCCACTGCCCTTGCACAGCCCCCACACCGTCCCCTCGTCGGCACTGCCCGTCTCGGACCACGGCCCGGCCACGCCGAGCTTGCTCCCCGCCTTGCGTGACGCGGCGTCAGGCGCCAGTGCCAGCACCTGCTCCGCGGTCCAGCGCACCCCCTGCTCAGTCATGCCAACGACGGTAGATCCCGCCACTGACAATCGGCCCTGCGAGCCCGTCTGTGCAGGTCAGAGCGATTGTCAGTGGCGTGGTGCAGGGTTGGTCACAGATCCGAACCGGCCGAGCTGGAGGGGGCCTCAGCCATGTCTGTGTCCGTGGAAGCGACGTCCGTGGAACCGACGTCCGTGCAGGCGCATGGGAAGCAGCCGGCCGACGAACTCAGGCCGCACGCCGAGGACGCCTTCGCGGCCGAACTCGCCGCGCTGGCCGCGCAGGACGACCGCCCGCGCCCGGCCCGCTGGAAGCTGTCGCCGTGGGCGGTCGCCACATATCTGCTCGGCGGCACGCTGCCGGACGGCACGGTGATCACGCCGAAGTACGTGGGCCCGCGCCGCATCGTCGAGGTCGCCGTCACCACGCTCGCCACCGACCGCGCGCTGCTGCTGCTCGGCGTGCCCGGCACCGCCAAGACCTGGGTGTCCGAGCACCTGGCCGCCGCCGTCAGCGGCGACTCGACCCTGCTCGTGCAGGGCACGGCCGGGACCCCGGAGGAGGCCATCCGCTACGGCTGGAACTACGCGCAGCTGCTCGCCCACGGCCCCAGCCGGGACGCCCTCGTGCCGAGCCCGGTCATGCGGGCCATGGCCGAGGGCATGACGGCCCGCGTCGAGGAGCTGACCCGCATCCCGGCCGACGTGCAGGACACGCTGATCACGATCCTGTCGGAGAAGACGCTGCCGATACCGGAGCTGGGGCAGGAGGTGCAGGCCGTCCGCGGGTTCAACCTCATCGCCACGGCCAACGACCGCGACCGAGGGGTCAACGACCTGTCCAGCGCCCTGCGCCGCCGTTTCAACACGGTGGTGCTGCCGCTGCCGGAGAGCGCCGACGCCGAGGTCGACATCGTCTCCCGCCGCGTCGACCAGATCGGCCGCTCCCTCGACCTGCCGGCCGTGCCCGACGGCATCGACGAGATCCGCCGCGTCGTGACCGTCTTCCGCGAACTGCGCGACGGGATCACCGCCGACGGCCGTACGAAGCTGAAGTCGCCCAGCGGCACGCTCTCCACCGCCGAGGCCATCTCGGTCGTCACGAACGGCCTCGCGCTGGCCGCGCACTTCGGCGACGGCGTGCTGCGGCCGGCCGACGTGGCCGCGGGCATCCTCGGCGCCGTCGTCCGCGACCCGGCGGCCGACCGTGTCATCTGGCAGGAGTACCTGGAGACGGTCGTCCGCGAGCGGGACGGCTGGAAGGACTTCTACCGGGCCTGCCGGGAGGTGAGCGCGTGAACGACACCCGACGGCCGGGGGCATCGGCCGCCGGACCGCTGCTGCTCGGCGTGCGGCACCACGGGCCGGGGTCGGCGCGGGCGGTGCGGGCCGCGCTGGAGGCGGCCCGGCCGGAGGCGGTGCTGATCGAGGGACCGCCCGAGGCCGACGCCCTGATCGCGCTGGCCGCCGACGACCGCATGCGGCCCCCGGTCGCGCTCCTCGCCCACGCCGTGGACGACCCCGGCCGCTCGGCCTTCTGGCCGCTGGCCGAGTTCTCCCCGGAGTGGGTGGCGATCCGCTGGGCCCTGGCACACGGGGTGCCGGCCCGCTTCATCGACCTGCCCGCCGCCCACACGCTGGCGTGGGAGAGAGAAGAAGGAAGAGAACAAAGCAGAGAACGAAGCAGAGAACAGGGGAGAGAAGAAGGAGAGGCGGATGACCTCCGCCTCGACCCCCTGGCCGTGCTCGCCGAGGCCGGTGGCTACGACGACCCCGAGCGCTGGTGGGAGGACGTCGTCGAGCACCGGGGCGCGGGCGACCGGGACCCCTTCGCGCCGTTCGCCGCGCTTGAGGAGGCCATGGGGGCGCTGCGGGAGCGGTACGGCACCGGCGGGCACGCCCGGGACCCCGTGCGGGAGGCGTACATGCGCCTCCAGGTGCGGGCCGCCCAGCGGGAGTTCGGGGACGAGGTGGCCGTGGTGTGCGGGGCGTGGCATGTGCCCGCGCTGCGGGAGAAGACCTCCGTCGCCGCGGACCGGGCGCTGCTGAAGGGGCTGCCCAAGGTCAAGGCGGACATGACCTGGGTGCCGTGGACGCACCGCAGACTCGCCCGGGCCGGCGGGTACGGCGCGGGCATCGACTCGCCGGGCTGGTACGGGCACCTGTTCACCGCGCCGGACCGGCCGGTGGAGCGGTGGCTGACCAGGGTCGCGGGGCTGTTGCGCGAGGAGGACCGGATCGTCTCCCCGGCGCATGTCATCGAGGCGGTGCGGCTGGCCGAGACGCTCGCCGCGATGCGCGGCCGCCCGCTGGCCGGCCTGAGCGAGACCACCGACGCGGTGCGCGCGGTGATGTGCGAGGGCTCGGACGTGCCGCTGGCCCTGGTGCACGACCGGCTGGTGGTCGGGGACGTGCTGGGCGAGGTGCCCGAGGGGGCGCCGGCGGTGCCGTTGCAGCGGGACCTGGCCCGGGAGCAGCGCCGGCTGCGGCTCAAACCCGAGGCGCTGGAGCGGGAGCTGGAGCTCGACCTGCGCAAGGAGACCGACGCCGGACGGAGCCGGCTGCTGCACCGGCTGCGGCTCCTCGGCGTCGACTGGGGCGAGCCGGCGGCCTCGCGGGGCAGCACGGGCACGTTCCGGGAGACCTGGCGGCTGCGCTGGGAGCCGGAGCTGTCCGTGCGGGTGGCCGAGGCCGGGGTGTGGGGTACGACCGTGGTCGCCGCCGCGACGGCCAGGGCCGAGGCGGACGCCCTGGCCGCCCGGTCCCTCGCCGACGTCACCGCCCTCGCCGAGCACTGCCTGCTGGCCGAACTGCCCGACGCCCTGCCCGTGGTGATGCGCGTGCTCGCCGACCGGGCCGCGCTGGACACCGACGTCGGCCACCTGGCGCAGGCCCTGCCCGCCCTGGTCCGCTCCCTGCGCTACGGCGATGTGCGCGGCACCGGCACCGAGGCTCTCGCCGAGGTCGCCGCGGGCCTCGCCGAGCGGGTCTTCGTCGGCCTGCCCCCGGCCTGCGCCGCACTGGACGCCGACGCGGCCGAGGAGATGCGCGGCCATGTGGACGCCGTGCACGGGGCGGTGGCCCTGCTCGCGGAGGCGGCCGTACCCGGACACGGCGACCTGCGACCGCGGTGGCGCGCGGTGCTGCGGACCCTGTCCGCGCGGGACGCCGTGCCCGGGGTGATACGGGGTCGTGCGGTGCGCGTCCTGCTGGACGAGGGCGAGTTGGGTCAGGACGAGGCGGCCCTGCTGATGGGGCTCGTGCTGTCGCCGGGGACGCCGCCCGCGGACGCCGCCGCGTGGATCGAGGGCTTCGTCGGCGGCGGGGGCGGGATGCTGCTGGTGCACGACGAGCGGCTGCTCGGCCTGGTCGACGCCTGGCTGACCGGGGTGCCCGCGGAGGCCTTCACGGACGTACTGCCGCTGCTGCGGCGCACGTTCTCGGCGTACGAGGCGGGCGTGCGCAGGACGCTCGGGGAGCTGGTGCGGCGCGGGCCTGGTGCCGCGGGGAGCGCGACGGCCACCGGCGGGGGCATACCCGGCTTCGCGGCCGAGCTCGACCCGGACCGCGCGGACGCGGTGCTGCCGGTGGTGCGGCTGCTGCTGGGCCTGTACGAAGACGGAGCGGCCGACGCGGCCGGCGCCTATGGCGCGTCCGCCGACGACAACGACCTGGTGGGGGTGGGCACATGACGAGCGAGCCGGCGCATGCCGACGACCCGGCCCGGGAGCGGCTGCGGCGCTGGCGGCTGGTCCTCGGGGGAGACGCGGCCGACGGCACCGGATGCGCCCTCTCCGGGCGGGACGCGGCGATGGACGGGGCGCTGACCGCGCTCTACGGCAAGGGCGACCGGTCGCGGACGGGCCGGGACCGGGCGGCGGGGCTCGGGGCGTCGGCGCCGTCCGTGGCGCGCTGGCTCGGGGACATCCGTACGTACTTCCCGTCCTCCGTCGTCCAGGTCATGCAACGGGACGCCATCGACCGGCTCGGGCTGGCCACGCTGCTGCTCGAACCGGAGATGCTGGAGGCGGTCGACGCCGACGTGCACCTCGTCGGCACGCTGCTCTCGCTCAACAAGGCCATGCCGGAGACGACGAGGGAGACGGCACGGGCGGTCGTGCGCAAGGTCGTCGAGGACCTGGAGAAGCGGCTCGCCACCCGCACCCGGGCCACGCTCACCGGCGCCCTCGACCGCAGCGCGCGGGTCAGCAGACCGCGTCACCACGACATCGACTGGAACCGCACGATCGCCGCCAACCTCAAGCACTACCTGCCGGAGTACCGGACGGTCGTGCCGGAGCGGCTCATCGGCTACGGGCGTGCCTCGCAGTCGGTGAAGAAGGAGGTGATCCTCTGCATCGACCAGTCCGGTTCGATGGCGGCGTCCGTCGTCTACGCGTCCGTGTTCGGGGCGGTGCTCGCCTCCATGCGGTCGATCAGCACACGGCTCGTCGTGTTCGACACGGCCGTCGTCGACCTCACCGACCAGCTGGACGACCCGGTCGACGTCCTCTTCGGCACCCAGCTCGGCGGCGGTACGGACATCAACCGCGCGCTCGCCTACTGCCAGTCGCAGATCACCCGGCCCGCGGAGACGGTGGTCGTGCTGATCAGCGACCTCTACGAGGGCGGCATACGCGACGAGATGCTCAAGCGGGTCGCGGCGATGAAGGCGTCGGGGGTGCGGTTCGTGGCGCTGCTCGCGCTGTCGGACGAGGGGGCGCCCGCCTACGACCGGGAGCACGCGGCCGCGCTCGCCGCGCTGGGCGCACCGGCGTTCGCCTGTACGCCGGATCTGTTCCCGGAGGTGCTGGCGGCGGCGATCGAGAAGCGCCCGCTGCCCATACCGGACGTGACGGACCGAATATGACCAACCGGATATGACTACCCATCGGTAACAGGGGGCTTGCGCAACCTCGGGCGGGCCGTGCGAGGATCGACGGCGCATCCCGTCGACCCCTCAGCCCGTCCCGTCGCACGAAGGATCCTCCGCTCTTGACCTGGCCGGCAGCCCTGTCCGGTGCCGCTGTGCGCGTCCTGCGCACGGCGGCCGGCCGGCGTGCCCTGCAACTGGCGCTGCTGGTCGGCGGCTTGTTCGCACTCGGTTTCCTCTGCGGTGAACAGGCGCATGCGGCCGAGAGGACGACACCGGGCGCGACGGCGTCGTCGGCGTCGTCGGTGTCAGCGGTGTCGCCGGTGGCCTCCGTGACCACCGAGGATGTCGTACGGTCCGTCAGCGCTCAGGTCACCCGGCCGGTCGGTGGCGTCGTCGGCACGGTGACCCGGGACCTGGACGAGGCGCGGGCGAAGGCACCGTCGTTGCCCGAGCTGCCCGCTCTGCCGAAGCTGCCCGCCGAACCCTCGCTGCCCTCGCCACCGGTCGTCGAGGTGCCCGAACCGCCGCTGCCGGGCGGCCCGGGAGTGTCCCCGTCCCCGGGGACCGCGTCCGCCGGACACGTCGGCGCGGCGGTCCGTACGGAGGCCCGTCAGGACTCCCGTACCGGGCGCCGTACCGAGCCCCGTGCGACGGTGACCGCGCCCCAGGGGCCGCGCGTCGCCCCGGATGTCGGCGCACCGGTCACTCGGGCGCACTCCGGCGGCCCGCGCACCGGGGACCGGGCCGGTGCCCCCTCTCGCCCCGAGCCGGCCGGAGACCCGGACGGGGTGCTCGCCGACCGGGCGGCGGTCGACGGCGGCATGTCACGCCATGCCGACGCGTATGCCGTCACCCCTGACCACCGGGCGCCGCTGCGTCTGACGTCCGGTGCCATCGCGCGCGGCGACGCGCCCGGGACCCGGGACAGGCACCGGGACATCCCCGTCTTCCCCGGCTAGGGCTCCCTCCCCGAGGCAGAAACGGCCATTTCTCCCGCCGTGGACCTGCCGCGCGGGGGCGGAACAGGTCTGCCCGCCCGTCCGGACATCCCCCAGTCCTCCGGACGGAAGCCGCTCACAAGACGTCCCGGAACCCTGAAGGAACTGACGCACACATGAACAAGAACATCCGCCGCTCCATCGTCATAGCCGCCGGTGTCTCCGGCGCGTGGGCGCTCGGCTCGGCCGTCGCCAGCGCCGACGAACTGCCCGCCTCGGCCCTCTCCGCGCCGGACACGGCCGCCGGCACCCCGAGCGCCGACACCCCCAGCACCGACACCCCGAGCACCGCCAAGGTCCAGGCGGCCCCGAAGATCAAGGCCGCACAGGCCGCCCAGGCCATCAAGGGCGCTCGGGCGGCCCGCGCCGCGCGGACCGCGACCGCGACCGCCGGCACGGTGGCCCACACCGTCACCGAGGCCGCCCCCACCCGTACCGCCCCGCAGGGCGAGGTCGACTACCTCTTCGGCCCCCTCTCCTCCTTCGCCCCCGAGCTGGACGAGACGACCGCCTCCGTCCTCCCGCCGGTTGCCGGGACCGCCGTGCGGGGCGCCGGCCCCGTCGCCGATCACGCCGTGGCCGCCGCCACGGGACTGCCACACGGCGTGGTCGCCGATGTGCCGCCGTACGCCACCGGTGTCACCGGGCAGGTCGCCCGTGACACCACGGACGCGGTGCTGCCGCCGGTCGCGAACACCGCCGTGCACGGGGTCGTGCCGGTCGCCGGGGAGGCCGTCGGGGACGCGGGGACGCTGGCGTACGGCGTCGTGGGCGACGTGCGGCCCTTCGCGGGCGGGGTCGCCGGTCAGGTGCCGCCGCTGGCGTACGGGGTGACCGGGCAGGTGGGGCCCTTCGCGCAGGGTGCCGTGGGGGAGGTGCCGCCGTTCGCCGACGGGGTCACCGGGGCCGTCCGGCAGGTGGCCGACCCGGTCGCCGGCAGCGCCACGACGCTGGCCCACGGGGTGGCGGGTGACGTCGCTCCGTTCGCCGGCGGGGTCGTCGGCGAGGCCGACCCCTTCGCCCGGCAGGTCGCCGGTCAGGTGCCGCCCTTCGCGCAGGACCTCACCGGGACCGTCCGGGCCGGCGCCGCTCCGCTCGCCGGGCACGCGGCCGGCGGCGTGACGGGCGTGGCCGAATCCGCGCTTCCGGGATATGTCCATGACACGGGGTACACGCACACCGCGCACACCACGCAGAACCCGCACAACGTGCACGACGGGCACACGTACAGCGTCTGAGGAGGCCCGTCCCGACCGACTCCGTGGGGTTGAACGGCCCGGACGGCCGAATGCCGTCGGTCCGACCGGCCGGCAACCTCACGGACCCGGGAGGTTGGTCCCCATTGGGGTGGGGATCAGCCGCCCACGGCCCTGAAAGGGCCATTTCAGAGGCCTCACCGGGTCAACCCCAGCCCGGTGAGGCCTCGCCGTTCCGGCACGCCGTGCCAGTGAGCGCGGCATCATGTGACAGGTATCACCGCTCAGGTGTGACCCTCGATTTAGGGACCCCCGGGAAGCGGCGATAACCTGCGAGACGGACATGCCGCGCGCTCGGACACCGTGTGCGCTTCCCCAGTGACCCAGGCGGACGTCACGTTGCCCTTCGCGGCACGCCCACGCATCCAACGAACCGCGAGATCACTGATAGGGACGGAAGCGCGTGGACCTGTTCGAGTACCAGGCGAGGGACCTCTTCGCCAAGCACGATGTACCGGTGCTGGCCGGTGAAGTCATCGACACGCCTGAGGCGGCGCGCGAGATCACCGAGCGGCTTGGCGGCAAGTCCGTCGTCAAGGCGCAGGTGAAGGTCGGTGGTCGCGGCAAGGCCGGTGGCGTCAAGCTGGCCGCCTCCGCGGACGAGGCCGTCGCCCGTGCGACGGACATCCTCGGCATGGACATCAAGGGCCACACGGTCCACAAGGTGATGATCGCCGAGACCGCCCCGGAGATCCTCGAGGAGTACTACGTCTCCTTCCTCCTCGACCGTGCCAACCGCACCTTCCTCTCCATCGCCTCCGTCGAGGGCGGCATGGAGATCGAGGAGGTGGCGGCCACCCGCCCCGAGGCCGTCGCGAAGATCGCGATCGACGCCATCGACGGCGTGGACGAGGCCAAGGCCCAGGAGATCGTGGCCGCGGCCAAGTTCCCGGCCGAGGTCGCCGACAAGGTCGCCAACGTCCTCGTCAAGCTGTGGGACACCTTCATCAAGTCGGACGCCCTCCTGGTCGAGGTCAACCCGCTTGCGAAGGTCGCCTCCGGTGAGGTCATCGCCCTCGACGGCAAGGTGTCGCTCGACGAGAACGCCGAGTTCCGCCACCCCGAGTACGAGGAGCTCCACGACAAGGACGCGGCCAACCCGCTGGAGGCCGCCGCCAAGGCGAAGAACCTCAACTACGTCAAGCTCGAGGGCGAGGTCGGCATCATCGGCAACGGCGCCGGTCTCGTCATGAGCACCCTGGACGTCGTCGCGTACGCCGGTGAGCAGCACGGCAACGTCAAGCCGGCCAACTTCCTGGACATCGGCGGTGGCGCCTCCGCCCAGGTCATGGCCAACGGTCTGGAGATCATCCTCGGCGACCCGGACGTCAAGTCCGTCTTCGTCAACGTCTTCGGTGGCATCACCGCCTGCGACGAGGTCGCCAACGGCATCGTCCAGGCCCTGAAGCTCCTGGAGGACCGCGGCGAGAACGTCACCAAGCCGCTCGTCGTCCGCCTCGACGGCAACAACGCCGAGCTGGGCCGGCAGATCCTCACGGACGCCAACCACCCGCTGGTGCAGCGCGTCGACACCATGGACGGGGCGGCCGACAAGGCCGCCGAGCTGGCCCACGCCGCCAAGTAAGCACTCAGGACGAGGACACCAACACACCATGGCTATCTGGCTCAACAAGGACAGCAAGGTCATCGTCCAGGGCATGACCGGCGCCACGGGCATGAAGCACACCAAGCTCATGCTCGGTGACGGCACCCAGGTCGTGGGCGGCGTGAACCCGCGCAAGGCGGGGCAGACCGTGGACTTCGACGGCACCGAGGTACCCGTCTTCGGGACCGTCAAGGAGGCCATCGACAAGACCGGCGCCAACGTCTCCGTCATCTTCGTGCCGGAGAAGTTCACCAAGGACGCGGTCGTCGAGGCCATCGACGCCGAGATCGCGCTGGCCGTCGTGATCACCGAGGGCATCGCCGTGCACGACACGGCCGCCTTCTGGGCGTACGCCGGCAAGAAGGGCAACAAGACCCGGATCTACGCCGGCAAGAAGGGCAACAAGACCCGGATCATCGGCCCGAACTGCCCCGGCATCATCACCCCGGGCCAGTCGAACGTCGGCATCATCCCGGGCGACATCACCAAGCCGGGCCGTATCGGCCTGGTGTCGAAGTCCGGCACGCTGACGTACCAGATGATGTACGAGCTGCGTGACATCGGCTTCTCGACGGCCGTCGGCATCGGTGGTGACCCGATCATCGGCACCACGCACATCGACGCCCTCGCCGCGTTCGAGGCCGACCCCGACACCGACCTGATCGTCATGATCGGTGAGATCGGCGGCGACGCCGAGGAGCGGGCCGCGGACTTCATCGCGAAGAACGTGACCAAGCCGGTCGTCGGCTACGTCGCGGGCTTCACCGCGCCCGAGGGCAAGACCATGGGCCACGCGGGCGCCATCGTCTCCGGTTCGTCGGGCACCGCCCAGGCGAAGAAGGAGGCCCTGGAGGCCGCGGGCGTCAAGGTCGGCAAGACGCCGACCGAGACGGCGAAGCTGGCGCGGGAGATCCTGGCCGGCTGAGGCAGGCCGACCGAGCGCCGGTAGGCCCGTTCCCCGAGATGAGGGGGCGGGCCTACCGCCTTTTCACGCCGCGGCACCGCTTTGCTCCGCGGCACCGCTTTGCTTTGCGGAAACGTTTCACTCCGCGGGATCACCCCGGCACCGGCAGCAGCCTCGCCGGTCCGTGCGCCGACTCCTGGCGCAGTTTGTCCCGCAGGGTCAGCTCGTTCGCCGACAGCGGGCCCAGGGCCGCTCTCGGCGGTACGCCCCGCACCGCCTGGGCCGCGCCGGGGGGTTTGTCGAAGTGGGTCGGAGCGGTCCGCAGCGTGAGTGTGGTCGCGCCGACGACCGAGGCCGTCAGAGCGATCGCGGCCCGGGTCCAGCGGCGGACCCGGCGTTCGCCGAGCGACCGCACCACCGTCGGCCCGGCGGCCCGCAGCCGATCGGTGGAGGCCAGTTCGGCCAGCCGCCGGTGCAGCAGCCGGCAGTCCGCCAGTTCCGGGATCCGCGCGGCCACCGCGGCGCGGGCGCGCGTCAGCCGGCGGGCCGCCGCCGGTGTGCTCGCCTCCGTCTCCGCCGCGGTCTCCGGCAGGTCGAGGCCGACACCGTCGTACAGCAGGAGCGTGCGGCGGTACGGCGGCGGGAGCCTCAGCAGCGCGTCCAGCAGGGCGCGGTCGGCGGCGCCGGCCGGGGGCGGGTCGGGGCGGCGGAGCAGGCGGAAGCGGTGCCAGGGGGAGAGCGCGCACTCGTACGCGGTGGCCCGTACCCAGCCCGCCGGATCCCGGTCCCGGGCCACCTCCGGCCAGCGCTGCCAGGCGAGCTCGAAGGCCCGCTCCACGGCGGCACGGGCCGATTCGCGCCGCCCGGTGAGCAGGTACGTCTGCCGTACGAGGGCGGGGGCGCAGAACTCGTACAGCGCGTCGAAAGCCTGAGCGGGCGTCAGGGCGGCGCCGGTCTGACGCGGCGTCATCGGTCAGCCCTCCAGAGGAAAAAACACATAAACATATATTGAGCGACACTTCGGTGGTTCGCCTGTTACGCCCGTAAAGCGCGTGTCGTTGGGAGCATGGCGGCGTGACGCAGATGACCGTTCGCCGACCGTCGTTGTCGTTCTTGCTCACCCGGCTGCGTGACCGGTCGCCCGGACTGGCCGCGAGCCTCCTGGCCGGCGCGGTCGCGGCCGGGCTCGGCCTCGGCTGCTTCGCCGTGCTCGTGATGGTTCTGTGGGTCAGCTCCCCGTACCCCGACAGCGGACCGGGCGGCGCGCTGCACGTCGCCGCCGCGCTGTGGCTGCTCGCGCACGGCGTCCTGCTGGTCCGCACCGAGACGCTCTCCGGCGTCCCCGCACCCGTCGGCGTCACCCCGCTGCTGCTCCTCGTGCTGCCGGCCTGGCTGCTGTACCGGGCGGCGCGGGACGCGACGGACGCGCCGGCCGACGCCGACGGCCCGCCGCCGGTCGCCGCGCCCACGGCGTGGACGGGCGTCGTCCTCGGCTACCTCGGGGTCGGCACCGGCGCCGCGCTGTACGCCTCGGGCGGTGCGCTGCGGCCCGTCTGGGAGTGGGCGGCGGTGTGTCTGCCGCTCGTCGCGGTGGCCGCGGCGGGCGCGGGAGTGTGGTCGGCGTACGGCCGTCCGCGCGAGCCCCTGCTGAGCGTGCTGGCGCTGCTGCCGGGGTTCCTGCGCCGCCGGGCCCTGGCTCCCGGCGGCCGGGCCGGGCTCCGGGCGGCCGTGCGGGCGGCGCTGACCGGGACGGCGGTGCTCCTCGGCGGCGGGGCGGTGCTGCTCGGGGTGTCACTGGCGGGGCACGGCGCGGCGGCCCGCGTCTCCTTCCTGCAACTGACGGAGGGCTGGACGGGACGGTTCGCCGTGCTCGTGCTGTGCCTCGCGCTGGCCCCCAACGCGGCGGTGTGGTCGGTGGCCTACGCCCTCGGCCCCGGGTTCGCGCTCGGTGCCGGACACCCGGTCGACCCGTTCGCCTCGCACCCCGCGCCGCTGCTGCCGCCGTTCCCGCTGCTCGCGGCGGTACCGGACGCGGCCCTCACGATGCCGTGGAACTGGGCCGCCAGGGCGGTGCCGGTGGCGGCGGGGGTGACGGTCGCCTGCTTCGCGGCGCGGGCCGGGGAGCGCCGGGCGCGCTGGACCCCCGCGCGGGCCGCCGGGACGGCCCTGCTGGCGGCCGTGTTGTGCGGGGCGGTGTTCGCCCTCCTGGCGAAGCTGGCGGGCGGCCCGCTCGGGGTGGCGGCGCTGGCCCGGTTCGGGCCGGTGTGGTGGCAGGTCGGCGGCGCGGTGGCGGCGTGGCTCGCGGCGGTGGCGGTGCCGGTGTCGATGGTGGTGCGGTGGTGGCGGGGACGGGCTTCGCGGGCGACGGTGGAAGGGGAGCCCGAGGGATCGGCGCGGGCGGGGACCGCGGAGGCCTCGAAGTGGGAGGGGGCCCTGAAGTGGGAGGAGGCTGTGAAGTGGGAGGAGGCGTCGAAGGCCCGGGAGGCGATGCCGGCGCCGGCGCCCGAGTCGTCCGTCTACGACAGCGCCCTGGACGCCTATGACGTACTGCCGGCCGAGGCACCGAGCCGACCTGTTCCGCCGCCCCCGGCCGCGTACATCCCGCCGGCCCCGACCGCGGAGCCGACGCCGGCCGCCTCGCCGACCGCGTCCACGACACCATCCCCGGCCACCCCGGCCACCCCGCCGGCTCAGCCGGCCCGACCGGACGACGACGAGTGACCCCGTTCGTCGCCTGCCCGCCTGCCCGCCCGCCCGCCCGCTCCGAGCGAGCAGTCAGCCGTTGTTCTGCCCCAGCAGCCCCCGCAGCTCCTGCGGCAGCAACTGCTTGCAGGTCTGCTTGGCCTCGTTGGTGAGGGAGTCGTTCACGCACGTGTAGTAGTCGCGGTAGGCGAGCTGGGCCGTGAAGGTGGCCGCCACGAGAGCCAGGGCCAGGGCGCCGGTGACCACGCCGCTGATCGCCGCCGTGGTCTGGGGGCGACCGCCGCCGGTCTGCGGGGCCGGGGTGTCCGGGTCGGGCCTGCGGGGCTTGGCGCGCAGGGCGCTGATGCCCCAGTAGAGGGCGAGGGCGCCGAGCAGCAGGGCCACGTACGGCCAGCTGAACAGGGCGAAGAAGAAGGCCCACATGCCGCACAGCAGCGCGTAACGGGCGTGGCGCTGGGCGGGGTCGGTGGGGTCCCAGCGCAGGTTGGGGCCGGGGCCGCCGCCCTGGCCCTCGGGGCCGCCGCCGGGGCGCTCGCCGAAACCGCCGGGGGAGCGGCCGGGCTGGCGGTCGCTCCACTGGCTGCCCCACGGGGAGTGGCCGTTGTCGCCGGAGCCCGGCGAGCCCTCGGAGCCCGAGGGACGGCGGGGCCGCCAGGGCCGGTCCGGGGTGCCCTCCGGCGGTGGGGCGAAGGGGTTGTCGTCCGTCGGCGCATCATCCTGGCCTTCACCGTCAGGCCGGCCCGAGGGCGCGTCGGGCGGTGAGGCGGGCCGCTCCCGCAGCAGCACGGAGCCCCGCTCCCTTCCCTGTTCCGGCTGCGGGGGGAACGTGAGGAGTCGCAGGCTGCGGTCCGGCATCAAGTGAGCGTCTTCCCCTAGATGAATACGGCTGTCAGAAGATGAATACGGCTGTCAGACGTGGGCTTCACTGAAGGGAACGCGCCGCGTGACGGCCGCGTTCCCGACCAGCTCTCCCCAGACGCTACCTTCCGGCCACGCCCCCGTCCCGTGGGGGCCGTCCCATGTGCCGGTATCGTTGCTGGCGGTCGGCCGCTTCGTAGACTTCCCCGTATCCCGGGGCGCGAAGCATTCGTATGAACGGACAAGCCGCCCGTACAACCGCTTCCCCGAGAAAGGGCCCCACCGTGGCCGCCAAGCCCGTGGCCAAGCGCCTCGTCGTGCTGGTCTCCGGATCCGGCACCAATCTCCAGGCGCTGCTGGACGAGATCGGCCGCGTCGGCCCCGGGGCCTACGGCGCCGAGGTCGTGGCCGTCGGTGCGGACCGGGAGGACATCGAAGGGCTCGCCCGCGCCGAGCGGGCCGGACTCCCCACCTTCGTGTGCAAGGTCAAGGACCACGCGAACCGCGCCGAGTGGGACGCGGCCCTCACCGAGGCCGTCACCGCGTACCGGCCCGACCTCGTCGTCTCCGCCGGGTTCATGAAGATCGTGGGGAAGGAGTTCCTCGCACGGTACGGCGGGCGGTTCGTGAACACCCATCCCGCCCTGCTGCCCAGTTTTCCGGGAGCCCACGGCGTGCGGGACGCGCTCGCGTACGGCGCCAAGGTCACCGGCTGCACCGTCCACTTCGTCGACGACGGCGTCGACACCGGACCGATCATCGCGCAGGGCGTGGTCGAGGTCCGGGACGAGGACGACGAGAGCGCTCTGCACGAGCGCATCAAAGAAGTCGAGCGAAGACTGCTCGTCGAGGTCGTGGGGCGGATCGCCCGCAACGGCTATCGCATCGAGGGACGAAAGGTAGTTATCCAGTGACCGCCGAGAGCAACAAGCGGCCCCTTCGCAGGGCGCTCGTCAGCGTCTACGACAAGACCGGCCTGGAAGAGCTGGCCCGCGGGCTGCACGAGGCCGGTGTCGAGCTGGTGTCCACCGGTTCCACCGCCGGCCGCATCGCCGGCGCCGGCGTCCCCGTCACCAAGGTCGAGGAGCTCACCGGCTTCCCCGAGTGCCTCGACGGCAGGGTCAAGACCCTGCACCCCAAGGTCCACGCGGGCATCCTCGCCGACCTGCGCCTCGACAGCCACCGCGAGCAGCTCGCCGAGCTGGGCGTGGAGCCGTTCGACCTCGTCGTCGTCAACCTCTACCCCTTCCGCGAGACCGTCGCCTCGGGCGCCTCGCCCGACGAGTGCGTCGAGCAGATCGACATCGGCGGTCCGTCGATGGTCCGCGCCGCCGCCAAGAACCACCCGTCGGTCGCCGTGGTCACCAGCCCCGCGCGGTACGCGGACGTCCTCGCCGCGGCCACGGACGGCGGCTTCGACCTCGCCACCCGCAAGCGGCTGGCCGCCGAGGCCTTCCGGCACACGGCCGAGTACGACATCGCGGTCGCGAGCTGGTTCGCGAGCTCCTACGCGCCCCTCGACGCTGGAGCCGACAGCGGCTCCGCCGCGGGGCTGTTCCCCGACTTCCTCGGCGCCACCCTGGAGCGCAAGAACACCCTCCGCTACGGCGAGAACCCGCACCAGCCCGCCGCGCTCTACGTCGACGGCACGGGCGTCGGTCTCGCCGAGGCCGAGCAGCTGCACGGCAAGGAGATGTCGTACAACAACTACACGGACACGGACGCCGCCCGCCGTGCCGCGTACGACCACGACGAGCCCTGCGTCGCGATCATCAAGCACGCCAACCCCTGTGGCATCGCGGTCGGCGCGGACGTCGCCGAGGCGCACCGCAAGGCGCACGCCTGCGACCCGCTGTCCGCGTTCGGTGGTGTGATCGCGGTCAACCGACCGGTGTCGAAGGAGCTGGCGGAGCAGGTCGCCGAGATCTTCACCGAGGTCATCGTCGCGCCGGACTACGAGGAGGGGGCCCTCGAAGCCCTCGCCAAGAAGAAGAACATCCGGGTGCTCAAGGCCCCGGCCGCGCCCTCCCACCCCGCCGAGGTCAAGCCCATCGACGGCGGTGCGCTGCTCCAGGTCACCGACCGGCTCCAGGCCGACGGCGACGACCCGGCCAACTGGACGCTGGCGACCGGTGAGGCGCTCGACGCCGAGGAGCTGGCGGAGCTCGCCTTCGCCTGGAGGGCGTGCCGGGCCGTGAAGTCCAACGCCATCCTGCTCGCCAAGGACGGCGCCTCGGTCGGTGTCGGCATGGGTCAGGTCAACCGGGTCGACTCCGCGAAGCTGGCCGTCGAGCGGGCCGGCGCCGAGCGCGCCCAGGGCTCGTACGCCGCCTCCGACGCGTTCTTCCCGTTCCCCGACGGCCTGGAGATCCTGACGGCGGCCGGCGTCAAGGCCGTGGTCCAGCCCGGCGGCTCGGTCCGTGACGAACTGGTCGTGGAGGCTGCCCGTAAGGCGGGCGTGACGATGTACTTCACGGGCACGCGCCACTTCTTCCACTGACCCGCAAGAGCTGACCCGCAAGAGCTGACCCGCAAGCGCTGATCCGGAACCACTGACCCGGAACGCACCAGGGCCGTGTCCCCCCTCGCGGGTGGGACACGGCCCTTGGGACGTGCGGTGGTCCGCCGCTTCAGAACCCCGGGTCAGTACTTCGGGCGGTTGAACCAGGCCGAGGCCGCGCCGTTGACCATGGACGCGAGGATGATCGCGCCGAAGGCGAGGGAGATGACGCCACCGAAGGTGCCGGAACCGCCCGCGCCCTTCACGATGTTGACCAGGCTGCCGAGCAGCATCAGCGACGAGTACACGATCGTCGTGATGCGGATGCCGCTGCCGCCGTTCTTGAACTTCACGCCCAGGAAGATCGACAGGGTGCCCAGTGCCAGCATCAGCAGGGCGAACGCGATGAGGACGCCGGTGGCCGTCTTGGTGTCGTCACCCGAGCCGAAGCCGTTGGAGGCGTCCTGCGCGGCGCCGGCCGCGATGCCGAGGAACAGGCCCACCAGGAACTGGAGGCCGGCGATGATGAACAGCAGGACCCGGGCGGTCTTGATCAGGCCCGGCATCTCCATCGGGGCGCCGTAGCCGTAGCCCTGCGGGACCGGCGGGGCGGCGGGGTAGCCGTAGCCGGGCTGCACGGGGGGAGCGGACGGGTAGCCGTAGCCCGGCTGGCCCTGCGGCGGCTGCTGGGGCGGGTAACCGGGGGGCTGGCCCTGAGGCGGGCCGTAGGGGTTGTTGGGGTCGCCGAAGCTCATGGCCGGTGTTTCCTCCGTTGCTTCAAGTGCGGGGACGACGCGCGGCACGGTGCGGAGGAAAGTTCTACAGATGCGGTCCGTCCCCCCGGTACTGCCCGCGGCACTGTCTCCTCATCGTTCTTTAGCAGGCTCTTACTTGTCCAGCCGCATTCGCGATGTGTTGTGCAAGTGCAACATCATCGATCAAGGCCGGACATGGGTGGCGGTAACCGGAAACCGTCGCCGGGACCCCCGGATTGGAACAGGGGGGCTGTCATCCGCGAGGATGGGACCATGACCGCCCAGATTCTCGATGGCAAGGCCACCGCAGCCGCGATCAAGTCCGATCTGACCGCCCGCGTGGCGGCGCTGAAGGAGAAGGGCGTCACGCCCGGCCTCGGCACGATCCTGGTCGGGGACGACCCCGGCAGCCAGAAGTACGTAGCCGGCAAGCACCGCGACTGCGCCCAGGTGGGCATCGCCTCCATCCAGCGCGAGCTGCCCGGCACGGCGACGCAGGAGGAGATCGAGGCGGTCGTCCGGGAGCTGAACGAGGACCCCGCGTGCACCGGCTACATCGTCCAGCTCCCGCTGCCCAAGGGCATCGACGAGAACCGCGTCCTGGAGCTGATGGACCCGGCCAAGGACGCGGACGGCCTGCACCCGATGAACCTCGGCCGGCTCGTCCTCAACGAGCCGGCCCCGCTGCCCTGCACCCCCAACGGCATCCTCACCCTGCTGCGCCGCCACGGCGTGGAGATCAAGGGCGCCGAGGTCGTGGTCGTCGGCCGCGGTGTGACCATCGGCCGCCCGATGCCGCTGCTGCTCACCCGGCGCAGCGAGAACGCCACGGTGACCCAGTGCCACACGGGCACGCGGGACCTGTCGGCGCACCTGAAGCGGGCGGACATCATCATCGCGGCCGCCGGTGTGGGCCACCTGATCCGGCCCGAGGACGTCAAGCCGGGCGCGGCCGTCCTCGACGTCGGCGTCTCCCGTGACGCCCAGGGGAAGATCGTCGGCGATGTGCACCCCGGGGTCGCCGAGGTGGCCGGCTGGCTCTCCCCGAACCCGGGCGGCGTGGGCCCGATGACCCGCGCGGAACTGCTCGTCAACGTGGTCGAGGCGGCGGAGCGCAGTGCCGGCTGAGGACACCCACGACACCCGCGACACGCACGGCACCCGCGACACCGGCGAGACGCACGACAGCGCGGAGCCGACCGTCCGGGACGCGATCAGCGCGCCCGACGCCGAGGGGCGGCCGAAGCGGGTCACGCGCCGCTTCCCGCTGTTCACCCGGGACACCGCGCGGCCCGAGGGCGGCGGCCGGGCCGCCTCCGGTGCCGCGCCGGCACCGGCCCGGCAGTGGCCGATGATCGCGGTCACCGCCCTGGTCGCGCTCGGTCTGCTGCTGACCGCGTTCGACCTGTTCCGGCTGGGCACCCTGATCATCGGTTCGGCCCTGCTCGCGGGTGCCGCACTGCGCTGGGTCCTGCCCGGCGTCGGCATGCTCGCGGTCCGCTCCCGCTTCACGGACATAGTCACCTACGGCGTGCTCGGCCTCGCGATCGTCCTCCTGGCGTTGATGGCGCAGCCCAAGCCGTGGCTGGAGATCCCCGTCCTCAAGGACACGCTGCACTTCACGATGACCCACTAGGCCGCGCCGTACGCCGCTTCCCTATGCCGCTTCCCCACTTCGGGTGACTACTTCGTGGATATGCCGCGAAGTAGTCATACAACCGGGCTAATGTGTCCAATCGGACGGTCCGGTGCACCCGTGCGCCCCCCGCCCGGCAACCGCGCCCCGGAGTGGACCCATCCCTGTGGGTAGCCAGAACGGGGACTGGAGGGCGCCCCCGCCCGTGGGGGCGGCGTGGGGCGAACGGCACCGACTGGGGAAGAGGGGGGAACCGATGCCTCGTTGGAAAGCCTTGCCGGACGAGCTCGATCCACAGGTGAAGGAGTTCACCGGGCAGTTGCGGCGGCTGGTGGACCGCGGCGGACTGAGCATCGCGGCGCTGGCCGACCGCACGGGCTACAGCAAGACGTCCTGGGAGCGTTACCTCGGCGGCCGGCTCCTCGCGCCCAAGGGGGCGGTCGTCGCGCTCGCCGAGGTGACGGGCACCGATCTTGCGCATCTGACCACCATGTGGGAGCTGGCCGAGCGCGCGTGGAGCCGCTCGGAGATGCGCCACGACATGACCATGGAGGCGAGCCGGATCTCCCAGGCGCGGGCCGCGCTCGGGGAGTTCGGGCCGCCCGCGGCGAACGGGAGCGGCGGTACCAGGGCCGCCCGCTTCGGCGGCAGCGCGACCGTGACCCCGGGCATCGCCGGTCCCGCGGGCGTGTCGCCCACGATCCCGCCCCAGCCGACGGCCCCGGACGCGGACGCGCGGGAGGCCGCCGGGAACGGCAGCGTCCCGAACGGCAGGGCGGCGCCGGGCTCGTACGGTGCGCACGGGGAGCCCTCACGGCAGCCCGACGGCCCCTCGGAGGGCAGACGACGGCTGACGATGTTCCTCGCGGGCGCCCTCGCCGCGCTCGCCGTGATCGCCGCCGTCTTCTTCCTCACCGACGGCGGTGGCAAGGGCGCCGAGGGCGCGGCCGGGTCGCCCTCCCCGTCCGCCGCCACCCGCCACGACCTGCCCGCGGGCGTGAAGTGCGCGGGCGGCGACTGCACCGGCAAGGACGCGGAGACCATGGGGTGCAGCGGCGATCGCGTCAGCACCGTCAAGACCGCCGCGGTCGGCACCACCGTCGTCGAGGTCCGCTACAGCAAGACCTGCCGGGCGGCGTGGGGCCGCATCACCGGCGCCGCACCGGGAGACACGGTGCAGGTCGGCGCGGGGGCACGCAAGGAGACCGGGTCCGTTGCGCGGAACGGGGACACGATCGCCTACACACCGATGACGGCCGTGCGCGACGCCTCCACGGTGAAGGCCTGCGTGACGCTGGTTTCGGGGCGGCGGGGCTGCACCAAGTAGTCCGGAGGAAAAGATTCAGGTCGGCACGCATGACCGCCGGATTTCCGGGCACGCGAACCGTACCCCCACGGGAGTCCGGCCACGGTCCCCCGATCGGCGGCCGTCTCTGTTCCTCCTCTCCCGGACAGGCGGCCGCCTTTTCGGTGTGCGCGCGGCGGCAGCGGCACGCCGCGCGGCGGCTTGTGGGGTGGGCCACACGGGCCCCGGCCGTTCGCCATCCCGGATGCGCGATAGCCTGATCGCTGATCTCTCTTGACGCCAAGAGATCGATCATTTGTACGTCCCACCCGGGGCAGGGACGCCCCACCGCCAGCTGTCATACGGAGAACGCCATGACCCGCACTCCCGTGAACGTCACCGTCACCGGCGCGGCCGGCCAGATCGGTTACGCCCTGCTCTTCCGCATCGCCTCCGGCCAGCTGCTCGGCGCGGACGTGCCGGTCAAGCTTCGTCTGCTGGAGATCACCCCGGCGCTCAAGGCCGCCGAGGGCACGGCCATGGAGCTGGACGACTGCGCGTTCCCGCTCCTCCAGGGCATCGACATCACGGACGACCCGAACGTGGCCTTCGACGGTGCCAACGTGGCGCTGCTCGTCGGCGCCCGGCCCCGCACCAAGGGCATGGAGCGCGGCGACCTGCTCTCCGCCAACGGTGGCATCTTCAAGCCGCAGGGCAAGGCCATCAACGACCACGCCGCGGACGACATCAAGGTCCTCGTCGTCGGCAACCCGGCCAACACCAACGCGCTGATCGCCCAGGCCGCCGCCCCGGACGTACCGGCGGAGCGCTTCACCGCGATGACCCGCCTCGACCACAACCGCGCGCTGACCCAGCTCGCGAAGAAGACGGGCACCACGGTCGCCGACATCAAGCGCCTGACGATCTGGGGCAACCACTCGGCCACCCAGTACCCGGACATCTTCCACGCCACGGTCGCCGGCAAGAACGCCGCCGAGACCGTGAACGACGAGAAGTGGCTGGCCGAGGACTTCATCCCGACCGTCGCCAAGCGCGGTGCCGCGATCATCGAGGCCCGCGGTGCCTCGTCGGCCGCCTCCGCCGCCAACGCCGCCATCGACCACGTGCACACCTGGGTCAACGGCACCGCCGAGGGCGACTGGACCTCCATGGGCATCCCCTCGGACGGCTCCTACGGCGTCCCGGAGGGCCTGATCTCCTCCTTCCCGGTCACCACCAAGGACGGCAAGTACGAGATCGTCCAGGGCCTGGACATCAACGAGTTCTCCCGCGCCCGCATCGAGGCCTCCGTCAAGGAGCTCGAGGAGGAGCGCGAGGCGGTCCGCGGCCTCGGCCTCATCTGAGCCGCACGCGTTTTCCCGTACGGGCCCCTTTCCGGTTTCTTCCGGAAGGGGGCCCGCGCCCGTTTTCACCGCTACCTTCAGGAGCAGTACGCAACACGCTGATTCGGGGGGTTCGCGATGAGCGGACGCAGCAGTCAGGACGGGCCCGAGCACGAGCCGGGCGAGGAGAGCGGCCAGGCGCCCTGGGCCGCCGGCGAGCCGGACCCGGCGCCGCCGTGGGCGTCGGCGCAGACCCAGACCGCCCAGTCGCCCCCGCCGTGGGCGGACCGGGCCGCGGCCGACCGCCGCGCGGGCGACCCACCGCCCCCGGCGACCGACCGGCAGTACCAGTACGGTGACGTGCCCCCGCCGCCGCACCCGTGGGCATCGTCCGGCCCGTCGTACGCCGGCGGCTCCCCGTACGCCGACGGCCCCCCGGCCCACGTCCCGCCCCCGGCCCAGCCACCCGTGCCGCCGGCCTGGACGTCATCGCCGGCCACGCCCGCGTACACCCCGCCCTCCGCGCCCCGGCGCACCACCGGCCGCCTGGCCGTCCTGGTCGCCGTGATGGTCCTGGTCGCGGCGGGTTCCTTCCTGGGGGTCCGGTACCTCGGCCGCGATCACGGCGGCGGCGGAACCGGCGCGCAGTCCGGCCCCGGGCCCGACACCGGCGTCTCCGAGCCGGCCCCCGGCACCTCGCCGCCCGCGTCGACCGCCTCGGGCTCGACGCTCCAGTCCCCGTCGGCCCCCAAGGGCTACCGCCTCGCCCACGACCCCGTCGGCTACACCCTCGATGTCCCCGAGGGCTGGAAACGCAGGCAGAAGCAGGGCGAGAAGGCCAAGGTGGTGTTCTACGACTCCCCGTCCGACGGCCGTCAGCTCCAGATCTTCGAGCTGTCCGAGTCCGGCCCCGCCGAGTCCCTGGACCTCGCCGAGAACGACTCCGTCTACGGCTACTCGCACCAGCCCGGCTACGAGGCCCACGACCGCACGTCCGGGGACACCTGGTCCGAGCTGACGTACCGCTACGACGACAAGGACAAGGGCGCCCGCCAGGTCATCGACCACCGCTTCCAGGCCGCCGACGGCACGCTGTTCGCGATCCGCTCCAGCGGCCCGGAGAGCCTGTCCGCCGGCCTGGTCCGCGCACCGCTGACCACGGCGGTGTCGTCCTTCTGCCCCGCCGGCGCCTCCTGCGGGTAGCCGTCACTCCAGTCCGCGCCTGCCCGGCGCCCAGAACGGCTTGGTGAGGACCGCCCGCCGGTCCCAGCCCGCCTCCCGCACGAGCACCTGCCGTACCGCCTGCACGGTCCGCGCCTCCCCGGCGACGTACGCGACGCCGCCGGGTCCCGGAGCGAGCCGCCGTACCGCCTCCGGCAGCGAAGTACCGCCCCTCTTCTGCCAGTCGAGGCGGTCGGCGTGGGCCAGCGGCAGCCGGTCCGCCGCCGTGGACGTCTCGACGCAGCCGGAGACCCGCGCGTCCTGGGGGAGCGCGGCCAGCATCGCGCCGAAGGCGACGCAGGCCGTCTCCTCCCCGACGAAGACGTGGTGCGCGGCGTCCCGGCGTAGCACGAAGGAGCCCTCCGGTCTGCCCAGCCGCACCTGGTCGCCCAGCTCGGCGGTCCGCCCCCACCGTGCGCCGGGCCCCGCCCCCGGATGGTCCAGCACGCACAACTCGACGGCACCGGCGGGCTCGTAGCGCCACACCGAGTACGTACGACGGGTCAGCCCGCCGCCGACCAGCACCCGCACCTGCTGCCCGGGGCGCACCTCGAGACCGGCGAGCGCGTCGCCCTCGATGCGCAGCCGGCGCATACGGGCGGCGATCGGTTCGGTGGCCGTGACGGTCCCGCGCAGCATCAGCAGGTCTAGGACGGGGTCCAGCAGGGCGGGCATGAAGGCTCCAGGAGGGGAAGGGGGGCGACCGGACTGCGAAGAGGGGCTCAGGAGCGCGCAGAACGCGATAGTACGCGTTCCGGCCCGGACGCGATAGTGCGTGAGCCGTTCCGTCCGCCGTACCCGGCCACCACGACCGCCGTCGCCGCCAGCACCACCAGGGCGACCGTGCGCAGGGCCGGGCCCATGCCGTCGGCCAGGTCGGCGTGGGAGGAGAGGACCGTGCCGGTGACCGCGACGCCCAGGGCCGCGCCGATCTCCCGGGCCGAGGTGCCGAGCCCGGAGCCGAGGCCCGCCTGGTGGGGCGGGAGCGAGGAGACGACGCCGAGGGTCAGGGCGGGCATGGACAGCCCGGCGCCGGCCGAGATGACCAGCAGCCAGCAGGCCCACGTCCAGTACGGCGTGCCCGCGTCGGCGGTGGACGCGCCGAGCAGTCCGAGGCCGATGAGGGCGAGACCGCCGCCCACGACCGGGCGGGGGCGGCTCGCCCAGCGGGCGGCGAACTTGGGGACGAGCGCCATGCCGAGGACCAGCGGCATGATCGCGACGCCGGTGAGGGCGGCGCCAAAGCCGTGGACCTCTTGCAGGTACTGGGAGTTGACGTAGAAGAGGGAGAACAGGCCGAAGAAGCCGGTGGCCGTGCCGAGCGCGGCCGAGCGCAGGCGGGGCGAGGCGAAGACGCGGGGGTCGAAGAGCGGTGCGGGCGAGCGCAGGGCGTGGGTGGTGAAGGCGGCGACGAGCAGTGCGCCCGCCGCGAAGGCACCCAGGATGCGCGCGGAGGTCCAGCCGTGGGCCGGGCCCTCGATGATGCCGAAGAGGACCGCGACCAGGCCCGCCGTGAGCAGGACGGTGCCGAGGGGGTCGAGGTTGCTGCGGGCGGCGCGGTCCGTGCGCGGGGTGGTGACGGCCACCGCGAGGGCGAGGAGCGCGGCCAGCGGGACCATCGCGGCGAACAGGGCCCGCCAGGACAGGAACTGGCCGACCAGGCCGCCGCCGAGGTTTCCGGCGGCGCCGCCCAGGCCCAGCGCCAGGGTCCAGGAGGCCAGCGTGCGGGCGCGGTGCTCCGGGGCGGCCAGGTGCACCAGGATCGACAGGGTGGCCGGGGTGATCAGCGCCGCCCCGGCGCCGGACAGGCCGCGGCCGGCGATCAGTACGGCCGGGTCGGTGGCGAGCGCGCTGGTGCCGGCGCCCGCCGCGAACAGGGCCAGCCCGGTGAGCAGGGCGCCCTTGCGGCCGTACCGGTCGCCCAGGGCGCCCGCCGGGATGAGGAGTCCGGCGAAGGCGATGACGTAGGCGTCGACCGTCCACAGGATCTCGCTGTGCGAAGGATGCAGCGAGGAGGAACTCAGCTGCGGGATGAGGAGGTTGATGGCGGCGACCATGCTCTGCGCGACCAGCACGCAGGCGCACAGTGCCAGCAGGGTCGGGCGTTTCAGGGCGTGCGAGGGCACGGCTCCTCCCGGGAGCTCGGTGGGTGGTGTGGGTTGCCCCGTCACCGTAGGCTCGGCGGTGACCTGCTTTCCAGTGCAACTTTCGCAAGGGACAATTGCGCATGACGCAATCCGTGGACTCGCCGGCGGGGATCGATCTGAATCTGCTGCTCGCGCTGGACGTCCTCCTCGAAGAACAGAGCGTCCAGGGCGCGGCCCGTCGCCTGCACCTCTCCGAACCGGCGATGAGCCGCACCCTGGGCCGCATCCGCAAGGCGCTCGGGGACCCCGTGCTGGTCCGCGCCGGCCGCCGGATGGTGCCGACCCCGCACGCCCTGGCCGTACGCGCCGAGGTGAGCGCGGTGGTGGAGCGGGCCCGCGCCCTGTTCGCGCCGGGCCGCGACACCGATCTGCGCACGGTCTCCCGCACCTTCACGGTCCTCGGCCCCGACGCGATCGCCGCCGCGCTCGGCGTGACCCTGTTCGCCCGCGCCGCCGAGGAGGCCCCCGGCATCCGCATCCGCTTCCTCGCCGAGAGTCACCTGGACGCGCCGTTCCTGCGCCAGGGCACGGCCGACCTGGAGGTCGGGGTGATCGACACCGCCACACCCGAGGTGCACGTGGAAACCCTGTGCGAGGACCGGATGGTCGGCGTCGTACGGGCCGGGCACCCGCTCCTCACCGGCGAGTTGACCGCCGAGCGGTACGCCACGGAGGCCGATCACCTCAGTGTCTCGCGGCGCGGCAGGCTGCACGGCCCGATCGACGCCGCGCTGGCCGAACTCGGCCTGGAGCGCCGGGTGGTGGGCACCGTAGGCACCTTCCCGGCCTCGCTCTTCGTCCTCCGCGACACCGACCTGGTCGGGCTGGTCAGCTCCTGGAGCCTGCCCCTGGCCGCCGCCCTCGGCCTGGTCACCTTCGAGGTTCCGCTCCCCCTCCCCGCGCTGCGACTGGGCCTGGCCTGGCACCCCCGCCACGACGCCGACCCGGCCCACGCCTGGCTGCGCGCCCGCGTACGCGATCTGATGACCGGCTGGCCGGACGCCCGTCCGGCGGACTGAAGGGACGCCTCGCGCCCGAATTCGCCCCTGTTTGTCCGTATTCGCAGTGACGCGAAGCACTTTCGGCCATCGATTGCGCATGCAATCCGGAGGTCCGGGCAGGCGGACACGGTCCCCGAGAGTGACACGTGTGTGACACACGGGAGCTGAACAGGAACGGAAGGCAACAGCGAGCATGGCGACGACAACGGAACGACAGGCGCGGGCGACGATCCACGCCGGGGGCGAGTGGCTGGAAGCGGTCTCCGGCGCGACCCGCGAGATCCTCGACCCCGCGGACGCCCAGCCCTTCGCCGTGGTCGCGGAGGGTGACGAGAAGGACGCGGAAGTCGCGGTGGCCGCCGCCCGCCGCGCCTTCGACGAGGGGCCGTGGCCACGCACACCGGTCGCCGAGCGCGCGGCCCTGCTGCGCCGGGTGGCCGACCTCCTCGCGCGCGACCGCGAGGAACTCGGCCTGCTGGAGAGCCGGGACGCGGGCAAGACCGTCGAGGAGGGCCGCGTCGACATCGACTGTGTCGCCGACGCCTTCCGGTACTTCGCCGACCTCGTCGCCGGCGAGGCCCCCGGGCGGGTCGTCGACGCGGGCTCGCCCGATGTCCACAGCGTCGTCGTGCACGAGCCGGTCGGCGTCTGCGCGCTGATCACCCCCTGGAACTACCCGCTCCTCCAGGCCAGTTGGAAGATCGCCCCGGCACTCGCGGCCGGCAACACCTTCGTCGTCAAGCCCAGCGAGATCACCCCGCTGACCACCGTCGCCCTGATCGAGCTGCTCGCGGAGGCCGGGCTCCCGGCCGGCGTGGCCAACATCGTCACCGGCCCCGGCCACACCGTCGGCGCCCGCCTCGCCGAGCACCCCGACGTCGACCTGGTCTCCTTCACCGGCGGCCTGATCAGCGGCACCAAGGTCGCCCAGGCCGCCGCCCCGACCGTCAAGAAGGTCGCCCTCGAACTCGGCGGCAAGAACCCCAACGTCGTCTTCGCCGACGCCTGCGCCACCGACGAGGGCTTCGACACCGCCGTCGACCAGGCCCTCAACGCCGCCTTCATCCACAGCGGCCAGGTCTGCTCGGCCGGCGCCCGCCTCATCGTCGAGGAGTCCGTCCGGGACCGCTTCGTCGCCGAACTCGCCCGCCGCGCGGAGAAGATCCGCCTCGGCCGGGGCACCGAGGACGGCGTGGAGTGCGGCCCGCTCGTCTCCGCGCAGCAGCGCGACAAGGTGGAGGCGTACGTCGAATCCGCCCTGTCCGAGGGCGCGGTGCTGCGCTCCGGCGGCAAGCGGCCCCGGCCCGCCGACACCCGCCCCGAGTCCGGCTGGTTCTACGAGCCGACCGTCCTCGACCGCTGCCACCGCGAGATGAAGGTCGTCCGGGAGGAGGTCTTCGGCCCGGTCCTCACCGTCGAGACCTTCCGCACCGAGGACGAGGCCGTGTTCCTCGCCAACGACACCGAGTACGGCCTCGCCGGCGCCGTCTGGACCGCCGACGCCGGCCGCGCCCGCCGCGTCGCCGGACGGCTGCGGCACGGCACCGTCTGGATCAACGACTTCCACCCCTACCTGCCGCAGGCGGAGTGGGGCGGCTTCGGCAAGAGCGGCGTGGGACGCGAACTCGGCCCCGCCGGACTCGCCGAGTACCGCGAGACCAAGCACGTCTACCAGAACCTGGCGCCGAAGCCGGTGCGCTGGTTCGCCGGCTGACCTCGCCCCGGCCGACTTCCCCCGACTCTCCCCGAGCGTTCCCCCACCCTGGAGTGAGCACCCCCATGTCCGACAGTCCCCACGTCTACGACTACGTCGTGATCGGCGGCGGCACGGCAGGCTCCGTCATCGCCTCCCGCCTGACCGAGAACCCGGACGTCACCGTCGCCGTCATCGAGGGCGGCCCCAGCGACGTCGGCCGCGACGACGTCCTCACCCTGCGCCGCTGGATGGGCCTCCTCGGCGGCGACCTCGACTACGACTACCCCACCACCGAACAGCCGCGCGGCAACTCCCACATCCGGCACAGCCGCGCCCGCGTCCTCGGCGGCTGCTCCTCCCACAACACCCTCATCGCCTTCAAGCCCCTGCCCTCCGACTGGGACGAGTGGGAGGCCGCCGGCGCCAAGGGCTGGGGCCCCGTCCTCATGGAGGCCTACTACGCCCGCCTCCTCAACAACATCGTCCCGGTCGACGAGAAGGACCGGAACGCCATCGCCCGCGACTTCGTCGACGCCGCCCAGTCAGCACTCGGGGTACCCCGGGTCGAAGGCTTCAACCGCAAGCCCTTCACCGAGGGCACCGGATTCTTCGACCTCGCCTACCACCCCGAGGACAACAAGCGCTCGAGCGCCTCCGTGGCCTATCTGCACCCGGTGATGGACGAGCGCACCAACCTCACCGTCCTGCTGGAGACCTGGGCGTACAAGCTGGAGCTGGACGGCACCCGCGCCCGCGGCGTGCACGTCCGCACCAAGGACGGCGAGGAACTCCTCGTACGCGCCCGCACCGAGGTCCTGCTGTGCGCGGGCGCGGTCGACTCGCCCCGCCTGCTGCTGCACTCCGGCATCGGTCCGAAGGCCGACCTGGAGCGGCTCGGCATACCGGTCGCCCACGACCTGCCGGGCGTCGGCGAGAACCTCCTGGACCACCCCGAATCGGTGATCGTCTGGGAGACGAACGGCCCGATCCCCGAGAACTCCGCGATGGACTCCGACGCCGGCCTGTTCGTGCGCCGCGACCCCGAACACGCGGGCCCGGACCTGATGTTCCACTTCTACCAGGTCCCCTTCACGGACAACCCCGAGCGCCTGGGCTACCGGCGACCGGAGTTCGGCGTCTCGATGACCCCGAACATCCCCAAGCCGAAGAGCCGCGGCCGCCTCTACCTGACCAGCGCCGACCCGTCGGTCAAGCCCGCCCTGGACTTCCGCTACTTCACCGACGAGGACGACTACGACGCCCGCACCCTCGTCGACGGCATCCGCATCGCCCGCGAGATCGCGAAGACCGAACCGCTCGCGGGCTGGCTGAAGCGCGAGGTGTGCCCGGGGCCGGAGATCCTCGGCGACGCCGAACTCAGCGAGTACGCCCGCAAGGTCGCGCACACCGTCTACCACCCGGCGGGCACCTGCCGCATGGGTGCCGTCGACGACGAACTCGCCGTCGTCGACCCCGAACTGAAGATCCGCGGCCTCGACGGCATCCGCATCGCCGACGCGTCCGTGTTCCCGACCATGACCGCCGTCAACCCGATGATCGGGGTGCTGATGGTCGGTGAGAAAGCCGTCGACCTGATCGGAGGTGGTGTGCGATGACCGCCACACCCACCACACCCGCCACCCGCAAGCCGCCCACCGACGACGCCCCCGTCTTCGCGGTGGACGGCCTGTGGAAGGTGTTCGGCCCCAAGGCCGACAGCGTCCCCGACGACCCCGAGCTGACCGGCCTCACGCCCGCCGAACTGCGTTCCCGCACCGGCTGCACGGCCGCCGTCCGCGACGTCTCCTTCGACGTCCGCAAGGGCGAGGTCTTCGTCGTCATGGGGCTGTCCGGCTCCGGCAAGTCCACCCTGGTGCGCTGTCTGACCCGGCTGATCGAACCGACCTCGGGCACCATCGCCATCGACGGCGAGGACGTCCGCTCCATGGACCGCACCCGGCTGCGCCAACTGCGCCGGCACCGCGCCGCCATGGTCTTCCAGCACTTCGGCCTGCTCCCGCACCGCACGGTCCTCGACAACGTGGCCTACGGACTGGAGATCCAGGGCGTCGGCCGCGCCGAGCGCCGGGCCCGGGCGAAGGCGGTCGTCGACAAGGTCGGCCTGAAGGGCATGGAGAAGCGCCGGCCCGCCCAGCTCTCCGGCGGCCAGCGGCAGCGCGTCGGCCTCGCCCGCGCGCTCGCCGTCGACCCCGAGGTGCTGCTCTTCGACGAACCGTTCAGCGCCCTCGACCCGCTGATCCGGCGCGACATGCAGGACGAGGTGGTCCGCCTGCACCGCGAGGAGGGCCGCACGATGGTCTTCATCACCCACGACCTCGCCGAGGCCCTCAAGCTCGGTGACCGCATCGCCCTCATGCGCGACGGCGGCGTGGTGCAGCTCGGCACCCCCGAGGAGATCGTCGGCTCCCCGGCCGACGACTACGTGCGGGAGTTCGTCCGGGACGTCCCGCGCGAACAGGTCATGACCGTCCGCTCGGCCATGCGCCCCGGCGACTGCGGCGGCCCGGACCACCCGGGCGCGCTCCGGCCGGACATGGTCGTCGCCGACGCGATCAAGGCCGTGGCGGCCGACGGCAGGACGACGTGCGTGGTGGACGAGGGGCGGTGCCTCGGGGTGGTCGACGCGGACGCACTGCTCGGGTTCGTGGCCGGCAACCCCCCGGCCGCCAGCAGCCGTGCCGCCCAGGTGGCCGCACGCGCCCGGCAGAAGGCGGGCCTCCCGAAGCGCCCGCGGCAGACGCCGCCCGCCGCCACCGACGCGGAGACCGTCTGATGGCAACCGTCACCGCGAGCGCGCCCCGCCTCACCCTCCCCGGTCCCCTCAAACACCGCGCGGCCCAGAAACTCCTCCTGCTCGCCCTCGCCGCCGCGGTCCTCGTGCCCCTCGCCGCCGTCCGCTGGCCGAGCGCCGCATGGCCCCACACGCTGACCGTCGACCTGGCCAAGCCGCTCTCCAGTGCCAGCGACTGGATCATCAACAACCGGGACAGCCACCCGCTGTTCCTGTACTTCTTCGGCTACATCAGCAACGCGGTCGTGCTCTCCGTACGCGCCGTGTACCTCGCCCTGCTCGCCGCGGGCTGGGCCGGCGTCACCGCGTTCGGCGCGCTCGTCGCCTGGCGGGCCGCCGGGCTCCGGCTCGCGCTGGGCACGGCCGCCGCGTTCCTCGCCTGCGGGGTGCTCGGCATGTGGGTGCCGACCATGCAGACCCTCGCGCTGATGGTGATCGCCGTACTGGTCTCCGTGGGCGTCGGCTTCCTGCTCGGCCTGGGCGCCGGGCTCTCCGACCGCCTGGACCGCGCCCTGCGCCCGGTCCTGGACACCATGCAGGTGCTCCCCGCCTTCGCCTACCTGCTCCCGGTCGTCCTGGTCTTCGGCATCGGCGTCCCGGCGGCGGTCCTCGCCACCGTCGTCTACGCCGCCCCGCCCATGGCCCGCCTCACCGCGCTCGGCCTGCGCGGCGCCGACCCCGAGGTGCTGGAGGCGGTGGACTCGCTCGGCGCGACGGCCCGGCAGCGCCTGCTGACCGCGCGCATCCCGCTCGCCCGCAAGGAACTCCTCCTCGGCCTCAACCAGACGATCATGATGGCGCTGTCCATGGCGGTCATCGCCTCGGTCATCGGCGCCGGCGGCCTCGGTGACCGCGTCTACCAGGCGCTGGCCTCCGTCGACGTGGGCGCGGCCCTGGCAGCGGGCATCCCGATCGTGCTGCTCGCCGTGGTCCTGGACCGGGTCACCTGCGCGGCCGGGGACGGCACGGCGGGGGGCGGCACCTCCCGCTCCCGGTCCATGGGGTGGCTGTACGCGGCCGTCGGCACCGTCGGTGTCGCCGTGGCCGCCCGCCTCCTGGGCCGTGTCGACTGGCCCGACGCCTGGACCCTGAACATCGCCGAACCCGTCAACCGGGCCGTCGACTGGATGACCGCGCACCTGTACACCGGCGTTCCGGTCGTCGGCGGCACCGCGGACTGGGCCGGGCACTTCACCATCTGGGTCCTCGACCCGCTGCGCTCCGGTCTCCAGTGGCTGCCCTGGTGGTCGGTGCTGCTGATCGTGGCCGCGCTGGCCTGGGTGATCGGCACCTGGCGCACCGCGCTGACCGCCGTGCTCGCGATGGCCGCGATCGGTGTGCTCGGCGTGTGGGAGCCCTCCCTGGACACCCTCTCGCAGGTCCTCGCGGCCGTCGCCGTCACCCTCGTCCTGGGCTTCGCCACCGGTATCGCCGCCGCCCGCAGCGACCGCTTCGAACGGGCGCTGCGCCCGGTCCTGGACGTCTTCCAGACGATGCCGCAGTTCGTGTACCTGATCCCGGTCGTCGCCCTGTTCGGCGTCGGCCGCGCCCCCGCCGTCGCCGCGGCCGTGGTCTACGCCCTCCCGGCCGTCGTCCGGATCACCGCGCAGGGCCTGCGCCAGGTCGACCCGGCCGCGCTGGAGTCGGCCCGCTCGCTCGGCGCCACCGGCCGCCAGCAGCTGTGGCAGGTGCAGCTTCCGCTCGCCCGCCGGTCGCTGCTGCTGGCCCTCAACCAGGGCGTGGTCCTGGTCCTGGCCGTGGTCATCATCGGCGGCCTGGTCGGCGGCGGTGCCCTCGGCTACAACGTGGCCTTCGGCCTCGCCCAGGGCGACCTCGCGACCGGTCTGGTGGCCGGCGCGGCGATCGTCTGCCTCGGCCTGGTCCTGGACCGGGTGACCCAGCCCGTCGAACGCCGCGCGACGAAGGGAGCGTGACATGAGCCTCAACCGCAAGGCGGCCCTGATCGCCTCGGGCGCGGCGGCCCTGTCGCTGGTCACCGGGTGCGGTGCCGCCGACATGACCAAGCAGGCCTCGCCGTTCGCCAACGCGCAGGGGTCGAAGACGGTCACCCTGTCCGTGCAGTCCTGGGTCGGCGCCCAGTCCAACGTGGCCGTCGCCCAGTACCTGCTGGAGCACAAGCTCGGCTACCGCGTGGACACCGTCCAGGTCGACGAGGTCCCCGCCTGGGACGCGCTCAGCCAGGGCCGGGTCGACGCCATCCTGGAGGACTGGGGCCACCCCGACCAGGAGAAGCGGTACGTCGACGACAAGAAGACGATCGCGCGCGGCGGCGGCCTCGGGGTGACCGGGCACATCGGCTGGTTCATCCCCACCTACCTCGCCAAGCAGCACCCGGACATCACCAACTGGAAGAACCTCAACAAGTACTCCTCCCTCTTCCGCACCCCGGAGAGCGGCGGCAAGGGCCAGCTCATGGACGGCTCACCGTCGTACGTCACCAACGACAAGGCGCTGGTGGACAACCTCAAGCTGGACTACCAGGTCGTCTTCGCCGGCTCCGAGGCCGCCCAGATCACCCAGATGCGGCAGTTCGCCAAGGAGAAGAAGCCCTTCCTGACGTACTGGTACTCACCCCAGTGGCTGTTCAAGAAGGTCCCGATGACCGAGGTGAAGCTCCCGCCGTACAAGGAGGGCTGCGACGCGGACGCGGCGAAGGTCGCCTGCGCCTACCCGCACACCCCGCTCCAGAAGTACCTCAACGCCGACTTCGCCAAGTCCGGCGGCAAGGCGGCCGCCTTCCTGAAGAAGTTCAACTGGACCACCGAGGACCAGAACCAGGTCTCCCTCCTGATCGCCGACCAGAAGCTGACCCCGGACCAGGCGGCGGAGAAGTGGGTGAACAGCCACCCGTCCACGTGGAAGGCGTGGCTGTCCTGACGGCCGGTGCGGCCGCCGGGCGCTCCTCGTGAGCGCCCGGCGGATCAGAGTCCGAGGTAGCGACTGAGCGCGTGCTCCACTTCGGCCATTTCGTCGCGGTCGAGATAGTGGACGGGGTCGCCGTGGATGTAGCTGACGTCGACCGTGCGGATCTGATCGATGAGCAGCCGCGTCCGCGTGCCGGCGATCTCCAGCTCCGGACGGAACACCGTGGGCTGCGCCCCCGTGGACGTCGGGATGATGGTCGCGACGTTCCACGGCATCGAGGACGGGCTCATGACCAGGCCGTACGGCCTCACCAAACACCTGCTTCTCCAGAGAGGTCCTCGTCCGCGAGCCGCTTTGCTGCTGTACGGGCTTCGGCCGGCCACACCTCGCGTTCCAGCAGTCGCAGCGCGCGCCGGATCACATCACTCGGGCTGTCGCCGCTTTGCATGGCGGCCCGGATGATCCGCTCGTCCTCTTCGGTGGGCCTGAATTCGATCGTGCTCGCCATGCGTCCAGGCTAGAGCGTCGTCGAGTATCCGACCTTCCTCAGGGCCGGTGACCCCCCGGCGCGACGCGGCGGCTGACCATCAGGCGGTTCCAGCTGTTGATGGCGGTGATCAAGGCGATGAGGTGGGCGAGTCCGGGCTCGTCGAACTGCTTGGCGGCCCGCTCGTACACGTCGTCCGGGACGAAGCCGTCCGTCAGTACGGTCACCGCCTCGGTCAGGGCCAGCGCCGCCCGCTCCCGCTCGCTGTAGAGGGACTCGGTCTCCTCCCAGGCGTTCAGCAGTTGGATGCGGTCCTCCGACTCCCCGTTGCCCCGGGCCACTTGGAGGTGCATGTCGAGGCAGAACGCGCAGTGGTTGAGCTGGGAGGCGCGGATCATGACCAGTTCGGCGAGGACCGGGTCGCCGAGCCCCTTCTTCGCGGCCGCGCTGAGCGCCGACATGGCCGTGCCGGCCTCGCGGTCCAGCAACCGTGTACGGCTCACTGGTGCTGCCCCGGCTGGTAGTGGCCCGGGGTCATCCGGGTGCTCACGCCGAACCGGTTCCACGCGTTGATCACCGTGATCGCGGCGATCAGCTGCGCCAGCTCGGCCTCCTCGAACCGCTTGGCGGCCCGCTCGTACACCTCGTCCGGCACGAACCCGTCCGTCAGTACGGTGATCGCCTCGGTCAGCTCGATCGCCGCGAGCTCCTTCTCCGTGTAGAAGTGCCGCGACTCCTCCCATGCGCTGAGCTGCACGATCCGCTCGACGCTCTCGCCGGCCGCGAGGGCGTCCTTGGTGTGCATGTCGATGCAGAAGGCGCAGTGGTTGATCTGCGAGGCGCGGATCTTCACCAGCTCGTACAGCTTGGGGTCCAGGCCCTTCTTGGCGGCCGTGTCCAGCCGGACCATCGCCTTGTAGACCTCGGGGGCGTGCTGGGCCCAGCGGAGGCGGGGCGGGTGTTCAGGGGCGTACTCGTTGGCTTGCCGTGTGCTCATGCTCTCGACCCTAGAAGCGAGGCAGCCCAGGAGTATGGTCCATTTCCATGGCGGAAAACTGGGCCACTTTGGGTATCGACCTGCACCTGGAACCGGCCCGCTCGGGCGGCCTGCGCCGGGGCCTGACCGACGCCCTGCGGGACGCCGTCCGCACCGGCCGCCTCGCCCCCGGCACCCGGCTGCCGTCCTCCCGCACCCTCGCCGCCGACCTGGGCATCGCCCGCAACACGGTCGCCGACGCCTACGCCGACCTGGTCGCCGAGGGCTGGCTCACCGCCCGGCAGGGCTCGGGCACCCGGGTCGCCGACCGGGCGGTGGTCCCGCCGGCCGGCACCGCGCCCCGCCGCCACGAACCCCACCGGCCGGCCTACAACCTCGTCCCCGGCACCCCCGACCTCGCCTCCTTCCCCCGCGCCGAGTGGCTCAAGGCCGCCCGCCGCGCCCTGACCGCCGCCCCCAGCCACGCCCTCGACTACGGCGACCCGAGGGGCCGCCCCGAACTGCGTACCGCCCTCGCCGCCTACCTCTCCCGCGCCCGGGGCGTACGCGCCGACCCGGACGCCATCGTCGTCTGCGCCGGGTTCTCGCACGGCCTGCGGATCCTCGCCAGGGTGCTGCGGGCGCGCGGCGTGCGGACGGTGGCGGTGGAGGCGTACGGCCTCGACATCCACTGGAGGCTGCTGGCCGACACGGGACTGGCCACGCGCCCGCTGCCGTACGACGAACTCGGCACCGACCCCCACGGACTGGGCTCCGCCGAGGCCGTACTGCTCACCCCCGCCCACCAGTTCCCGATGGGCGTGGCACTGCACCGCGACCGGCGCGCGGCCGTCGTGGACTGGGCCCGGCGCACCGGCGGACTGGTCCTGGAGGACGACTACGACGGGGAGTTCCGCTACGACCGCCAGCCGGTCGGCGCCCTCCAGGGACTCGACCCCGACCACGTCGTCCACCTGGGCACCGCCAGCAAGTCCCTCGCCCCCGGGCTCCGGCTGGCCTGGATGGTGCTGCCGTCGGCGCTGGCGGCGGAGGTCACGGCCGCCAAGGGCGAGGTCGACACCTGCGGGGTGATGGACCAGCTGACCCTCGCCGAGTTCCTCACCTCCGGCGCCTACGACCGCCACGTCCGCTCCTCCCGCCTGCGCTACCGGCGGCGCCGGGACGCCCTGGTGGCCGAACTCGCCGCCAGGGCCCCCGCGGTCCGCGCCACCGGCATCGCGGCCGGCCTGCACGTGGTGCTGCGGCTCCCGCCGGGCACCGAACAGGCGACGCTGCGCGCGGCGGCCTGGCACGGTGTCGCGGTGCACGGCCTGAGCCGCTACCGGCATCCGGAGTCGGCCACCGAGGCGCCGGACGCGCTCGTCGTGGGGTACGGGACACCCCCGGACCACGCGTGGTCCGGGGCGCTGGACGCGCTGTGCGCGGCGCTGCCCGAATAATCGGGCGTGTTTTCCGGTCCGGAATTCATTTCGGCGGATAGAGGTACTACAGTCTCCCCATGAGCACTAGCGATTCCATATCCCGCGTGGCCCTGAAGAAAATCACCCCCGACGTGTCCGCCGCCATGGGCGCACTGCACGGCGCCGCCGTTTCCGCCGCCCAGGAAGCGAAGGTGGAACCGGAAATCCTGGAACTGATCCGGATTCGCGCCTCCCAGATCAACGGCTGCGCCTTCTGCCTCGACATGCACACCAAGGACGCCCGCGCCCAGGGCGAGACCGAGCAGCGGATCTACGCCCTGAACGCCTGGCGGGAGACGCCCTTCTTCACCGAACGCGAGCGTGCCGCACTGGCGTTGACCGAGGCCGTGACCCTGGTGCACGACGGCCGTGTGCCGGACGCGGTCTACGCCGAGGCCGCCGGGGTCTTCGACGAGAACCAGATCGCGGCACTGATCTGGGCGGCCACCGTCATCAACGCCTACAACCGGATCGCGATCGCGACCCGGATGGTGCCGGGGGGTTATCAGCCGGCGCAGAAATAAACGCGAAGTACGGGCATCGGCATCAATCGCCGATGCCCGTATTTTTTATTTCGCCTATTTCTCCGGCAGCGGCTCCAAGATGCCGTCCAGCCATTCCCGCCATTCCGGCGCGCGCACCGGAACGGCCGCCCGTACCGGTCCGCCCGTCCAGCCCGTCACCGGCCGGATGCCGTGCAGCGCGTTGACCAGCCACACCTCACGGCCGTCCAGGTCCGCCACCGTCCGCTCGCGGTGGGCGACACGGACGCCGAGGCGCAGGGCCCGTTCCTGGACGAGGCCCACGGTCACCCCGGGCAGCACGGGCAGCCGCGGCTCGGGCAGGCACAGGGTGTCGCCCTCCCACCACAGCACGCTCGCGGTGGCCGCCTCCAGCACCACACCGGACGGCGTCACCAGCACCGCTTCCTCGGCACCCTCGCCGGTCGCCCGCCGCCGCACCCGGGCCAGGACGTCCAGGTCCGGGCCCTTGCGGCGGGGGAGGGCCCGCGGATCGGACTGCCCCGCCGCCCACACCCGTATCTCGCTGCCGAGCGGCGGGGCGTGCCGCAGCAGCAGCCGCAACTCACCGGAGTCCGCCGCGAGTTCCACCCGGGGAAACCACTCACCCGTGCGCGGCAGCGCGGCCGTCATGTCCTGCCAGAACTCCAGGAGCCGGCGCAGCGGCGGCCCGTCGCACTCGCCGCAGGCCCGCAGGAAACGCTCCCGGTGCCGGCCGAGGCCGCGCACCCGGCCGTCGCGCACCAGCCAGGAGTCCGCGACGAGCAGCCGCCCGCCGTCCGCCGGACCGGCCGTCAGCCCACCACGGGGCGTCCACGTCAACAGACCTTCCATGGTCGCCGGTTGTGTCACGGCGCTCGCCTCCTCAGTACTTGCCGGCGGTCGCCGGTGCCCCGTGCCGTGGACCGTACGGAGCGTGCTCCAGCCACGACCCGCACCACGGCAGCACCGGCGCGAGGGTCGCCGCGGCACGCTGCTTGACCCGTACGATCCGCCGCTGCGGCCGCAGATGGTCCAGCGCGGCCCCGGCGGCGGCACTGTTGAACAGGCCCGCGGCCCGCCGCACCTCGTCGAAACCGGCCACCGCGTCCGCGGTCCCGGCAGCGACCGCCTCGGCCGCCGCCGCCGCGTCGGCGATCCCGCTGTTCATGCCGCGCGCCCCGAACGGCGGGAAGAGGTGCGCCGCCTCACCGACGAGCAGCACCCGCCCGTGCGGGTCGGTGAAGGAGGCCGCGACCTTGCGCAGGAAGCGGTACGTCGACACCCACAGGATGCGTTCGTCGTACCCCTCCCCGACGACCGCGGGCAGCCAGCGCCGTACCGCCTCCTCGGTGCCGAACTCCTCCCGCTCGTCGTCGTCCCGGCACTGGAGGTCGACCTGGAAGCCGCCGGTGAACGGCACGCGCATCACGCTGCGCCCGCCGAGCCCGGGATGCTCGTAGTGGAAGACCCGCTCCAGCGGCAGCTCGGCACCCGGCACGTCGGACACGTCCACCACGACGTGGAAACCGTCCCCGTGGGTGCCCTCCATGTGGATGCCCAGCGCCGCCCGGACCGCCGACCGGGCCCCGTCCGCGGCGATGACGTACCGGGTGCTGAAGGCCCGCCCGTCCGCGGTCGTCAGCACGGCCTCCTCGGGGCCGGTCCGTACGTTCGTCACCTCCGCGTCCCAGACGAACTCCACCCCGGCCTCCGCGCAGGCGGCGAGCAGGAACCGCTCGGTGTCCACCTGGCGCAGGCTGGTGAAGGGCACAAGCCCGGACGGCGGCGGGAACGTGCGGGAGTACACCTCACGTCCCCGGTACAGGGTGCGGCGGGTGTGCCAGGTCTGCCCGTACCCGGTGATCTCGGCGGCCAGCCCCGGACGCATCCCGTCGAGCAGCCGCAGCGTCTCCCGGTGCACGAACAGCGCGCGGCTGCCGGGGCGCCGACGGCCCTCCGGGTCGGCTTCCAGCAGGAGCACCGGCAGGCCGTGGGCGCGCAGGGCCAGTGCCGCCGACAGGCCCACGGGGCCGGCGCCCACCACGACGACCGGGATCACGCGCGGGCACCCTCGGCCAGCATGCGGGTGATCTCCACCCGTTTCACCTTCCACGTCGCCGTCATCGGCAGCTCCTCGAACCGCCACTGCCTCGGCTCGGCCATCGCGGGCAGGTCGGCCGTGGCCTCCCGCCAGCGCTCCGGGTCCAGCGGCCGTTCGTTCCGGACGCACACCACCGGTACCGGCTCGCGGTCCACGCCGGGCACGATGACGACCTCACGCAGCTCCTCCAGACGGTCCATCAGCGTGTCCTCGACCTCCAGATTGCTGTGCACGGCGTCGATCCGGTCGACCTCCCGGTCGATCAGGTACAGGGCGCCCAGCCGGCTCCGGTAGCCCATGTCGCCCATCTGCCACCACTCGCCGTCCAGCTGGCGCTCGTAGTGCTCCCGGGCGCCGAGGTAGGTGAGGATGCGGCCCCGGGTGCGGGCCTCGATCCGGCCGGGCTCGCCGGGCCTGGCCCGGCTGCCGTCGGCGGCGGTGACCCGGACCCGGGTGAAGCCCGGTATCCCGGTCCCGACCCGGCGGCCGTCCGCGCGGGACGCGCTGCGCCGGGTGAACCACTGGAAGGCGACCGGGCCCGTCTCGCTCTGCCCGTACAGCTGGATCAGCCAGGGCGCACGGCGCCTGGACGCGTTCAGCAGCCGTTTCACGGTCCGCGGGTGGATGGCGTCGAACGTCGAGCCGTACGAGCGGACCCGGGACAGCGGTGCCCCCGGCGCGTCGGCCAGCTCCTCCCACAGTACGAACGTGTTGGGGTGGGTCTCGACGATCCCGGGCCGGTGCCGGGCCAGCAGCGGTCCCACCGTGGCCGGGTCCGGGTCGGTGATCAGCACCAGCGGGCTGCCGAAGCGCAGCAGGACGCCGAGCAGATGGTAGAAGCGCGAGTGCACGAAGGACATGTGCAGCGCCGCGGTCTCGCCGCGCGTGGGCCAGCCCATCGCCTTCTGCGGGACCAGCCGGTTCCACATGGCGCCCGCGCAGTGCACGGCGAGCTTGGGGACGCCGGTGGTGCCCGAGCTGTGGGTGATGAGGGCGGGTTCGCGGGGGTGGAGCCGTACCGGCGTGGGAGGCTCGGCGCCGGCGTACTTCTCCAGCGGCTCCGCGCCGGGCGCGTCGTCCACGGACAGCGTCCGCCGTACCAGCATGGACAGGTCGTCGATCTCCCGCAGCGGGCCCTCGAGCTTCGCCCGGTCGGTGATCAGCCAGGGCCGGCGCAGCCGCTGGAGCAGCTGTCCGGCGACGGGACCCGCCAGAGTCGGCGAGAGCAGCACCGGGACGGCGCCGATGCGGGAGACGGCGCAGGTCAGCAGCACGATGTCGACGTTGTCCGTCTTGTGGACGACCACCTGCTCCGAGGGCCGTACCCCGGCCTCCCACAGCCGGCCGGACAGCTCGTCGACGACGTCGGCCAGCACCCGGTAGCTGAGGTCGACGCCGAGGCCGGGGCTGACGTCCAGCGGCCGGTCCAGGGTGACGAAGACGGCTCCGTGGCGGTCGGCGGCGTCCCGGAAGACGGGGCCCAGATAGAACGCGCGGTCGGCCAGGAGGGGCTGTCGGGCCATGAGGCCGTTCCTTTCTGCCATGTTCACCACGCGCCCTGGCGGACCAGATGGCGGCGGAGTTTGCCGGTGGACGTGCGCGGGAGCGAGGGGACGAAGCTGACGCTTCTGGGGACCTTGAAGGCGGCCAGGCGCTCCCGGGCCAGCCGGATCAGGTCGTCCTGGAGGCCCGGCGGCGGCGTGGCGGCGGGCACCACGAAGGCGCGCAGCCGGCTGGCGCCGGGCCCGTCGGTGACGGCCACCACCGCGACCTCCCGCACTCCCGGATGGGTCCGCAGCGTGGCCTCCACCTCCAGCGGGGAGACGGTGATGCCGCCGACCATCTCCATGTCGTCGGTGCGGCCCAGATGCCGGAAGGTGCCGTCCGGTTCGCGGCGCGCCCGGTCGTGGGTGGCCAGCCAGCCGCCGGACAGGGCGCGCTCGGTCTCCTCGGGCCGGTTCAGGTAGCCGGGCGTGACCGTCGGCCCGCGCACCCACATCTCGCCCTCCGCGCCGTCCGGCACCGGATCCCCGGCATGGTCGCGCAGCTCCACCTCGAAGCCGGGTACGGCACGGCCGACGGTGCCCGGGTGGTTGTGGTCGAAGCCGTTGGCGCAGAAGGCGTGCCCGGCCTCGGTGGAGCCGATCTGCTCCAGCACGGGCGCGCCGAGAAGTTCGGTCACCTGCCGTCCGAGCCCGTCGGGCATGCCCTCGCCGGCCGACACCGCGGCCCGTACCGAGGCGAAGCAGGCCGCGTGCCCGTTGCCCCGGTCGGCGACCAGCGTGGCGTACGCGGACGGCACGGAGTAGAGCAGGGTCACCCGGTGCCGGGCGACGAGTCCGTCCACGGCGGCCGGGGTCGGGCGCCCGTCCACCAGCACGGCGGACGAGCCGGAGAACAGCGGGAAGACGAAGGCGTTGCCGAAGCCGTAGGCGAAGTACAGCTTCGACACCGACAGGGTGACGTCGTCCTCGGTGATCCGCAGCAGCCGCCGTCCGATGAGGTCGTGGTACGTCTTCGGGTCGCCGTGCACGTGCACCACCCCCTTGGGGCGGCCCGTCGTGCCGGAGGTGTACTGCACGTACAGCGGGGTGTGCGCGTCGACCGGGTGGGCGGCGGCCGGCTCGGCGGCCGGGGTGAACGCGACCAGCTGGTCGGCGCCGATCCGGGCCCGGCCCGGGAACCGGTCCTCCAGGCCCGGTCCGGTCACGCACAGCACGGCGTCGGTGTCCTCGGCCATGAACGCGTGCTCGGCCGCCGGGAGTTCGGGGTTGACCAGCACGGCCACGGCTCCGAGGCGGGCGGTGGCCAGGAACGCCGTCACCCAGGCGATGCCGTCGGGCAGCGCCAGCAGCACCCGGTCGCCGGGCCGCACCCCCTCACCGGCGAGCACGCTCGCCGCGCGGGCCGCGAGCTCGTGCACCTCACCGTGGGTCCAGATCCGGTGCCCCTGGTGGAAGGCGACCCGCCCGCCCCAGCCGCGCCGCTCGGCCAGCGCGGCGAGGTGCGCCGCGAGGTTGCCGGGGGCGTCGGCGTCGGGCGGGGCCGCGACGAGGCGCGTGACGGGGGCGGTGCGGGCGGGCGGAGCCGCCGGGGGATGCGGGGCGGTCATCGGGTGGGCTCCTCTGTCACGACCGGGAGGGCGGCGGCCTGGTGGCGGCTGCCGGGTGCCGCGGGGGTGGCCGCGGGCTCGCGTCGGCCGGGGGTGTCCGCCGGGGCCGCGGTGGGTTGCGGGGCGGTCACCGGGCGGGCTCTTCCACCACGGCCGGGAGCGCGGCCGGCTCGCGGCGGGGGCGGGGGCGCGCCGGGGCCGGAGGGGGAGTGCGGAGGCCGGACTTCACCGTCCCGGACGCCACCGGGGGCGCTCCCGCCGGTGCGGTGGTCGCTCCCATGTCCTGGAGGGTCCTGACCCGTACCGCCTCCCGGGGTGCCCCCGCCGACGTCTGCTCCCGATGGACGTGCACGGCCCGCATCTGGGCCGCCGTCTTCAGCAGCATCTCCTCGTACTCGGCGACCGGGTCGGAGTCGAGGACGATCGCCCCGCCGGCGCCGAGGTGCAGCAGCCCGTCGGTGAGGACGGCCGTGCGGATGACGATGCTCAGGTCCGCGCCGCCGCTGCACCCGAGGTAGCCGAGGGCTCCGGAGTAGACGCCGCGGGCCTCGGTCTCCAGGGAGTCGATGATCTCCAGGGTGCGGAGTTTCGGCGCGCCGGTCATCGAGCCGCCGGGGAAGCAGGCGCGTACGCAGTCCACGGCGTGGGTGTCCTCGCGCAGCCGTCCCTCGACGGTGGAGACGAGCTGGTGGACGGTGGCGTAGGTCTCGGTGGCCATGAGCCGGGAGACCCGTACCGTCCCGGTCCGGCAGACCTGGCCCAGGTCGTTGCGGAGCAGGTCGACGATCATCAGGTTCTCGGCGCGGGTCTTGGCGTCCGCCGCGAGCGCGTCCCGCAGCCGGGCGTCCTCCGCCGGGGTGTCGCCCCGGGGCGCCGTGCCCTTGATCGGCCTGGCCTCGGCGATCCCGTCCCGGGTGATCCGCAGGAACCGCTCGGGGGAGGAGCCGGCCACATCGAGGTCGCCGAACCTCAGGAAGGCCCCGTACGGCGCCGGGTTGACGCGGCGCAGGACCCGGTAGAGGCCGTACGCGTCGGCCGGCGCGGGCAGCCGGGCGGCGTTGGTCAGGCAGACCTCGTAACTGGTGCCCGCCCGCAGCTCGTCCTGGCAGGCCTCGATGTCCGCGAGGTACGTCTCCCGGTCGCGGACCAGCCACGGCTCGGCGGCGCCGAGATCCGGCGCGGCGGGACCGGGCAGCGGCTGCGGGTCCGCGTCCGGGGCCACGAAGGTGAGCTGGGCGACCGCGCTCTCCAGCCAGTCCGCGGCCTCCCGCGCGGCCTGCGGGGTGTCCTCCGCCAGGCAGACCGCGTAGGTGAACCCTTCCTCGTGGTCCACCGCGATCAGCCGGTCGGCGAACAGCCAGCAGGCGTCCGGGGTCTGGGCCGTGTGCCGGTTGGGCGATCCGCAGTCGGCCTTCGTCTCGTAGCCGAAGTAGCCGACGTAGCCGCCGGTGAAGTCGAAGGGCAGCCCGGTGGCGTCCACCTGGCGGTTCGTCAACTGCCGCCTGAGGTAGTCGAAGACGGTCGCCGTGACCTTGCGCGGGGGTCGTCCGGCCCGCTCGATCTCGCAGCGGCCGGCGGCGACGTCGTACCGCACGAACTCGGCGAGCGGGCCGCTGTCGTCACCGAAGAACGAGAAGCGGGAGAGCCCCGGCTCGACCAGGGAGCTGTCCAGCCAGAACGACCGCGCGGAGTCGGCGTACATCCGGGTGAAGGCGGCCTCGGCGTCCACCGCGCCGGCGATGCGCCGGGTGTGCAGGCGGTAGGCGGGGCGGTCGGCGCGCCGCGGGCGGGGGATGACCGCGACCGGCGGGGCCGGCGAGGGGCGGCTGATCGAAGTGACCGCGGTGTTCTTCGCACGGGGCTTGCGGGCGAGCTCGGCCGTGAGGTTGCGGAAGTTCACCAGCATCCGGTGGCCGTACTCGGTCAGGACGGACTCCGGGTGGAACTGCACACCCCACAGGGGCCGGCTGCGGTGCCGCAGCCCCATCAGCACGCCGTCCTCGGACCAGGCGGTGGCCTCGAGGGTCTCGGGCAGCGGCTCGTGCACGGACAGCGAGTGGTAGCGGACCGCGGTGAAGTTCTGCGGCAGCCCCCGGAACAGGTCCTGTCCGTCGTGCCGGACCGTGGACAGATGCCCGTGCCGGGGCTCCGGGGCGGCCAGCACCCGGGCGCTCTCACCGAAGGCGATGCCCTGGTGGCCCAGGCAGACGCCGAGCACCGGAAGCTGCGACTCCGCGATCACCCGTGCGCTGATGCCGAAGTCGCGGGACTCGGCCGGGTGTCCCGGGCCGGGTGACACCACGACGTTGTCGAACTCCGTGAGATCCGGAACCGAGTCGGCGGGGGTGTCGTTGCGGATCACCACCGGCTCCTCGCCGTTGACCTCGGCGATCAGCTGGAACAGGTTGTACGTGTACGAGTCGTAATTGTCGATGAGCAGGGTCTTCACCCGCCCACCTCCCTTGGGTCGTTCCCTGGTCTACGCGGTCCGTCGTTTGTGCCGTCCACGCAGCGCCTGAAGCGGTGGGTACAGCCATTTCTTGAAGAAACGCTGAAGGCGCGGCATGAGAATCCACGTGACAAGTGCGGTCACGCACAAGCACAACAACAACGTACGAACGATCGGATTGAGTCCGCCGAGATAGGGGATCACGATGAGATTGAACAGAAGCACCGGCGGAAACACCGCGCTCATGTTTATGAACCACAGCTTCCATTTCGCCGGCGGAGTCGGAGCCGCCGACGGGGCGGGCGTGGCGGGCCGGGCGTCCTGGGCGTCGAACCACGCCTTCGCGCCATGCACGCTGCGGCGGCCCGTCTCCTGCCCGAACCCCGCCACCCGGGTGTCCCACTGCCACCGGTCCGGCGAGTTCTCCCAGGCCCGGGCCGTGCTCTCGCTGGCGAAGCGGTAGACGACATGCCACTCCGACCCTTGGTCGACAAGAACACCACCCCCCATGAAGCCCGGCCGGCGCGCGCTGGCGCCCAGCATGGCCCACCCCCAGGAATGGAAGTCGGCCTCGTGGCCCGGCACCACGTGATACGCCACGGTGATGGTGACGGGATTACTGGTCACGTCATCGAGTACGCACAGGGAAGCCGGGGCGTTCAAGATTCAACAGACTTTTTATGGTGTCCGGATGGTGACCTTATGTAAGCGCTTGCCGGAAAGGCTGGAAAAGGTGAGGGATAAAAAAACAGCGGGAAAGAAATGATCCCCTCAGGCCGGCTCGGCCGGCGCCTCCCCGAACCGCGCCAGCGCCAGCGCGCCCGCCACCGCCACCAGGAATCCCAGCACGGCCAGCCACGCCAGCCCCTCCCGCGTACGGTCGCCGAGCCACACCACACCCACGGCCGCCGGGCCCAGCGTCTCCCCGATGACCATCCCGGCGGTGGCCGCCGTCACCGAGCCCCGCTGGAGGGCCGAGGTCAGCAGCAGGAACGCGGCACCGCCGCCGAGCAGCAGGGCGTACGTCGCCGGGTTGGCGATCAGGTCCAGTGGCCGCAGCGAGTCGATCAGCCGCACCGCCACCTCCACCACCCCGAAGCCGAACCCGGCCCCCAGCCCGAGCAGCAGCGCCCGCCCCCGCTCCGGCAGCCGCCCGCCGACCCCGCCCAGCAGCAGCACCCCCACCGCGGTCGCGAGCATCACCCACCTCAGCGCCGCCGGTCCGCCCCGGTCGCCCTCCGTCCCCGACGCCAGCCCCAGCATCGCCAGCCCCGCGCACACCACGCCCACGGCCGCCCACTCCACACCGCTCAGCCGCACCCGCAGCAGCCGGGCCGCGACCACGGCCGTGACCGCCAGGCTGGCGGCGAGCGCGGCGCCCACCGCGTAGATGGGCACCGACCGCAGCGCCGCGACCTGCAACAGGAACCCCAGCCCGTCCAGCGCCAGCCCGGCCAGGTACCGCCACTGCCGCAGGGCCCGCAGCAGCAGCGCCGCGTCCCCGCCGTCCCCGTCCGTGCTCGCCGCCCGCGCGGCCATCGCCTGCCACACCGTCGCCGTACCGAAGCAGACCGCCGCGCCGAGCGCGCACACCATTCCAATGAACACAAAGTGACTGTAGGGGAGCGGCAAAGCTCGGACCCCCGTTCGAGCGAGATCTCACCGATCTCTAGGCTGACGGCGATATCGGGCAACAGCTCGGACGAGAACGCGCCAACAGCGCGGGCAGGAACGCGCTATCCACGGGGGCAATGCGAAACATGGCGAACACACGCGGACAACTCCGCTCCACCACGGTCGTCCTCGGCGGCATGGGCGTCCTCGCCGCCGCCCTCACCGCCTGCTCCTCCGCCCCCGACAAGCGCTGCGTCGACCGCGACAGCTACAACCTCGCCAAGGGCTACAAGGTCGTCTCCGACAAGAACTGCAAGGCCGGCAGCACCAAGACCTCCGTCAACGGAGCCTGGTACTACGGCGGCAAGAAGAAGCGCCACTGGGTCGACGGCGGCTCCTTCAACAAACCCGGCAAGGGTTCGGGCGGCTCCTCGGACGACGACAACCACCGCTCCGGAGTCCACCGCGGCGGCTTCGGCGGCGGCAAGGGCAGCTCCGGCGGCTGAACCAGGACCCGGACGCCACCATGGAACGCCACAGCATCGTCCCCCGCCCCGGCTGGCAGCGGACCGTCGAGGAACAGGGCCTGATCTACCCGCTCACCCGCCACCCCGACGGCTCCCTGCGCCCCTACTGGGACGAAAGCGCCTACTACGCCTTCACGCTCGACGAGGTCGAGGCCCTGGAGGAGGTCGTCGAGGAACTGCACCGCATGTGCCTGGCGGCGGCCGACCACATCGTCACCGCGGGCCGCTTCGCCGACCTCGGCATCACCGACCCCCGCGTCGCGGAGGCGGTCGCCGAGTCCTGGCACCGGCGCGCCGAACTCCCCTCCGTCTACGGCCGCTTCGACCTCCGCCACGACGGCACCGGCCCGGCCAAGCTCCTGGAGTACAACGCCGACACCCCCACCTCCCTGGTCGAGGCCGCCTCCGCGCAGTGGTTCTGGATGGAGGACCGCTTCCCCGGTGCCGACCAGTGGAACTCCCTCCACGAACGCCTGGTCGCCGCCTGGAAGAAGCAGGCCCCCCTCCTCCCGCCCGGCGCCCCTCTGTACTTCGCGCACTCCTCGGCCGACGAACTCGGCGAGGACCTGATGACGGTCGCCTACCTCAAGGAGACCGCCGAACAGGCCGGCCTGGACACCGACTGGATCTCCATGGAGGAGATCGGCTGGGACACCCTCTCCGGCCGCTTCGTGGACAACAACCTCCGGTTCATCCGCGGCATCTTCAAGCTCTACCCCTGGGAGTGGCTCACCACGGACGGCTTCGCCGGCCACGTCCTCGACACCCTCGACAACGGCGGCGGCACCGGCAGCACCCTGTGGATCGAGCCGGCCTGGAAGATGCTCCTGAGCAACAAGGCGCTCCTGGCCGTCCTCTGGGAGCTGTACCCCGGCCACCCCAACCTCCTCCCCGCCTACCTGGACGGCCCCCGCGAACTGACGGCCACGACCGGCTACGTCGCCAAGCCGCTCCTGGGCCGTGAGGGCGAGGGCGTCACGATCCACGAGCCGGGCACCGCCCCCGTCCCCCGCGAGGACCCCTGCTGCTACCAGCAACTGGCCCCCCTCCCCGCCTTCGCCGGCAACCACACCGTCCTCGGCGCCTGGGTCGTCGACGGCGAGCCGGCGGGCCTCGGCATCCGCGAGTCCTCCGGCCTGATCACGGACGAGTACGCCCGCTTCGTGCCCCACGCGATCCTTGGAACGATCTGAACAACACCGTTTTCGTCCTCGTCCGGCCGCGAGTGCGGCCGTCGACCTGCCAGGGCACGGCTTCGACGTCCCCCTGCCCAGCGGCCTGCGCTGCGCGGAGGACCGGGCGCTGCCGACGGCCGCACAGGACCTGGTGATCGCGGAGGCCGGCCGGGCCATGCCGGACGAGCCGTTCACCGTCCACAGCCTGCCGGGCAGCCACAGCCCGTTCGCCGCCCGGCCGCAGGAACTCGCCGAGGCCCTGGTCCGGTGAACGGCGGCCGCGGCTGTCTCCCACGACGCCCAGGTGGATCGCCGCACGCGGTGCTGCGCGCGGCGACATGCACAGGCCCGCATGGTGGACGCGGGAACGGCCCCGCCGGAGCCGCCCGGTAGGCTGATCAGCGGGCCGTGACTGGCGCGCTGGGATGGGACCGACCATCAGGGAGCGGCCCGGTCGGGAACGAGTGCCGTGCGCCTGGGCCGAGCCGTGAACGCGAACGTTGTACGAACACGCCGTCCGGAGGCCGACATGCCAGAGCAGCAGTCCACCGAGTCCACCGCCTTCCGCGCCGCCCTCGACGTGATCCGCGCCGTCGAGCCGCGGGTCGCCGACGCCATCGGCCAGGAGGTCCACGACCAGCGCGAGATGCTCAAGCTGATCGCCTCCGAGAACTACGCCTCCCCGGCCACGCTCCTGGCCATGGGCAACTGGTTCAGCGACAAGTACGCCGAGGGCACCGTCGGCCGCCGCTTCTACGCCGGCTGCCGCAACGTCGACACGGTGGAGGCGCTGGCCGCCGAGCACGCCCGTGAACTCTTCGGCGCCCGCCACGCCTACGTCCAGCCGCACTCCGGCATCGACGCCAACCTCGTCGCCTTCTGGGCCGTCCTCGCGGACCGCGTCGAGGTCCCGTTCCTGGAGAAGACCGGCGCCCGCCAGGTCAACGACCTCTCCGAGGCGGACTGGGCCGAGCTGCGCCAGGCCTTCGGCAACCAGCGCATGCTCGGCATGTCCCTGGACGCCGGCGGCCACCTCACCCACGGCTTCCGCCCGAACATCTCCGGCAAGATGTTCGACCAGCGCTCCTACGGCACGGACCCCGCGACCGGCCTGATCGACTACGACGCCCTGCGCGCCCAGGCCCGCGAGTTCAAGCCGCTGATCATCGTGGCCGGCTACTCGGCCTACCCCCGCCTGGTGAACTTCCGGATCATGCGCGAGATCGCCGACGAGGTCGGCGCCACCCTCATGGTCGACATGGCCCACTTCGCCGGCCTGGTCGCGGGCAAGGTCCTCACCGGCGACTTCGACCCGGTGCCGCACGCCCAGATCGTCACCACGACCACCCACAAGTCCCTGCGCGGCCCGCGCGGCGGCATGGTCCTGTGCGACGACTCCCTCAAGGACCAGGTCGACCGCGGCTGCCCGATGGTCCTCGGCGGCCCGCTCCCGCACGTCATGGCCGCCAAGGCGGTGGCCCTGGCGGAGGCCCGGCAGCCCTCCTTCCAGGACTACGCCCAGCGGATCGTGGACAACTCCCGCGCGCTGGCCGAGGGCCTGACGCGCCGCGGCGCCACCCTCGTCACCGGCGGCACGGACAACCACCTCAACCTGATCGACGTCGCCGGCTCCTACGGCCTCACCGGCCGCCAGGCCGAGGCGGCCCTCCTCGACTCGGGCATCGTCACCAACCGCAACGCCATCCCCGCCGACCCCAACGGCGCCTGGTACACCTCCGGCATCCGCATCGGCACCCCCGCGCTGACCACGCGCGGCCTCGGCACGGCGGAGATGGACGAGGTGGCGGGCCTGATCGACCGCGTCCTGACCACCACCGAGCCGGGCACCACCAAGTCGGGCGCCCCCTCCAAGGCCGCCCACGTCCTGGACCCGAAGGTGGCGGAGGAGATCTCCCAGCGCGCGACGGACCTGGTGGCGGGCTTCCCGCTGTACCCGGAGATCGACCTCGGCTGACGGGCGGACCCGACGGGAGCGTCCTTTCGCGGCGCTCCCGTCATGGCGGTCCCCAACACCTGAGAGAATGGTGAGCATGGCTTCTGACCGACCCCGCGTGCTCTCCGGAATCCAGCCCACCGCAGGCTCGTTCCACCTCGGCAACTACCTGGGCGCCGTCCGCCAGTGGGTGGCCCTTCAGGAGACCCACGACGCGTTCTACATGGTCGTCGACCTGCACGCGATCACGGTCCCGCAGGATCCCGCCGACCTGCGCGCGAACACCCGGCTCGCCGCCGCCCAGCTGCTGGCGGCCGGGCTCGACCCGGACCGCTGCACGCTCTTCGTGCAGAGCCACGTCCCCGAGCACGCCCAGCTCGCCTGGGTCATGAACTGCCTGACCGGCTTCGGCGAGGCCTCCCGCATGACCCAGTTCAAGGACAAGGCGGCCAGGCAGGGCGCCGACCGCGCCTCCGTCGGCCTGTTCACGTACCCGGTCCTCCAGGTCGCCGACATCCTGCTGTACCAGGCGAACGAGGTCCCGGTCGGCGAGGACCAGCGCCAGCACGTCGAGCTCACCCGTGACCTCGCCGAGCGCTTCAACGGCCGGTTCGGCCAGACCTTCGTCGTCCCGAAGCCGTACATCCTCCGGGAGACGGCGAAGATCTACGACCTCCAGGAACCGTCCGTCAAGATGAGCAAGTCGGCGGCCACGCCGAAGGGCGTCGTCAGCCTCCTGGACGAGCCGAAGGCCTCCGCGAAGAAGGTCAAGAGCGCCGTCACCGACACGGACACCGTGATCCGCTACGACGTCGAGAACAAGCCCGGCGTGAGCAACCTGCTCACCATCTATTCGACGCTCACCGGTGCGGGTATCGCCGAACTGGAGGAGAAGTACGAGGGCAAGGGCTACGGTGCGCTCAAGACGGACCTCGCCGAGGTGATGGTCGAGTTCGTGACGCCGTTCCGGGAGCGCACCCAGCAGTACCTGGACGACCCGGAGACGCTGGACTCGATCCTGGCCAAGGGCGCGGAGAAGGCGCGTGCCGTGGCCGCGGAGACCCTCGCCCAGGCGTACGACCGGGTGGGCTTCCTGCCCGCGAAGCACTGAGGCGCACGACCGCACACGTACCCGTGGCAGAGCGCTGCACATCACTTCGCTCGCGCCTGCCCACGGGACACCCGTGGCCGTACAGTCGATAGCCGGACGGCTGGGTACGTACCGGACGGGAAGCCGGACGTGAAGCCGGACGAGAACGAAACAGAGCGACGACAGGAGACGACGTGGGGACCGTAACGATCGGCGTGTCGATCGCGGTCCCGGAGCCTCACGGCAGCCTGCTCCAGGAGCGGCGCGCGGGCTTCGGCGACGCCGCTGCTCACGGCATTCCCACCCACGTCACACTGCTGCCGCCGACGGAGATCGAGGACATCGAGCTGCCGGCCGTCGAGGCGCATCTGACGGAGGTGGCCACGGCCGGCCGGTCGTTCCCGATGGGGCTGTCCGGCACCGGCACCTTCCGGCCCCTGTCCCCGGTGGTCTACGTGCGGATCGTGGCGGGCGCCGAGTCCTGCGCCCGGTTGCAGTGGCAGATCCGCGACGCCTCCGGTCCCGTCGCCCGTGAGCTCCAGTTCCCGTACCACCCGCACGTCACGGTGGCGCACGGCATCGACGAAGCGGCGATGGACCGCGCCTTCGAGGAACTCGCCGACTTCCAGGCCGAGTGGGCCTGCACCGGCTTCGCGCTCTACGAGCAGGGCACCGACGGGATCTGGCGCAAGCTGCGGGAGTTCATCTTCGGCGGCGGCGCCGTGGTGCCCCAGCAGGCGACGCCCGTGGACCTGGGCACCATCCCCACCAGCAGCCGGTAGCCCTCCGGCGGGCGACCCGCCCTAGATCGGCAGCCGCCGGAACACCGCGCGCGGTACGTGCCGCAGCGCCGACATCACCAGCCGGAGCGCCCCCGGCACCCACACCGTCTCCGAGCGCCGCCTGAGCCCCAGTTCGATGGCCGTGGCGACGGCCTCGGGCGTGGTGGCGAGGGGGGTCTCCGCGAGGCCGGCGGTCATCCTCGTCCGGACGAATCCGGGGCGGACGACCATGACGTGCACGCCGGTGCCGTGCAGCGCGTCGCCCAGGCCCTGGGCGAAGATGTCGAGGCCGGCCTTGCTGGAGCCGTAGATGAAGTTCGAGCGGCGGGCCCGCTCGCCGGCCACCGAGGAGAGCACCACCAGGGAGCCGTGCCCCTGATCCTGGAGGGCGCGGGCGCTGACCAGGCCCGCCGAGACGGCGCCCGTGTAGTTGGTCTGCGCGACGCGGACCGCGTTGACCGGCTCGCGCTCGTCGATCGCCTGGTCGCCGAGGATGCCGAAGGCGAGCAGGACCATGTCGATGTCGCCCTCGGCGAAGATCTTGCCGAGCACGTCCTCGTGCGATGCGGGGTCGAGGGCGTCGAAGGCGACGGTGCGCACGTCGGCCCTGAGGGCGCGCAGCCGATCGGCCGCCTGCTCCAGGGCGGGGGAGGGGCGGCCGGCCAGCCAGACGGTGCGGGTGCGGCGGGTGATCAGCCGGCGCGCGGTGGCCAGCGCGATCTCGGACGTACCGCCGAGGACGAGCAGGGACTGGGGGATTCCGAAAGCGTCCTTCACGACAACACTCCTAGAGGTTGAGCCGACGGGAGAGGTCCGACGTGAAGACCCCGTTCGGGTCCAGTTCCGCGCGCAGTGCCCGGAACTCGTCGAGCCGTGGGTACATCGCGGCGAGCAGTTCCGGACGCAGCCGGGAGTCCTTGGCCAGGTAGACGCGCCCGCCGGCGTCGGCCACCTCCTCGTCCAGCTCGTCCAGGAGGGTCCCGAGGCCCGGCAGCCCGGCCGGGACGTCGAGGGCGAGCGTCCAGCCGGGCACGGGGAAGGACAGCCAGCCCGGGTCGGCGTCCCCGAAGCGCTTGAGGACGGCGAGGAAGGACGGGCAACGGTGCTCGGACACGCGCCGCACGATGCGGCGCAGGGTCTCCTCCTGGCCGTGTCCGACGACGAACTGGTACTGGACGAGGCCGGCCCGGCCGTAGATCCGGTTCCAGTGGGGCACGCCGTCCAGGGGGTGGAAGAAGGCGGAGAGGGGCTGGAGCTCGCCGGTCCGCGCGCGGGGCGCCTTGCGGTACCAGAGTTCGTTGAACAATCCGACGGTGGTGCGGCCGAGGAGGCCCTCCGGTACGAGGGCGGGCGCGGCCGGGAGCCGCCGGGGGCGGAAGGACAGCGGGCGCCGCCACGCGCGCGTGCCCTCGCCGAGTGCCTCCGGGGTCGCGTGGTCGCCGCGGGTGAGAACGGCGCGGCCGGTCGCGGCGCCGCGGGCGAGCAGGTCGATCCAGGCGACCGAGTAGCGGTGGCGGTGGTCGCCGGCGGTGAGCCGGGCCATGAGGTCGTCGAGGTCGGCGGCCCGCTCGGTGTCGACGGACATGTACGACGTCCCGACCGGCAGCAGCCGCAGGGTGGCCGTCAGGATCACCCCGGTCAGGCCCATGCCGCCGGTGGTCGCGTCGAACAGGGGGCTGCCCGGGTGCACCGTGCGGATCCCGCCGTCCGCGGTGAGCAGTTCCAGAGACAGCACATGGCGGGAGAAGGAGCCGGAGACGTGGTGGTTCTTGCCGTGGATGTCGGCGCCGATCGCCCCGCCGACGGTCACCTGGCGGGTGCCGGGGGTCACCGGCACGAACCAGCCGAGCGGCAGCAGCACCTCCATCAGCCGGTGCAGGGAGACGCCCGCGTCGCACAGTACGGTCCCGCCGTCGGCGTCGATCGTGTGGACGCGGTCCAGGCCGGTCATGTCGAGCACGGCGCCGCCCGCGTTCTGCGCCGCGTCCCCGTACGCCCGCCCGAGGCCCCGCGCGATGCCGCCACGGGCCCCGCAGTCGCGGACGGCGGCCGCGGCCTCCTCGTAGGTCCGCGGGCGGACCAGCCGGGCGGCGGTGGGCGCGGTGCGGCCCCAACCCGTGACGCAGACGGTGTCTCCAGGCATGTCGGCGACCGTATCGCCCCTGTGTGAGCCACTAGTTGTGGAACATTCCGCCTCTCCCCGAAATGGGTGATTAATGGGATGTCGCTCAATATTGCCGTAATCAAAGCGGTCCGGGCGTGAACAGTGGGTCCACATGGACGACATGGATCGCGACCAGGCCCACCGGATCGACCCCGACCACCGGATCGGCCTGGACCACCGGATCCTTTCCGCACTCCACGCCCGCGGTGCCGACCCGCGGGTGGCGTCCGCCGCCCGCGGACTGTCCCTGGCCGGTGAGCACGGCGCGCTGTGGCTCACGGCGGGTCTGGCCGGAGCCGCCGTGGACGCCGCTCGGCGCGGCCCCTGGTTGCGCGGCACGGCGCTCGTCGCGGGCGCGCACCTGACCAGCATGGCCGTGAAGCAGATCGTGCGCCGCGCGCGTCCCACGCACGTCGAACCCCTGGTGCGGACCGCCGGCCGGTACTCCTTCCCCAGCTCGCACGCCGCCTCCGCCGGGGCCGCCGCGGTCGCCTTCGGAACACTCGGGGCGTACGCGGTGCCGCCGCTCGCCGCCGCCGTGTGCCTGTCCCGCCTGGTCCTGGGCGTGCACCACCCCTCCGACGTGGTGGCGGGCGCGGCCCTGGGGATGCTGACCGCGCGGGCGGGAGCGCGCTGGATGAGGGAGAGCGCCCGTGGCTGATGTCGCGCTCCTGGAACACCGCCCGGCCGGCGAGCCGCCGCCCTCGCCCCCGCGCCGCCCGGGCGGCCTCCTGGGCGGTCTGCTGAAGGCCACCCGCCCGAAACAGTGGGTCAAGAACATCCTGGTCCTCGCCGCCCCGGCCGCCGCCGGGCGGCTCTTCTCCCGTCACGCCCTCACCCAGGTCTGTCTGGTCTTCGCCCTCTTCACCGCCTGCGCCGCCGCCGTCTACCTGATCAACGACGCCCGCGACGCCGAGGCCGACCGTGCCCACCCCACCAAGTGCCGCCGCCCCGTCGCCGCCGGCCGCGTCCCCGTGCCCGTCGCCTACGCCACCGGGGGCACGCTGGCCGTGCTCGCGCCGGCGGGCGCGTTCTGGCTGGCCTCGCCGGCCGTCGCCGCCGTACTGACGGCCTACCTCGGCATGCAGCTGGCGTACTGCCTCACCCTCAAGCACGTGCTGGTCGTCGACCTCGCCGTGGTCGCCACCGGCTTCCTGATGCGGGCGGTGATCGGCGGGGTCGCGCTCGGCATCCCGCCGTCCCGCTGGTTCCTGATCACCACCGGCTTCGGGGCGCTGTTCATGGTGTCGGCCAAGCGCTACTCCGAAGCCGTGCAGATGGCCGCGCGGCCGGGCGCCACGCGCGCGCTGCTCACCGAGTACACCACCGGCTACCTGCGCTTCGTCTGGCAACTGGCGGCCGGGGTCGCCGTCCTCGCCTACTGCATGTGGGCCCTGGAGGAGGGCGGTGTGCCGCACGCGAGCACGCTGCCGTGGCGGCAGCTGTCCATGGTCGCCTTCGTCCTCGCGATCCTCAGATACGCCGTCTTCGCCGACCGCGGCATCGCGGGCGAGCCCGAGGAGGTGGTCCTGCACGACCGCGCCCTGACCCTGATCGGCGCGGCCTGGCTGGCCATGTACGGCCTCGCGGTGGCCCATTGGTGACCCCGGTGCGGCGGGGCGAACTGCTCGGCCCCTACCGCGACGCCCGGCCCGGCGGCCTGCGCCCGTTCGCCGGCCCGGGCCACAGTTCCGCGCTTCCGGGGTATCCGGACATTGGTCTTCCGAGACGAGGGCAGAAGCGGATCATGGACTGGCTGAAAAAGCTCCCCGGCGTCGGGCCGCTGGTCGCCCGCCTGATGACCACGCACGCGTGGCGCTCGTACGAGCGTCTGGACCGGGTGAAGTGGACACGGCTGGCCGCCGCGATGACCTTCGTCAGCTTCATCGCGCTGTTCCCGCTGCTGACCGTGTCCGCCGCGGTCGCCGCCGCCACGCTCAGCCCGGCCCAGCAGCACAACGTCGAGAAGAAGATCGCCGAGCAGTTCCCCGGCATCTCCGACCAGCTCGACATCAGCTCGCTGGTCCAGAACGCCGGCACCGTCGGCGTCATCGCGGGCGCCTTGCTGCTGCTGACCGGCATCGGCTGGGTCGGGCAGGTGCGCGACTGCCTGCGCGCGGTGTGGGAGCTGCCCGACACCGAGGAGAACCCCCTCCTGCGCAAGGCCAAGGACGCCGGGATCCTGATCGGGCTCGGCGGCGCCCTGCTGGTCACGCTCGCCGCCTCCATCGTGGCCTCAGCGGCGGTCGGCTGGGTGGCCGGCGGTCTCGGCGTCGCCGAGCACGGCTGGGGCAGCGTGCTGCTGCGCGTCGTCGCGTTCGCCGTCGCCGTCCTCGCCGACTTCCTGGTCCTGCTGTACGTCCTGACCCTGCTGCCCGGTGTCGAGCCGCACCGCCACCGCCTGTTCGTCGCGGCGCTGATCGGAGCGGTCGGCTTCGAACTGCTGAAGCTGCTGATCAGCGGCTACATCCAGGGAGTCGCCTCGAAGAGCATGTACGGCGCGTTCGGCGTCCCCGTCGCCCTGCTGCTGTGGATCGACTTCACCGCGAAACTGGTCCTGTTCTGCGCCGCCTGGACGGCGACGCCGAGCAAGGAGACCGAGTTCAGGGACGAGTCCGCCGGCGTACGAGATCCGGCAGCGGCCACCGGCGGTTGACCAGGAACGCCCCGCCGCCGAGCAGCACCAGCAGCCCCCCGGCGACAGCCGCGGCGATGCCGACGCCGCGCATGCCGCCGGAGGGGCCGGAGGCCACCGGCTTCGACGACGACCCGCCGGTGCCCGTGCCGCCCGCCTGCCCGGGTGACGCGGTGGCGCCGGGCCGCGCGGTCGCCAGGGCGGCGCTCTTCGGCGGTACCAGCTCGCCCACCGGCCGCACCTTGCCGACCGCCTGGAAGCCCCAGTCGAAGAGCCGGGCGGCCTCCTTGTAGACCTCGTTGTGCTCGCTCTTCTCCGGGTTCATGACGGTGACCAGCAGTACGTGCCCGTCGCGTTCGGCGACGCCGGTGAAGGTGGCGCCCGCGTTGGTGGTGTTGCCGTTCTTCACGCCCGCGATGCCCCGGTAGACGGGGACGTCGGTGTCGCCGCTGAGCAGCCGGTTGGTGTTCCGGATGTCGCCGGAGCCGAATTTCGCGGTCACGGTCGAGCAGTAGTCCCGGAAGTCCTTCTTCTGGAGCCCCGAGCGGGCGAACAGCGTCAGGTCGTAGGCCGAGGAGACCTGCCCCGGCTCGTCGTAGCCGTCGGGACTGATCACGTGGGTGTCGAGGGCCTGGAGGTCGTCGGCGTGGGCCTGCATGTCCTTGACGGTCCGCCCGATGCCGCCGTTCATCCGGGACAGCACGTGCACCGCGTCGTTGCCGGAGCGCAGGAAGACGCCGAGCCACAGGTCGTGGACGGTGTAGGTGTGGTTCGCCTTGATCCCGACCACGCTCGAGCCGGCGCCCATGCCCGCCAGGTCGGCCGGCACCACCTTGTGCTCGGTGGTCTTCGGGAAGCGCGGCAGGACGGTGTCGGCGAAGAGCATCTTCAGCGTGCTCGCGGGAGGCAGCCGCCAGTGCGCGTTGTGCGAGGCCAGCACCTCCCCGGACTCTGCGTCGGCGACGATCCAGGAGCGCGCGGTGACGTCCTTGGGCAGCACCTGGACACCGGCGGCGAGGTCGACCTGCGTGCCGGGCCGGCCCAGGCGGGTGCCGCCGACCGTGGACATGCCCGCCGGGGGAGTGGCCGATGGGCTCGACGGGCTCGACGGGCTCGACGGGCTCGTTGAAGGGGCCGGCGCGGCGACGGCGACGGGCGTGGTGAGGGCGGCGGACAGCAGGGCGGCGGACGTGACCAGCAAGCTCCCACCCCGGGCGCGGCGCCCGAGGGACCCCGGCGATACTGAACGTATGAAGCTCAGCCGCCCGGTGTCCTGGTTCCTGCTCGCCTTCGGGGTGTGGAGCTGGGTCATCTGGGTCACTTTCGTCAAGAATCTCGTCAAGGACAGCAGTGGTCTCGCCTTCGACGACGGTCACCCGACGGCGTACTTCTGGGTGCACCTGACGCTGGCGGTCGTCTCCTTCGTATTGGGGACGGTCATCGGGGTCATCGGGTTGCGCGGACTGCGCGCACTGCGCCGGACGTCATAACGGAAAGCACGGGAAGCACAGAAAGCACGGGGGACTCCGCCAAGTGGTCATCGTCTTCGCGCTCGTCGCCCTGGCGGTCCTGGCCGTCGTGGCGGCCCTGCACTGGTACGTCTGGCGCCGCCTGGTCCGTGACACGACGGCGGGCCCCGGCCCGGCACGCCGCGCGGGCACGGCCGTCTTCGTCGTCGGCCCGGTGCTGATGATCGCCGCCCCGGTCGCCGAACGCGCCGGCGCCCCGTTCTGGCTCCAGCGCACCCTCGCCTGGCCCGGCTTCCTGTGGATGGCCCTGGCGCTCTACCTGCTGCTGGCGGTGGTGGCCGGGGAGGCGGTACGGCCCGTGCTGCGACGGCTGTCGACGAGGCGGGGGCGAACCGTCCCGTCGCCGGTGGCCGTACAAGCCCCCGCGGTCGTACCGGTGGTGGAGCGGCCGGAGGCTCCCGGGGAAGCCACCGCACAGGAGCCGGGAGAACCCGGCGAGTCCGCCGCGGCGTCCCCGCTCGCGCCCTCCCGTCGACTCTTCGTCTCCCGGGTCGTCGGCGGCGCCGCCGCCACCGCGGCCGTGGCGACCGTCGGCTACGGCACCTACGGCGTGCTGCGCGGTCCGAGGGTGAAGCGGGTCACCGTCCCGCTGGCCAAACTCCCGCGCGCCGCAAGCGGGTTCCGGATCGCCGTCGTCAGCGACATCCACCTCGGCCCGGTCCTCGGCCGGGACTTCGCGCAGAAGGTCGTCGACACCGTCAACGGCACCCAGCCCGACCTCATCGCGGTCGTCGGGGACCTGGTCGACGGCAGCGTCAAGGACCTGGGCCCGGCGGCGGCGCCGCTCGCGGGGCTGCGGGCCCGGCACGGCGCGTACTTCGTCACCGGCAACCACGAGTACTTCTCCGGCGCCGAGCAGTGGCTCGCGGAGGTACGGGAGCTGGGGATGCGCCCGCTGGAGAACGCCCGCAGCGAACTTCCCCACTTCGACCTCGCCGGCGTCAACGACCTCCAGGGCGAGAGCGAGGGACAGGGCCCCGACTTCCGCAGGGCGCTCGGCGACCGGGACACGGCACGCGCGTGCGTGCTGCTCGCCCACCAGCCGGTGCAGATCCACGAGGCCGTCCGGTACGGCGTCGACCTCCAGCTCTCCGGCCACACCCACGGCGGCCAGCTCTGGCCGGGCAACTTCGTCGCGGCGGCCGCCAACCCGACCGTGGCGGGGCTGGAGCGCTACGGCGACACCCAGTTGTACGTCAGCAGGGGCGCGGGCGCCTGGGGCCCGCCCACACGCGTGGGCGCTCCCTCGGACATCACGGTGATCGAACTGGCGACCCTTTGAACAACCCATGAAGGAACTGAGGAATCCGGTCGAAACAACACCGGGGTAAGTTCTTGCCCATCCCGGCAGATTGCTCTTCCCCCGCGTCAAACACGTGTGGTTAGGTGAGCCGCGCCACTAGGGGGTGGCGCTTTTGTGCAGGGCCTGGGTAGGGCTCGGGCAGGGCCTGGGGAGGGCACCACCATGCGATCTGTTCGCATGCGGATTCTTACGACTTTTCTCGTTCTGGCAGCCGTGGGAGTCGGTGGCTGGCAGTTACTTCCGTCACGGGAGGACACGGACAAGACCATCACGGTCGGCACGACGGACGCCGTCACCTCGCTCGACCCGGCCGGCGCCTACGACGCGGGCTCCTGGGCACTGTACGGAAACGTCTTCCAGTCACTGCTGACCTTCGAGCCGGACGGCGTCACACCCGTCCCGGACGCGGCGAAGAGCTGCACGTTCGTCGGCAGCGGGCTGACGACCTACACGTGCGAGCTCCGTGCCGGGATCACCTTCCCGAGCGGCCGGGCGATGACCGCGGAGGACGTGAAGTACTCCTTCGACCGGGTCAAGAAGATCAAGTCCGAGGTCGGCCCGGAGTCCCTGTTCTCCACCCTCGGCTCGGTGACCACCGAGGGCGACACCGTCACCTTCCACCTCTCGTCACCGGACGCCACGTTCCCGTTCAAGGTGGCCACCGGGGCCGGTTCGATCGTCGACCGGGAGAAGTACCCGGCGAACGGCCTGCGGACCGGCAGCGAGGTCGACGGCACCGGCCCGTACCGGCTCACCGGGTACACCAAGGACGAGCGGGCCACCCTGAAGCCGAACTCCTCCTACAAGGGCGACGTGAGCGGCGCCGGCCGCCCCGTCGAGCTGCGCTACTACGGCGACTCCGGGAAGCTGAACACCGCCTGGAAGGCCAAGCGGATCGACGTGGCCACCCGCACGCTGCCGCCGGGCGTCCTGTCCGGCCTGTCGGCCAGCGACCCGGGCCGGCGCGTCACGGAGTCCGACAGCTCCGAGACCCGCAACCTCTACCTCGCCACCCGCCAGAGCTCCCCGCTGCACGACGTGCGCGTCCGGCGGGCCCTGGCCTGGCTGGTCGACCGGGAGCAGCTGGCCGCGAAGGTGTACGACGGCACCGTCGACCCGCTGTACTCGCTGATCCCGGCCGGCCTCACCGGCCACTCCACGTCGTTCTTCGACGACTACCCCAAGCCGAGCACCGAGAAGGCACGGCAACTGCTCACCGAGGCCGGTGTCACCACCCCGGTGCACTTCACCTTCGGCTACGGCAAGGGCCGCGGCGCCGCCGCCGAGGAGGCCGCGCAGCTGAAGAAGCAGCTGGAGGCCGGCGGCCTGTTCAAGGTGGACGTCAAGGGCTACGAGTGGACCGACTTCCAGAAGCGCTGGGCGGACGGCAAGCTGGACGCCTGGGCGGTCGGCTGGGTCGCCGACTACCCCGACCCGGACACCTTCGGCGCCTCGCTCGTCGGCACCGACTCCACGATGCACACCGGCTACAGCAACAACCTCGTCGACCACCTGATCACGGACAGCCAGCAGTACGCCGACCGCAGCCGGGTCGCCCAGGACTTCCGCACCCTCCAGGAGGACGTGGCCAAGGACGTGCCGCTCATCCCGCTGTGGCAGCGCAAGGAGTACGTCGTCAGCAACGAGGACGTCGGCGGCGGCCAGTACCTCGTCGACGGCACCGGCCTGTTCCGGCTGTGGCGCCTGGAGTGGATCTGACGCGGGCGGTTCACGACCGTACGGGCGTGCGCTCCGGCAGGGTCACCGTCACCGCGAGTCCCTCGCCGGGCGCCGTCCGCACCGCCACCTCGCCCCCGTGCGCGTGCACCACGCCCTGCACGATGGCCAGGCCCAGCCCGCTGCCCGCGCCGCCGCCCGCCCGGAAGAACCGGTCGAAGACGCGGGCCGCGTCCTCCTCGGCCAGCCCGGGACCCTCGTCGGCGACGCACAGCCGCACCACCCCGTCCGCGCGCACCCCGTCCGCGCGCTCCACCCCGTCCACGCGCTCCACGCCGAGCCGCACCGGCACGTCGGCGGGCGTGTGCGTGCGGACGTTGGCCAGCAGGTTGCCCAGCACCTGTCTCAGCCCCGACTCGTCGGCGCGCACCAGCAGCACCCCGTCCGCGGCCACGGTGACCGGCCGGTCCGGCTGCTGCACCCTGAGGTCCTCCGCGGCCTCCCGCACCAGACGGCTGACGTCGACGTTCTTCAGGCGCAGTTCGGGCCGCTGGTCGAGGCGGGCGAGGGTGAGCAACTCGTCGACGAGCCGGCCCATGCGGTCGGCCTCCGCGTTCATCCGGTCCCAGGCGCGCTTCCGCTCACCCGGCTCGCTCAGCATCCCCTTGTCGTACAGCTGGAGGTAGCCGCGTATCGCCGCGAGCGGGGTGCGCAGCTCGTGCGAGGCGTCGGCGACGAAGCGGCGCAGCTGGGCCGCGGAGCGCTCGCGCGTGCGGTACGCCGACTCCACCTGGTGGAGCATGGAGTTGAGGGCCAGCCGCAGCTGCTCGACCTCCTGCGTCGGATGGTGGCTGGAGGGCACGCGCCGGGTGAGGTCGCCCTCGGCGATGGCGGACGAGGTCTCCACCATGTCCTCCAGCGGCCTGAGCCGGCGCCGCACGCTGAACATGGTCAGGCAGCACAGCATCGAGAGCAGCAGCGTGCCGACGGTCAGGTCGAGCTTGAGGGCCTTGGCTATGCCGTTGTGCAGGGCCTCGGTGGAGGTGGCCAGCAGGACGTACGGGCCGTCGGCGAGGCGGGTCGCGGTCACGCGGTAGGCGGCGCCGTGCACGGTGACGTCGTGCGGGGCGGGGTCCGCGGCGAGGGCGCGCGGGCTGGTGACGGCGGCGGCGAGGGAGCGCTGGGCTTCGGTGGGCTGGATGTCGAAGAGGGCGAGCGGCTTCCCGCGGCCGTCGACGGCGGTGAAGATCGAGTCCGGTGTGGGCTGCTGGTCCGCGTGCTGGGGCGCGACGCGGTCCCGGACGAAGTCCAGCACGCGCAGCGAGTCGACCTGTTGCAGGGTCAGTCCCGAACTGCCCAGCGAGCCCCGCATCTTGATCAGCTCGGTGTCGATCTGGCCGATCAGGTAGTGCCGCATCCCCATCACGCTGACCGCGGTGGCCAGCACGATGCCGACGGCGAGCAGCCCGACGTTGGCCAGGGTGAGCTTGCCGCGCAGGGAGTGCACCCCGTGCCTGGCGCGTGGCCTCATGCGAGCCCGTATCCGACCCCGCGCCGGGTGGTGATCACCGGCGGGCCCAGGGCGTCGAGCTTGCGCCGCAGATAGCTGATGTACGTCTCCACGACGGTCGACTCCGGCGGGACGTGCTCGTACTGCCAGACGTGGCGCAGCAGTTGCTCCTTCGGCACGATCCGGCCGCCGTTGCGCACCAGGAACCGCAGCAGCGCGTACTCGGTCGGGGTCAGCTCGACCGTGCGGCCCGCGCGGTGCACCGAGTACGTCGTCTCGTCCAGCTCCAGATCGCCGTATCTGAGGGGCGGGCGCTCGGGGATGACGTCGGCCGGGCGGGTGCGGCGCAGCACCGCGCCGATCCGGGCGACGACCACGTCGATGTCGAACGGCTTGGTGATGTAGTCGTCGCCGAAACCGAGCGCGCCGACTATCTCGGCGGGGGAGTCGCGCGCGGTGAGGAACATCAGCGCCAGATCCGGCTGCCGGGCGCGCAGTTCGCGGCCCAGGGCGCGGCCGTCCCCGTCCGGCAGCATGACGTCGAGCAGGGCGGCGTCGGGCCGGGTGCGCTCGGTGAGCGCGAGGGCCTCGCGGACGCCGCCCGCGGTCATCACCTCGAAGCGGTGGTAGCGCAGGGCGATGGCGAGGACGTCCGCGATGCTCTCCTCGTCCTCCACGACCAGCACGGTTCCTGGAGCCGTCATGCCCCCAGTATCGGCGGGGCCACTGACAGCGGGGGCGGATCGAGCTTTGGAGTTCCTTGAGAGTCATGCGTGTCGTCTGCCCACGCGCGCGTGCCGCTGCCGATCCTGGAGCCAGGACCTGGGGGACCGACCGAAGAACTGACGACCTTCTAAGGAGCGTTGAGCGTGACGGCATGGGCACGGTGGTGCTACCGGCACCGGCTGGTGGTCCTGTTGTTGTGGGTGGGGGCGCTGTTCGGCCTGGGCTTCGCGGCCTCGACGGCGGGCACGGACTACGCGAATGTCTTCTCCCTCCCGAACACGGACTCCAAACGGGCGTACGACCTGATGGAGAAGGCCTTCCCGGACAGCGCGGGCGACACCGACACGGTGGTGTGGAAGACCGACGGCGGATCGGTGCGCGACGCGTCCGTGAAGTCCCGCGTCCAGCCCGCGCTGGACGAGATCGCGAAGATGAAGGGCGTCGGCGAGGTCGCCGGCCCCTACACGGGCGCCCGGGGGGCGGCGCAGATCAGCCGGGACGGGCGGATCGCCTACGCCCGGATCACGTTCACCGAGCAGGCCAACGCCGTACCCAAGGAGCTCGTCCAGAACGTCGTCGACACCGCACAGAAGGCCGAACGCGGCGGTCTAGAGGTCGAGTTGGGCGGACAGGCCATCCAGCGGGTGCAGGAGCCGCCCCAGGGGCTGTCGGAGATGGTCGGCATCCTCGCCGCGGCCGTCGTGCTGTTCCTGGCCTTCGGCTCGTTCCTCGCGATGCTGCTGCCGATCGGGATCGCGGTCTTCGGCGTCGGCACGGGCATGTTCTCCGTCCAGCTGCTCAGCCACACCACCGACATCCCCGACCTGGCGCCGCTGCTGTCCTCCCTGATCGGCCTCGGCGTCGGCATCGACTACGCGCTGTTCATCGTCACCCGGCACCGGCGCGGCATCACGCGGGGCATGGACCCCGAGGAGTCGGCGGTCACCGCCCTCAACACCTCGGGCCGGGCGGTGCTGTTCGCGGGCGGCACGGTGTGCATCGCGCTCGCCGGCATGCTGGTGACGAACCTGCGCTTCCTGGACGGCGTGGTCATCGGCACCTCGCTCACGGTCGTGCTCAGCGTCCTCGCGGCCACCACCCTCCTCCCCGCCCTGCTGGGCTTCCTCGGTCCGCGCGTGCTCAGCCGCAGGCAGCGGCGCCGGCTCGCCGCCACGGGCCCGGAGCCGGAGCAGGAGAAGGCCAGCAGCCTGGCCGCCCGCTGGTCGGTGACGGTGCAGAAGCGCCCGCGGACGATCGCCGCCCTCGCCCTCGTCGTCATGGCCGTCCTCGCCCTGCCGGTGCTGTCCCTGCGCCTGGGCGCGACGGACCAGGGCAACGACGACGCGTCCACCACGACCCGCAAGGCCTACGACCTGCTCGCCGAGGGTTTCGGGCCGGGCTTCAACGGCCCGCTCCAGGTGGTCGTCTCCAGCGGTGACACGACCGCCCTGGTGAAGGACATCCAGGCGACCAAGGGGGTCGCCCAGGCCGGCGCGGTGCCCGCGCGCGGGGGCGTGACGGTCGTGCAGGTGGTCCCGACGACGTCACCGCAGTCGAAGGAGACCGACGACCTCATCGACACCCTGCGGGACGAGGTGATCCCGAAGGCGAAGGTGCAGGCCCACGTCGGCGGGGTCACCGCGATCTCCAAGGACTTCGCGTCCGTCACCGGCGACCGCCTCCCCTACTTCATCGCGACGATCATCGGCCTCGGCTTCCTGCTCCTGCTGGTCGCCTTCCGCTCCCTGGTGGTGCCGCTGACGGCCGCCGTGATGAACCTGATCGCGGCGGCGGCCTCCTTCGGCGTCCTCGTCGCGATCTTCCAGTGGGGCTGGGGCCTGAGCCTGCTCGGCCTCGGCAAGGAGGGCCCGATCAACGCCTTCCTGCCGGTCATCATGCTGTCCCTGCTCTTCGGCCTGTCCATGGACTACCAGGTGTTCCTGGTCAGCCGGATGCACGAGGAGTGGGTGCACACGAAGGACAACGCGCGGGCGGTCCGGGTCGGCCTGGCCGAGACCAGCCGCGTGATCAACTCCGCGGCCCTGATCATGGTCTGCGTCTTCATGGCCTTCGTCCTCAGCGGCGACTCGGGCGCGGCGATGGCGGGCGTGGGTCTGGCGGCCGCGGTCGCGCTGGACGCGTTCATCCTGCGTACGGCACTGGTGCCGGCCGCGATGCACCTGATGGGGAAGGCCAACTGGTGGCTCCCGGAGTGGCTGGAGAATCGCCTGCCGCACCTCGCGGTGGAGCCGAAGGAGGAGCCGGCGGAGGCCGTACCACCCGCCGAGGGCACCGGGCGTGCCGCCTCGGTGGTCCACGGCTATGTCCGCACGCCCGACGGCGAGCCGGTCGAGGACGCGGCGGTGACCCTGCTCTCCAAGGGCGGACGCCAACTGGACCGCGTGACGTCCCTGGCGGACGGTTCGTACATCGTCTCGGTACCGGGCCCGGGGTCCTACCTGCTCGCGGTGACGGCGGGGGCGCACGGCTCCAGGGCGCGGCACGTGGTCGTGGGGGACAGGCCGCTGGTGTACGACGTGGAGGTGGCGGAGGGGGAGGTGGACGCGGTCAATTAAGCGTCGGGTTCGCCCACCTTCAAAATCTGCCTGACGTCCAAGCTGACCTTGGCGCCGATGAACTCGGGCAAGGTGACGACCTCGCCGGGGGCGTGGATGCGATGAGTCGCGTACGCGTCCTTGGTGAGGCCGGTGAGAACGTGGAGGCGTTGGTGCTTTCGGTCGACGATGACGTAGACAGGGACCATCGCCTTGGCGTAGGTGGCGACCTTGGTCCGCAGGTCCTGTTGGTAGTTGTTGGAGGTGACCTCCAGGACGAGGCGGAAGCACGCAGGGTCGTAGCAGCCATTCTCGGCGCGGTGCTCACGGTAGTCCGCATCGACCAAGGAGAGGTCTGGGACTGCGTAGTCCTCCGGCCCCTCCGGGAGAGCCAGCCCGATGCCCTGGATCAGCCTGGACTGCTTGCCATGCAAGCCCGCCGCGAGAAACGGAAGCGTGAGGTCGGTGAGGACATCCCCATGGGGGCCGTCGGGCGGTGGGGTCACGAGGAGCTGGCCTCCGATGACCTCGACGAGGTAGCCCGGCATGCGGTCCCTGAGCAGGTCAGCAGCTTCGGTGAGCGTCATCGGCCGACTGTCGCACGCCGGACGTTCGGAGTACTCGACGGATGCTGCGGACATCGCGTGCCTCCCGTGGGCTGGTGTCGAGAGCATCATCGTAGGCAGGCCCGCTGTCAGATGTCCCCTTCGCGCCCGTTCACCCGACAGTGATCACTCCCCCTGCCGCCCCCGTCCCGCCGGATCCGGCAGCGCCTTCGTCATCCCGGGCAGGAAGTCCGTGAACAGCTCGTGCACCTCCCGCACCAGCGGCCGCAGCACCCGGAACCGCGCCAGGTACACGCCCCGCGCGGTGAGCCGCGCCCCCCGCTCGGCCAGCCGGTAGCTCCGCTCCCGCCCCTCCGTCCGGTCGAAGATCCAGTACAGGACCAGCCCCATCTGCGAGAGCCACATCAACTCGGGCAGGATGTCCCGCAGTTCCTCCGGGACCTTGGTCTTCGTGCCCGCCAGCACCTCGCGGTGGACGCTGATGGCCTCCACGCGCGCGTGCTCGGACTCGGGGGAGAAGGGGCTGAGCGGGCTGTCGGGGTCGGCGGCGTTCTTGAAGAACTGCACCGCGAACTCGTGGTACGGCGTCGCGATGTCCAGCCAGACCCGCAGCACGCCCGCGAGCCGTGCCTCCAGGTCGGTCTCCCGGTCCAGGACCTCCCGGACCGCCACCCTGTGTTCGGCGGCGATCCGGTCGTAGAAGCCCTGGATCAGGTGCTCCTTGCCCTCGAAGTAGTAGTACGCGTTGCCGACGGAGACGCCGGCCTCCTTGGCGATGGCCCGCATGGTCGTCTTGTCGTAGCCCCGCTCCTGGAACAGCCGCATAGCCGTCTCCAGGATCAGCGCGCGGGTCTGCTCGGACTTGCTGGCTTCGTTCTTCGCGGACACGGACAAGAGCCTAACGACTGCCGCAGGTCCCGCTGTCACAGCCCGGCGGGGCATAGGCCCAGCCCCGGCTCGGGTGGTACGACCACCCGTCCGCCCGCCGGTACGCCTTACCGCCCCACTGCCCTCCCCGCCACCTCGCCGCCGCCAGCACCGCGCCCTTGGCCAGCGCCGCCCCGGCCGGAGTGCTGAGCCGGTGGGCGAGCGGACGGTGCTCGCGCAGTGCCCACAGGACGACGACCCAGGCGGCCGCGCCCCGGTAGATCTGCCCGGCGTCCCCCACCACGGTGACCTCGTCGAGGGTCCCGCCGTGGTCCAGCCCCGGGAACCGCGCACGTGCCTCGTCGGAGCCCGCCGGGACCAGTTCCAGCGGCACCAGCTGCCGCTGCCGTACGAGCCAGTCCCGTACGTAGGCGCACAGGGCGCAGTCGGCGTCGTACAGCACGGTCAGCCCGCGGACCGGGACGCGCACGGCGCCCCGGTCCCCGGCGGTGGCCACCGCGCTCACGCCCCGGCCGACGGCGCGGCCCAGCCCTGCGGCGCGACGGGCGGGATCTGCTCCCGCTCCATGATCCCGCGCCGGCGGATCCGGTTCAGCACGTACACGTTGCCCAGGTGCATCACCCCGAGCACCAGCAGCACCACGCCCAGCTTGGTCGACAGCGCCTCGAAGATCCCGCGGGTGTCCTCGATGGTCTCGTCGCCGCTCAGGTACAGCGCCACGAAGCCGAGGTTGACCAGGTAGAAGCCGACCACCAGGAGGTGGTTGACGGCGTCGGCGAGCTTCTCGTTCCCCTGTAGCACGTCCGCGAGGAACACCCGCCCGTTCTGGCTGAGCGTCCGGGCCACCCAGATGGTCAGCGCGATGCTGACGACCAGGTAGATGACGTAGGCGATGACCGTGCGGTCCATGCCCCCACCCCTTCTCGACACTTCTTGAACGCGTTCAAAACACTGACAGCAGAGACTGTAGACCTGTTTTTGAACATGTTCAACTCGGTTGGGGGGGGTGGCCGTGGGCCGTGCGTCAGGGGCGCCGGCCGAGCTCCGGCCGCTTGGTGTAGTCCGTGAAGCCGAGGACGTTCCCCCACGGGTCGGCGACCTCCACGGTCCACCCCGTGGCCGTGGAGAAGGGCTCGTCGAGCGGCTCGATCCCGGCGTCGGCGAGCCTGCGGACCGCCGTGCGGGCGTCCGGCACCTCCAGCCACAGCCGGGTCGAGGGCCAGGCCGGCGGCCGGTGCCCCAGCCCGTGCTCCACCCGCAGCAGAATCCCGGGGGTCTCGCCCCCGACCTTCAGCAGTGCGATACCGGCCTCGTCGAACCGGAACCCCACGACGAAACCGGCCCGCTCGTAGAACTCCACGGCCTCACCGAGGTCCCCGACGGGCAGCAGCGCGTTGTCGAAACCGAGCAGTTCGTAGGACTCTTCATCTGACATGCCATCAGATTAAGTTGGCAGGCCCGTGGACCGGGGAGGCCGAACCGTCCGGGTCACTCACCCGGCCCAGACGATTCCACGACGGAAAGCCGAAGGCCCCGTTCCCCGGCGGGCAGCCGGGGAACGGGGCCTTCTGATGTCTACCGCTGACCGGTGAAGGTCAGTACCGGCGGGTGATCAGCGCTCGCTTGACCTCCGCGATCGCCTTCGTGACCTCGATGCCGCGCGGGCAGGCGTCCGTGCAGTTGAAGGTCGTGCGGCAGCGCCAGACGCCGTCGCGGTCGTTGAGGATCTCCAGGCGCTGCTCGGCGGCCTCGTCGCGCGAGTCGAAGATGAAGCGGTGCGCGTTGACGATGGCGGCCGGGCCGAAGTACTGGCCGTCGTTCCAGAAGACCGGGCAGGAGGACGTGCAGGCGGCGCAGAGGATGCACTTCGTCGTGTCGTCGAAGCGCTCGCGGTCCTCGGCCGACTGGAGGCGCTCACGCGTGGGCTCGTTCGTGTCCTTCGTGATGAGGAAGGGCATGACGTCCCGGTACGCCTGGAAGAACGGCTCCATGTCCACGACCAGGTCCTTCAGGACCGTCAGGCCCTTGATGGGCTCGACCGTGATCGGCTTCTCGGGGTTGATGTCCTTGATCAGCGTCTTGCACGCCAGGCGGTTCTTGCCGTTGATCCGCATGGCGTCGGAGCCGCAGATGCCGTGGGCGCAGGAGCGGCGGAAGGTCAGCGTGCCGTCGACGTCCCACTTGATCTTGTGGAGGCCGTCGAGGACGCGCTCCTTCGGGTCGATCTCCAGCTGGAAGTCTTCCCAGGTCGCCTCGGCCGAGACCTCCGGGTTGAAGCGGCGGACCCGGAAGGTGACCGTGATGTACGGGGACGCGGCGGACTCGGCCTCCACCTTGTCCATAACGGGGGTTGCCATCAGTACTTACGCTCCATCGGCTGGTAGCGGGTCTGGACGACCGGCTTGTAGTCCAGGCGCACGGTCTCGGTGCCGTCGTCGCCCACCTCGCGGTACGCCATGGTGTGGCGCATGAAGTTGACGTCGTCGCGGTTGGGGTAGTCCTCGCGGTAGTGACCGCCGCGCGACTCCTTGCGGGCCAGGGCGGAGACCGCCATGACCTCGGCCAGGTCCAGCAGGTTGCCCAGCTCGATGGCCTCCAGCAGGTCGGTGTTGAACCGCTTGCCCTTGTCCTGGATCGCCACGTTCTTGTAGCGCTCGCGCAGCTCGGCGATCTTCTCGACCGCCGTCTTGATCGTCTGCTCGGTGCGGAACACCATGACGTTGGCGTCCATGGTCTCCTGGAGCTCACGGCGCAGGACCGCTACCCGCTCGTTGCCCGTGGAGGTGCGCAGGCGCTCGATCTGCTCGACGACGAGGGTCTCCGGGCTCTCCGGCAGCTCGACGTAGTCGGCCTTCTGGCTGTACTCCGCCGCCGAGATACCGGCCCGCTTGCCGAACACGTTGATGTCCAGCAGGGAGTTCGTGCCGAGACGGTTGGCGCCGTGCACCGAGACGCAGGCGACCTCGCCGGCCGCGTACAGGCCCGGGACGACCGTGGTGTTGTCGATCAGGACCTCACCCTCGACGTTCGTCGGGATGCCGCCCATCGCGTAGTGCGCGGTGGGCTGGATCGGGATCGGGTCCGTGTAGGGCTCGATGCCGAGGTACGTACGCGCGAACTCGGTGATGTCGGGCAGCTTGGCGTCCAGCTGCTCCGGCGGGAGGTGCGTGAGGTCCAGGTAGACGTGGTCGCCCTCGGGACCGCAGCCGCGGCCCTCGCGGATCTCCGTGTAGATGGAGCGGGAGACGACGTCACGGGACGCGAGGTCCTTCATGACCGGCGCGTACTTCTCCATGAAGCGCTCGCCGTCCTTGTTGCGGAGGATGCCGCCCTCACCGCGGGCGCCCTCCGTCAGCAGGATGCCCATGCGCCAGATGCCGGTCGGGTGGAACTGGAAGAACTCCATGTCCTCCAGCGGCAGACCCCGGCGGTAGACGGCCGCCTGGCCGTCACCGGTCAGCGTGTGGGCGTTCGACGTCACCTTGAAGAACTTGCCGCAGCCGCCGGACGCGTAGATCACGGCCTTCGCCTGGAAGACGTGGATCTCGCCCGTCGCGAGCTCGTACGCGACCACACCCGCCGACCTCTTGACGCCGTCGACCTCGGTGATCAGCTGGTCCAGGACGTAGAACTCGTTGAAGAACTCCACGCCCTCCTTGACGCAGTTCTGGTACAGCGTCTGGAGGATCATGTGGCCGGTGCGGTCGGCCGCGTAGCAGGAGCGGCGGACGGGCGCCTCACCGTGGTTGCGCGAGTGACCGCCGAAGCGGCGCTGGTCGATCGTGCCGTTCGGGGTGCGGTTGAACGGCAGGCCCATCTTCTCCAGGTCGAGGACCGAGTCGATGGCCTCCTTCGCCAGGATCTCGGCGGCGTCCTGGTCGACCAGGTAGTCACCGCCCTTGACCGTGTCGAAGGTGTGCCACTCCCAGTTGTCCTCCTCCACGTTGGCCAGCGCGGCGGCCATGCCGCCCTGCGCGGCGCCCGTGTGGGAGCGGGTGGGGTACAGCTTGGTCAGCACGGCGGTGCGGCTGCGCTTCGTCGACTCGATGGCGGCGCGCATACCGGCGCCACCGGCGCCGACGATGACGGTGTCGTACTTGTGGATCTTCATGATTCTCGCAGCCCCGTGCCTAGCGGATGTTCGGGTCGAAGGTGAAGATCACCAGCGTGCCCAGCAGGATGGTGAACACCGTGGCGGTGTAGAGCAGGCCCTTGAGCCACAGCCGGGTGTTCGCGCGCTCCGCGTAGTCGTTGATGACCGTGCGCAGGCCGTTGGCGCCGTGCAGCATGGCGAGCCACAGCATCAGCAGGTCCCAGACCTGCCAGAACGGGGACGCCCAGCGGCCCGCCACGAAGGCGAAGCCGATCTTGGAGACGCCGCCGTCCAGGACGAGCTGGATCAGCAGGTGGCCGATGACCAGGACGACCAGGACGACGCCGGACAGGCGCATGAAGAGCCAGGCGGCCAGTTCGAAGTTGCCCCGAGTGGACTTGGGGGTCTTCTTGGTGCGCTGGCGCGGGGCCTCGATGAGGGGCGCCGGGTTGTCGACGTTGTAGAGCGAGCCGCCTTCGACGGGGCCGATCCCGGACGCGGTGGTTTCAGTCGTGGACATGCGGCGTCAGCTCCCGAAGAGGACTCGAGCGGCGTGGCCGAGGACCGGGTAGATCGCGCCGGCCATCAGGACGACCCAGACGCCGACGACGGTCCACAGCATCTGCTTCTGGTAGCGCGGGCCCTTCGACCAGAAGTCGACGGCGATGACGCGCAGGCCGTTGAGCGCGTGGAAGAGGATGGCGGCGACGAGGCCGTACTCCAGCAGCGCGACGATCGGCGTCTTGTACGTGGCTACGACCTTGTCGTAGTCCTCGGGGGAGACACGCACGAGAGCGGTGTCCAGCACGTGAACGAACAGGAAGAAGAAGATGAGGACGCCGGTGACTCGGTGAGCCACCCAGGACCACATTCCTTCCCGGCCGCGGTACAGCGTTCCAGCCGGCACGGAAGAACCCTCCGGGAGCGGGGACTAGGGCCGCGCCGGCTTCGGTTGTCGGTCGGGCCCGGCCGGGTACGGTCCACCGGCCCTCAGCATCGTATCGAGACGTTGGGGCTGGGCTCCGCGGGGGGTTGGCGGTGTGATCAAACTGGCATCTAAAGGTGCACGGACGGGCTATTTAGGGGCGGCTGGTGGGGTGGGGTTCACCAGAGCGCTGATCAAACGCCCTCTTGCGAGGCGCCGTAGCTCCTCTGCCGCCACTACGCGTTCCTCGTCCGGATCGTTTGCCAATCGTGATCGGATGCCTTCGAGGATGCGGTCGAGGGCTTCCTCCGGTGCGACGTCACCCAGATAGATGACGAACACATGTCCGAAACGGGCCTCGTAGGCCGCGTGGGCCGCGCTCAGGGCGGTGTGGGCCGCCGAGTACGTGTCCTCGGGCAGGGCCGGCAGGGACTCCGCCGCCAGGGCTTCCGCGAGGTCGGTCGGGGACAGGTCGTAGGCCGCCTCGTCCGCCGCGGCCAGGAGGGAGTCCAGGTCCGGGTAGGGGCGGTGGTCCGCGATGCGGTGGGCCCAGCGGAGGCTGTGCAGGCAGGTCAGGAGGGTGGCGTGGGCCTCGTCGGCGGGCGCGGTGTTGAACCCCTCGACTGCGGCGACGGACGGCGGGGTGCGGGTCTGTCCGGGGAGTGCCGGTATGGCCACTCGCCCGGAGGGGTACGGGTGCGCAGGCAGCGTGGGTCCTCGCGTCACATGTGGTGTGGCTGGGGATCTTGTGAAAGGTGTGTCATCAACGTTATCGAGAATGGTCACGGCGTGTCCGAGCGATGCCCGAATTTCACTCGAACGGGAGAGTTTCGGAGTCTGTGGGTGACGGGGAGTCGGCGGCCGGGCCGTAGGTTGGGGACGTGAGCCAGCACAGGCGCCGGGCGCCGGAGCAACAGGTGAGGCGGAGGCGGGCGGTGATCGTCGCCGCCTTCGTCGGCACGGTCGGGCTCGGCGTGGGAGTCGGGTTCTGGGCCTCGGCCGACGGCGGCGGCGAACCCGGCGGGGGCGCGCGGCGGTCCACGGACACCGGGGCCGCCTCCGCGTCGGAGAAGCCGAGCCCCACGCCCAGCCGCTCCTACCCGATGTCCCAGGCGCCCCGCACGATCCCCGCCGTACGCTCCCACACCCCCGCCCGCGGCCCCGGCTGGCGCCCGGCGCACGGCGAGCGCGTGGTGGTGGGCGACGCCGACCTGGCCGACGAGGGCAAACTGATCGCCGGTGAGCTGGGCCTGTCGTACGCGGGCGAGCGGGACGACGTGCGCGCCGGGGACGTACGGCTGGCGCTCAACGACGACGAGGGCGCGAACCCGGAGTCGTACTCCATGACCGTGCGCGGCGGCCGCGTGAACATAAGCGGGCCCGCCGACGCGGGCGTCTTCTACGGCACGCGCACCCTCAAGCAGGAGGTCCACGGCGGCGGTACGGCCCCCGAGGGCGTCGTGCGCGACCAGCCGGCCAAGCCGCGGCGCGGATTCAACCTGGACATCGCCCGCAAGCCGTACTCCGCCTCCTGGATCGAGGACCGCGTCAAGGAGCTCGGCGATCTGAAGTTCAACGAGCTGGGGCTGCACTTCTCCGACGACCAGGGCTTCCGGATCGAGTCCACGAGCCATCCGGAGATCGTCTCCAAGGACCATCTGACCAAGGCACAGGTCAAGCGGATCGTGGACCTCGCGGCCAGCCGGCACATCGAGGTCGTCCCCGAGATCGACTCGCCCGGACACCTCGGCGCCGTCATCGCCGCCCACCCCGATCTACAGCTGCGCAACGCGCAGGGCGTCCCCACGCGCGGGGCGGTCGACATCTCCAAGGACAGTGCCGCGGCGGTCGTGGACGACCTGCTCGACGAGTACGCCGGGCTGTTCCCGGGTTCCGAGTGGCACCTCGGCGGCGACGAGTACCAGGCCCTGACCGTCGCCGACCCGCAGGCCTCCTACCCGCAGCTGGCCACCGCCGCGCGGAAGGCCTACGGCGCCGGCGGAACCGTCTCCGACCTCGCCACCGGCTGGCTGAACGACCGCGCCGGCACCGTCCGCGCCCACGACCGCACGATGCGGGTGTGGAACGACGGGTTCTTCCGGGGGTCGTCCGTGCAGCCCGCGAAGGACCTCCAGGTCGCGTACTGGACCGGCAAGGAGATCGGCGCCCGGCAGCCGGTGGAGTACCTGAGCGCGGGCCGGAAGGTCCTCAACTACAACGACGAGTTCCTGTACTACGTCCTCGGGGAGCCGCAGACCTTCGTCTACCCGACGGGGCAGCGGATCTACGAGCAGTGGAACCCGAGGGTGCTGCGCGGCACCACCGCCGTCCCCTCGCGCTACGACGGCCAGATCCTCGGCGGGTCCTTCGCGGTGTGGAGCGACTTCCCGAACGCCCAGACCGAGGCGCAGGTCGCCGCGGGCATCCGGATGCCGCTGCGGGCGACCGTGCAGAAGCTGTGGGACCCGGGCAAACCGGCGCTTTCCTGGGCGGAGTTCCGGAAGCTGGCGGACCGGCTGGGCTGAGCGCCGCCGTATCCCGGTGGACGCGCGGCGGCGGCCGACCGTATCTTCCGCATGCCGCGCGGGCGCCTCAGGGGAGAGTCGCGCCCGGCGTCTCGACCACACCCCGGGGGACCCGCCGTGATCTGCTCACGCTGCCACCATTTCGCCGCCGCGCCCGGCGGCACCCTGTGCGCCCGCTGCGCCGGTACGCCGGAGCCGCCCGCCCAACTGTTCGCCGGGGTGCCCACCGCCTGGCTGCGCTCGCCGGTCGGGCTGGGCCGCGCCGCGGCGGCGGTGCTCGGGCTCGTCATCGCCACCGACCTGTTCGCGATCCACGCGGACCTCCTCCAGTTCGACGTCTCGGGCGACCTCGTGGACGGCGCCTACGGCACGGCCGTCGCCCGGCGCGCCGACCACGCCGACGCCGTCTACAACGCCGCCGGCATCGCCCAGACGGCCGCGCTGATGACCAGCATCGTCGTCTACCTGTGCTGGTTCTACCGGGTCCGGGTCAACGCCGAGGTCTTCCATCCCTTCGGGCACAGCAAGAAGCGCGGCTGGGCGATCGGCGCCTGGTTCACCCCGGTGGTGAACCTCTGGATGCCGCGCCGGATCACCCTCGACATCTGGGACGCCAGCAGCCCCTGGGGCGCGCCCCGCTCGCACGCGCCGGTCAACGCCTGGTGGACGCTGTGGATCATCTCGCTCCTCGCCGACCGGGCCTCGTTCAGCGCGTACCGCCGGGCCGACGGCGCGCAGGGGCTCCACGACGCCGCCCGGCTGATGCTGTTCTCCGACGCCGTCGACATCGCGGCCGCCGCGCTCGCCGTCTTCGTCGTGCTGCGTCTGACCGGCATGCAGCGGCGGAAGGCGCTCGGCGGGCCCTCTCCGATGGCCGAAACCATGTCCCTGTGACACTCCCGGGCCGTCGCACGCAGTAAGGGGAAGTGCGGGCTCCGTAAAGGTCGGCGCCCTGGCGAGGGAGGCTTCCATGAGCCTGGTGGAACTGATCGCTCAGGCCGACGAACGCGGACTGGCTGCCAGCGGACTGGCTTGTTTGGACCGGTGCGTGCCCCTGTTGGGCGGCGACGACGAGGTCCTGCGGCCGCTGTGGGGGAGCCTCGCGGACACCGGCGACTGGGCGGAGGGCCTCAGCCAGGCACGTGCCGCGCTCGGCTCCGCCGACCCGGGCGGCCCGGTCGAGGACGAGGCCGCGGGCCTGGCCCGCCGGATGCTCGACGCCGCACCCGCCGAGTACACCGGCGCCGGGGCGCGGGCCTGGGCCGACGCCTGCTCCGTGGCCTCCCTCCAGATCCACCGGATCCTCGACCCCGCCGCCGACGCCTCCTCCGTCGACTCCCGCCGCGAGGGCAGCACGGAGGGCATGCCACCCCTGGTCGCCGCCGAGCTGCGCCGCCAGCTCACCGTGCTGGAACTGCTCGCCGCCCACGGACCGGCCGGCCTCCGCGGCGCCCTGGAGACGACCACCGAGGGCCGCCGAGTCCTGCGCGCCGTGGTGTCCCGGCGAGCCAGGGGGCGCGGCTAGGGCCGGACAGGCCCTGGAGGGCCTGACTCCGGCTCACAGCACGATCCACTTCACCACCGCCTCACCGCACGCCGAGGCGTGGGCGTAGAACCTTGCGAGGTCGCGGTGGGCCGCCGCGAAGACGCCGCGGGTCTGCGGCTCGGTGGCGGGGCCGCCGTACCGGGGGAGCAGTTCGTCGCGGGACCCGTGCCACAGGGACGCGAAGTCGGCCGAGGCGAGGAAGGCGGCGACGGCGGCGGTCTCGGCCGCGGTCAGCAGCAGGAACGGGGGCAGTCCGTGCGCCGAGTGGAAGACCGCGCGGCCGCCGAGGACGACCTGGGCGGCCGGGTCGTCCTCCGCGAGGTCCGGGGGCGAGCCGGCGTACAGCAGCTCGTGGTCCAGGTAGCGCTGGTCCAGCACCTCCTCCCGGCACAGGCCGATCCGCTCCCGGACGGTCTCCCAGTCGTCCTCGAACAGCCGCTCCAGCGAGCGCACGTCGTCTCGTAACTCCCCGGGCGGCACCGCGCGGAGATGGAAGCACATAGTCATCATGATCAGGAGCGCACGGGAGGCCCCGAACATCACTCCCGGCCCAAACCCGCGAGGCCGGGCAGGTCCTGTGACAGTCCTGCGGCGGAGGCGGGTCGGTGTTGCGCCGATCGCGGAATCGGCCCGGATCGGCGTGACGGAAGACCCGCCTGACCCGCTCTCTCCTATGTGACTACCCAGTACGTGACTGAACAGCAGCAGCAGACGAGGCCGCATGCCGCGGCGAAGCCCGTGCGGTGGGCGGCCGACGCGGTGGCGACCATGCGCGAGGGCGCGCGGGTGCGGCTCGACTACTCGGCGCAGAGCCTGTGGCGGGTCGACCGGATGATCGAGGAGATACGGCGCGAGGGCGCCCCTCCCGAGGCGGTGCGGGACGTGCTGCGCGGCTTCGGGGCGTACGCCGGTGAGGTGATCGTCCGGCAGACCGGCGCCGAGTGGTGGGCGTCCGGCGGCGAACACTGGCTCCGCACGCCCGACGGGCGCCTGTGGGACCCGGTCGACGAGGCCCAGCGCTGCTACGGCGGAAACGGGTCGCTGCGGCTGCTGTGCCGGGACGCCATCGCGGGGACGGGACAGCAGCACTGAGAGCACCGGCACGGCGTACCGCGACGGCCGGCGCTGTGACACTTCCCTGGGCTCCGACGCTGATGACCTTGAGGCACCGCACTGAGGAAACGGTTCTTGGCCAGGGAGGGGACACCGGCCGCGTGCAGGCGTACGACGGGGAACTGGGCGCGGCCGTCGCGCGGGCCCAGGAGGGCGACGAGGCGGCCTTCGCCGTGGTGTTCCGGCTGGTGCAGCCGGGCCTGCTCGGCTATCTGCGCGGCCTGGTCGGGGACGAGGCCGAGGACGTGGCCTCCGACGCCTGGCTGGAGATCGCCCGTGACCTGGGCCGGTTCAAGGGCGACGGCGCGGGGTTCCGCGGCTGGAGCGCGACCATCGCCCGGCACCGCGCCCTGGACCATCTGCGCCGCCGGCGGGCCCGGCCCCGGGCGACCGAGCTGGAACAGGACGTACTGGAACTCCCCGGCCGGCACAGCACCCATGAGCAGGCCCTGGAGTCCATCTCCACCGCGGACGCGCTGGCCCTGATCCGCCGGCTGCCGCGCGACCAGGCCGAGGCCGTACTGCTGCGCGTGGTCGTCGGGCTCGACGGCCCCGCCGCCGCCCGGGTGCTCGGCAAACGCCCCGGCGCGGTGCGCACGGCCGCGTACCGCGGGCTGAAGCGGCTTTCCGGGCTGCTGGGTGCGGCGGAAGCGGCGGAGGGTGTGACGGGCGGCGGACCCGGCACGCCGGGGGAGCCGAAGTGACCGAGGGCGGCGGCCCCCGCCGCACCGGAATGGACGCGCACATGGGTGAACGCCACGACGGAGGCGGCCCATCCCCCCGGCGGCACGTCGAGGAACTGCTCGGTGCCGCGCTGCGCGAGCACGGCGTCGACGCGGCGGCCGAGCGGCGTGCCGCCGAAGCCTTCCGGAGTGCGCGGGACGCCGGGGCGCCGCGGACCCGGCGCCGGGACGACTGGCGGCCCCGCGAGCGGGCGCATGTGCTGCGTTCGGCGCGGGCGACGGTGCTGATGCTGCTGGCGAGCCTGACCCTGGGCGGGGTGGCGGTCGCCGCCATCGGCGCGGCCGGCTCCTCCGGCGGGGCCTCCGCCGACCGGCCCCGCCCCGACGCGCCGGCCGGGACACCGGACCGCACCGCCGGGCGGACACGGTCCGCCGCGCCCGCCGCCCCCTCGTCCGGACCGGCGTCGACCGAGCACCCGGCCACCGCCAAGGACACCCTGGCCCACTGCCGTGCCTACGAGCAGGTCACGGACCACGGCAAGGCGCTGGACGCGACGGCCTGGCAACGGCTGGTCGCGGCGGCCGGCGGTGAGGCGAACGTCGCCTCCTACTGCGCCGGGCGGATCGCGGCGGCCACGGACGACGGCAAGGACCCCGTGGCCAAGGGCGCGACCAAGGCGGCGAAGAAGCCGGGCACGGGCCGGAGCACGGAGAAGACCGGCCGGACGGGTGGAAAGGCCGGGGCGAAGAAGTGACGGCGCGCCCCGCGCCGTTCGCCGCCAAGGCAACGGCCGGGGCCGCCACCCCCCACAGGAGAGGCCCCGGCCGTCGCGCGGCACGGACCGCGCGGCGGCCCGTACTTGCTACAGCGCCGTGAGTGCGTTTTCTGTCACACCCCGCCACGGTCCACCGCGTCACGAGTTAGTTGCATCTTGGACGGACGTGGACGAGGAGCGGTTTCAGGTCGTAACGTGCCTTTCGCGTCGAGCGCGAATGCATGATCACTGCAACGATCGGCGGCCTCGAGGCCGCGACCATCTATCGAGGAACCAGGTGCTGGGGGACGACGCGGAGCTGACCGCCGCGGTACGTGCGGCACAGGCCGGGGACGAGACCGCGTTCCGTACGGTCTACCGCGCGGTGCAACCGCGGTTGCTCGGGTACGTACGGACGCTGGTCGGCGACCCGGACGCCGAGGACGTCGCGTCCGAGGCCTGGCTACAGATAGCCCGTGACCTGGAGCGTTTCAGCGGGGACGCGGACCGCTTCCGCGGCTGGGCGGCCCGTATCGCCCGCAACCGCGCCCTGGACCACATACGGATGCGCGGCCGCCGCCCCGCGATCGGCGGCGACGAGACCGAGCTGACCGGCCGGCCCGCCGAGTCCGACACCGCGGGCGAGGCGATGGAGGCCCTGGCCACCGACAGCACCCTCTCCCTCATCGCGCGCCTCCCGCAGGACCAGGCCGAGGCGGTCGTGCTGCGCGTGGTCGTCGGCCTCGACGCCAAGAGCGCGGCCGAGACGCTCGGCAAGCGCGCGGGCGCCGTACGCACCGCCGCGCACCGTGGCCTGAAGCGGCTCGCGGAGCTGCTCGGCGAGGATCCGGAATCCGCGGCCAGGCTCGACGCGCTGCCGCCCCAGCGAGAACCACGCCGCCGCGCGGTGACGTCCGCCACTGTGACGCATACGCGTCCGCGGACGCAGAAGGACATGTGATGGCCGACGAGCAGTACAGGTGGCTGAACCGCAAAGCGGCAGAACGTCTACTGCGCGGCGAGTCGCTCGAAGCCGTCGACTCCTCCGCCCGTGAACAGGCCGAACGGCTCGCCAAGACCCTTGGCGCCCTGTCCGCCGACGCCACCGTGGCCGACACCGAACTCCCCGGCGAGGAAGCGGCGCTGGCCGCGTTCCGGAAGGCGCGCGAGGCCCGCGAGGACGCCGCCGCGCAGTCCGGCGCCGGTCACGCGAGCGGCGCGCCCGACGGACCCGCCGACGGCGGACTGATCCGCATCGGCGGCCGGCCCCGCGCCGCACGCCGCCCCGCCTGGGCCCGCCCGGTGCGCCTGGCGCTCACCGCCGCGCTGGCCGTGGGCACGCTCGGCGGGGTCGCGATGGCCGCCGGCAGCGGGGTGCTGCCGACGCCGTTCCGCGACGAGACCCCCGGGCCCGCCGCCTCCGCCTCGGGCACCGGGACCCCTGATCGCCCGCCGGCCTCGCCCTCCCCGGACGGCACCCCGGGCGGCACGTCCGGTCTGCTGCCCCCGAGCGGCGGCGCGAGCGGCCCCCCCGGCGCCGGCACCTCGCCCGGTGCGAGCCGGGACAACCAGGCCAGGGGCGGGGCCACCGGCTCGTCCGACCCCTCCCACGGCGCCGGCGCCTGGTGGAGCGGCGCGCGCTCGGCCTGCCGCGACATCCGGGCCGGCCGGGAACTCGCCCCGGACCGCAAGCGTGTCCTGGAAGGGGTGGCGGGCGGCTCCACGCGCGTGTGGAAGTACTGCAAGGGCGTCCTGGAGTCGTCCGGCAACACGAGCGGTGACGGGGACCGGCAGGGCGACGACGGCCACAGCGGCAAGGGCGGCGAGGACGGTCACGGCGGCAGGGGCGGGCAGAACGGCAACGGCGGCCAGGGCGGCGGTGACGACGACGGCCACATAGGGCCGGGCGGCAACGACCACCACCGCCAGGGAGGCTTCGCCACGCCTTCCCCCACGGCCTTCGCCCCGCTGTCGCCGCAGCGCCCGCGGACCCCCGAACCCCCGTCGCCGAGCCCGACGTACACCGCGCTCTGAACCTCCCGGCGCACGGCTGTGACCTGCGCTTTCTCGGTCCGGGAAACTTTTTTGGGGTAGCGCGTAACGTTTTCGGCCCCCGGTACGCAGTAGAGAGTGAGCCGACTGGTCATCGGCCGTCGCACTGAGCCGGGGTTCCCCCCGTACCTACGGCTCGTGCACCTGGCGCGGGCGGGACACGTTCCCCCGGTCCCGCCCGCGCCCCGCAGTTCCCCACCCCTCGGCGCTCACCAGGAGACGACGACCTTGTCGCCGTCCCTCACCTGCGCGAACAGATCCGCGATCGCCGCCTCGTCCCGCACGTTGACGCAGCCGTGGGAGCCGCCGGCGTATCCGCGCGCGGCGAAGTCGTACGAGTAGTGCACCGCCTGGCCCCCGCTGAAGAACATCGCGTAGGGCATGGGGGAGTCGTAGAGCGTCGACACGTGGTGCCGTGACTTCCAGTAGATGTGGAAGACGCCCTCCCGGGTGGGGGTGTACTGGGAGCCGAAGCGGACGGACATGGTGGACACCGTCCGCCCGTCGATCATCCAGCGCAGCGTCCGGGTGGTCTTGCTGATGCACAGCACCCGGCCGGTCAGGCAGCGCGGGTCAGGCGCGGCGGCCGGCTGACCACCCATCAGGTACAGCTCCCACGTGCCCGGCTGGTGCGTCATGCCGATCAGCCGCCGCCAGGTGACGGTGTCGGTGCGGCCGGTCCGCGGCAGTCCGCGCTTGCGCTGGAAGCCCTTGACGGCCTGCTCGGTCAGATCGTCGTACGTCCCCGTCGGCCCGTCGAAGAGCCAGTCGATCTGCCGCAGCCGGGCCTGTAGCTCGCGTACGTCCGCGCCGCTGTCGCCGCGCGACCACAGCACGTCGGCCGGCGCGGGCGCGGGGGCGGCGCTCGACCCGTGGCCGGCGGGACCGGACGCCCGGCCGCTCGGCAGCCGGATGTGCACCGGTGAGCGCTGCTTGCCGTCGGCGTCCGGGGCCGGCACCGTGCAGCCGCAGAGGACGGCGAGCGCGACGGCGGAGCAGAGTGCGGCGGTCGAGCGTCCGATGCGACTCATGCCCCAGATGCTTCCCCGCGTGACCGCCGCCGAACAACGGGGCATGGTGAGGAGTACCGAACGCAACTCGGAGGCACACACCATGGCGCGTGAGTCGGAGTCCGGACTGCCGATCGAGCCGGTCTACGGACCTGAGGACCTGGCCGGCTGGGACCCGGCCGGGAAGCTGGGCGAGCCGGGCGCATACCCCTTCACCAGGGGCGTGTACCCCAGCATGTACACCGGCCGGCCCTGGACGATGCGCCAGTACGCCGGTTTCGGCACCGCCACCGAGTCCAACGCCCGCTACCGGCAGCTGATCGAGCACGGCACGACGGGCCTGTCCGTCGCCTTCGACCTGCCCACCCAGATGGGCCACGACTCCGACGCGCCCCTCGCGCACGGCGAGGTGGGCAAGGTCGGCGTGGCCATCGACTCGATCGACGACATGCGGGTGCTGTTCGGCGGGATCCCGCTGGGCGAGGTCTCCACGTCGATGACGATCAACGCGCCGGCGGCCCTGCTGCTGCTCCTCTACCAGCTGGTGGCGGAGGAACAGGGCGTTCCGGCGGACCGGCTGACCGGCACGATCCAGAACGACGTCCTGAAGGAGTACATCGCGCGCGGGACCTACATCTTCCCGCCGAAGCCCTCCTTGCGGCTCATCGCCGACATCTTCAAGTACTGCAAGGCCGAGATCCCCAGATGGAACACCATCTCGATCTCCGGCTACCACATGGCCGAGGCGGGCGCCTCGCCCGCGCAGGAGATCGCCTTCACCCTCGCGGACGGCATCGAGTACGTCCGTACGGCGGTCGCGGCCGGCATGGACGTCGACGACTTCGCGCCCCGCCTGTCCTTCTTCTTCGTCGCCCGTACGACGATCCTGGAGGAGGTCGCCAAGTTCCGGGCCGCGCGCCGGATCTGGGCCCGGGTGATGAGGGAGGAGTTCGGCGCGCGGGACCCCAAGTCGCTGATGCTCCGCTTCCACACCCAGACGGCGGGCGTCCAGCTGACGGCCCAGCAGCCCGAGGTGAACCTCGTCCGGGTCGCCGTCCAGGCCCTGGCGGCGGTGCTCGGCGGCACGCAGTCCCTGCACACCAACTCCTTCGACGAGGCGATCGCCCTCCCCACGGACAAGAGCGCCCGGCTCGCCCTGCGCACCCAGCAGGTGCTGGCCCACGAGACCGATGTGACCGCGACCGTCGACCCGTTCGCGGGCTCGTACGCCGTCGAGCGGATGACGGACGACGTGGAGGCGGCGGCCCTGGACCTGATGCGGGGGGTCGAGGACCTGGGCGGCGCGGTCGCGGCGATCGAGCGGGGTTTCCAGAAGGAGGAGATCGAGCGCAACGCGTACCGCATCGCCCAGGAGACGGACGCGGCCGAACGCGTCGTGGTCGGCGTCAACCGCTTCCGGTACGACGAGGCGGAACCGTATGAGCCGCTCCGCGTGGACCCGGCGATCGAGAGCCGGCAGGCGCAGCGGCTCGCCCGGCTGCGGGCGGAACGGGACCAGGGCGCGGTGGACTCGGCCCTCGCCGCCCTGAAGAAGGCGGCCGAGGGCGAGGACAACGTGCTGTACCCGATGCGGGAGGCGCTGCGGGCGCGGGCGACGGTGGGGGAGGTGTGCGGCGCCCTCCGGGAGGTTTGGGGGAGTTATGTGCCGTCGGATGCGTTCTGAACTGGGGTGTTCGTCCGAATGAGTGATCAGGAGCGAAGCCGGCACGGCCCCGGTTACTCTCGTTGCAGAGTGGGCCCCGAAAAGGAGGACGCCATGGCCGTACTGCAGCAGGAGCTAACCCTGGGCGAGGCTGCCGACATGCTCGCCCGCGCACTGCCTGGCCACCGCGTGGAGATTCTCCAGGGGAGGCTCACTGCGACACCGCCGCCGGACGGCTCGCACGCTCTGTCGTTGACGAAGACGTGCCGTGCCCTGGACCGCGCGGGCATCGAGGGAAGCGGGGCGGAGTGGGTCCAGGGCGTCGGCCTCTGGCTGCCGACACTGCCCGAAGACTTCGCGATCCCCGATCTCTCCATCGTGGACGAGGACTTCCGAGACGCCCACGTCACCAAGAACTACTACGCTCCGAATGTCTTCCGCATGGTCGTGGAAGTCACATCGTCGAACTGGTCCGACGATCTCGGCCCCAAGGTCGAGTGCTACGCCCAGGTCGGCATCCCGGCCTACCTCGTCGCGGACCGCAAGCATGGTGAGGTGCTGCTCTACACCGAACCGGTCGACGGCAAGTACCCCGATCCCGAGCGCTTCAAGCGCGGCCAGAGCGTGCCCGTCCCGGAGTCCGTCGGTGTCCACCTGGAACTCCCGGTGGACACTCTCCTGGACGGCTGATCGCCCGCAAGCCGAGCCTCACCCGCAGCCCAAACGCGTGAGGTATTCCCCGAGCCCCGCCGTCGAGTCCCCCGCCCAGCCCACATAGCCGTCCGGGCGGATCAGGAACACGCCGGGGCCGTACGACTTCGGGGCGGTCGAGAGCGCTCGTATCTCCGCGGTGGGGGCCGAGGCGCCGAGGAGTGTCCAGTGCGGGCCACGGTAGGCGTCGAAGAGCCGTACGCCCTCCACCGTGCCGTCGGGTGCCCGGTCGCCCGCCCGTACGCCGGACGGGGCGGTACGCCTGTCCTCGGTCAGCGAGGACTCCGGATAGCCCAGGCCGAGCTGGACCGTCGCCTTCCCTCGCTGTACCTCGCCGCGGTGCACGCCCGTCGACAGGCCCAGCATGGCCGCGGCGTTGGGGCGCCGCTCCTCCTCGTAGGTGTCCAGCAGCGTCCCGGGCGCGCTGTCCCGCAGGACCGCGCCCAGCTTCCAGCCCAGGTTGTACGCGTCCTGGACGCTGGTGTTCAGCCCCTGCCCGCCGGCCGGTGAGTGCACGTGGGCGGCGTCGCCCGCGAGGAACACGCGGCCCACCCGGAAGCGGTCCGCCAGCGCCGCCCGTGGCCGGAAGTCCGAGGCCCAGCGCAGCTCGGTGACGTCCGCGGCGTCGAGGTGCGTGTACGCGGCGACCAGCTCGCGGACGCCGTCCAGGGCCGGCTTCGGCTCGGCGCCCTCCGCCAGCTTCGCGGACAGCTGGAAGTCGTCGGTGCCAGCGAGCGGGCACAGCATGAGGCCGGTGCCGTCGGCGCCGGGGAACGCGTGCCAGTGGTCCCGGTCGAGGCCCCGCACCCGCACGTCCGCCACCAGGAACGGGTTCGGGTCGACCGTCTCGCCGGTCATCCCGACACCCACCGCCCGCCGCACGGCCGAACGCCCGCCGTCGGCGGCGACGACGTACCGCGCGCGGAGGGCCGTACCGTCGGCGAACCGTACGTCCACGCCCTCGGCGTCCTGCTCCAGACCCGTCACCTCGCGGCCGAAGGCCACCTGTCCGCCGAGCTCCACCAGCCGCGCGTACAGGACCTCCTGCGTCCGCCACTGCGGCACCATCAGCGGCTCGGTGTACGGCGCGCCCTCCGTCGCCTCCACGGCCTCGAACATCGGCTGCTCGCCGACCCGTTCGCCGTCCTTCCAGATCATCCGCACCGGATAGGGCCCGCCCGCCGCACGCATCGCGTCGAGGACGCCGAGGTCGTCGAAGACCTCCTGCGTACGCGGCTGGATCCCCTTGCCGCGCGATCCGGGGAACAGCCGGTCCGCGCGCTCCACGACCAGCGCGTCCACGCCGCGCCGGGCGAGGTCGATCCCCAGGGCCAGTCCGGTGGGGCCCGCCCCCACGATCAGGACATCCACGACTCGTCTCCTTAACGTCGTTAAGTGCCGTCGACGACGAGAGTGCCCTTAACGCTGTTAAGCTGTCAAGCGTGAGTACGGAACGCCGAGCGCCCCTCGACCGCACCCGGGTCGCGGACACCGCCCTCAAGCTGCTGAACGAGGTGGGCCTGGAGGGTCTGACCCTGCGCGCCATCGCCAATGAACTGGGCGTCAAGGCGCCCGCCCTGTACTGGCACTTCAAGGACAAACAGGCGCTGCTGGACGAGATGGCGACGGAGATGTACCGCCGGATGGTCGCCGGCACCGCGCTCGATCCCGCCGACACCTGGCAGGAGCGGCTGCTCAAGGTCAACCGCGGGCTGCGCGCCGCGCTGCTCGGCTACCGCGACGGCGCGAAGGTCTTCAGCGGCTCACGCTTCACCGGCGTCGACCACGGGCGTGAGATGGAGGCGACCCTGCGCCTCTTCACGGCCGCCGGCTTCACCCTGGCGCGGACGGTCCAGGCGGCGCGGACAGCGAACATGTACACCATCGGCTTCGTCACCGAGGAGCAGGGCGTGCGGCCCCTCCCGGACGAGCGCCGGGAGGGCTACGACATCGAGGAGCGCGCCCGGCGGATGGCCGACTACCCCCTGGCGGCCGAGGCCGGGAAGCTGCTCTTCGACGATTACGACGACCAGTTCGAGGAAGGCCTCGCGCTGGTGATCGACGGAATCCGGGCGCGCTACGGCGTCGGCTGAGACGCCGGCGAGGAATTCGGCGTCGCCTTCCCCAGCGCCGCCCGCATCCTCGGGGTCAGCGGCTTCTCCACGTAGCGGTTCATCAGCCAGGCGAGGAGCAGCATGAAGGCGACCGTCAGCAGGAAGGTCCCGTAGGACGGAATGTGCAGGCTGCGGTGCAGGACCTTGATGACCACCCAGCCCAGGTGCTCGTGGACCAGGTAGAAGGGGTAGGTCAGCGCCCCGGCCACCGTCAGCCAGCGCCAGTTCGCCCAGTGCAGCCAGCCGAGGGCGATCGCCGCGACCGCGACGAAGCCGAAGGTGACCACCAGCATGATGCCGAACGAGGTGCGGTGGGCGAAGGCGTGCGGGTCCGCGGCGTTCCACAGGCTCCGCACCGCGTAGTGCTGCCCGATCAGCCAGCTGACGGCCACGATGCCCCAGGCGTAGACGTCGCTCCGGTCGCGGTGGACCAGGTAGAGGCCGACGCCGCCGACGAAGAACGGCGCGTACTCCGGCATCAGCACGATGTCGAGCAGCGGCTGGTGCGCGCCCTGCGTGATGGCCGCCGCGAGGATCCAGCCCGCGCAGAAGAAGATCACGCGCCGCCGGCTCGCCCCGGGCAGCACGACCAGCAGTGCGAAGAGGGCGTAGAAGCGGATCTCCGCCCACAGCGTCCAGCACACCCCGAGCACCCGGTCCACGCCCAGCGGCTGCTGGAGCATGGTCAGGTTCACCAGCGCGTCGCTGGGCGACACCGCCTTGAAGGTGACCGCGGGCAGCGCGAACACCGCCGTCACCAGCACGATGGCCAGCCAGTAGGCGGGCAGCAGCCGGGACGCGCGGGAGGCGAAGAACGACTTCAGGGTCCGGCCCCAGCCGCTCATGCAGATCACGAATCCGCTGATCACGAAAAAGACCTGGACGCCGAGGCAGCCGTACGCGAAATACGTGTGCAGGGTGGGGAACTGGTGCTGCGCGGAACTCCCCCAGGCCTTGGTGACATCGCCGCCCCGGCCGCCGTAGTGGTACCCGGCCACCATCAGCGCGGCGATCAGCCGCAGCCCGTCCAGGGCCCGCAGCCGCGGCTCCGGGCGGGGCTTGGCCCGCTCCGGCAGAGGAGGAACCTCGATCGCCGGTGGGGCGGTCATGCTGGTCACGAAATTCCCCTCGACGGGCGTTCCTGTGGGTGTACCAAGGCACATTAGTCCGATTCACAGACATGCCTTGGTTGACGACCCAACGATTAGCCGCCTGGTCCCGGGGCGTTCACCTGAATGTCGTTTTACCTTTCTAATTTTTTCCAGCATCCCCCCACGGAACAGTAAACCCACCTGATCAAAGCTTTGTTTGGCAAAAACCAGGAGTGTCATGACGACGGTCCAGAAGAGGCGTGCACGTGCGCGTGGCGGGGAGCTGGACGAATGCCTGCGCGCCTGCGCGGTGCACAGCGGCAAGCTGGTCGGCAGCATCGACCGGCGCCGTGTGGAACTCGCCGAGCAGCTGCGCAAGTTGCTCGTGGTGTGGGGCACCACCGGCACGGCCGCCGCCGCGCCCGCACCGGCCGGCGCCACCGCGCTGCTCAAGCGTGCCGTCAAGGGCACGGCCGCACCGGCCGGGGGGATGGCCGGAGAACTGCTCGACGCCCTGCTCGCGGTCGCCAACAAGGCGCTCGAGTGCGGGTACGACGACGAACTGAACCTCGCACTCGTCATCAGCGACACCGTGCTCGCCCAGCGCAAGAACTCCCGCGCCGGCTGGCGGCTGCGCGCCCGCCTGCTGGAGACCCTCGGCGACGAGGAAGAGGCGCTGGAGGCGTACGAGAAGTACCTCGCCCTCACCGACGACGACGGCTTCGGCGTCCGCGCCCGGATCGCCGGACTGCGCCTCGCCGGCGAGAAGGAGCGCGAGCTGCTGGGCCTGCTGCGCCGCCAGAGCCCGCGCGCCGGGGAGTTCACCCGCCGCCCCGCCACCGACGTGTGGGCCGAGGGCCTGGCCGCGCACGCCGTCGGCGACTGGACCGAGGCCGAGCCGCGCCTCGTGGGAGCGCTCCTCGCGCTCGCCGCCGACGACGCCCCGGTCGCCGACCGGCAGGAACTGCTCAGCCAGTACCTGGACCTGCGCACCACCGTCCCCGGTGTCGACCTCGCCGCGCTCACCGAGGCCCTCGCCCTCTACGCCGAGCAGCGCCGCGCCCGGATGCGCGGCCCGGTCGCCGACCCGACCATCGGCGGGGTGCGGTGGATCAGCCTCGGCGAGTTCCGCAACCAGATCGCCGGCAAGTCCATCTGCCTGATCGCCAACTCCGGCCGGGTGGGCGCCAGTTCCATGGGCGCGGAGATCGACGCCTACGACCTGGTGGTCCGCTTCAACTCGTACCGGATCGACCCCGGGCACACCGGCAGCCGCACCGACATCCACGCCGCCATCCACAAGCACGGCTTCAACTGGGACCAGCGGGTCACCACCCGGCTCGTCTTTGGCGGCGTCTCCGGCGACTGGAAGTACTCGCTGCGCAACCGCCTGGTACCCGGCGCCCAGACCCACCTCGGCGACGACTCGCTGCGCTGGCCCGTGCGCAACATCGGCAAGCTCGGCACGGACGTCTGGTCGGGCATCCCGACCACCGGCTTCAACATGCTGTGGCTGCTGGACTTCCTCGACGTCAGCCCGAAGCTCGACCTGATCGGCTTCGACTTCTACGAGAGCGGCGCCTACCGCGTCCAGGAAGCGATGAAGCTGGCCATCACCTCCGTGCACGAATACACCAGCGAGAAGGCATGGGTCATGGAGCGGGCCCAGAGCGTGAGCGACATGAGGATTGCCCTGCGATGACCACCACCTCCCCGAACGCGGCCGCCACCCAGGCCCCCCTGACCGACGCGCACGCGCTCACCGGCAAGCGGCGCATCGCCTTCGCCTCCTACGTCGACGAGAACTACCTGCCCGGCTTCCTCGCCCTGCTGCGCAGCCTCGCCCTGTCCAACCCGGGCGTGTGCGAGGACTTCGTCGTCCTCTACGACGACCTGCGCCCCGGCTCGATCGCGAAGATCCGCGCCCTGCACCCGCGCATCGTGCTGCGCCGCGTCGACGACGGCCACTACGACTCGTACAAGAAGGGCGACCAGGACAACTACCTGGTCCGCAAGGCGTACTTCATCCTGGACGTGTTCCGGATCCGCGAGTACGACACCGTCATCACCCTCGACACCGACATGGTCGTCCTCGGCGACCTGGGCGAACTGCTCCAGCTGCGCGAGGGGCTGGCCGCCGTCCCGCAGTTCTTCTACGGGCAGCACAAGCTCAACTCCGGGCTGCTGGTCATCCAGCGCGAGTACCTCAGCGACGCGTTCTGCGCCCGGCTGGACGCCACCGGCCGCAGCGGCGACTACGAGCTCGACAAGCACGACCAGGGCATCCTGAACGCCGTCCTGGACGGCGACTTCATCCGCCTCGACGCCCGCTACAACTTCGTCAAGCGGCGGCTGTCCGGCGACCTGCCCGTCCCCGAGGACACCGCGATCCTGCACTTCACGGGCCGTCACAAGCCCTGGCAGGGCGGCGAGGCCGGCTACAGCCGGGCCGAGGACCGCTGGCGCGAGTTCGAGCTGTCCGACGCGGACTTCCACGCCGCCTACCTCGCCTCCTCCGGCAGCCTCCACCACGACCTGCTCGTCCACTACGGCACCCCGCACGTCGCCCGCACCGGCGACATCGAGACCGCCCGCAAGGTCGCCGCCGCACACATCGGCGCCGGCGACTACCAGAACGCCGTGGACATCCTCAGCGGCGTCCGCATCCCGCTCGACGAGGCCTGGCCGCACGAGGTCCTCGGCCACGCCCTGATGAGCGTCTCCCGGTACGAGGAGGCCAAGGCCCAGCTGCTGCTGGCCACCGCCGCCCCCAACCGGGCCGCCACCTCCTACGCCCGGCTCGCCCAGATCGCCTGGGTGCACGGCGACAACACGCAGGCCCTCAGGCACGCCACGGCCGGCATCTCCGTCGACCCCACCCACCGCTCCAGCCGGCTGTGGGCGCAGCGCGCCTCCGCCGTACCGTCCCAGGAACAGGGCAGCGCCGAGGACCAGCTCGCGCACGTCGCCTTCTACATGGACCGGCAGGGCAACGCGGGCGACAAGCTGCTCCCGGAGAGCGTCCGGCTCGCCTTCGGCCCGGACACCGGCTCCCGCCGCTGGCACCCGGTGCACGCCCACCGCCTCTTCGACGAGGCCGCGCTGACGCGGGTCAACGCCCGCCGGGGCCTGGTCATCGGCGGTGGCGGCCTGTTCATCCCGGACACCATGCCCAACGGCAACAGCGCCTGGCAGTGGAACGTCCCCGACGAGCTGCTGAACCGCATCGACGTGCCGATCGCCGTGTTCGCCGTGGGCTTCAACGCCTTCGACGGCCAGTCCTACCGCGCGGGCCGCTTCCGGGAGTCGCTGCGCCTGCTCGTGGAGAAGTCCTCCTTCTTCGGGCTGCGCAACCACGGCTCGATCGAGAAGGTCCGGGCGATGCTCCCGGCCCACCTGCACGACAAGGTGCGCTTCCAGCCCTGCCCCACCACGGTCACCCGCCGGCTGGTGGCGGGCTGGCAGGACCCGGCCCGCCGCGAGGACACCATCCTGATCAACGCGGCCTACGACCGGGCGGGCCTGCGCTTCGGCCACGACTACGGCTACTTCCTGGCCCAGATGGCGCGGGCCGTCCGGGACCTGGGCGAGCTGGCCGAGGTGCGGTGCGCGGCACACTCCCTCGACGACGAGAAGATCGCCTTCGACCTGCGGCGCGAGCACGGCATCTCGATGCCCGTCATCCCGATGTACGACTTCGACAACGACCAGATCCGCGACCTGTACGCCCGCACCAAGCTGGTGATCGGCATGCGCGGCCACGCCGGAATGATCCCGTTCGGCTGCGGCACGCCCATCATCAGCCTGATCTCGCACCCGAAGATGGCGTACTTCCTGCGTGACATCGAACGGCCCGAGTGGGGGGTGTCCGTGCACGACCGCCACCTCGCCGCCCGGCTGGTCGAGCGCTCGAAGGACCTGCTCGCCGACCACGCGAAGACGGTCGCCGACGTGCACGGCCGGCAGCGGGAACTGTGGAAGGTCACCGAGGCGAACGCGGCCGACCTGCGGATCATCCTGGGCGGCTGACCATGGCGACAGCACTGGCCGGCGATCCGCCGGTCGCCGCCCCGCCGCGCCAGGGCCGCCGCCGCTCACCCCTGTGGTGGGCGGCGGTGGCCCTGCCGTCCGCCGCGGCCCTGGTCTACACCGTGGCCACCCGGCGGCTCACCGGTGACCTCCACTACGTCCTCGCCGCCCTCCGCACCGGCCGGGCGGCCGGCTACTCGCCGTCGGAGGTCTTCACCCACCGGCCGTTCTTCTACCGCTGGTTCGTGGCCGGCCTCGACCGGCTCGCCTTCGGCGGTACGGCGGCGCGCGAGGCCCTGATGGGGGCGGCGGGCGTCCTGCTCGCCGCCGCTGCCGCGTACGCCCTGTACGCGGCCCTGCTGCGCCGGGTCACCGGGCGCGAGGCCGCCTTCACGGCGGGCGCGACCGGGCTCGCCCTGGCCCTCGCGCCCCGTAACGACTTCCTCCAGCCGGAGTGGGCGGCGGTCGTGCTGACGGTGGTCGCCGTCGCCGCCGCCCTCGGTCCCGAGCGGCCGTGGCGGGCGGCGCTCCTCGCCGCGGTGCCGCTCGGACTCGCGGTGATGATGAAGTACTCCACCGCCGCGACCGCCGCCATCGGCGTGCTGCTGGTGTACGTCGTCGACCGGGGCCGGGCCGTCCGGCTCGCCGTGCTCGGCGTACCGGCCGCGGTGGCCCTGCTGGCGCTCAGCCTCCTCGCCGGCTCCCACGAGGGGCAGTGGATGGAGGACATGCCGCTGATCAACCAGTCGGCCCTCAGCCGTACCGGCATCCGTCCGGGGTTCATCCTCGCGCGTTCCGTGGACTTCCTGGCCGACCGGGCCGTCGCCGGCCCGGTGCTGCTGCTCCTGCCCGGGGCGCTGCTGCTGGTCCTGGCCCGGGTGCGCGGGCGCCGGCGGCGGGCCGAACTGCTCGGGGTGGCGCTGTTGATCGGCCTGGCCGCCCAGGCGGTCGTGGTGGTGCAGGGCAACTGGTTCCTGTACCACGCGGCCCAGCTGCCGGTGCTGGCCGCCGCTGCCTGGGGCCTGGCGGTGGGCGGCGCCCGTCGCTCGCCGCCCTGGTGCTTCGGCGCCGTGTCCCTCGTGTACGGCGTCCTGCCCGTGCTGTACGCCGGGGCGCCGGAGGGCGTACAGCGGCCGTGGGTGGTGTGGACGGCGAGCCTGGTGGCGTTGCTCGCGGCGCTGGTGGACGTGCTGTCGGAGAGGCGGGGGGAGAGAAGGCGGCCCCCCCGGGGAGTGCGGTCCGTCGTGCTGGTCGCCCTGACCGGCGTGGTGTGCCTGACCGCGAGCATCTGGCCCGGCTCCCCGCACCTCGTGCTGCACGGCAGGGTGACGATGACCGGCGCCGACTACCTGACCGAGATGCGGCGCACCCAGCGGGAGGCCGACCGGCTGCGGGCCCGGATGCCGGCCGGGGCCCCGGTGCTGTACCTGGCCTTCGGCGACACGACGTACTACGTCGACCACCCCGCCCGGTGCCGCTACCCGATCGCCACCTTCCTCCAGCGCACCCGCTACCTCCCGGACGTCGCGGACCTGCCGTCGTTCAAGGAGAACGCCGACTGCGTCGACCACCACCCCGCCCCGTACGCGGTGCTGGAGCGGCGCTGGTTCCGGCCGGGCATGGTGAATCAGGAACTCTGGCGGCGTGTCACCGCCGTGTACGACTGCCCGCGCGGTGACGCCGGGGCCAGGATGGTCCTGTGCGTGCGCAAGAGCGGCGCCGGGCAGCACGGCTGACCCGGTGCCAGGGGCCCCGGCCGGCACACCGGGGCCCCTCTTCTCAGCGCAGCCCGAGCGAGGCGGTGACCTCGCGGGCCAGCGCCACCGAGTAGCTCTGTCCCCGGTCCTGCGGGTAGATCTGGGCCATCGTCGCCAGGGTGACGCGGCTCATCGGCGTGTCGTGGCCGGGGATCAGCGAGCGGTACTCGGGCGTCACCACCGGCTGGGCGAACCCCGCCCTGGAGAAGTGCCAGTCCTTGATCCAGGACTCGTCGAAGTCCGGGTTGATCCGCCGCAGGTACGGCACGAACCGGGTGAGCAGCTCGGCCGGTTCGGTGGTGAAGCGCCAGTCCTCGCGCTCGACGTAGTTGCCGACGTAGAGGACGTGCCGGCCGCCGTAGACCGCCGGGTCGATCATCTTGGTGTGCTCGACCACCGCGAGGAACGGGAAGTCCGGCTCGTTGATGTTGAGCCAGTAGTACGGGATCACACTGCGGTCCAGCTCCAGCACGAAGCAGGTGGCGCCCAGGTACTGGTTCTTCCACACCGTGTCCTCGGCGGGCAGCCCGGCCGCCTTGGCGAAGGCGGGCTGCGGCGCGGTGACGACGAGGCGGTCGAAGCGGTACGTCGAACCGTCCGCGCAGGTGACGACAGGCGTGTCCCCCTCCTGCCGGATGGTCTCGACGGCCTTGCCGAACTCGACCTTCCCGCCGCGCTCCTCGATCCCGTCCCGCAGGGCGGCGTACACCCGCTCGAACCCGCCGTCCACATAGCCGAGTTCGAAGGTCCGGCAGTGGATGCGGGCCCACAGCCACGCCATCGACACCTGCTCGGCGCGGTCGCCGAACTTGCCCCGCAGCAGCGGCTCCCAGATGGCGGCGGTGGCCTTCTTCCCGGCGTGCCTGCGCAGCCAGGCGAGGGCGGTGAGGTCGTTGTACCGCTCGCCGCCCCGGACGGCCTTCAGCACCGCCGACGACCCGGCGAAGCGCACCGCGTCCACCGGCGAGAACTCCGGGAAGCGGAGCATGTCGAACGGGGTGGTGAAGTCGATGAGCCTCCCGCCCCGGTAGATGCCGGTGGTCGGCTTGTGGAAGCGCAGCGCGTCCCCGAGCCCCAGCTCCTCGATGAGGGCGATCATCGCCTTGTCGCTGCGGAAGATGTGGTGGTAGTAGCGCTCCAGCGGAACCCCGCCCACCTCCAGCGAGGCGGCGAGACCGCCGAGTTCGGCGGCGGCCTCCAGGATGGTCACCTGGTGCCCGGCCCGTACGGCGTCCCAGGCGGCCGTCAGCCCGGTGGCACCCGCGCCGATGATGCCGAGGTTCATGCGAAGCTCCATCTTTTGTTGAGCACGAACTGGAGCGCCAGGACCAGGGGCATCGAGCCCAGCTTGATGAGGTCGGCGTTGATCCCCAGGCCGTCGGTGAAGGCGAGGAAGAGCAGGTCGGTCAGGGCGATGCCGGTCAGGCCGACGGCGTAGAAGCGCAGGAAGCGGACGACCGGCCGGTCGCGGCGTTCGAAGGTGAACCGTGCGTTGAGGGCGAAGTTGTTGGTGATGGCGAGCGTGGTGCTGATCGCGTTGGCGAGCTGTTCGTCCATCCCCGCCCAGTTGTGAAGCAGCAGGAAGACGACGAGGTCGAGGGTGACCCCACTGCCGCCGATGAGGGTGTAGCGGACCAGTTGGCGCGTGGTCCCGGAGGACGACGGGGGCGCCTGGATCCTGGCCGTGGTCTCAGTCATCGGACCCGGAACCGCCGATCACCTCGCGCACCAGATACAGCGGACGGCCCTGCGACTCGCTGTAGATGCGGCCTATGTAGGTGCCGATGACGCCGAGGGAGAGCATCTGGACGCCGCCCAGGAACAGCACGACGCACATCAGCATCGTCCAGCCGGAGACGGTGATCTCGGGCCGGAAGAACTTCATCGCCAGCGCGTAGACGATGCCGGCCAGGGAGAGCGCCAGCACGGTGAAGCCCAGCCGCGTGATCATCTTCAGCGGCGCGGTGGAGAAGCTGGTGACGCCGTCGATGGCGAGCTTGGCCATCTTGCGCAGCGGGTACTTGGTCTCGCCCGCGAAGCGTTCGTCGCGGTCGAAGGCCACCTCGGCCTGCCGGTAGCCCATCGAGGCGACGATCCCGCGCACGAAGCGGCTGCGCTCGCGGTACTTGCGCAGCTCGTCGGCGACCCTGCGGTCCAGCAGCCGGAAGTCCCCGGTGTCCAGCGGGATGTCCACCTCGGTGGAGGCGCGCAGGACGCGGTAGTACAGGTGCGCGGTGGCCCGTTTGAAGGCGGTGTCCTGCCGGGAGCGGCGGCGGGCGTGCACGATCTCGGCGCCCTCGCGCCAGGCGTCGACCAGCTCCAGGCTGACCCGTGGCGGGTCCTGGAGGTCGGTGTCCATGACGATCACCGCGTCGCCCGTGGCCAGGTCCAGGCCCGCGGTGATGGCGAGCTGGTGCCCGAAGTTGCGGGCGAAGTCGACCACCCGGACGCGGCCGTCCTTCGCCGCCAGGTCCGTCAGGAGGGCGAGCGAGCCGTCGCTGGAGCCGTCGTTGACGTAGACCAGCTCGAAGTCGAGCTCCGGGCGGCCGTCGAGCGCGGCGCTCAGTTCGGCGTGGAACGCGGCGATGCCGTCCTGCTCGTTGTAGACGGGCAGCACGTAGGAGATGAGCGGCCGCCGGACCGGAGCCGGCGCCACGGGGGCGAGCACCACCGGAGCCGGGGCGTGGGCGGGCGGACGTATGTCCTGCTGGGTCATCGCGGTCCGCCCGCCGGGCCGAACGGTATGGGCGGGAAGGCTGTCTGCGGCATTGGGGGAAGCTATGGAGGCTCCGTAAACCCCAACCCAACGCTTCCCGACCAGCAGCCGTCTTTCCCGTTGCTCTTCGCCCCTTTCGCCCAGGACGCCCCAAAGGGCCGTCCAGGGCCGCTGGTTGGAAGAGTCCTAGCGTCGTACCGCCTTGCGCAGTGCCCGCGCCCGGCGCACCATCCGCCGGGCCGCGGCGTTTCGGGGCAGGAACGCCAGCCGGTCGGGGATGCCGCCGGGCAGGCCGAGGGAGGTGAGGCGCTTGCGCTTGAAATAGCGCCGGGTGCGCGGGCCGAAGTGGGCGGAGAGGTAGCGTTCGGCCGCCGGTCGCAGCCCCGGGTAGATCTGCGGCTGCATGGCGAAGCCGACCGCGGTGATCAGTTCGCCCAGGGTGCCGGCGCCGATGAGGTCCTCGCCCTTGCCGCCCGCCAGGTCCGGCACCAGCGCGTCGGCGAGGACGACGGGCACCCGGTTGCTGTTCTGGTACGGCGTCAGGCGGTCCAGGAGCCGCGCGGTGCCGAGCCGGGCGACGGGCAGGCCGTAGAACACGGAGGCGGTGAACAGCGCCGTGGAGAAGCAGCCGACGACCAGTGCGGGCGGGGTCTTCTCGAACAGCACCTCGGCGAGCACGGGCACGTCCAGGACGGTGAGGTCCACGCCGAGCTTCGCGGCCTCGGTCTCCAGGGCGCGGCTGTAGCGGGCCGGCGCGGTCGGGTGCGGCTTGAAGACGATCTCGCGGTGGCCGCGCTCGACCGCCCCGCGCATCATCCGCACATGCAGGTCCTCCTCCTCCTCGGGGGAGAGGATGTCCAGCGCGGACAGGTACTGGCCGAGCAGCAGCGCCGCGTTCTCGGGCACCGCGGGCACGTCCGTGACGGTGGCGGTGAGTTCACCCATCGCCTTGAGGAAGGCCTCCGTCGGCACGATCTCGGCCGGTACGTCGAACTCGGTGAGCAGCAGCGGCGTCAGCCCCGGCACCAGGTCCAGGTGGAGCAGGCGGCGCACCCGGGTGCCGACCAGCGGGTCCAGCTTGTTGCGGGTGGGGCCGTAGCTCATCAGGCCGTCGGCGTAGACGTCGATGACGGCCTCGGGGAACAGCTGGGCCATGGTCAGGGCGGGGGCGACCTGGATGGACTCCAGGACCAGCTCCACATCGTCGTCCCCGAGGTCCCACAGCAGCCGCAGATAGCGCTCGAACAGCGGGACGTCGTCCAGGCGAGGGGTCCAGGCGCCGGGGTGGAAGGGGCGGATGACCTCGTTCCAGGACAGCACGTCGTCGAAGTGGTCGCGCAGCGGCTCGAAGCCCGGCATGGCGTCGACGGCCGGGGTGGTCTCCGGGGTCGTGGAGTTGTTGAAGACCAGCAGGAGTCTGCGGTCCTCCTCGTCGAAGCAGTCGGAGTCGAGCGCGGCGGCCAGGGTGGCGGCGCCGTAGAGCGTGGAGACGCAGAAGATCCGCGTGGTACGGGGCATCAGGCAGCCGCCTTCGCTGTGGTGATCCGGCGCCGCAGCCGCCGCAGCTTGGAGGAACGGTCGAAGTCCATGGTGTCGAGTACGTCGACGAGCGCTTCCTGCGGCATGCGCTGGATGGCCGCCGCGCTCATCGACCGCAGCTGCTTGGCCACGGCCGGTTCCCACTTGGATTCGTCCGAGAGATGGTGGGCGATGATCGCGCAGTAGGTGCGCACCGCCTTCGGCAGCAGCCGGTCGGCGTCCGGGTCCGCGGCCGTCTCCTCGATGACCTGGTCGAAGGCGCGGATGAAGTCCAGCTGACGGGCGTCACCGATCTGCGTGAGGGAGGAGGCGACCCCGCGCCGGTAGAAGACGCCCAGCAGGCTCACCACGGCGAACGACTCCGCCTCGCGGTGCAGCTTCCAGATCCACGGCCGGTCCTCGGCCGTGCGCAGCCCGTCGGTGAAGTGCAGCAGGCGCCTGTCCAGCAGCCGGCGGTGGTAGACGCCGGCCCAGGCGTAGGCGTAGTCGACCGAGGTCGACCGGTCGGCGGGCAGGATCGCCTCGCGCGGGTTCATGACCCGGCGGCGCCGCCCGTGCGGCACCCGCTGCACGGTGCGCGCGCGGGCTGTGGCCTGGACATGGTCGGTTCGGACGAAGTCGCAGCCCAGCTCCTCGATGGCGGCCACCAGCTGGGCGTAGTAGCCCGGGGCCAGCCAGTCGTCACCGTCCAGGAACGTCAGGTACTCGCCCTGCGCCGCGTCCAGGCCGGTGTTGCGCGCGGTGGCGAGTCCTCCGTTCTTCTCATGGCGGATGTAACGCACCTGGGCGACGTCGGAAAGCTCCTCGGCCGCGCGTTCGAGAATCGCCGGCGTTTCGTCTTTCGAATGGTCGTCCACCAGGACGAACTCGAAATCGGAACGGGCGTTCAGTCGAAGGCTCCGCAGGGTGTCCGGGGCGTATTGCTGCACGTTGTAGAACGGCACGATCACGGAAAGCTTAGGCACCCGAGAAACCCTAGGAGGCCGCCCGGCTGCAAAACTTTCCGGTATTCGTACGGAGGGTGAACTCAATGTGTCGGAACGGTGCATCCCGTGTACTTCCTGGGCTTCAGCGGGCCAGTTCGGTTTGCGGCGATGTGTTGTTAACTTTTTGTTGAGATGCGGTTGGGCTTTACCTAGGAATTGCTTCCTAGCGTCTTCGTCGTGCCACCAAGTACACCGAAGCCCACGCGAATCGCGGTACTCGCGGACTCCGACACCCGCTGGAAATGGGGTGCGCTGACCGCGGCTCGTATCGCGCCGGGTCAGTCCATGGAAGCCGCAGCGCACGAGGGCGCGCAAGTCGGCCTCGAGCTCCGCGGATTCCTGCTGCGCGGCCGGGCGACACCCACCGCGCGCCAGCTGACCGAGGTGGGCGTCACCGCCGACTCCCTCCGGGAGGTCACGTCCGTCGAGTTCCTGCGCGCCATGGCCGAGGAGTCGTACGACATCGTCGTGCTCGCCCTCGTCGGCGGCGGGGTGCAGGCGGTGCTGCACGGCCTCAAGCGGGTCTGGGAGGGCCGCGCGAAGCGGCCCGTCGTCGTCACCGGCTACGTCGGCGTCGTCTACGAGAAGCTCGCCGACGGCCTGCTGCTGCGGCACGGCGCGGACCTCGTCCTCGCCAACTCCCGCCAGGACGCGGACCGTTTCCGGGCCGTGTACGAGGGCGTGGGTGCCGACGCCGCCGCGGTCACCGAGGTGGCGCTGCCGTTCCTCGGCGGCAGCCCGTACGAGGGTGAACACGAGCCCTACACCGTGGTGTTCGCGGCCCAGCCCTCCGTACCGGACAGCCGCAAGGACCGTACGTACCTGCTGGAGCGCCTGGTCCGGCACGCGCGGCTGCACCCGAACCGCGAAGTGCTGCTCAAACTGCGCTCCAAACCGGGCGAACACACCACCCACATCGAGGAACTGCCCTACCAGAAGCTGGCCCAGCGGCTCGACCCGCCGGCCAACTTCCGCCTGGTGTACGGGAACATGGGCGAGGTCCTCGACCGCACCGACCTGCTGGTGACGATCAGCTCCACGGCCGCGCTGGAGTCCCTGCACCGCCGGATCCCGACCGTCGTCCTCACCGACCTCGGCGTCCGCGAGACCCTCGGCAACCACCACTTCGTCGGCTCCGGCTGCCTCGCCTCCTGGGACCAGCTCGACGCCGGACACCGGCCGGTACCCGAGCCGGGGTGGGTGGCCCGGCAGGGTGTCGCCGCTGGGGGTCCCGCCGCTGGGGGAGGTTCGTACGCCACCGCCTTCGACGCGGCGCGCGAGCGCATCGCCAAGCTGCTCGCCCAGCCCGGCGGGCTGCCGCCGCTGACCCCGTACTACACACCCGCGACCGCGCCCGGCTATCTGCCCGGCATCCTCGCCCGCCACCACCTCGGCCCGGACGGCAGCCCGCTGCCCGGCGCGCCCGCCGCCGACAAGGAGCCCGGACCGGTCCGGCAGATCGTCCGCCGGGCGGCGCGCGGTGCCTACCGCCACGGAGTGCAGCGGGTGGCCCCCGTCATCCGGCGGATGGGGGAGCTGTGAGTCCTCAAGGAGAAATGCCCATGTCCGACACGTCAGTTGGGGTGCGCCGCGTACTCGCCGTGATCCCCGCGCGAGGCGGCTCCAAGGGAGTGCCCGCCAAGAACCTGGCCCCCATCGGCGGCGTCCCGCTCGTCGCCCGCGCGGTTCGCGAGTGCCTGGCCACCCGCCTCGTCACGGACGTGGTCGTCTCCACCGACGACCAGGCCATCGCGGGCGCGGCGCGCGAGGCGGGCGCGGAGGTCGTGCTGCGCCCGGCCGCCATCGCCGGGGACACCGCCACCTCCGAGGCGGCCGTGCTGCACGCGATGGACGCCCACGAGGCCCTGCACGGCGCTCCCGTCGACGTGGTCCTGCTCGTGCAGTGCACCAGCCCCTTCCTCATCCGCGAGGACGTCGACGGCGTCGCCGGGGCGGTCGCCGAGCAGGGCGCGGACACCGCCGTCACCGTCGCGCCGTTCCACGGCTTCGTCTGGCGCCACTCCGACGAGGCGGCCGAGGGCGGCTTCGGGGTCAACCACGACAAGTCCTTCCGCCCGCGCCGTCAGGACCGCCCCCAGGACTTCCTGGAGACCGGCGCCGCCTACGCCATGGACGCGGCCGGCTTCCGCAAGCACCAGCACCGCTTCTTCGGCCGCACGGAACTCGTGCGCACCGACCCCGCGCGCGTGCTGGAGATCGACGACCCGCACGACCTGGCCCGCGCCCGCGCGCTGGCCCCCCTCTTCGACGCGGACCTCCCCGGTTCGCTGCCGACCGCCGACGACATCGACGCGGTCGTACTGGACTTCGACGGCACCCAGACCGACGACCGGGTGCTGATCGACTCCGACGGACGGGAGTTCGTCTCCGTGCACCGCGGCGACGGCCTCGGCATCGCCGCCCTGCGCAGGAGCGGACTGAGGATGCTGATCCTGTCCACGGAACAGAACCCTGTGGTCGCCGCCCGCGCCCGGAAGCTCAAGCTCCCGGTACTGCACGGCATCGACCGCAAGGACCTCGCCCTCAAGCAGTGGTGCGAGGAGCAGGGCATAGCGCCGGAGCGCGTGCTCTACGTCGGTAACGACGTCAACGACCTCCCGTGCTTCGCCCTCGTCGGCTGGCCCGTGGCGGTCGCGAGCGCCCACGACGTCGTACGCGGCGCCGCACGCGCGGTCACCACCGTCCCCGGTGGCGACGGCGCGATCCGAGAGATCGCCAGCTGGATCCTCGGCCCCTCTCTCGATTCCCTCACCAAGTAAGGACATCTCCGCCATGAGCACCAACTCCCGTATCCGCACCTTCGGTTCGCGCGAGGCCGGTCCCGGCCGCCCCGTCTACATCTGCGGCGAGATCGGCATCAACCACAACGGTGAGCTGGAGAACGCGTTCAAGCTGATCGACGTGGCCGCCGAAGCCGGCTGCGACGCCGTCAAGTTCCAGAAGCGCACCCCGGAGATCTGCACCCCGCGCGACCAGTGGGACATCGAGCGCGACACCCCCTGGGGCCGGATGACCTACATCGACTACCGCCACCGCGTGGAGTTCGGCGAGGACGAGTACCGCCAGATCGACGAGTACTGCAAGAGCAAGAACATCGCCTGGTTCGCCTCCCCGTGGGACACCGAGGCCGTCGCCTTCCTGGAGAAGTTCGACGTCCCGGCCCACAAGGTCGCCTCCGCCTCCCTCACCGACGACGAGCTGCTGCGCGCCCTGCGCGCCACCGGCCGCACGGTCATCCTCTCCACCGGCATGTCCACCCCGAAGCAGATCCGCCACGCGGTCGAGGTCCTGGGCAGCGACAACATCCTGCTCTGCCACGCCACCTCCACCTACCCGGCCAAGGCCGAGGAGCTGAACCTCCGCGTGATCAACACGCTGGAGAAGGAGTACCCGAACGTTCCGATCGGCTACTCCGGCCACGAGACCGGCCTCCAGACCACGCTCGCCGCGGTCGCCCTCGGCGCGACGTTCGTCGAGCGCCACATCACCCTCGACCGCGCGATGTGGGGCTCCGACCAGGCCGCCTCCGTCGAGCCGCAGGGCCTGACGCGCCTGGTCCGCGACATCCGCACCATCGAGGCCTCCCTCGGCGACGGCGTCAAGAAGGTCTACGACTCCGAGCTCGGCCCGATGAAGAAGCTGCGCCGCGTCAACGGCGTCGTCGCCGAGGCGGAGATCGCGGCGGCGGCGGGCGAGCCGGTCGCGGTCTGACACCGCGCCACCCTCACCGGGCCACAGTGAGCCCCTTACGACGGGACGGTCGTACGTCGATGAGCCCCCGCGCCGGGAGAACCGGTCCCCGCACTCTCGCGTTCGTGGAGAGTCCGGTGCAGTTGCTGAACGTGCTGGAGTGGGCGCATGTCCACGGCCTGCGCGGGACGGACACGTCCGGCGCGGGCCGCGTGCTGCCCCTGCCCACGCAGGTACGGCGCTCGGCGGACGGCGGTCCGCCGCCGGCCGGCGCGGAGCTCACCGTCGTCGTGCTGGCCCCGACCGACCCCATGACCCGGGGCCAGCTGCGCCGCATGGCCGACCTGGCCCGGGACGAGGGCTACCGGGTCCGCTGGGAGGAGGCCCGGGGCGGTCCGGCCGCGCCCTTCCACACGATCGGCGGGCTCGCCGGGCAACTGCGGCGGGCGGACCGCATCGTCATGGGAGACCCCTTCTCCCGCTATGTACAGCTGCTGCTGACGATCACCCGGGCCAAGGACCTGGTGGTCGTCGACGACGGCACGGCGACGATGGAGTTCGTCGCCCAGCTCGCCCGCGGTGAGCGCCTGGTGCGCTGGCACCGCAAGGGCGGCCGCCCCGGTGCGCGCGACCTGCTGTTCGCGCCGGTGTCCTCCTCGGCCCGGCGCCGGCTGACCCCTGGCGCCGGCCGCCGGGTGGAGGTCTTCTCCTCGATGCCGGTGGAGGAGAGACCGGACGGGGTGACGGTCACGGCCAACGACTTCGGCTGGACCCGGGCCCGCTTCGGCCCGCCCCGCATCACCTCGAGCGCGGACATGGTCGGCACCTCGCTGGTCGAGACCGGGGTCGTCGACGGGGAGCGGTACCTGGAGGCGGTCCGCACCCTGGCCAAGGCCCACGGGGCCACCCGCTACTTCGCCCACCGCCGGGAGAGCGCCGAGAAGCTCCACCGGCTCGCCGCGGAGACCGGACTGGAGATCGTCCGCCCCGACCTGCCGCTGGAGCTGATCGCCCGGCGCGGTCCGATCGGGCGGACGATCCTGAGCTTCCCCTCCACGGTCGTCCACACCCTGCCCCTGGCCCTCGTGGGCACGGGCGTACGGGTCGCCGTGTGCGACATCGACCCCGCCTGGCTCACGGAACACGCCTCCCCCCGCGCCCAGGGCTTCCTGTCCGGAGTCACCGGAACCGCCCGCGACGTACATCGGCTGGCGGCGGTGAGCGCGGTCTGACGCCCGTCCGGCGGAGCGGCCCCGAGGGAATCGGCATGCGTGATCGGTGCGGCGGAGCGGGGCGGACGGGGGTGTCCCCGTGCGTTCGAGCGCGCGCGGGCCGGCAGCCGACGACGACGCCGGCGGGAACTCGCCCGTTCGGAAGAAGACGCGAGCGGGGGACGGCGTGCCGAGCGGCCCCCCCCGCCTCCGGCACGAGCCGGCGGACAGGTCCTAGCCCGCGCTCGCCCCGCCAGGCCCACCGTCCGTGCCGTCCGTGCCGTCCGGGTCGCCCTCGTCCTCCGGCTTGCGGGCCAGGAGGAAGGCCCGGGGGCGCTTCTCGTCCTCGACGGGTGCGCGGACGGTCGTGGCCACGGGTGGCAGGCCCGCCGCCGTGAGCGCGGCGGAGACGGTGTCCGGGGTGCGCAGGTGATAGTCCAGGTCGATCGGGTGGCCGAACCGCTCGGTGAGGCGCAGCCGGCCGCCGCCCTCGTCGAACTGGAAGCACAGGAGCACGTGCCCGCCGGGGACGAGGGTGCGGCGGAACTCCGCGAACGCCGTCGGCAGGTGGTCGTCCGGGACATGGATGACCGAGTAGAGCCCCATGATCCCGCCGAGCGTCCCGTCCGGCAGGTCCAGCGACGTCATCGAGCCCACGTGGAACCGCAGGTGCGGGTGCGCCTCGCGGGCCAGTTCGACCATCCTGGGTGAGACGTCGACCCCGAAGACCGGCACACCGAGGTCGTGCAGCCGGGCGGTGACATGGCCGGGGCCGCTGCCGAGGTCGGCGACCGGGGCCGGACCGCCCGCTCTCACCAGCTCGGCGAAGGCCGAGACCTGGGCCCGGTCCACGGGGTGGAGGCCGAGGCTGTCGGGGAAGCGGTCCGCGTACTCCTTGGCGATCGCGTCGTAGGAGGAGCGGGTGGCGTGGAGGAAGTCCGCGTTCGGTCGGCTCACGGGGGCGCAGATTACCGCCGCTCCCCTCACCCCGCCCCCACCTGCGGGTTTCCTCCCGGAAGTTCCGGTACGTGGACCGCTCCAGCGTGGCTTTGGCGCTGCGTGGTATCCGTTGAGGAAGGAAGGATGGGTGATCCCAGTGCGGCGAAGCCGCGCGAGTTTACCCATCCGAGACAACGGCTATGCGTCGGGCGGTCGGATTTTCTTCCCCTAACGGGTTGAAGTTTTGTTGATCGTGGGTCAGTCGACCGGTCCGGCGTTCTACCCTTCAGAGGGTGAACCAATTGATGTCCCGACAGTCCGAGGCCGACCTTCCCGGCGATACCGTGCTCCCGGGTCTGCTGAGCGAGTCGCTGTACGCCGAACTCGTGGCGTTCCGGCGCGACTTGCACATGCACCCCGAGCTGGGCAACCAGGAGTTCCGTACCACTGCCGCGATCAAGGCGCGGCTCGAGAAGGCGGGGCTGAGGCCCCGTGTCCTCGCCACTGGTACCGGGCTCGTCTGCGACATCGGGGTGGAGCCCGGGGAGGACCTCGGCGGCACACCCATCCTGGCGATGCGGGCCGACATCGACGGGCTTCCCATCCCGGACACCAAGACCGAGTGCGCGTACCGGTCCACCGTGCCGGACCGGGCGCACGCCTGCGGCCACGACGTGCACACCACGGTCGTGCTGGGCACCGGGCTCGTGCTCGCCCAGCTGCACGAGAAGGGCCTGCTGCCCCGGCCCGTGCGGCTGATCTTCCAGCCCGCCGAGGAGGTGCTGCCCGGGGGCGCCGCCGACGTCATCGCGTCCGGGGCGCTGGAGGGGGTGGGCCGGATCATCGCCGTGCACTGCGACCCCCGGGTCGACGTGGGCCGGATCGGGCTCAGGCCGGGGCCGATCACCAGCGCCTGCGACCGCCTGGAGATCGCGCTCGACGGACCCGGCGGCCACACCGCCCGGCCCCACCTGACCACCGACCTCGTGACCGCCGCGGCCAGGGTCGCCACCGACGTGCCCGCGCTGGTCGCCCGGCGGGTCGACACCCGCAGCGGCCTCGCCGTGACCTGGGGACGGATCGAGTCGGGGCACGCGCCGAACGTGATCCCGCAGCACGCCGAGCTCTCCGGGACCGTACGGTGCCTCGACATCGACGCCTGGCGGCTGGCGCCCGACGTGCTGCACGCGGCGATCGACGAGGTCGCCACCCTGCACCGGGCCAAGTCCGAGATCAACTACGTGCGCGGAGTGCCGCCGGTCGTCAACGACGCCGAGGTCACCGAGCTGCTGCGGGACGCCATGGCCGCGCGGCGCGGCATCGAGTCCGTCGAGGGCACCGAACAGAGCCTCGGCGGGGAGGACTTCTCCTGGTACCTCGAGCACGTGCCGGGCGCCCTGGCGCGGCTCGGTGTGCGCACGCCGGGTGAGCGGACCGTGCGCGACCTGCACCAGGGCGATTTCGACGCCGACGAGCGCGCCATCACGGTGGGCGTGGAGCTGTTCACCGCCGCCGCGCTGCTGGATGCCGTGCAGTAGGGCGTGGGTGGGGAAGGGGCGCCTGGTTGACGCCCCTTCGTCCCCTTGTGACACCCGGGCGTAACCGAAGACCGGCACTTGTGACCGGGGGTCGGCACGAATCGATAACGGCCCGGGAAAACCCCGTTCCCCTCCTCTTCTACGCGCGTTACTGTGCGCCGAACTCGCCACCACTGGCGGCAATGCGCCACCGGGCGGCACATTGGGGAAGTACGGGCCGGTGACGGTGCCGTGGGGTTGAAGGGGTACTGCTGTGCGTCTGATCTCTCGGAGGACGAGATTCTCCCAAGCTGCGGTGACCGTCGCGGTCATCGCCCTCGCGGCCGCCGGGTGCGGCAAGTCCAGCACGGAGTCGAGCACCAGTAGCTCCAAGGACGGCAAGTACTCCGGCAAGGGCGTCGGCCTGGCGTACGACGTCGGCGGCAAGGGCGACCAGTCCTTCAACGACGCCGCCTACGCGGGCTTGCAGAAGGCCGAGGCCGAGTTCAAGATCGGCGGCCGGGATGTCGAGCCGACGGACAACGAGTCGGACGCGGACAAGGTGCAGCGTCTGGAGACTCTGGCGAAGGCGGGTTACAACCCGGTCATCGGTGTCGGTTTCGCGTACGCGCCGGCGGTGAAGGAGGCCGCGGGGAAGTTCCCGAAGGTGACCTTCGGCATCATCGACGACGACAAGGTGCAGACGAAGAACGTCGCCGACATGCTCTTCCACGAGGAGCAGTCCTCGTACCTCGCCGGTGTCGCGGCCGCCAAGGCGACCAAGAAGAACCACATCGGCTTCATCGGTGGCGTGGACGTCCCGCTGATCCACAAGTTCGAGGCGGGCTTCAAGCAGGGTGCCCAGTCGGTCAACCCGAAGATCAAGATCGAGTCGCAGTATCTGACCCAGACGCCTCAGGAGGGCGGCTTCTCCAGCCCCGACAAGGGTGAGAACGCGGCCAACGGCCAGATCGACGCGGGTGCCGACGTCCTCTACGCGGCCGCCGGCCTCTCCGGCCAGGGTGTGATCAAGTCCGCCGCCGAGCACAAGGTGTGGGCCATCGGCGTCGACTCCGACCAGTACAAGCAGGCCGCGCTGGCCAAGTACAAGGACTACATCCTCGGCTCCGCCCTGAAGAACGTCGGTGGCGCCGTCTACGACCTTGTCAAGTCGGTCCACGAGGGCAAGCCGCTCAGCGGCGACGTCCGAGGCGACCTGAAGTCCGGCGGCGTCGGCTTCGCCGACTCCAACCCGAAGTACAAGGCGCTGACCGACGTGGTCTCGGCCGTGGACAAGGCCAAGCAGGACATCATCGACGGCAAGGTCACCGTCAAGACGCAGTGAGTGCGCCGCTGGCGCCGACGAGCACTGACGAGTGCTGACGAGGAAGCCCCGTGCCGATGCGGCACGGGGCTTCATCATGCTGTCGAGAGCGCCGAGTACGCCCTCGGGGCGGATCGGATCAGAGCCGGTCCGTCTCGATGCTCATCCGGTAGACCTCGACGCCGGACGCCCTCGGGTTCGTGGAGCAGACGCCCTTGGAGGTCTCACCGGCGCGGGTGTTGACCCACTTGCCGAAGACGTTGAACGTGTGGCCGTTGGGGCCGATGCAGACCACCTTCACCCGGTGGGTGTCGAAGCGGGTGTCTCCCCCGGTGCACTTGCCGTACCCGGTCGCCCGGTCGCCGGACATCCAGGTCGTGCAGTTCGTGGACGCCATCGCGGGCGTCGCCACGCCCACCACGGTGGCCGACAGGGCTATGCCGGCGCCCGCCGCAGCGGCCGCGAGCTTGTTCAGTTTCATGATCCTCCCCAGGATCAGAAGAGAACCGCGGGCTGGTCGGGCCCACGGGGATGCGCATCTCGATCACGGATACTGCACGGTGGGCATTCGCGGAAAGATCGACCCCGGGAAGGATCTTTGTGCACTGCGTGCCTGGTAGATGTCACCTCTCCAGGGCAGTGGCCGAAAGTTCGAAACGGTCGCATAACACTCTGGCAAGGTGGGGTTCTCCCCATAGGTCTACGCGCGTTACGCTGCGGCGGAACCAGCGCCTGGTTTGGGCGCTTGCACAAAGGAGTCACGTTCCATGCGCCGGGTGTCCCGTATCACGATTGCAGGCGTTGCGACCGCAGCGCTCGCCGTCACCGTTTCTGCCTGTGGCAGCTCGTCCACGTCCTCCTCCTCTGCCGGTGAGGGCAAGTCCAAGGGCATCGGCCTGGCGTACGACGTCGGCGGCAAGGGTGACCAGTCCTTCAACGACGCCGCCTACGCGGGCTTCGAGAAGGCCCAGAAGGACTTCGGCGTCAGTGGCCGGGATGTCGAGCCGCAGGACGGCGAGTCGGACGCGGACAAGACGCAGCGCCTGGTGACTCTGGCGAAGGCGGGTTACAACCCGGTCATCGGTGTCGGTTTCGCGTACGCGCCGGCGGTGAAGGAGGCCGCGGGGAAGTTCCCGAAGGTGACCTTCGGCATCATCGACGACGACAAGGTGCAGACGAAGAACGTCGCCGACATGCTCTTCCACGAGGAGCAGTCTTCGTACCTCGCCGGTGTCGCGGCGGCGAAGGCGACCAAGAAGAACCACATCGGCTTCATCGGTGGCGTGGACGTCCCGCTGATCCACAAGTTCGAGGCGGGCTTCAAGCAGGGTGCCCAGTCGGTCAACCCGAAGATCAAGATCGAGTCGCAGTATCTGACCCAGACGCCTCAGGAGGGCGGCTTCTCCAGCCCCGACAAGGGTGAGAACGCGGCCAACGGTCAGATCGACGCGGGTGCCGACGTCCTCTACGCGGCCGCCGGCCTCTCCGGCCAGGGTGTGATCAAGTCCGCCGCCGAGCACAAGGTGTGGGCCATCGGCGTCGACTCCGACCAGTACAAGCAGGCCGCGCTGGCCAAGTACAAGAAGTACATCCTGACCTCGGCCCTGAAGAACGTCGAGGGCGCGGTCTACGACCTGTCCAAGTCGGTCATCAAGGACAAGAAGCCGCTGTCGGGCGACGTCCGCGGCGCGCTGGACAACGGCGGCGTCGGCCTGTCCGACTCCAACCCGGCCTTCAAGGGCAACGCCGACATGCAGGCCGCGATCAAGAAGGCCGAAGAGGGCATCAAGAGCGGCAGCATCAAGGTGAAGACCTCCTGACGATCTAGGTCAGAAGCCTTGGCCAACAGAGCGCTGTAATGGCAGCGTTACGGCCACGGAACGGGGTGCGGAGAGGATGACCTGCCCGCGCCCCTGCCCTTGTCTCCCGCCTGCCGCGCGACGCCTGGCACGCACGCTCGCCGCGTTGCCGAATCGCCCACGTGGCTCCGCCACGAGGGCGCCTCGGCGCCTTGCGATCGCACGCACCAGACGCCGCGCGGCCCGCCCTTCGGGCGGACAACGGGAGACAACGGCAGGGACGCCCCCGTTCGCGCGGCAGAATGCTCGGAACGGATCGGGTACTTGTGATAGGGCCGATCAGATCCGGGCACTATTTAAAGCAGGGGCGCTACGCGCGTAGAGTGGCCCCTTTCCCGAGGAGAGTGCGCCATCGACGCGTCCAGCAGCCCTCCGCTCACCGCTCAGTCGACAGTCGCGGTAGAGCTCGCGGGCATCACCAAGCGATTCCCGGGTGTCGTTGCCAACCACGACATCCACCTGATGGTCCGCAAGGGCACCGTGCACGCCCTGGTCGGCGAGAACGGCGCCGGCAAGTCGACCCTGATGAAGATCCTCTACGGCATGCAGAAGCCGGACGAGGGCACCATCGCGATCGACGGCGAGCAGGTGAGCTTCTCCAGCCCCGCGGACGCCATCGTCCGCGGCATCGGCATGGTCCACCAGCACTTCATGCTGGCCGACAACCTGACCGTGCTGGAGAACGTGGTGCTCGGCAGCGAGAAGCTGTACGGCATCGGCGCCGGCGCCCGCAAGAAGATCAAGGAGATCTCCGACCGGTACGGCCTGGGCATCCGCCCGGACGTCCTGGTCGAGGACCTCGGCGTGGCCGACCGCCAGCGCGTGGAGATCCTCAAGGTCCTCTTCCGCGGCGCGCGCACCCTGATCCTCGACGAGCCGACCGCCGTGCTCGTCCCGCAGGAGGTCGACGCGCTCTTCGACAACCTGCGCGAGCTGAAGTCCGAGGGCCTGTCCGTCATCTTCATCTCCCACAAGCTGGGTGAGGTGCTGTCCGTCGCCGACGACATCACCGTCATCCGGCGCGGTACGACGGTCGGGACCGCGATCCCGTCCGAGACCACGCCGCGCCAGCTGGCCGAGCTGATGGTCGGCAGCGAGCTGCCCACCCCGGAGACCGCCGAGTCCACGGTCACCGACCGGGCGGTGCTGGAGGTCAGCAACCTCACCGTCCACGCCCGTGGCGCCGTCTCCATGGGCACGGAGGAGGAGCCCTCCGCCGGGGGCCTCACCGAGTTCGCGCCCGCGGGCGAGGTCAAGAAGGTCCTCGACGACGTCACCTTCACCATCCACGCCGGCGAGGTCATGGGCATCGCCGGTGTCGAGGGCAACGGCCAGACCGAACTGATCGACGCGCTGATCGGCACCAAGCACGCCGACTCCGGCCGGATCGTGTTCCTCGGCGAGGACATCACGCCCTGGCCCACCCGCAAGCGCCGCAAGTCCGGCGTCGGCTACATCCCCGAGGACCGGCACCGCCAGGGCCTGCTGCTGGAGTCCCCGCTCTGGGAGAACCGCATCCTCGGCCACGTCACCGAGAAGCCCAACGCCAAGGGCTTCTGGCTGAACCCCAAGGGCGCCCAGGCCGACACCCGCCGGATCGTCGAGGAGTACGACGTCCGCACCCCCGGCATCGACGTCACCGCGGCCTCCCTGTCCGGCGGCAACCAGCAGAAGCTGATCGTCGGCCGGGAGATGAGCCACGACCCGAAGTTCCTGATCGCGGCCCACCCCACCCGGGGTGTGGACGTCGGCGCCCAGGCGCAGATCTGGGACCGTATCCGGGAGGCCCGCCGCGAGGGCCTGGCCGTGCTGCTGATCTCGGCCGACCTGGACGAGCTGATCGGTCTGTCGGACACCCTGCGCGTCATCTACGACGGCAGGCTGGTCGCCGACGCCGACCCGGCCACCATCACGCCGGAGGAGCTGGGCTCGGCCATGACGGGTGCCGCATCCGGTCACCTGGAGCACGAAGAGACCGCCCCCGAGGGCGACGACAACGCCGGTCCGGAGGACGAGGCCCGATGAAGAAGTTCGACAAGGAGCGGGTGCTCGTCGCGGTGGCCGGACCGGTCATCGCGCTCGTCCTGGCGATCGTGCTGACCTCCGTGGTCCTGCTCGCCTCGGGCAAGAACCCGATCGAGCCGTACACCCTGATGCTCCAGCAGCTGCCGTACTCGGACATCCAGGTGCTGATCATCAACCAGGCGTCGCTGTACTACATCGCCGCCATCGCGGTCGCCCTCGGCTTCCGCATGAACCTGTTCAACATCGGCGTCGACGGCCAGTACCGCCTCGCCGCGGTGATGACCGCCGTCGTCGGCGCGCACGTGGGCCTGCCCGCCGTGCTCCAGGTTCCGCTGCTGCTCCTGGTCGCCATGAGCACCGGCGCCTTCTGGGCCGGTATCGCCGGTGTCCTGAAGGTCACCCGCGGCGTCAGCGAGGTCGTCGCGACGATCATGCTGAACTCGATCGCCACCGCCGTCATCGGCTACGTCACCCTCACCGACGTGTGGGGCGTGCAGGTCGGCGACAACGTGACGACCGGTGTCATGAAGAAGTCCGGCTGGTTCCCGGGCATCAACCTGGGCTCGGACGTCGGCTCGATCTACGGCCTGGTCTTCCTCGCCGTCCTCCTCGGCGTCGGCTACTGGATCGTCCTCAACCGCACCCGCTTCGGTTTCGACCTGCGCGCCACCGGCGCCTCGGAGACCGCCGCCGCGGCCTCCGGCGTCGACGCCAAGCGCATGGTGCTGATCTCCATGCTGATCTCCGGCGCCATCGCGGGCCTGGCCGGACTGCCGCTGCTGCTCGGCGACACCCACACCTACAGCCTGAGCTTCCCCGCGGGCCTCGGCTTCACCGCCATCGGCATCGCCCTGCTGGGCCGCAACAACCCCGGCGGCATCGCACTCGCCGCCCTGCTGTGGGCCTTCCTCGACAAGGCCTCGCCCGCCCTCGACTACGCGACCCCCGTGGCGTACGACAAGGAGATCGCCACGATCATGCAGGGCCTGATCGTCTTCGCGGTCGTCATCTCGTACGCGGCCGTCCAGCAGTGGGCCCTGCGCCGCCAGCAGCGCCAGGTCGGCGCCGAGCTGGCCGCGGCCGCCGCCCAGAACACCAACAAGGAGGTGGCTGCCTGATGTCCACCGCGACCATCGCCAAGCCGCAGGCGAAGCAGCCCGGCAAGGGCGGCCGCCGTATGTCGCTCCCCGTACTCCTGCTGGTCATCGCTGGTGTGCTGGCGCTGACCTCGATCGTCCGCCTGATCACCGGCGCGGACGGCATCACCTCGGTCGGGCAGATGTCCACCGCGCTCCAGCTCGCGGTGCCGATCGGTCTCGCGGGCCTCGGCGGCCTGTGGGCCGAGCGCGCGGGCGTCGTCAACATCGGCCTCGAGGGCATGATGATCCTCGGCACCTGGTTCGGCGCCTGGGCCGGCTACCAGTGGGGCCCGTGGGTGGGTGTCGTCTTCGGCATCATCGGCGGCGCGCTCGGCGCCGTCCTGCACGCCATCGCCACGGTCACGTTCAACGTCAACCACATCGTCTCCGGTGTGGCGCTGAACATCCTGGCCCTCGGCGTGACCCGCTACCTGTCGAAGTTCACCTTCGCCAACGCCCCGCAGGGCTCCACCAAGCAGTCCCCGCCGATCGACTCCCTCGGCGACTTCAGCATCCCCGGCCTGTCGGACTGGCTGAACACGCTCAACGGGAAGCACTGGTTCCTGGTGTCGGACATCGCGGGCCTGCTCGGCGGTCTGGTCACCGACCTGTCGCCGCTGACCGTCGTCGCGGTCGCCCTGGTCCCGGCGACCTGGTGGGTGCTGTGGCGGACCTCCTTCGGTCTGCGCCTGCGCTCCTGCGGCGAGAACCCGGTGGCGGCCGAGTCCCTCGGCGTCAACGTGTACAAGTACAAGTACATCGCGGTGATCATCTCCGGCGGCTTCGCCGGCCTCGGCGGCGCGTTCCTGTCCATCGTCGCCTCGAACGTCTACCTCGACGGCCAGACGGCCGGCCGCGGTTACATCGGTCTCGCCGCGATGATCTTCGGCAACTGGATGCCGGGCGGCCTCGCCCTCGGCGCCGGCCTGTTCGGCTACACCGACAGCCTCAACCTGCGCGGCGGCACGGTGAACGTCCACGCGCTGATCCTGCTGCTGGCGATCCTGCTGGTGTTCGGCGCGGCCTACCTGGCGTGGAGGAAGAAGTACGTCCCCGCCGTCGTCACGGTCGTCATCGCCGCCCTGATGTTCCTCTGGTACAGCTCCACCAACGAGGTCCCGCGCCAGCTGGTGACGGCCACCCCGTACCTGGTCACGCTGCTCGTCCTGTCGCTGTCGGCGCAGAAGCTGCGCATGCCGAAGGCGGACGGCCTGCCGTACCGGAAGGGGCAGGGCAAGTGACCCCGGCCCCGGCCGCTGCCGCCGGCTTCGACTGGGAGGCGCTGCGGGCCGAGGCCCGGGAGGCCATGTCCCACGCCTACGCCCCCTACTCCGGCTACCCGGTCGGCGTGGCGGCCCTGGTCGACGACGGGCGCACGGTCACCGGCTGCAACGTGGAGAACGCCTCCTACGGGCTGGGCCTGTGCGCCGAGTGCGGGCTCATCTCGCAGCTCCAGCGCACCGGGGGCGGCCGTCTCACGCACTTCACCTGCGTGGACGGCACCGGCGGCCTGCTGGTGCCGTGCGGCCGCTGCCGCCAGCTGCTGTACGAGTTCGGCGGGCCGGAGCTGCTCCTGGACACCCCCGCGGGCGTGCTCCCGCTCTCCGAGATGCTGCCCCAGGCCTTCGGCCCGGACCACCTCACCAAGTAACTCCCGCACGGCCCCTCTGACACGCCTTTCAGGGGGGCCGTGCACCTTCGCAACCCCGGAAGGGAAACCCATGGCCATGGACGCCATCTCCGTCATCCGCACCAAGCGGGACCGCGGTGAACTCAGCGACGAGCAGATCGACTGGGTCATCGACGCGTACACACGCGGCGAGGTCGCCGACGAGCAGATGTCCGCGCTCGCGATGGCCATCCTGCTCAACGGCATGAACCGCCGTGAGATCGCCCGCTGGACCGCCGCGATGATCGCCTCCGGCGAGCGCATGGACTTCTCCTCGCTGTCCCGCCCGACCGCCGACAAGCACTCCACCGGCGGCGTCGGCGACAAGATCACCCTGCCCCTGGCCCCGCTGGTCGCCGCCTGCGGCGCGGCCGTCCCGCAGCTCTCCGGCCGCGGCCTCGGCCACACCGGCGGCACCCTCGACAAGCTGGAGTCGATCCCCGGCTGGCGCGCCCTGCTCTCCAACGAGGAGATGCTGCACGTCCTGGACACCACCGGCGCGGTGATCTGCGCGGCGGGCGACGGCCTGGCCCCGGCCGACAAGAAGCTGTACGCGCTCCGTGACGTCACCGGCACGGTGGAGGCGATCCCGCTGATCGCCTCGTCGATCATGTCGAAGAAGATCGCGGAGGGCACGGGCTCCCTGGTCCTGGACGTGAAGGTCGGCTCCGGCGCCTTCATGAAGACGATCGAGGACGCCCGCGAACTGGCCTCCACGATGGTCGGCCTCGGCACGGACCACGGCGTGAAGACGGTCGCGCTCCTCACGGACATGTCCACCCCCCTGGGCCTGACGGCGGGCAACGCCCTCGAGGTCCGCGAGTCGGTCGAGGTCCTCGCGGGCGGCGGCCCCGCGGACGTCGTCGAGCTCACCGTCGCCCTGGCCCGCGAGATGCTCGACGCGGCCGGCGTGAAGGACGCCGACCCGGCGAAGGCCCTGGCCGACGGCTCGGCGATGGACGTCTGGCGGCGCATGATCGCGGCCCAGGGCGGCGACCCGGACGCTCCGCTGCCCACGGCCAGGGAGCAGCACGTGGTGAAGGCCCCCGCCTCCGGTGTCCTCACCCGCCTCGACGCCTACGGCATCGGCGTCGCCGCCTGGCGCCTCGGCGCGGGCCGCGCCCGCAAGGAGGACCCGGTGCAGGCGGGCGCCGGCGTGGAGATCCACGCCAAGCCGGGCGAGCCCGTCCGCGAGGGCGAGCCCCTCCTCACCCTGCACACCGACACCCCCGAGCGCTTCGAGTACGCGCTTGAGTCGGTGGCGGGCTCCTTCGACATCGCGCCCGAGGGCACCGAGTTCTCGGCGTCGCCGGTCGTGCTGGAACGCATCGCCTGACCAGGGCCCGCGGCCGGAGGCCGAGGGTGTCACGCATCGTCGCGGTGAACGGGACCGGTGGACCTCCGCCGGTCCCGTTCGGCGTGGCGGACGACCCTCACCCCAACGCCGCCGCCACCCCCACCAGCACCGGTACCGAAACCACCGTGGAGAGCAGGACCGACTCCCGGGCCAACGACTCGGCCACCCGGTAGCGGCTCGCGTACGTGAAGAGGTTCTGCGCGGCCGGCAGGGCCGACGTCACCACCACGTCCAGCAACTCCGCGCCGTGCAGCCCGAAGACGCCCCTCGCCGCCACCCACGCCACCAGCGGTTGCCCCACCGACTTCAACGCCACCGACAGCAGCACCAGGTGCCGGTCCCGCCCCCGGCCGGGGGCCGCGCTGCCGTGCAGGGACATGCCGAAGGCCAGCAGGGCCGCCGGGACGGACATGTTGCCGATCAGGGTGAGGGGATCCATGACCGGCCCGGGGACCCTCCAGCCCGCCGCCGACACCAGGACCCCGGAGAGGGAGCCCACCGCAATGGGGTTGCGCAGCGGGGTCAGCAGGCGCCGCCACACCGTGCCCTTCTCGCCCTTGCCGGAGAGGTCCAGGACCGTCAGGGCGACGGGGGTGACCAGGACGACCTGGAACAGCAGCACCGGCGCCACCAGGGACGCGTCACCCAGGACGTACGCGGCGATGGGGATGCCGAGGTTGCCCGAGTTGACGTAGCCCGAGCACAGGGCCCCGATCGTGGTGCGGCCCACGCCCCAGTGGCGTAGGGCGCCCACCGCCACGAACGCCCCCATGGCCGCGGCCGTGCTCAGCGCCGTCACCAGCAGCCTGCCGGAGAACAGCATCGCGAGGTCGGCCCTGGCCAGGGTCGTGAAGAGGAGCGCGGGACCCGCCACGGTGAACGCCAGTCCGGTCAGCACCTCCCGGCCCTGATCGCCGAGCGAGCCGCGCCGCCCGAGCACATAGCCCACCCCGATGACGACCGCGATCACCGCGAACCCGCTCAGCACCCCCTGCACAGGCCCACCCTCCGGCGGAGCGGGTGAGCGGGTCAATGTGATCTCTGCCGGGCAGGGGCAGGGCAGGCGGGCGCCGCGATGAGTTACGGCTGTCTCGCCGGTCTACCGTACGTGGACGCGAAGACACCCCCTGTACTCGTGCTGGCCGGCCCCGTCACCCGGGACGAGGTGCCGGGACTGTGTGACGACGTGCGGGCGCTGTTGCGATGCGCCGGAGGTGGAGTCGTCGTGTGCGATGTGGCCGGGCTCGGGCCCCCCGGGCTCGGCGTCGTCGACCTGCTCGCCCGGCTCGAGCTGGCCGCGCGCCGGGCCGGGGGCCGAATACGCCTGAGGGACCCCGCCCCGGCGCTACGCGTCCTGCTCGACCTCGTCGGGCTCCGCTTCCAGGTGGAGGGGCAGGTCGAAGAGGGGGAACCAGCGCTTGGTGTCGAGGAAGAAGTGGAACCCGGTCAGCCGGCCGTCTGATATCTCCAGGATCTGGACGGACCAGGGGGTGAATCTGCCCGTCTCCGGGTCCGGCTTGTACTGGGCGAAGCCGGGCAGGCCGTTGACCTGCACCGGCACCAGCCGGGAGCCCGCGCAGGCCGCGCCGAGGGTCGTCATGAAGCCGGTGATGTCGTCGTGGCCGGTCAGCCACAGGTCGAACGGCGGCATCGTCATGACGGCGTCCTCGTGGAGCAGGGCCGTCAGCGCGGTCATGTCGTAGCCCTCGAACGCCTTCACATAGCGCTCCAGAAGCTTCTGCTGCTCCTCGTCCAGCGGGTCGGACACCGCAGCCCCGGCGGCCTTGTCGTCCCGCTCGGCGAGCGTCGCCCGAGCCCGCTGGAGCGCGCTGTTGACCGAGGCGACCGTGGTGCCGAGCAGCTCGGCGACCTCGCTCGCCTTCCAGGCCAGCACCTCGCGCAGGATCAGCACGGCCCGCTGCTTGGGCGGCAGCTGCTGGAGCGCGGCCATGAACGCGAGCCGGACCGACTCCTTGGCGACGGCGGCCTCCGCCGGGTCCACGACCGCCGGCAGCACACGGGCGTCCGGCATCGGCTCCAGCCAGGTGTGGTCAGGGCGGGGGGAGAGGGCCGCCTGGGCGAGCGGCGTCGACTCCGTGAGATCCATCGGCCGGGCGCGCTTGTTGCTCGCGGACAGCATGTCCAGGCAGACGTTCGTCGCGATCCGGTACAGCCAGGAACGCAGGCTGGAGCGGCCCTCGAACCTGTCGTAGCTCCGCCAGGCGCGGACCATGGTGTCCTGCACCGCGTCCTCCGCCTCGAAGGACGACCCGAGCATGCGGTAGCAGTACCCCGTCAGCTCGGTCCGGTGCTTCTCCAGTGCGACGTCGAGGTCCGTCGTCGCCGTGCCGCTGTTGCCCATGGTCCACCCCTGGCCGTCCCTGTCGCGCGCCGTCGCGCCCAGCACCTCGGAAGCTACCGCAGCCCACTGACAATGGCCCCCGGAGCGCACGAAAGCCCAGGTCAGCGACGTATCGGGCGACACGGACCACGCCGGACCCGGCAAACCCCTGCTGGGACCGGGCTCAGTGCGCGCCCACCGGCTCCCGCCGGGCCGCGACCCGGGCCGCGCGGGAGCCGAGCACCGTGATCGTCACGACGCCGAGGACCGCGAGGACGCCGACCCCGACCGTGCCGGTCCAGCCGGCCGCGTGGAAGGCCGTCGCGCCGAGCGTGCTGCCGACGCTGGAGCCGATGTAGTAGGAGGACTGGTAGAGCGCCGAGGCCTGGGCCCGGCCGGTCGTCGCCGTCTTGCTGACCGCCGAGGACGCGACCGCGTGGCCCGCGAAGAAGCCCGCGGTGATCAGGACCAGGCCCAGCAGGACCAGCGGGAGCGAGGCCGCGAGGGACAGGAACAGGCCCGTCGCCGTGGTGCCGCCGGCCAGGTACAGCGCGCCGCGCCGGCCCAGCCGGCCGACCAGCCGGCCCGCCGTCGACGCCGAGACCGTACCGACCAGGTACACCAGGAAGATCGAGCCGACGATGCCCTGCGGCAGCCCGAACGGCTCCTCCGTCAGGCGGTAGCCGATCACCGTGTACACGCCGCCGAAGACGGTCATGAACAGCGCGCCGATCGCGTACAGGCGGCGCAGCAGCGGATCGGCGAGGTGGTCGCGGACCGTGCGGGCCAGCACACGCGGGCGCAGCGAACCCGGCGTGAAGTGCTTCGGGGCCGGCAGCAGCAGCCGGAACGCCAGCGCGCAGGCCACCGCGATCACGCCGACCACGCCGACCGCGATCCGCCAGCCCCACTCCTGGGCCACCCAGCCGGTGATCACCCGGCCGCTCATACCGCCGACGCTGTTGCCCGCGACGAACAGCCCGATCGCCGTGACCAGCGCCTTCGGCCTGACCTCCTCCGCGAGGTACGCCGTGGCCGAGGCGGGCAGCCCGGCCAGCGCCGCCCCCTGGAGCGCCCGCAGCACCACCAGCGCGCCCAGCGAGGGCGCGAAGGGCACCAGCATCCCGACGGTCACCGCCACCACCAGCGAGGCCGTCATCACCGTACGGCGGCCGAAGCGCTCCGACAGCGCGCTCATCGGCAGTACGAACAGCGCGAGACCGCCGGTCGCCGCCGCCACCGTCCAGCTCGCCTCGCTCGCCGCCACCCCGAACTCGCCGGAGATCAGCGGCAGCAGGGCCTGTGTGGAGTACAGCAGCGCGAAGGTCGCGACACCGGCCAGGAAGAGCGCGAGGCTCATCCGGCGGTAGCCGGGCCCGCCCGGGGCCATCCGGGAGTCGGAGGGGGCGGAAAGGGACCTTGCGGCGCCCACGACGGTGGACGCCCCGGTATCGGCGGGAGACATGCCTCGAACCTACGGACGCTCCCGCTCATCCGTCCAATGCATGGAATCGCCATAATCGTTCCCATGGTGCATCAGCCGAGGTCACAAGAGCGTCTGTCACAGTCCAGTGACACAGAAGACATCGTCACCACACTCGCGCCACGCCTGGCGTACTTCGCCGGCGTCGCCCGCACCGAGCACGTCACCCGCGCCGCCCAGGAGATGAACGTCCCGCAGTCCACGCTCTCCCGGGCCATGGCCCGCCTGGAACAGGACCTGGGCGTCGACCTGTTCGCCCGCCGCGGCCGCACCGTCGCCCTCACCCCCGCCGGCCGTACCTTCCTCACCTCCGTGGAAAGGGCCCTCGCCGAGGTCGGGCGGGCCGCCGACGAGGTGCGCGCCGACGCCGACCCGACGACCGGCAAGGTCGCCTTCGGTTTCCTGCACACCATGGGCGCCGAGACGGTCCCCGGCCTCATCCAGGCCTTCCGCGCCGACCACCCCCGCGTCCGCTTCAGCCTCGTGCAGAACTACGGCGAGGCGATGCTGGAGCGCCTGCGTGCCGGTGAACTGGACCTCTGCCTGACCTCCCCGGTGCCCGACGCCCCCGACCTGGTCGCCCGTCGCCTCGACGAACAGAAACTCCGCCTGGTCGTCCCCGCCGACCACCCCCTGGCCGCCCGCAGGCGCATCCGTCTCGCCGAGGCGGCCGACGAAACCTTCGTCACCCTGGAGCCCGGCTACGGCCTGCGGCGCATCACCGACGACCTCTGCAAGGAGGCGGGCTTCAAGCCCCGCATCGCCTTCGAGGGCGAGGAGGCGGAGACCCTGCGCGGCCTGGTGGCGGCGGGGCTGGGCGTGGCGCTCCTGCCGCCTCCGGTGTTCCCGCGCCCGGGAGTCGTGGAGCTGACGGTCACGGCGCCACGAGCGGCACGGGAGATCGGCGTCGCCTGGATGGTGGGCCATCCGGACACGCCCCCGGTGGCCGCCTTCAAGCAGTTCCTGCTGTCGAGGCGAGGGAGCCTGCTGCCGTGAGGCCTCAGCCCTTGCGGATCGACTGCCCGAACCCCGCGGCCAGCGGCATCCGCAGCCCGATCGGCGGCGGCGCGGCCAGCGCGTCCTCCAGGGGGCGTGCGAAGGCGTGCCCGAACAAGGACCCCATCGCGAAGTCCGATACCAGCGCCTGCACTTCACTCCGGTACTGGTGCAACCCGTGTCCGTCCGAGTGCACTTCGAACCGGCACACCTCCCGGTTGGCCTTCTTCGCCCGGACCGCCAGCCGGAACGACAGCTCAGGGTCGCTGCGCTCGTCGTTCGTACCGTGCACCATCAGGACCCGCCGTCCCACCAGCTGCTTCACCGGTTCGGGGGGAGCGGCCACGTCGTCCTCGGGCAGCCACGGAGCGACCGCCACGACGGAGGTGACGGCTTCGTGTCCGGCCGCCCGGAGGGCCGCCCGTCCGCCCATGCCGACGCCGACCAGGCAGACGGGGACGTCGCCGTAGCGCCGTACGACCTCGTCCGCCGCCCAGGACGCGTCGCCCGCCAGATGGGCCTCGCTGCCGTTCCAGCCGCGATAGCGGTAGTGGACGACATGGGTGGCGAGGCCCTCCTCGCGGCCCGCGCGAGCGAGCCGGCGCCCGAGGGCGCGGACGAAGGCCGTCGCCCAGACGGGGGACGGCCGTCGGGCGGATACCTCCTCGCCGCCGGGCAGCAGCAGAACCGCGCCGCTCACCGACGTCGGTTCCGGGCCGACTGCCCCGCCCAGCCGGGCCGTTCGGGCCGGTGTCACATCCTGTGCCATGACAGAACAGTGTCAGAAGTACCGGTGTACGCCACCCGTCCGTGCGGTCACCGTTACGTATCGACGAATTCGTACACCGGGTGATCTACGCGCGTAGGAGTTAGAGTGCGGAAATGATGAGCCAGACTGCACCGAGCCAGGCGGCATCGACCGGTGGCGTCCCGTCGCCGGACCAGATCCGCCGGGCGCCCAAGGTTCTGCTGCACGATCATCTCGACGGAGGCCTCCGCCCCGGAACCATCGTCGAACTCGCCCGCGAGACAGTCCCCCACAGCCCTGAAGGCGTGGGAGGTGCCCCCATCGACCAGCTCCCGGAGACCGATCCCGACAAGCTCGGCACGTGGTTCGCCGAGGCCGCCGACTCGGGATCCCTGGAGCGGTACCTGGAGACCTTCTCGCACACCGTCGGTGTGATGCAGACCCGCGACGCGCTGGTCCGGGTGGCCCGCGAGTGCGCCGAGGACCTGGCCGAGGACGGCGTCGTGTACGCCGAGGTCCGCTACGCGCCCGAGCAGCACCTGGCGGGCGGACTCAGCCTCGAGGAGGTCGTCGAGGCCGTCAACGAGGGCTTCCGGCAGGGAGAGGTGATCGCCCGCCGCAACGGTCACCGCATCCGGGTCGGCGCCCTGCTCACCGCCATGCGGCACGCCGCCCGCGCCCTGGAGATCGCCGAACTCGCCAACCGCTACCGCGACCTGGGCGTCGTCGGCTTCGACATCGCGGGCGCCGAGGCCGGATACCCGCCCACCCGGCACCTGGACGCCTTTGAATTCCTGAAGCGGGAGAACAACCACTTCACCATCCATGCCGGCGAGGCCTTCGGGCTGCCGTCCATCTGGCAGGCCCTCCAGTGGTGCGGCGCCGACCGGCTCGGGCACGGGGTGCGGATCATCGACGACATCCAGGTCCACGAGGACGGCTCCGTGAAGCTCGGACGGCTGGCCTCCTACGTCCGGGACAAGCGCATCCCGCTGGAGCTGTGCCCGAGCTCCAACCTCCAGACCGGGGCCGCCGCCTCCTACGCCGAGCACCCGATCGGGCTGCTCCGCCGCCTGCATTTCCGGGCAACAGTTAATACTGATAATCGCTTGATGTCCCACACCAGCATGAGCCGGGAATTCGAGCATCTCGTCGACGCCTTCGGATACACGCTCGACGACATGCAATGGTTTTCCGTCAATGCGATGAAGTCGGCGTTCATCCCTTTCGATGAACGACTGGCCATGATCAATGACGTCGTCAAGCCGGGATATGCCGAGCTGAAATCCGAATGGCTGTTCCGTCAGACGGCGTCTACCAGCGGTTCCGTGGATTCCGGGAGCTGACGGGGGTCGACGGGCCGCACGGAATGCGGACAGGGGTTCACAAACCGTCCGCATTTCGATGTTTGCGGGGCTGGCCTGGCGTGTTTACGGTCGTGGACCGCTCAGTTCCCGTAATCCACTTTAGGACGCATCCACCATGAAGCAGTCTGCTGCCAAGACCCTCGGAGTCGCCGCCGTCGGCGTCGCCATCGCCGCCGTCGGCGCGGGCACGGCCAACGCGGCCCCGTCCGTCCCGAACACCGCCCAGGCGCTGGACCAGGTCTCCAAGACGGTGCCGGCCGAGACCGTCGACAAGGCGCTGCCGGGTACCGGATCGACGATCGCCCAGACCCGGCCCGCGGCCGTGGCGGGCGCCGCCGCCGCCCAGCCGGCCGCCGAGCAGGCGATGCGGCAGGGTCCGACCTCGCCGGTCGGCAAGCTGCTCGGTGGTCTGCCGCTGCTCAAGGGCCTCCCGCTCGGCTGACCGAGCCGCCACGCCCGCCGCTGGGGCGCGCCCGTCACGTACCGGGCGCGCCCCAGCGGTGTATCGCGGCAGTGGGACTACCAGGCCGTGCGCGCCTTGTCCTCCGAGGGCAGCAGGATCCACAGCGCTATGTAGAGCAGGAACTGCGGACCGGGCAGCAGACAGGACAGCAGGAAGATCACCCGCATCGTCGTCGCGGAGGTGCCGAAGCGCCGCGCCAGCGCTGCGCACACTCCGCCGATCATGCGGCCGTTGGTGGGGCGGGCAAGGGCGGTCATGGTCGGCTCCTTCGTGAGCGTCGGCGGAGGCGGCCGGTGCGGCTGCCTCATCTGACATCCACGGTACGGAGACGAAGGGGACGAAGCGTCGCTCTACGGTGCGATGCCGACCCTGGGAATCGTCGGGGTCCGACCCTGAGAGGTCTCCTCCTGCGGAGCCGCCGTACGCCGGACGCGCTCGCCCCTGCGGCGCAGCCAGGACCGGCCCGCCGGGACGAGGGCCAGATGGGCCAGGACCACACCGGCGGTGTTCAGCAGCAGCGAGTCCACGTCGACGACCCGGCCGGGCACGCCCGTCTGGAGCAGCGCGATGCCCGTGGAGACCAGGGCGCCGGTGGTGGCCGTACGGATCAGGGAGGCGAGCGGGGAGACGGCGAGCCTGCCGTGCGCCATCGGCAGCAGCACACCCAGCGGGGCCAGCAGCGCGAGGCCCTCACCGATCCGGCGGGCCGCCTCGGGCCAGCCCAGCGCCAGGTCGGCCCGGATCCCGGCCAGCGGGTGCAGGTTGGCGGGCATCACCCAGGGGACGTCCAGCGGTCGCAGCATGAGCCAGGCGACGAGCGCGAGGTGTGCGACCAGGAGAGTACCCCCTGTCACACGGACGCGGATCGCGGCGCTGCCGCCGATGGAGCCTTGACGCTGCACGCCCCCCTAGACGCGCCCGCGTGCACGATCGGTTCCGGATCCGGCAGGCGTACGTGCGTGCGGCTTTCGCCACACCTCGTGTCGACCGCCCCGTCAGCTCGCCGTAACCCAGTGCCCCGGCAGGCAACGTCCGCCCTGTCGCGACGCCCGGCACGCTCCGGCCGGGGAGGGGACCCCCGGAGCACGCACCGAACGCCGCTCCTCGACGGCCGAACGTTGCCTGCCGGAGTACTGGTCAGCTCGCCGTGACCTCGCTGGACGGCGGCTTCGCGGTGCCCGGCTCGGAGCGTACGTCGTCGGTGCACTCGTAGCGGCGCAGCGGCTCGCGGTCCGGACCGCCCAGGATCACCGAACCGTCCCCCTCGGCCGCCGCCGAGTCGGAGAGCGTGCACACGATCTGCGCGAGGGCGTACGCGGTGAGCCGGCCGGGAGCGGTGCTCAGGCGCAGCGCGTCCTCGGGGTCCTTCGGGCGCGGCCCGCCCACGGTCATGCCGCCGCGCACGTACGTCGTGTAGCCGGCGTCCTTCTCGCTCGCGGACGGTGACTGGGCGAGCTGGTCCAGGAGTGCCTGGGCCACGATCACCCGCCGCTTGGCGTCCGCGGTGCCGTCCGGGACGCGCACCGACCGGTCCACGGTGACCAGCGACGAACCGCACAGCAGGAAGACCTGCACGGGCACCCCGTGCGAGGACTGCGTGGTGAGGTCCGGCTGGGCGAGCGAGCAGGGCACCCGGGAGGGCGCCGCGCCGAAGTCCGTCGGCACCTGGGTGGCCCGGATCCCGCAGCCCGTGAGCAGCGCGGCGAGCGCCGGGAGCGCCAGCAGGCGTCGTACGTTCATGACGCCCCCTCCTTGGAACCATCGGCCTTGGCTTCGCTCTCCTCCGTCAGCGCCGAGGCGTCCTTCGGCAGCCGCATCGTGAACACGGCGCCGCCCTCGGGCGAGTTGGCGGCGGTGATCCCGCCGCCGTGGATGTTGGCGTTCTCCATCGCGATGGACAGGCCCAGCCCGCTGCCCTCGGAACGCGGCCGCGAGGCGCTGGCCTTGTAGAAGCGGTCGAAGACGTGCGGCAGGACGTCCTCGGGGATGCCGGGCCCGTGGTCGCGCACCGCGACGACCAGGTCGTCGCCGTCGATGCGCACCGAGACCCGCACCGGCGAGCCGCCGTGCTTGAGCGCGTTGCCGATCAGGTTGGCGAGGATGACGTCCAGGCGGCGCGGGTCGAGCCGGCAGTGGATGCCGCGCTCGGCGTCCAGCTCGACGGCGTCCAGCCAGGCACGGGCGTCGATGCAGGCGGTGATCTGGTCGGCGATGTCGACGTCGTCCAGGACGAGGCGGGCGGTCCCCGCGTCGAAGCGGGTGACCTCCATCAGGTTCTCGACGAGGTCGTTCAGCCGCCGGGTCTCGCTCACCACCAGCCGCACCGCGGGCTCGATCATCGGATCCATGCTCCCGGACTCCGCCTCCAGCTCCTCCTCCAGCACGTCCGTCACGGCGGTGATGGCGGTCAGCGGCGTACGCAGCTCGTGCGACATGTCGGCCACGAACCGCCGGGACGCGTCGTCCCGCGCGGCCATGTCCGCGACCCGCTTCTCCAGCGCCTCCGCGGCATTGTTGAACGTCCGGGACAGATCGGCGAGTTCGTCGGTACCGGAGACCCTCAGCCGGGTGTCCAGCCTGCCCTCGCCGAGCCGGCGGGCGGCCACGCCCAGGCGGTGCACCGGCTTCAGCACGGTCGTCGCGGCGGCCTGCGCGAGCAGCGCCGCGCCGATCAGCGCCAGCCCGGTGGCGATGCCCAGCGACCAGGCGAGCGAGTTGAGGTCCTTGGCCTCCGGCTCCAGCGACTTGACCATGTACCCGGTCGGTCCGCCGCCGATCACCTTCGTCCCGGCCACCAGATACGGGGTGCCGTGGTCGACGACCCGCTGCCAGTACAGGTGGTACGGCGACTTGCTGCCGTCGGCCACCTTCTGCTGCTTGTTCACCGCGGCCCGCAGCGAGCGCGGCACGTCCTCCAGCGCGAAGCCGTTCAGGCCGCCGGAGTTGCCGTACACGGTCTTGCCGTTCGCGTCCGCCGCGACCAGCAGCACGCTGAAGCGCTGGCTGCTGGCCGCCATCTGACCGGCGGTGCGTTGCAGTTCGTCCTGGGTGGCGGGCGCGGGCAGCGCACCGGCCCGGTTCTGCATCTCCTGCTGGAAGTCGCGCAGCACCGCGTCCTGGGCGCGGGTCAGCACCGCCTCCCGGTTCAGCCAGTACGCGATGCCCGACGCCGACACCGCGGCGGTGAGGGCGACCAGCCCGAAGACCACGACCAGCCGCAGCCGCAGACTGGTGAAGCGCAGCCGCGACACAGCTCCCTTACGACCCGCGGACCAGCCGCGGAAGCCCCCTTGCGCGTCGGTCACTGAGGGTTGTCCAGCCGGTAGCCGACACCGCGCACGGTACGGATGAGCGTGGGGGACGACGGCACGTCCTCGACCTTGGCGCGCAGCCGCTGGACGCACGCGTCCACCAGCCGGGAGTCACCGAGGTAGTCGTGCTCCCACACCAGCCGCAGCAGCTGCTGCCGGGACAGCGCCTGTCCGGGCCGCCGGCTCAGCTCCAGCAGCAGCCTCAGCTCGGTCGGCGTCAGCTGGAGGTCCTCGCCGTTCTTCGTCACGGTCATCGCGGAACGGTCGATGACGAGGCTGCCGAACGTCGCGGAGTCGCTGGACTCCCGCTCCCCGCGCCGCAGCACGGCCCGGATCCGGGCGTCGAGGACCCGCCCCTGCACGGGCTTGACGACATAGTCGTCCGCTCCCGACTCCAGCCCGACCACCACGTCGATGTCGTCGTTGCGGGCGGTCAGCAGGATGATCGGCAGCTGGTCCGTGCGCCGGATGCGCCGGCACACCTCGAACCCGTCGATGCCGGGCAGCATCACGTCCAGCACGATCAGGTCCGGCCGCTGCTCACGGAGCAGCTTCAGCCCGTCCTCGCCGGTGGCAGCGGTGGCAACCCGGTGGCCCTGGCGCGTAAGAGACAGCTCCAGGGCCGTACGGATGGCGTCGTCGTCCTCGATCAGCAACAGGGAAGGCACGGGCTCATTCTGGCCCATGGAGAGCCTCTCGGACGACCTGTGGGCCGTGGTGACCCCACTTCCGGTGATCAGAGGCCCCGGACCGGCTCGTAACGCCACCACCTGTGTGCACTGTGTGACAGCGGTGTGGCCGACCCCTGTGACAGGTCTGTGACAGTCGGCGGACATGGCCATGAAGTCCCGTCGGCAAGCTTTTCGGCACAGGCAAGGAACACCGGCCTGAGCGAGACGAACACCGGAAGTCCACGACGGGGGGCGCGAGATGAACACGCTGCACGGCACCACCACCAGCGCAGTGATCACGCGTCTGCACGACGTGCACCGGGGTTCCGAGAAGTCCGGTGCCGTGAGCGGGCGGGGGTGCGCTCGCGGCACCGGGCGTCAGCACCCGGTCTACATGTCGGTCGTTGACGGTCACACGGGGGAATCGCACGGGGGAGCCGCGTACGGGGAGGCCTCGGGGGAGCGCCGCTCGCTGACGGAGGTGGAGTTCACCGCCTACGTCCAGGAGCGCCGCGCCTCCCTGTACGCCACCGCCTACCACCTCACCGGTGACCGCTACGAGGCCGAGGACCTGCTCCAGAGCGCGCTGTTCTCGACGTACAAGGCGTGGGACCGGATCAGTGACAAGGCGGCGGTCGGCGGATACCTCCGCCGCACCATGACCAACCTGCACATCAGCGCCTGGCGGCGCCGCAAGCTCAACGAGTACCCGACCGAGGAACTGCCGGAGACGCCCGGCGACACGGACGCGATGCGCGGCACCGAACTGCGCGCGGTCCTGTGGCAGGCGCTGTCCCGGCTGCCCGAACTCCAGCGCACCATGCTGGTCCTGCGCTACTACGAGGGCCGCACGGACCCGGAGATCGCGGAGATCCTCGACATCAGTGTCGGCACGGTGAAGTCCAGCATCTGGCGGTCGCTCCGCCGGCTGCGCGAGGACGAGGTCCTCAGCTTCGGCCGTGACGAGGAATACGCCTTCGGGGAGCTGGTCGCCTGAAGGTCGGGTGGGACGGGGGAGTCCCACCTGGGGGGAACACGGGGGAAGCACGAGGGGAAAAGGGGAAAGCACGGGGGATCGGGGGAAACAGCGGGGAACTCCGTCACGGGGGACGTGGACGGAGTGGCGGGACTGGAGGGCCGGGGGGGTCCGTCCAGTCCCGCTTCTTTTGTGCGTGTTCTTGTGCCGGTTCTTGTGCCGGGTTCTCGCGCGTACGACCTCGGGTCAGGCCGCCGTACGGGCCCGGGGCTGCCGTCCCGCCGCCGCGGCCGCCAGCCGGCCCAGCGCCTCGTCCCGGTCGCAGCCGTGGGCGCCCAGTGAGACCTGACGGGCGACGATCGTGCGCTCCGCCCGCATCAGCCGCCAGCCGCGGCGCAGCAGGAACGGCACCGACTTGCGGCCCTCCTTCAGGTCCCGCAGGAAGCGCCGCCGGAAGGTGGTGACCGGCCCGCGGGTCAGGCAGAGCGCGTCCGCCAGCACCCCGAGCTCACGGCAGCGCTCGACGATCTCGGCGGCGAAGATGCCCTCCGCGATGAACAGCGGGGTACGGCCGATGCTCAGCGTCTCCTCGCCGGTACGGGCGCTCAGCGAGATGTCGTACACCGGTACGGGTGTCGACCTCGTGGCGCACAGCCGGGTGATGGCCTCGACCGCGACGTCCGCGTCCCACGACAGCGGATGGTCCCAGTCGATGTCCGAACTCCCGTCCACCAGTGGCAGCGTCGGGTCGTCGCCCTCCTTGTAGAAGTCGTCGAGGCGCAGGACAGGGAGCCCGGAACGGGCGGCGACGAGTGACTTGCCCGAGCCCGAAGGGCCGCACAGCAGCACGACGCGGGCGGGGGACGGAGGATGAATGCTCACGGAACACCAGTTTGACGCATGGTGGGCCCGCTGCCGACCCCGCGGGTCGGCTTTGGAGCGCGTGTCACACCTCAACTACCCTTCGTGTCGACCGCATTACCCTGCGCATCAGAAGGTGGCACCAGCAATGGCACGACACGCGTCCCCCCACAACCTCGCGGCGCGGCGCGCCCTGACCGTCCTCGCGGCCGCCGGAGCGGCCCTGGGCGCGGGTGCGGCGACGGCGTCCGCGGACCCCGTCTCCGTCGAGGGCGCGCACGGCCCGCTGTCGCTCAGCGACCTGGATCCGCAGGCGGGCGCGCAAGCGGTGGGCGACTCGGTGTCCTACACCACCGGTTCGGTCGCGAGCCTCAAGCCCAACCCCCTCGCGGGCACCGGTTCCGACCCGCTGGACAACGCCGTCGGCACCCAGGTCGCCGACTTCCGGCCGATGAGCTCGAAGGCGCTGACCGGGCCGGTGACGGATGCGCATTCGGTCGGTTCGGTGCCGGTGGTCCGGCAGGTGGTGGGGACGCCGGGCGGTGGAAAGGGCTGACGCCCGCGCCTCTGACGCCCGTGCCGCCGGTTCCCGTGCCGCCGGTTCCCGTGCCGCCGGTTCCCGCGCGTCCGACTCCCGCGCGTCCGACGCCCCGCACGAAGGAGAGCCGCGCCTCCCCCGGACGGAGGGGAAGCGCGGCTCCCGTCTGGGCCGGCCGGGCCGTCAGTAGGACGAGCCGGACGCGCCGAGCGACCCCGTCGGGTGCCAGACGGTCTTGGTCTCCAGGAAGGCCGTCATGCGGTCGAGGCCCGGAGCCGCCGACCAGTCGTCCACAGGCTGTGGACGAAGGACGCGCTTGAGGTTGTCCGCCGCCGCGATCTCCAGCTCCTTCGCCAGCGCCTCGTCGGCGCCCGCGAGGTCGATCGCGTTGACGTCCTGGTGCGCGGCCAGCGGCGCCGCGATCTCCGCCGTACGGCCGGACAGGACGTTGACCACGCCACCGGGCACGTCGGAGGTGGCCAGCACCTCGCCCAGGGACAGCGCGGGCAGCGGAACCTTCTCGGAGGCCACGACGACCGCCGTGTTGCCGGTCGCGATCACCGGGGCGACGACGGAGACCAGGCCGAGGAAGGACGACTCCTGCGGGGCCAGCACCGCCACCACGCCCGTCGGCTCGGGCGAGGAGATGTTGAAGAACGGGCCCGCGACCGGGTTCCCGCCGCCGGTCACCTGGGCGATCTTGTCGGTCCAGCCCGCGTACCAGACCCAGCGGTCGACGGTCGCGTCCACGACCGCGGCGGCCTTCGGCTTCGACAGGCCCTCGGCCTCGGCCACCTCCCGGACGAACTGCTCCCGGCGGCCCTCCAGCATCTCCGCGACGCGGTAGAGGACCTGCCCGCGGTTGTACGCCGTGGCGCCCGACCAGGCACCGAACGCCTTGCGCGCGGCGACCACCGCGTCACGGGCGTCCTTGCGGGAGGAGAGGGGAGCGTTGGCCAGCCACTTGCCCTTTGCGTCGGTCACCTCGTACACCCGGCCGCTCTCGGAACGCGGGAACTTCCCGCCGACGTACAGCTTGTAGGTCTTGAAGACGCTCAGACGCTGCTGCTCGGACTTGTCAGACATCGAGGTACGCCTCCAGGCCGTGGCGGCCGCCCTCGCGGCCGAAGCCCGACTCCTTGTAGCCGCCGAACGGCGAGGTCGGGTCGAACTTGTTGAACGTGTTGGACCAGACGACACCGGCGCGCAGCTTGTTCGCGACGGCCAGGATCCGCGAGCCCTTCTCGGTCCAGATGCCCGCCGACAGGCCGTACTGCGTGTTGTTCGCCTTCGCGACCGCCTCGTCCGGGGTGCGGAAGGTCAGCACCGACAGCACCGGGCCGAAGATCTCGTCGCGGGCGATGGTGTGCGCCTGGGTGACGTTCGTGAAGAGCGTCGGCGCGAACCAGTAACCGGCGGTGGGCAGTTCACAGGCGGGCGACCAGCGCTCGGCGCCCTCCGCCTCGCCCTGGTCGGCGAGCGTGGTGATCCGGGCCAGCTGCTCGGCGGAGTTGATCGCGCCGATGTCGGTGTTCTTGTCGAGCGGGTCGCCCAGGCGGAGGGTGGACAGCCTGCGCTTGAGGGAGTCGAGGAGCTCGTCGCGGATCGACTCCTGGACCAGCAGGCGCGAGCCCGCGCAGCAGACCTGGCCCTGGTTGAAGAAGATGCCGGTGACGATTCCCTCGACGGCCTGGTCGATCGGGGCGTCGTCGAAGACGATGTTGGCGCCCTTGCCGCCCAGCTCCAGGGTGAGCTTCTTGCGGGTGCCGGCGACCGTGCGGGCGATCTCCTTGCCGACGGCGGTGGAGCCGGTGAAGGCGACCTTGTTCACGTCCGGGTGCGCGACGAGCGCGGCGCCCGCGTCGCCGTACCCCGGAAGGATGTTGACGACGCCCTTCGGCAGGCCCGCCTGGCGGCAGATGTCCGCGAAGAACAGCGCCGAGAGGGGCGTGGTCTCCGCCGGCTTCAGGACGACCGTGTTGCCGGTCGCCAGCGCCGGGGCGATCTTCCACGCCAGCATCAGCAGCGGGAAGTTCCACGGGATGACCTGGCCGGCGACGCCCAGCGGCCTGGGGGTGGCCCCGAAGCCCGCGTGCTCCAGCTTGTCCGCCCAGCCCGCGTAGTAGAAGAAGTGCGCGGCGACCAGGGGCAGGTCGGCGTCGCGGGTCTCCTTGATGGGCTTGCCGTTGTCCAGCGTCTCCAGGACGGCCAGCTCACGGCTGCGCTCCTGGATGATGCGGGCGATGCGGAACAGGTACTTGGCGCGCTCCGAGCCGGGCAGCGCCGACCACTTCTCGAAGGCCTTGCGGGCGGCCTTCACCGCACGGTCGACGTCCTCGGAACCGGCCTGCGCGACCTCGGAGAGAACTTCCTCGGTGGACGGGCTGACCGTCTTGAAGACCTTGCCGTCGGCCGACTCGGTGAACTCGCCGTCGATGAAGAGGCCGTACGAGGGCGCGATGTCGACGATCGCGCGGGACTCGGGGGCGGGTGCGTACTCAAAAGCCATGATGGATCAGTCCACCGTCACGTAGTCGGGGCCGGAGTAGCGGCCGGTGGCCAGCTTCTGACGCTGCATCAGCAGGTCGTTCAGGAGCGAGGAGGCGCCGAAGCGGAACCAGTGGTTGTCCAGCCAGTCCTCGCCGGCGGTCTCGTTGACCAGGACGAGGAACTTGATCGCGTCCTTGGTGGTCCGGATGCCGCCGGCCGGCTTCACACCGACCTGTACCCCGGTCTGCGCGCGGAAGTCCCGCACGGCCTCCAGCATGAGCAGGGTGTTGGCGGGCGTGGCGTTCACCGCGACCTTGCCGGTGGAGGTCTTGATGAAGTCGGCGCCCGCCAGCATGCCGAGCCAGCTCGCGCGCCGGATGTTGTCGTACGTCGACAGCTCGCCGGTCTCGAAGATCACCTTCAGCCGGGCGGAGGTCCCGCAGGCCTCCTTCACCGCGACGATCTCGTCGTACACCTTCAGGTACCTGCCCGCGAGGAACGCCCCGCGGTCGATGACCATGTCGATCTCGTCGGCGCCGGCGAGCACGGCCTCGCGGACGTCGGCCAGCTTCACGTCGAGCGCGGCGCGGCCGGCCGGGAAGGCGGTGGCGACCGAGGCGACCTTCACGCCCGAGCCGGCGACGGCCTCCTTCGCGGCGGTCACCATGTCGGGATAGACACAGACGGCCGCGGTCGCGGGGGTCGTACGGTCGGTCGGGTCGGGGTGCACGGCCTTGGCGCCGAGCGCCCGGACCTTGCCCGGGGTGTCCGCGCCTTCCAGCGTGGTCAGGTCGACCATCGAGATGGCGAGGTCGATGGCGTACGCCTTCGCGGTGGTCTTGATGGAACGGGTGCCGAGCGAGGCGGCGCGCGCCTCCAGGCCTACCGCGTCGACGCCGGGCAGCCCGTGGAGGAAGCGGCGCAGCGTGCTGTCGGACGCGGTGACGTCAGCGAGAACAGCGGATGCAGCGGGTGCAGTACTGGGCATGGTCACCAGCCGAGCATATCTACGCGCGTAGCGGCTGTACACCCCCGGGTGCCGTCGCATGCCGCTCCGCCGCGGGCGAGCACCCCGCACGAGCACCTCTTACGGGCACCTCGTACGAGCACTGCCGGCGGCGTCGGGCAGAATCGGGACCATGACGACCCCGCACGACCAGTCACCCGCGCCGCAGCCCCCGGTGCCCGCCGCCAAGGACCGGATCTTCCGCTCTCCGATGGCGATCGCGGGCGGTGTCGTGCTGCTCGCCCTCGTCGGGTGGCTCGGCATCGACGCGCTGATCAAGGGGGACGGCCGTACCCCGTGGCTGGCGCTCGCCGGGCTCATCCTCGTCGTCCCCCTGGTGATCGCCTTCACCCTGCGCCCGGCGGTCTTCGTGAACGACGACCGGCTGCGCGTGCGCAACCCCTTCCGGGTGATCACGCTGCCCTGGGGCCAGGTCGCCACCCTGCGCTCCGGCTACTCCAACGAGGTCGTCGCCAAGTCCGGCGCCAAGTTCCAGCTGTGGGCCGTCCCCGTCTCGCTGCGCGCCCGCAAGAAGGCCACCCGGCAGCAGGCCCGCGCCGCCGGGACGGACACGCGCACGGGCCGTGGACCCGGAATGCCGGGCCGCGGCGGCCCAGGCTTCGGCGGCCTGGGCGGCTCCACCGTGCCGGACCGCCCGACCCGGGCCGAGACCGACCAGATCATGGACGACCTGCGCGCGCTCCAGGAGGGCCGCGAGCAGGCGGAGACGGCACAGGGCGAGGTCACGGTCCGCTGGGCGTACGAGATCGCGGCACCGGCGGTGGCCGGGGCGGTCCTGCTGGCGATCCTGCTCGCGACGGGCTGAGCGGACCCGCCCCCGCGGGCGACGGGACGGAGCGGTGGGCGGCACCACCGTGCGACGTGCCGGTGGTGCCGCCCAGGCTCTGCCGGACGCGAACGGCTGTACTGCCCAGTACTACTCGGCGTCGATGCGCCAGGTGTTCTGGGGCCAGGTGTCCGGGTCGCGGCCGTTCACGCTCAGCGGTGTGATCTGTTCCTGATACGTGACGTTGCCGTCCGGGGTCTTGGTCATGGTGTGCTGGACCTGCCACGACGCCCAGTCGCCGCACGCGTCGCTCACCACGTCGACGGGTATGGGCAGGCACTGCTTGAGATCGATCCGCGTGGACATCACGCGCTGATTCGGGCCCAGCGACACGGTGTCAGGGCCCGACGTCTTCACCTCCGCGCCGAACACGCCGACCTTGTCGCCGGCGTCGGACTCGGTGATGGCCTCGCTCCACGAGGTGGTGTCGCCGGAGGAGCAGGCGGTGATGTTCATCGCCACGGTGCCCTCCATGCCGCCGGTGTGGTTGTTCATGATGTGGTACTTGCGGTGCGATGGCGCACACGGACTCGGCGTCGGCGGAATCGGGTTCGCCGATGCCGCCGGGGCCGTTACTACTGCAAATCCAGTGACAGCGGCAGTGGCCAGCGAGACCGCGCATGCCTTCTTCATGGTGGTGCGTATGTGCACGCTTTTCCCCATAGGTAGTCCTGGTGTTGCCCGGCCCACCTTAGGTAGCCCTTATGCGGCTCGACAGGGATCCTGAGGTGCTTTCACCGGATTGCTGCCGTTTTCACCGCGTGGTCATGCCGGGATATACCAGGCATCCAGTCGGGGTGGTCCAGGCGAAGAAGCGGGCACCCGGGCCACCCCGACGGCTCAGATGCCGGCGGCCGCCGAGAGGTCGCGCTTGACTGCCGAGAGGAGTTCGGCGGCGCGGGCGCGCAGGGCCGGGAGCCCGGCGTGCGTGGCGACCGGCACGACGACCTCCAGGTAGCACTTCAGCTTCGGCTCGGTGCCGCTGGGCCGCACGATGACCCGGGCGCCCTGGAGGGTGTAGCGCAGGCCGTCGGTGGGCGGCAGCCTGTCGGTCCCCCGGGTGAGGTCCTCGGCCCTGGTGATGGCGAGCCCGGCCAGCTCGGTCGGCGGCTGCTCGCGCAGGCGCCGCATGGCGTCGGAGATGACCGACAGGTCCTGCACCCGCACCGAGAGCTGGTCGGTGGCGTGCAGACCGTGCTCCACGGCGAGGTCGTCGAGGAGGTCGAGGAGGGTGCGGCCCTCCTCCTTCAGCTCGGACGCCAGCTCGGTGATCAGGAGCGCGGCGGTGATGCCGTCCTTGTCGCGTACGCCGTCCGGGTCGACGCAGTAGCCGAGGGCCTCCTCGTAGCCGTAGCGCAGCCCCTCCGCGCGGGCGATCCACTTGAAGCCGGTGAGGGTCTCCTCGTACGGCAGGCCCGCCTTCTCGGCGATCCGCCCGAGCAGGGAGGACGACACGATGGACTCGGCGAAGGTGCCGGTCGCCCCGCGCCGGACGAGGTGGGCGGCGAGCAGGGCGCCGACCTCGTCGCCGCGCAGCATGCGCCAGTCGCCGCCGTCCGGGACGGCCACGGCACAGCGGTCGGCGTCCGGGTCGTTGGCGATGACGAGATCGGGCTCCGCCTGCCGGGCCGTCGCGAAGGCCAGGTCCATCGCGCCCGGCTCCTCCGGGTTCGGGAAGGCCACGGTCGGGAAGTCCGGGTCCGGCTCGGCCTGCTCGGCGACCAGCACGGGCTCCGGGAAACCGGCCCGCGCGAACGCGGCCAGCAGCACGTCCTTGCCGACGCCGTGCATCGCCGTGTAGACGGCACGGGCGGTACGGGGGGAGCCCTCGGCCAGGACGGCGTCGGTACGGGCGAGGTAGGCGTCGAGGACGGAGTCGTCCAGGGTCTCCCAGCCGGACTCCGGGCGGGGCACGTCGTCGAGCGAGACGATCGCGTCGATCTCCGCCGCGATCTCCGCGTCGGCGGGCGGCACGATCTGGGAACCGTCGCCCAGGTACACCTTGTAGCCGTTGTCCCGGGGCGGGTTGTGGCTCGCCGTGACCTCCACGCCGGCGACCGCGCCGAGGTGCCGGACGGCGAAGGCCAGGACGGGCGTCGGCAGCGGCCGGGGCAGCACGACCGCGCGCAGGCCCGCGCCCGTCATCACGGCGGCGGTGTCCCGGGCGAAGTCCGCCGACTTGTACCGGGCGTCGTAGCCGACGACGACTGTTCCGTCGCCCTGACCCTTCTTCCTCAGATATGCCGCGAGTCCGGCGGCGGCCCGGACGACCACGGCCCGGTTCATCCGCATCGGCCCCGCGCCCAGCTCGCCCCGCAGCCCCGCGGTACCGAACTGGAGCGTCCCGCTGAACCGTGCGGCGAGCTCCTCGACGTTCCCGGCGTCGATCAGCGCGGCGAGTTCCTCACGGGTCTCCACGTCGGGGTCCTCGGCCAGCCACGCCTTGGCCCGTGCGATGAGATCGTCGTGCACGTCGGGTCAACCTCTCGTTGGTGTTGCTGCTTGCTCGTGCCGGTCGCCGGCGGCTGCCGCCCCCAGACCCCCGCGTCGGTCCTGAACGGGCCTCGTCCTCAAGCGCCGGACGGGCTGAGTAATACCGACCTGGACTGAAGATGCCCACGGGGTGCAGGGGACGCAGTCCCCGCCGGGGTCCGGGGCGGAGCCCCGGGGTGAGCCCCGGCCCGCGAGCCGGCTCGGCCGCGCCTTACAGCCGGCCCAGCACGCGCGCGAGCAACGTTCCCATCCGCGCCGCCGAGTCCCGCCCCGCCTGGAGGACCTCCTCGTGGTTCAGCGGCTCCCCGGTCATGCCGGCGGCGAGGTTCGTCACCAGGGAGATCCCGAGCACCTCCGCCCCGGCCTCCCGCGCCGCGATGGCCTCCAGCACCGTGGACATGCCCACGAGGTCCGCTCCGATCACCCGGGCCATCCGGATCTCGGCCGGCGTCTCGTAGTGCGGGCCGGGGAACTGCGCGTAGACGCCCTCCTCCAGCGAGGAGTCGATCTCCTTGCACAGCGCCCGCAGCCGCGGCGAGTACAGATCGGTCAGGTCCACGAAGTTCGCCCCGACGATCGGCGAGGTCGCCGTCAGGTTGATGTGGTCGCTGATCAGCACCGGCTGCCCGGGTCGCATGCCCTCGCGCAGACCCCCGCATCCGTTGGTGAGCACCATGGTCTTGCAGCCCGCGGCCACCGCCGTACGCACGCCGTGCGCCACGGCGGCGACACCGCGGCCCTCGTAGTAGTGCGTACGTCCCAGGAAGACCAGCGCGCGCTTGTCGCCGATGACGTACGAGCGGACCTTGCCCCCGTGGCCCTCGACGGCCGGCGCCGGGAACCCGGGCAGCTCGGTGACCTGGAACTCGGCGGCGGGAGCCCCCAGGGCGTCGACGGCCGGTGCCCAGCCGGAGCCCATCACGAGGGCGACGTCGTGGGTCTCGGCGCCGGTGAGCTCGCGCAGGCGGGCGGCAGCCGTGTCGGCGGCGGCGTACGGGTCGCCCTGGATGTCGTCCGGAAGAAGAGATGCGTTCACGCGGACGAGCGTAGCCGGTCCGGGCCTACGCGCGTAGATGACGGAGCTCACGGGAATGCGATCGTTGTCTTGTCGTTTCCGACGAGCCACGGCGGCGATGCCCGGTCAGCCCTCGCCCGGGATGAGGACGTCCTTGTCGTTGAAGACCTCGACGATGAAGATCAGCAGCCGGCCGCGGCTGACCGTGTACTCCACCATGACGTTCTGGGTGAGCCGGATCGTGCGGTCGTCCCCGGTGGAGCTTATGGGGCGGGACACCGGGAGGAAGGGATCACGGGCCAGGAGCGCGATGCCCTTGTCGAACGCGATGCGCTGCTGGTCGTCGAGCCGGTCGCGGGCCGCGGCGGCCTGCTCGGTGTAGTACACGTCGTACTGGGCGATGGGGGCCATGGCGCCCTCCCGTTCCTGCTTCGATCGGCCCAATTTTAGAGCCCAACCGCCTCAGCAGGGCCGTTTCCGCAGCTCCATCACGTAATCGTGGGGCGCCCCCGCCGACTCCGCCGCGTCCGCGAGCTCGCCGAGGTAGCGCGCCGACGGCAGCCCGCCCTCGTACCCGTTCAGCACGTACACCCAGGCCGGCTCCGAGCCGTCCAGCGTGTGCACCCGTACCCGCATCCGCCGGTAGATGCCGAGGCCGACGCCCTCCCAGCGGTCCATGGACTCCTCGTCCATCGGCGCGATGTCGTACAGCGCGACGAAGACCTGCGAGACGGGGTCCTCGACGAGCGTCGCGAGCGCGCCCTCCCAGCCCAGTTGCTCGCCGCCGAAGGTCAGCCGCCACCCGTTCAGCCAGCCGGTGGCGCGCAGCGGCGAGTGCGGGGCGCGGCGGGACATCAGCCGTGCGTCGAGATTGCCGGCGTACGCGGCGTAGAGCGACGACATGGGTCGAGGGTACGGCAGCGGGAACTCCCACCCCCGCCATCCCGGCAGTAACCTCTGAAGGGTGGGCCGGCGCCCCCGGGCGGAAGCACATCGAGGCGTGCGGGACAATGGAGTACGTGACTCGGATCGTGATCATCGGTGGCGGACCCGGCGGATATGAAGCGGCGCTGGTGGCCGCGCAGCTCGGCGCGGAGGTGACCGTCGTCGACTGCGACGGTCTGGGCGGGGCGTCGGTGCTGACCGACTGCGTGCCGTCGAAGACGCTCATCGCGACGGCCGAGGTGATGACCACCTTCGACTCGTCGTACGAGGAGCTGGGCATCATCGTCGCGGACGACACCCCGCCGCTGGAGCAGGCGGCCCGGGTGGTCGGGGTCGACCTGGGGAAGGTCAACCGCCGTGTGAAGCGGCTCGCCCTCGCCCAGTCGCACGACATCACCGCCTCCGTCACGCGGGCCGGCGCCCGGGTCCTGCGCGGCCGCGGCCGGCTGGAGGGCATGCAGGCCCTCGACGGCTCCCGGAAGGTCGTCGTGCGCGCCGCCGACGGCACCGAGGAGACGCTCGTCGCCGACGCCGTCCTCATCGCCACCGGTGGTCACCCGCGCGAGCTGCCCGACGCCCAGCCCGACGGCGAGCGCATCCTCAACTGGACCCAGGTCTACGACCTCGACGAGCTTCCCGAAGAGCTCATCGTGGTCGGCTCCGGTGTCACGGGTGCCGAGTTCGCCGGCGCCTACCAGGCCCTCGGCTCCAAGGTCACCCTCGTCTCCTCCCGCGACCGCGTGCTGCCCGGCGAGGACCCGGACGCCGCCGCCGTCCTCGAGGACGTCTTCCGCCGCCGGGGCATGAACGTCATGGCCCGCTCCCGCGCCCAGTCCGCCAAGCGCGTCGGCGACCGGGTCGAGGTCACCCTCGCCGACGGCCGCGTCATCACCGGCTCGCACTGCCTCATGGCCGTCGGCGCGATACCCAACAGCGCGGGCCTCGGTCTGGAGGAGGCGGGCGTGCGGCTGCGCGACTCCGGGCACATCTGGACCGACCGGGTGTCCCGGACCAGCGCGCCCGGCGTGTACGCGGCCGGAGACGTCACCGGTGTCTTCGCCCTCGCCTCCGTCGCCGCGATGCAGGGACGTATCGCCATGTACCACTTCCTGGGCGACGCGGTGACCCCGCTGAACCTCAAGACGGTCTCCTCGAACGTGTTCACCGACCCCGAGATCGCCACCGTCGGCTACAGCCAGGCCGACGTCGACGCGGGCAAGATCGACGCGCGGGTCGTGAAGCTGCCGCTGCTGCGCAACCCGCGCGCGAAGATGCAGGGCATCCGCGACGGCTTCGTCAAGATCTTCTGCCGTCCGGGCACCGGAATCGTCGTCGGTGGTGTGGTCGTGGCGCCGCGCGCCTCGGAACTCATCCACCCCATCTCGATCGCCGTCGACAACAATCTGACGGTCGAACAGATCGCGAACGCCTTCACCGTGTACCCGTCCCTTTCGGGCTCGATCGCCGAAGTGGCACGGCAGTTGCACACTCGTAAGACGGGTGTCGAGGTCTGACGGCCGGATCCAAGTACCCGCTGGTCACGGGGAGTTGTCGACCATGCGTGCGGCATAGGCGGGACGGATAGGTCCTATACCACTTCCGACCCTACTGTGCGAACAACTTCTGCTATTCGGCGCAAACTGCTGAAAGCAGACGGTCGCCCGCGTTACTGTCAGTTTCGTGTTCGCTGCAGAACGTCGCCAATTGATCCTCGAAATGGTGCGAGCGAATGGGGCCGTGTCGCTCCGTGAGCTCGCCCGTGTCGTCCAGACCTCCGAAGTGACCGTACGACGGGACGTGCGGGCACTGGAGGCAGAAGGACTCCTCGACCGCCGGCACGGCGGTGCGGTACTGCCGGGCGGGTTCACGCGGGAGTCCGGCTTTCCGCAGAAATCCCATCTCGCGACCGCCGAGAAGACGGCCATCGCCGACCTCGCGGCGGGCCTCGTCGAAGAGGGCGAAGCCATCGTGGTGGGGGCGGGGACCACCACGCAGGAGCTGGCCCGTCGGCTCGCCCGGGTGCCCGGCCTGACCGTCGTCACCAACTCCCTGCTCGTCGCCCAGGCGCTGGCGCACGCCAACCGCGTGGAGGTCGTGATGACCGGGGGGACCCTGCGGGGCTCCAACTACGCCCTGGTGGGCTCCGGTGCCGAGCAGTCCCTCCAGGGGCTCAGAGTCTCCAAGGCCTTCCTCTCCGGAAGCGGTCTGACCGCCGAGCGCGGGCTGTCCACGTCCAACATGCTGTCGGCGTCCGTCGACCGCGCGCTGGTGCAGGCGGCCGCGGAGGTCGTGGTCCTCGCCGACCACACCAAGCTGGGCACGGACACGATGTTCCAGACGGTCCCCACGGACCTCATCACCCGTCTGGTCACCGACGAGCCTCCCGGCCACGACGACCGTGCCGCCACCGAACTCCAGGCCCTCGCCGACCAGGGGGTGCAGATCGCCGTGGCCGGGGCGTCGGGAAGCCCGGGGGGTGACCAGGTCCCGGCGCGCCAGCAGCGCCGGGACGTCCCCCTCCCCGGCCCCCGCCGCAGCCAGGTCCCCGGCCCAGGACTCCGCTCGGCCAGCGTCCTGGGCGCCGAACAGCCCACGGCCCCCGACCGCCCCCGAGTCGCGGACATGCGCCGCCGCTGACTGCTTCCTAGCCCTTCAGGCCCCTGAGGGTCAGTCGTAGCAGTCGGTCCGCCAAGTCGGGGTCGGCCGGGGACTCCTCGGCCGCGAGGGCGATGGCGTGGGTCAGCTGGAGGAGGTCGCCGATGGAGACGTCGGTCCGGACGGCGCCCGACTCCTGAGCGCGCGCCAGCAGCGCGCCGCCCGCCTCGCGGATCGGGGTGCTGCACCGGGCCAGCGCGGAGGAGGGCTCGGCGGTCACCGACATCAGCGCCCGCGCCAGGCCGCGGTACTCACCGGCGTGCGTGACCATCTCGCGCAGCCATGTCACCAGCGCGGAGCAGGGCTCGGGGGAGTCGAGGAGCTCGCGGGCGCGGGTGAGGAGTTCGCTCACCGCGTCCTCGAAGACCGCGCTCATCAGTGCGTTCCGGTTCGGGAAGTGCCGGTACAGCGTGCCGATGCCGACGCCCGCGCGACGGGCCACGTCCTCCAGGGAGGCGTCGGTGCCGTGCGCGGCGAACGCGGCGCGGGCCTCGGCGAGCAGCCGCTCGTGGTTCCGCCGGGCGTCCGCCCGCATGGCCCGCGGGACGACGGGCGCCGCCGCCGTGTCCCCGTCCCGTGCGGTCTCCTCGGCGGTCGTGCCCCCCATGGCCTCCACCTGCCCTCCACCTGTCCTCTCTCGCGCCCCGACTCGCCTCCAGGATGCCATCGGGCCGGAAACGGCGAGGCGCCCGGCGGACGAGCTGTTCGTCCGCCGGGCGCCTTGTGTCCCGTACACCTGCCGGCAGATCAGTCCTTGATCTCGCAGATGGCCGCGCCGGAGCTGATGGACGCGCCGATCTCCGCGCTGAGGCCCTTGATGGTGCCGGCCTTGTGGGCGTTGAGGGGCTGCTCCATCTTCATGGCTTCGAGTACGACGATCAGGTCGCCCTCGTTGACCTCCTGGCCCTCCTCGACGGCGACCTTCACGATCGTGCCCTGCATCGGGGAGGCGAGGGTGTCGCCGGAGGCGACCGGGCCGGACTTCTTCGCCGCGCGGCGCTTGGGCTTGGCACCCGCGGCCAGGCCGGTGCGGGCCAGCGACATGCCCAGCGACGACGGCAGGGAGACCTCCAGCCGCTTGCCGCCCACCTCGACGACGACCGTCTCGCGGCCGGTCTCCTCCTCCGCCTCGGCGTCGGCCGGAGCGGTGAAGGGCTTGATCTCGTTGACGAACTCGGTCTCGATCCAGCGGGTGTGGACCTGGAAGGGCTCGCCGGAGCCGGTCAGCTCGGGGGCGAAGGCCGGGTCGGTGACCACCGCGCGGTGGAAGGGGATGGCGGTGGCCATGCCCTCGACCTGGAACTCCTCCAGCGCGCGGGCGGC